>CAMWHE010000015.1 GCA_947173955.1 uncultured Bacteroidales bacterium | reverse complement strand
TCACCACGCCGATGGTACTGCGAAAGTGGGAGAGTAGGTAACCGCCCCCTATCCATGAGAGTCCCCCGAGGAACGACACCGTTCCCCGGGGGGCTTTGTTTGTATACATACCTGTTTCCTTGTAATTGTAAAGCGTCCGGTTTAAACTTAATTAACTTTCATGTGCCGTATTTCTGCCTCTCGGTCGATTAATTTTGCACACATATGAGAGAGGATTCTTTCATATGTGTGCATTTATAAATCTTCATGTACGGCCAACGACAATATATAGCTATCGACCTCAAGTCTTTTTATGCGTCGGTCGAGTGTATTGAGCGGAAGTTGAATCCGCTTGATACCTGTCTTGTAGTTGCTGATGATAGCCGCACAGAGAAGACTATCTGTCTGGCGGTCTCTCCTGCACTCAAGGCTTTCGGACTGTCCGGTCGCCCTCGGCTATTTGAGGTTATACAAAAGGTCAGGGAGGTAAACCGTAAACGCGGTAGCCTTGGAAAGTCTACATCGGGTCGAGTTCTTGCCGAATCTCCCGGGGTGGCTGTAGACTATATCGTAGCGTCCCCCCGAATGCAGCTCTATGTCGACTATTCCACGCGCATCTATGACATATATCTGAGGCATGTCTCGGCCGATGACATTCATGTGTATTCCATCGACGAAGTCTTTATCGATGTGACCGCTTATCTTGCTACCTACCGGTTGACAGCACATGAGCTTGCAATGCGGATGATCAGCGAAGTATTGACCGAGACCGGAATCACCGCTACAGCCGGCATAGGTACCAATCTCTATCTCGCAAAAATCGCAATGGATATAGTCGCTAAGAAAATGCCTCCTGATAAAGATGGTGTTCGTATAGCTGAGCTCGATGAGATATCCTACCGCCGTCAGCTTTGGACCCATACGCCGCTCACCGACTTCTGGCGCCTCGGTAAAGGTCTCGCGCGGCGACTTGAGGCCGCAGGCTTGCGCACGATGGGTGATATTGCCCGTGCATCCCTCACTCATGAAGACTGGTTTTACGGCGAATTCGGCGTAAATGCCGAGTTGATTATTGACCATGCGTGGGGATGGGAGCCCGTGACTATCGATCTCATAAAAGCTTATCGCCCTGCGGTGCGCTCTATGTCGAGCGGCCAGGTGCTGACATGCGCCTATACTTACGATCAGGCCAAAACGGTAATAAAGGAGATGGCCGATACAGTAGCCCTCGATCTCGTCGACAAGCATCTCATGACCGACCAGATAGTGCTGACCGTGGGCTATGACGTCGAGAGCCTTACGCGTCCCGATATACGCTCCCGATATAGTGGCCGCGTTGCTCCCGATTTTTACGGCCGCCTGGTGCCATATCACGCCCACGGCACGGCCAACTTTGACCGTTACACATCGTCATCGCGCCTTATCACCGCCCGAGTCACAGAGCTTTACGAGCGCATCGTTAACCCAATTCTGCTCATCCGCCGTATGTCACTTTCAATCAACCGGCTCCTGCCCGAAGCTCAGGTCAATCATCGGCCCGAGACCGTTCAGCTCGACCTGTTTACCGACTATGCCGCCCTCGAGCGCCGGCGCCGGGAAGAAGCGGAGGACTTGGCTCGCGAGCGTCGCCGGCAGGAAGCCGTGCTCAGAGTGCGTAAGCAGTTTGGTAAGAATGCCATATTGCGGGGACTCAACTATGCCGACGGTGCTACCCAGCGCGAGCGAAACCAACAGATTGGAGGACACAAAGCATGAGCGACTTTCCCTACGAAGATATCGTCAATCTCCCTCATTACGTCTCGGCGTGTAGAAAGCCGATGACGATGGAGAACCGTGCCGCCCAGTTCGCACCGTTCGCAGCACTGACCGGCCACGATGCCGCCATCGCCGAGACCGCCCGCATCACGTCATCGCCCCTCGACCTTTCATCCGACCAGTGCCGGACGCTGTCGCGCAGACTCGCCTATGCGCTTTCATTCGATGATCGCCCCGTGATAGCCATAACATACTTCCGCCCTGACAGCCGTAAGTCTGGTGGCGCTTATGTCACAGTCACGGGCTCCGTCAAGAAAGTCGAAGAACCCCTTGATTTGCTTACCCTCACCGACAATACCGAAATACCCCTCAGCGCAATATCCGACATTCAGGGTGACATATTCGACGACTTTGAGTGAATGGTGCGGATTGTTTATGTGCTATTTGTGAAAATTAACATTGATGTGATATAAACTTGCACCCTGTTTCCGGTAACTTTGCTATCGGAGATGATATCCATCCCCCATGAAATCCCCTAATACATTCTCCTATGTCACTACTTATCATGCTTCTTATTCTCCCCGGCTGGCTCTTCGAAGCCCTCAAAGACGGCGGCAAAGTTTAACCCCTTAAATCCTATCTCCAACCGCCCTTAATATCAAATTTTTTGCTACCTTTGAATCCGTATAGCGTTAAACCTACTACATACAAATAATATTACAAAATGGTATGCAGGCGTAGGACGACGTAGATTCGAAGAAAGAAGAACTACTCTCAAAAGTAGAAACCATGTTCGCCCAAAAGATAGAGCAAACAAAGTTAATAACCTTTCATTTGGAAATTATATGAATAACGATTGTAGTAAAGAAGAAATACTCGACAAGTTGATAAAAGAAGGCGAAAAATTTGAAATTATTAGGATTCCTCAACATGTTGGGTTTCAAAATGGTTGTTTAGTAGAATTTTCGCCATCTGTAAAAGTGAACGATATGTCTGGTTTAACTTCATGGATTCAAAATTGTACTAGATTTCTAGGGATATATTATCCAAATGATATTGCATATATAAAATTTCAACAAATTAATATTACCGATTTACTCAATCCAGACCTTAAGGTGCTAGTAGGTTTGTTGAAGGCAATTAGACAGTTCCCCTCTATGTGTCAGCCGCAGAATTCGCAAAACTCTACTTTGGTAAGTGTTGTAAATACTCAAAACCAGAATCAAACACAATCTCAAAATATTGAATTTGTTCTTGAACACCTTAATGAAGATTTTACCGATGAACAAATTGAGCAGATAAGAGAGATTATAAATTCTAATTCACCAAAAGGGACAAAACGCTCCAAAATGCTAGACCTGTTACAAAACTTTGGTGTCAGTATAGGTGCTAATCTTCTTACCTCCTTATTCATTGGAAAATAGTATATGATACAGAACAAGAGAAACAAACTAGAACTTACATGGATTGGCAAGGAGGATGAAATTCTTGCTGTTGAGCCTCGGTTACTTATTGAAAATCAACAATATAGCTGGGGGGGGGTAGAAGCGGGTATTCTTCCTAATGGAAATCAGTGGCTGGGTAATATGCTCATTCACGGTGACAATCTTCTCGCGCTCCGCGCTCTCGAACAAAATTTCACAGGAGCAGTTAAGTGTATCTACATTGACCCGCCATATAATGTTGATGCGATGAATATCCATTACGATGATTTTGTAGAACATAGTATATGGCTTTCTCGTATTAAACCTCGACTTGAAATACTTCGACGCCTCTTAACTGACGATGGAGTAATTTTCATACAAATCAGTGATGAAGAACAAGCTTACCTAAAAGTTCTTTGTGATGAAGTGTTTGGTCGCTCCAACTTCGTTAATATGATTTCCGTTAATATGAAAAATATTGCGGGTGCTTCTGGTGGTGGTGAAGATAAACGACTAAAGAAGAACTGCGAGTATATCCTCATTTATGCAAAGGATTATGAAAAGATGCAACTTTTCAACGGACCGTACTCATATACTGAAATGTCTGATTTAATTCAGCAATATAAAGACGATGGTCGAAGTTGGAAATATACTTCTGTTCTTGTTGATCCAGGCGAGAAAGTTTATATAGGCTCTACTGTAGATGGCGATGGGAATGAAATTAAAGTCTATATACGTAAGAATCCAATTATTAAATCGGTAGGGCAACTTGCAAAACAAGACGGTATTTCAGAAAAAGAAGCGTATAAGCGATATGGTGTCAATATTTTTCAAACAACTAATGCTCAATCGTCTATACGTTCTCGTATTATGGAGTATCGTGAAGAACATAATATTGATGAAGATGTTTTGTCTATCGAATATATTCCGAAGACTGGCAAAAATAAAGGGAAAATTTACGAGCAATTTTATAAAGGCGATAAGTGTAGACTATTTGTATGGTTAAGAGATACCTCCGAAGTAATCAAAGGAGAACTGTATAAAAAAGATTTACAGGGAACTTATTGGGACATGAACGCTTGGATGAAAAATCTTACCAAGGAAGGAAATGTTGAGTTTCCACAAGGGAAAAAACCCGAAAAACTCATAGCCCAAATTATTTCAATGATTACCATACAAGGAGAACTTGTACTGGATAGCTTTTTAGGAAGTGGGACAACTGCTGCTTCAGCTCTTAAAATGAAACGTCGTTGGATAGGTATTGAAATGGGAAACCATGCTTATACTCACTGTGCACCTCGATTAAAACGTGTAATTGACGGAGACGACAAAGGCGGTATTACGAGTGACGAAAATTGGCAAGGTGGAGGTGGCTTCAAGTTCTATGAACTTGCGCCCAGCCTTCTCAATCATGACAAGTATGGTAATCTCGTAATCAATAAGGATTACAATGCCGATATGCTTGCTGCTGCTATGGCAAAGCATCAGGGCTTCACTTATTCTCCCGACACAGAAGTCTATTGGAGACAAGGGCGCAGTTCTGAACACGACTTCATCTTCACAACCACCCAACTCATTACCGCTGAAATGCTCGAAACCATTCACGATCAGTTGGGCGAAGATGAATCATTGCTTATATGCTGCACCAAGTTTCAGCCGGAGTGCCGTAACAAGTACTCAAACATCACTATCAAGAAAATTCCCAAAGTCCTTCTCGACACCTGCGAGTTCGACCATGACGACTATTCTCTCAACATCGTCTCAGTTCCTGACATTGACGATGAGGAATGGGATGATCTTGACCCGGAGGGTGATTTAGAGCCGACCGAAGAACTTAACGATTAAGAAGTATGGACTCACAGGTTAATTACATACGCCAACGTCTTTCGCTTCGCAAGCCGCTTGCTAAAGCGTTGGAACTTACCGCTCGTCTGACTGATAAACTTTCTTTGCAGAAACCGCCGACTGACCCGGATATGCTTGAAATGTTCATTGCAGCCGAGCTTGCTAAGATGAAGTCAATCGTGCCTACGTTTAAAGGGTTTGACCGCGATTTTCCTTCGCTCGCCTTTTCTATTGCCACCGGGATAGGAAAAACACGACTGATGGGTGCAATCATCGCATACCTTTATCTTAAAAAAGGTATCAAGCACTTTTTCGTGCTTGCTCCAAACCTTACTCTCTATGAGAAGTTGATAAAGGACTTCGGCGATGAAACTTATTCTAAATATGTATTCAAAGGCATAAGTGAATTTGTCGGCAGACCGCCAAGAATAGTAACCGGCGAGAATTATCAGGAACGCACAGGCAGTTTGTTCTCTGATGTTGAAATCAATATCTTTAATATTTCCAAATTCAACACCGAGAATAAAACAACCAAGAAAGGCGGTACTACTATTGCACCGCGTATGCGTCGCCTGTCCGAATATCTCGGTCAATCTTACTTTGATTATCTCGCTTCGCTTCCTGACCTCGTTATCCTAATGGACGAGGCTCACCGCTATCACGGGGACGCTTCAAAGAAAGCAATCAACGAACTTCGCCCGGTGCTGGGATTAGAGATGACCGCAACTCCTTTCGATGAAAAAGGTAAGCTATTCAAAAATATTGTATTTGAATATAATCTAGCCGAAGCTCTCGACGATAGTTTATATGTCAAAAATCCGACTATTGCTGTCGCTCGCAACTTCAATAAGGGTAATTTCACTCCCGAAGATATTGAAATTATCAAACTTGAAGATGGTATTACCGTGCATGAGCGCACAAAGCTTGCTATTGAGATGTATGCCAAGCAGAATGGATTATCCGTTGTCAAGCCTTTTATACTCGTTGCTTGCAGGGATATTAGCCACGCAAAAGAGGTAGAAGAATTATTGCAGAGCGATCACATTTATCATGGTGCCTATAAGGGAAAAGTTCTTCGCATTGATAGTACCTCGAAAAAGGATGAAGATATTGAGCGTCAGTTTGTCGCTCTCGAATCTCCCGACAACGAGATTGAAATTGTCGTCCACGTCAATATGCTCAAAGAGGGTTGGGACGTGAATAATCTTTACACCATTATTCCGCTACGCGCCTCCAATGCGGCTATCCTCATTGAGCAAACTATCGGACGCGGTCTGCGCTTGCCATACGGAGGGCAGCGCACCGGGAATAAGGATGTCGATACCCTAACCGTAATTGCTCACGACAACTTTCAGAAAGTTATCGACGAAGCAAACAAGGGTAATTCACTTCTCAAACGTGTTTCGTTTATCGAACTTGACGAAGCCGATGAGCGCGATAAGGGAGGTCGTGTGGAAACCACTCCGACCTCTACTGAGCAGAAGATTCAAAAGCAAATTGAAAAAGTCAAGGGTGAAATAACCGAGAAATCGAAAGCGTATGTAACACAGGTTGGTAAGGCTGTAGAGACAGCCATTTCAAACATTGCCGCCGAGGGTGTTGCTTCTTTTGGAGACCTTCAAAAAAAAGAGGTAAAACAAAAGCTGCGCGAAAAGGCGATTGAAACTATCAAGGAGAGTGTCAAAGACTCCCTATTTGCCGAACAAGATGCTGCCGAGCAAATTGCTCAGGTGGACGAGATAATAAATATCGTCGTAGAGGACTACAAGAATAATGTTATCGAGATACCACGCATTGTTGTTGAACAGCAGAATGTCAACGCCATTTTTGACGACTTCGACCTTGACACCACTTTAGGCTATAATCTCGATGAATTGCACCGCGAAATTATCCGACAGGGACTTCACAATTCTTCAGAATTTGAGGTTATCGCGGGCAAATCGGGCAGTTCAAAGCGACCGGCTGTTGAGCAGTTGATTTTGTCGTTGATTGATTACGACGATGTAGATTATGACGAGATTTCCGACTTACTCTATAAACTTGTCGGTCAAGCTGTCGATGCAATTCGCACTAATGCTCCGGGAATTACTGACGATGAATTGAACGAACGTGTCCACGCTTATAAACAGAGTCTCGCCGACAACATATATAAGCAGATGAAAGAACACTACCGTATTATTCCGGGAGAGTTCAAAATCAACAAAGAGCTTCCATTCTCAAAAATTCTTGACCAACCAATTGTTGTCAACAATTGGGGTACTCTTGATTTTCATGAGCCGGTACCGGCGCAAAAATCAGCAGTAGTCAAATTTGTGTATGTAGGTTTTAAAAAGTCCTACTATACAAAATATCGTTTTGATAGTTCCACCGAGCTTGATTTCGCATTTATTCTCGAAACCAACAATGAAGTCCTAAAATGGATTCGCCCCGTACCTAATCAATTCAACATATATTGGTCGAGCGGAGCAAGAAAATACGAGCCGGACTTCATTGTTGAAACCGCTGACGCTATTTATATGTGCGAAACCAAAGCGGAGAAAGATGTTAATGACGCTGACGTGAAAGCCAAAGCAGAAGCCGCGCGAGAGTTTTGCCGACGTGCTACCGAGTTTACCGCACAAAATGGCGGAACCCCCTGGCACTACATTATTATTCCTCACACTCTCGTTGATCGTAGCTATTCGTTCAACTATATTCTCAATCAGGCCAAGTTAAAGTAATCTTTTTTGAGTATCGGGTTTTGCGATGGAGTAGAGGGGATTTAACTTTTTGGAGCAAACTTTTCGGCGTTTGTTTTTGTATTACTCTTGGAACTTTTTATCTTTGCTTATTATTACCAAATAATCAAGTATGATGGTCGGCAGGCAACGCCGCTCGCCGGTCAGTTCTATCGATTTATTTGCCAATTATTCAAGTAACTAATATATTTTTCTTATATGGATAACGATCAGTTAATGAAAGAGGTAGTCGCTAAGGCTAATGTATGGCTCGGCGACGGATACGACGAGGAAACTCGCATGGAAGTAAAGCGAATGCTTGACGCTGACGATAAGACGGAGCTTATCGAGTCGTTTTATCGCGACCTTGAGTTCGGTACGGGTGGCCTTCGCGGCATAATGGGCGCAGGTTCCAACCGCATGAATATCTACACCGTAGGCGCTGCTACTCAGGGTCTTGCCAACTATCTTAAAGAGGCTTTTGCAGAACTTCCTGAGATCAAGGTCGTGGTTGGTCACGACGTGCGCAACAATTCCCGCAAGTTTGCCGAGATTGTAGCCGACATTTTCTCGGCCAACGGCATCACTGTCTACCTCTTCGAGGATTTCCGTCCTACACCTGAGCTGTCGTTCGCTATCCGCCATCTCGGCTGTCAGAGCGGCGTCAACATCACTGCATCCCACAACCCGAAAGAATACAACGGCTACAAGGCCTACTGGGCTGACGGCGCTCAGATTATCGCTCCCCATGATGTCAATATCATCGACAATGTCAACAAGATCAAGAGCGTAAGCGAAATCAAGTTTAAGGGCGACAAGTCGCGCATCCACATCATAGGCAAGGAGATGGACGACGCGTTCCTCGCAGCTATCAAGGGACTTTCGCTGAGCCCCGACGTGATCAAGAAATATCACGACCTGAAGATCGTCTACACTCCTATCCACGGCACAGGTGTCAAGCTCATCCCGCAGTCGCTCCGCAACTACGGCTTCACCAACATCATTAACGTCCCCGAGCAGGATGTCCCCAGCGGCGATTTCCCCACAGTTGACTCTCCCAACCCCGAGAATCCTTCGGCTATGGCTATGGCTATCGCCAAGGCTAAAGAGGTGGGCGCTGACCTCGTCGTAGCTTCTGATCCCGACGCCGACCGTATCGGCTGCGTGATCCGCAACAATGCCGGCGAGTATGTGCTCATCAACGGCAACCAGATCGTGATGATCCTGCTCAACTACCTGATGACCCGCAACGCCGAGCTCGGCAAGCTCACCGGCAATGAATATATCGTCAAGACTATCGTGACCACAGAGACCATCAAGGCCATAGCTGATGCCAACAACATCAAGATGTTTGACTGCTACACCGGCTTCAAGTGGATAGCAGCCGTCATCCGCGACCATGAGGCCACCTCGCGTTACCTTGGTGGAGGCGAAGAGAGCTATGGCTTCCTCGCCGAGACCTTTGCCCGCGACAAGGACTCCGTTTCGGCTATCTCGCTGATGGCTGAGATCGCAGCCTGGGCCAAAGACAAGGGCATGGACTTCATGGAAATGCTCCAGGACATCTATCTCAAATACGGTTTCTCTCGCGAAGAGGGAATCTCTGTAGTCCGCACCGGCAAGAGCGGCGCCGAGGAGATCCAGCAGATGATGCGCGACTTCCGAGCCAATCCGCCCAAGCAGCTCGGCGGCTCAAAAGTGGTGACAGTCAAGGACTATGCCGATCTGAACGTAACCGACACAGCCACCGGCACCGTCACCAAGATGGATATGCCGACGACATCCAATGTGCTCCAGTTCTTCACCGAGGACGGCACAAAGGTTTCGGTACGTCCCTCAGGAACCGAGCCCAAGATCAAATTCTACATTGAAGTCAAGGGTCATATGGACACCAAAGCCGACTATGACCGTTGCATCGAAGAGGCCGGCAAGAAGATCGAAGCTGTCAAGAAAGACCTTCACATCTGATCTCACATAAACTCTGCATATTGCACAGGCGTGACCGTAAGGCCGCGCCTGTGTTGCATTTAAGAGCAACCTGTTGAAAACTAATCGCAAGTTCCTGTTTTATCGGAAAATTTTCATACCTTTGCCACCGGTTAAACTCCGTTGAGTATTAGCCTAAGACATATTTGAAAAGCGTTTTTGCTTTATCCTACAACTGGAAATCGCCAAATTTACTGAAGAAGGATAGGCAGTCAGAAAACGTTCATGCTTGTCGTATATCCGCTCCCCCACAAGGGAGTATCGATATTCGATAAGGCGTGGGAGCGGACTGTTTATTTCTTCAATGGCGTTTGGCGATGCCTCAGTTGTGATATACAGTAGAATCGTCCCGCGCTTTTCTTTTTTATAAATCTATAAAAATAGTTTGTTCTGAGGGGGACGGCAGAGCATTTTTTATGCTATGAGTGTAGAATCGACATTAAGCATATTAGGTAGTCTTGCAGGTATAGGAAGCGTAATGTATGCTGGATATAGATTGCTTAAGAAGAAGCCGCTTACACAGCTTATGAACGAATTGGCCGATAAGAATACATCGGTTAAACGACAGCATACAATACTATCCAAAATAAATAATAGATTGTTTCTAAACGGTAAGAGCATATCTACCTCTTATATAAGAAATTTCCATTCTAACGGGCGTACCAAGCTGGCAATCTTTTATGACATCTGTAATGAAAATAATATAGAGCCAACTCCCGAAGTATGCAAACGCCTTCTCGGATACGATGAAAGTAAGTTTAGAAACGAGTGGCGGGAGCGCCATTTGAGTGCTGCCTCGTCTAAAGATAGTACCTCATTATCTCAGAAGTCCGAGTTGCCAAAGTCTGATTTCAAAATGAAGAAAGGACAGAAAGTTGTATACATGTCTGCACTTATGGCTGAACGACATCCGGCAGTCTGTAAGCAACTTACGGATATTTTAAACAGGCATAATATCCCTTTCGCCTTCCTTAAGGGCACAAAGGATATATGGTGTCGCGACTATATGCCAGTCCAGACCCCGAGCGGCAAACTGATACAGTTTAAGTATGATCCCTCATATCTTAGGGATAGAAAATACTCAGAATCCAGGTCCAATGTACGTTATGTCGATCAGCTCAACGGCTTGACACCCGAATTCTCAGAAATTAATCTGGACGGCGGAAACGTGGTGATGTTTGGCTGTAAGGCTATCATAACCGATCGTATTTTCTCCGAAAATCCTGATTGGGATAAAGAAAAACTGGTTAGTGAACTTTCAAGACTGCTTGAATGTGAGATAATCATTGTTCCGGCATACAAAGTTGAATATGATTTCACGGGTCATGCCGACGGAATGATACGCTTTGTTGACAATAATACGGTGCTTGTCAATAATCTCGATCAGGATTTCAAGTA
This sequence comes from uncultured Bacteroidales bacterium, assembly GCA_947173955.1. Taxonomy (GTDB): domain Bacteria; phylum Bacteroidota; class Bacteroidia; order Bacteroidales; family Muribaculaceae; genus JAAVFS01. Next base: position 32,662 of record CAMWHE010000015.1, on the reverse strand, counting down.
TATGAAAGAGGCTATGATCAAAGCCCTTGAAAAAGCGAATCTTACATACATTAACTTCCCCTGGTTCGAGCACAAAATCAAAGGGAACAACGAACATGCCATAGGCATTTACTTGAACTATCTTGAAGTAGACGACCTGATAGTTATGCCTGTGTTCGGTGTCCCCGGCAATAAAGATGCCGAGGCCCTTGCCAAACTCAAAGAAGTTTTCCCGAATAAAACTATCGAAACCATAGATTACAACGAGATAGCCCTCTGTGGCGGTATCCTCAACTGCACAACCTGGACCTATATAAACTAATCTTATGTCATTAGATTCTTATCTAAAAGCGCTTGAAGAACAGCGTAAACATGAAAATGGTTACAATGATTTAGAAACGCATTCATCTAATAATAGAACGTCGGCTAAAAATCAGAAGGTGTCACAAACCAAAACCATCCAATATTCATCTGTACCACGCAACCTCTTTAAATCTAAAACTGTAGCATATCTGCTTTGGCTATTCGGTTGCTTCGGATGCTTTGGATTGCATCGTTTCTACCTGAATAAATGGGGTACGGGACTACTATGGTTTATAACAGGCGGTTTGTGCGGTCTTGGAGCCTTTGTAGACCTATTTACCCTCGGAGGAAAAGTTGAGTTATACAATACACGTATTGAGACACAACAAATCCGTCGTGATATAGATTATAGAGTGAACAATAACTATAATACAATCACCACTCCGGCTTATACAGAATATACGCAGAGAAACTCTAAGGAACCGATTGTCACCTACGTACAGAGAAAACCAAGCAGTCAGAAGAGTGTTATTTTAATTCTTTCTATCTTGGCAATTTTATTTATTGCTGTACTTAAAAATCCCACTGAAACACAAGCTAAAGCCGAAATCAATACCCTTATAAAAGAGAAGGTAAACGAAAATATCAGAAAGGAGCTATCTGAAGGCGACAAAACCGAATTGAACAAACTTGGAGCCGGTCTGGCTATGATGTTCACGCCGGCAATGATTGACCATTGTGTACTCAATAAAATTTCCAATTATATCTTTTTTTCAACCTTTGAGACAAGTTATACTTATGATGGCGAGTATGGAGCCATAGCTTCGGGTATTATAATTTTTGGTAAAGTTATTCCTTTGAAATCAAATTATATGTAAGTACAAACATATTTTCGAACCGACATCTACGAGTAATTACTTCTCCGGCAGTTCATTTATTGTCGGAGATTTTTTATTAAAGTTGCTGGGAAAGGCTGAGAGGACATTTTTACATATCCTTGCTGATTGTTGCTGTAGGATGAGGGCGCACAGCCTGATCTACAAATTCCAGCCACGAAAGAGCGCCTACAAAGGCATCTCTGCCTCCGCTGATGAGCTCAACCGCCTGTGATAAAAAATATTCAGATAGTCTTGGCTTTTTTCTTTTTGGGGAAGGGTAGGGCGTCCCAGAGGGTTGCAATGACCCGGAGGGCGTGGCGCCGATCGGAGAAGTCGAGAATGTAGCTTTCTTTTGCGCCGGGATATGCGCAGCCGGTCTCGGCATCAGCCATCCGCGGAGCTATGCAGTCGAGCTTTTTGACATAAGCGCAGTTGTCACAGGCGGTTATGACGCATTTCCCGTTGACGTAGATCACATAGTCGCCCATCATCTTGCGGGCACTGACTTCTCCGAGAGGAGCCAGTGCATCGCAGATGAAGTCTATAAATTCGGTTGAGCAGGCCATTAGCGGTGCTGATTAGTATTCAACTTTGAGATGCAGAGGAGGTAGCAACGGTGACGACAGATGGATATCGGCCACGGGTGCTACGGGAGCCACATAGAGGGTAAGGCGCCCGTTGTGCAAGCGTCGGCTTCGGGCTGTCGGAGCTGACATATCAGTGTTATCGGCGTTTTCGAGTCCCAGCAGGGTGCCACCTCGGACGAAGCAGTTGATCAGATTGTCGGCCAGAAAGCAGAGATTGCCGTTATCATCGAGAGCAGTGACCTCGATGATGTGGATATCGTCAGGGCCGGAAGCCTTATGTATAGTCTCGGCTGTAAGTGTTGCCGGGCGCGTGCAGGTTGTGATTGAGTCGGTAGCGGCGGGATTACCGTCGGCATCGAGCGCTTCGACTGTCAGAGTGCCGGGCGAGTAGGGGAGATCCCAGTGGATGACGCCCGTATCGGGATCTTTTTCAGCCGTATCGCCAAACGGCTTTCCGTCAAGGAGCAGTCGAGCCGCAGGCTGATTGGTATAGCAGACAATACGCACTATGTCGCCGTCACGGTAGTTCCATACGGCAGGGGCGTCAATAGACATATAGTTGTGGCGGCGTCCGCGGAAGCTTGCCGGATATGTGCCGATATAGGCCATCGGCTCATCACTCCAGAGCGACGCGCGGAAGTAGCCGCGAGGCTTTACATTGTTGGCGAAGTCGATTAGTCCGGTATAAAGGCCGCGCGAGGGCCATGCCCCGGATTCGCCGAGATAGTCGGCGCCTGTCCAGATGAACTGGCCTGAAATGAAGTCGTTGTCGCGTACGGCTTTCCATGCCTCCATGTCGTGGCGGTTTTCGCTTCCGTAGATGATGCGGTCAGGGTATGTGGCGTGGTCAGTGGCATAACGCTTTTCGGTGTAATTGTAGCCTACGATATCTACGGCTTCAGGATAGGTGGTGCAGTTGGACATGACGACACCGGCGAGTGCGCCCGTCGTGGGGCGCGATGTGTCGTACCGTTTTATTGCTTTGGAAAGGCGGTCGGCGATCTCGCCGATACGCTCGGCCCGGGGAGCTGTCGGGTCGAAGCCGCCATACTGGGCCTGGGTCATGCCGGTATCGTCGGGTGTGTCGAGGATCGGATGAGAGTATGGGTCGTTGGGGTAGTCGACCTCATTGCCTACACTCCAGAGTATCACCGATGGGTGGACGCGGTCGCGGCGTACCATATCGGTGACGTCGCGCTCTATCCAGTCGTTGAAGAAGTCGGCGGTACCATCAAATCCGGGCTTGCCGCGGTTCCATCCTTCGATCCATTTGCGTTTCGGGAATTCCCACTCGTCGCTGGCCTCGTCCATGACCATCAGTCCGAGCGAGTCGCAGTAGGTATAAAATATAGGCGCCTGGGGGTTATGGGAGCAACGGATCGCGTTGACACCAAGGCTTTTCAGCGTCTCAAGTCGCTGCTTGACGAGCGCAGGAGGCACAGCCGCCCCGAATATTCCGTTGTCATGATGGAGACATACGCCTTTAATTTTCATAGACTTGCCGTTGAGCGCGAAGCCTTTGTCGGCGTCAAACCCAATCGTCCGGAAGCCGACCGGAACAGTCTCGCTGTCAATCTCCCGGCCATTTGCCGTGAGCTTTGCTTCGAGCGAGTATAATGCGGGGTTCCCGGTGTTCCATAGAGCCGGATCGTTGATGGTGAATACAGTTTTGCAGGTGTCGCCGGTCGCTTTCATAGTCCGGCTTGCTACCGTTTTTCCATCAGGAGCGGTCAGACTCAGGGTAAGTTTTTCATTCGTTGTAGATTTACCTTCAAGTTCAGTGGTAACTTCGATCTTCCATTTACGTCCTTTGACCTGCTTGGCCTCCCAGCTAAGTCCCCAAAGCGCGATGTGTCGTGCCGGCTTTTCGTATATATAGACATCGCGGTAGATGCCAGATCCGGTGTACCATCGCGAGTCGGCGTAGCGCGAATGGTCGACTCTGACCGCCAAAACATTTTCACCGTCGGCGAGGTAGGGAGTCAGGTCATATTCGGTCGATACATAGCCATTGGGCCGTTCGCCGATCTTATGGCCGTTGAGATAGATTTCGCTGCGGTTGTAGATGCCTTCAAAGTAGACTTTCAGCAGATTGTCGCCGAGAGAGTCAAGCGACACGTCGAAATGCTTGCGATACCAGGCGGTTCCGCCGGGGAGATAGCCGGTGCAGCTCGCCAGAGTGGGCGACGGGATGCCTTCGCGCGACCAGTCGTGGGGAAGAGTGAGCGATCGCCAGGCCGTGTCGGAAAATTCCTTTGAGGCATAGTGGGCTGAATCGGAGAGCTCAAAGCGCCATCCGTCATTCCATTTGCGCGCCTGACCGACTTTTGCTCCGGATGTAAAAGCGCAGAAGACAGCGTAGATCAGAGAGAGAAAGATTGTTTTTTTCATGGTATGGTAAAAAAACGGGAGCGTCCCATTCTGTTGAGGCGCTCCCGTATAGGGGTTGTAATCAATGAATTGAGCTTGCGAGAATGTCGGCAGCCGCACCGATTCCATCGGCATTCTTACCGCCGGCCTGAGCAAACGAGGGCTGACCGCCGCCACCACCCTTGATGGCTTTGGCAGCTTCTCTGACGATTGTTGATGCATTGAGGCCTGATTTCACGAGGTCGTCGGTCAGCATAACGGTAAGCAGGGGCTTGTTGGCTGCGTCGACCGTAGCTGCGATGAATGCTGTGTGCTCGGGACTGATGGCTCGGATATTGAACGCGACACCCTTGACCATGTCGGGGAGTCTGACGCCGTTCATGCTGACAACCTTGATGCCATTGACAACAGTGGCTTTGGCAAGGAGTTCCTTGGCCGTGTTGGCCACACGCTCGTTGAAATAGTCCTCAGCCTGACGGCGGAGCTCGGCGTTTTCTTCAACAGAGCGACGCAGAGTCTGAAGGAGGTTTGGAGCGTTATTGAACATTGCCGAAATCTGTCCGAGCATATCTTTCATATCATCGATAGCGTCTTCGACACGCGCGCCTGTGATGGCTTCAATGCGGCGGATGCCTGCGGCGATACTGCTTTCCGATACAATCTTGATCATACCGATATTGCCTGTGTTGGCTACATGAGTGCCACCGCAAAGCTCTACGGAGTCGCCATACTTGATGACGCGGACTTCCTCACCGTATTTCTCGCCGAAAAGAGCCATAGCGCCCATGTCCATCGCGCGGGCGATAGGCACATTGCGGTGTTCGTCGAGAGGTATGGCTGCGCGGACGCGCTTGTTGGCAAGGCGTTCCACCTTGCTGATCTCCTCCGGAGTGAGTTTCTGGAAATGAGAGAAGTCAAAGCGGAGGACATCAGGAGATACATAGGAGCCTTTCTGCTCAACGTGTGTGCCCAGCACCTCTCTGAGAGCCTGGTGGAGCAGATGGGTAGCGGTGTGATTGCATGACGTGGCGAGACGTGCGTCAGTGTCGATTTTTGCTTCAAACGTAGCGGTCACGTCTGACGGAAGCTTCTTTGTCAACTGTACGCCCATTCCGTTCTCGCGCTTGGTGTCGTAGATATCGATGACTTCGTCGCCTGATGTCAGGGTGCCACGGTCGCCTACCTGTCCGCCCATCTCTGCATAGAATGGGGTCTCGGTCAGGACGATCTGATAGTATTCGCGGTCTTTTTGCTTTACCTTGCGGTAGCGGAGGATCTGAGTCGGGGTCTCGGTGCGGTCATAGCCGACGAAGACCTGATCCCCTTCCCGGACAGTCACCCAGTCGGTGGCTTCTACAGCGGCGGCGTTTCTCGCGCGGGCTTTCTGAGCGTCCATCTCGGCATCAAATTCAGCCTTGTTGAGGGTCATGCCATTCTCTTTAAGGATAAGCTGGGTGAGGTCGAGAGGAAATCCGTATGTGTCGTAGAGCACGAATGCCTCTTTACCGGAAATCTCCGTTTTGCCCTCGGCCTTGGCTGCCTTGATGGCATTGTCGAGCAGGCGCATGCCGTTTTCAAGTGTGCGCAGGAATGAGTCTTCTTCCTCTTTGATGACCTTCATGATGAGGTCGCGCTGCTTCGGAAGTTCGGGATAAGCCTCGCCCATGCTCTCGATCAGCGTGTCGAGCAGGCGATACATGAATGCCTGTTTCTGATCGAGGAAGGTATATGCGTATCTGACAGCGCGGCGGAGTATTCGGCGTATCACATAGCCGGCTTTCGCATTCGACGGAAGCTGAGAGTCGGCGATGGAGAATGCGATCGTACGTACATGGTCAGCGATGACGCGCATGGCGATGTCGACTTTCGGGTCGTCGCCATAACGCTTGCCGGAAAGCAGGGCTATGCGGTCGATCAGCGGAGTGAACACATCGGTATCATAGTTGGATGTCTTGCCCTGAAGAGCCATGCAGAGGCGCTCGAAGCCCATGCCGGTATCGATCACCTTTGCGGGGAGCGGCTCAAGAGAGCCGTCGGCCTTGCGGTTGTATTGCATGAAGACAAGATTCCATATCTCGATAACCTGAGGATGGTCATGATTGACAAGTTCGGCACCGGGTATGGCGGCACGCTCTGCGTCGCTGCGCAGATCGATGTGAATTTCCGAGCAGGGTCCGCAGGGGCCTGTGTCGCCCATTTCCCAGAAATTGTCGTGCTTGTTACCGTTGATGATGTGGTCTTTGGGCAGGTGTTTTTCCCAGATTGCGGCAGCCTCGTCGTCGCGTGAGAGGCCTTCTTCGGGTGATCCTTCGAATACTGTGGCATATAGGCGGTTGGGATCGAGCTTGAGCACGTCCACCAGGTATTCCCATGCCCAGTCGATGGCTTCCTGCTTGAAATAGTCGCCGAACGACCAGTTGCCGAGCATCTCGAACATAGTGTGGTGGTAGGTGTCCATGCCCACCTCTTCGAGGTCATTGTGCTTGCCGCTGACGCGCAGACACTTCTGAGAGTCGGCGACACGCTTATATTTTGCCGGGGCATTTCCGAGGATGATGTCCTTAAACTGGTTCATGCCCGCGTTGGTAAACATCAGGGTTGGGTCATCCTTGATCACCATCGGAGCCGAGGGCACGATCTGATGCCCCTTGGATTCGAAAAAGCCTTTGAAAGACTCGCGTATTTCCTTTGCTGATAGCATATTGATAATATAATAATGATTTCGTTATTGAATATCTCGATTGCTTTGATTATATTTGTGGCATAATCGGTACAAATTTACGTTTTTTTTTCAAAAGCTACAACAGTTTTCAGCATGAGCCGACGAGTCTTTTACCGCTATAATCCAATGAAACAGACCTATGAGAGGGTATATCCCTCCCGTGGAGACCGTTTCCGCCGGTTATGTCTGCGCGTGCTTGAAATCGTTGTCGTCGTTACCTGTCTCGCCGTCGGCTTCTATTCCCTTATGGAGCTGCCGCGTGAGCGCATTCTCCGTGAAGATAACGAGAAGTTGCGCCGTCAGGTAGCCGAGCTTGACGACCGTGTGGCGACAGCCCTTGTCGTGATGGACCGACTTGCCGACCGTGACAATAATTTCTATCGCGTCATGATGCAGGCCGACCCGATCAGCGACGCGCAGCGTTATGCCGGTTTTGACCCTGACGTAGCCCCCGTACAACTCTATTCGCTCGATGACTCCGAGCTTGTCAGGACGCTTACCAACAAGCTGGCCGCCCTCGAGCAGTCGATTTACACGCAGATAGGGTCATATGACAGCCTTCGCTCCCTCGCTTTCCATAATCAGGACCGCCTGAGCCACATTCCCTCGATTCAGCCTGTCAGCTCAGAAAGCCTGCGCCAGATGGCTTCGGGATACGGCCGACGGGTTGATCCGGTCTATGGCACAGTGCGCTTTCATGAAGGAATGGACTTCTCGGCGCCGATCGGCACACCGGTCTATGCCACAGGTGACGGTGTCGTAAAGGCGGCCGGACGTGTCATGAGCGGATATGGAAATATGATTGATATTGACCACGGCTTTAACTATCTGACCCGGTATGCCCATCTGAACGAAGTCCTTGTCAAGCCGGGGCAGGAAGTAAAGCGCGGCGACCTCATAGGCAAGGTCGGCAACACAGGTAAGTCGACCGGCCCGCATCTACACTATGAGGTCAGATTCAAAGGTCAGCCGCAGAATCCTGTAAACTATTATTTCCAGGATCTGACTCCCGAAGAATATGCAGAAATGGTAATCGAAGCCGAAAATGCCGGCCATGTAATGGACTAATACGATATGAACGATCTGACGAAAAAATACTACAAGATAAGCGAAGTAGCTGATATCATCGGGATTCCCCCATCGACTCTCAGGTTTTGGGAAAGTCAGTTTACGATCGTCAAGCCTCATCGCAACGCGAAGGGCACCCGCTATTACACTCCCAAAGATATCGAGACGATACGTATGGTCTATTTCCTCGTTAAGGAAAAAGGGTTACGTCTGGATGCTGCTCAGGAGGAGCTGAAGCGCAACCATACGGGCATATCGCGTCGTTTTCAGGCAATAGAGCGTCTGCGTGAGATCCGTGGCACGCTTCAGCAGATGCTTGATTCGCTCTACGTCCGCCGATGAAAGTTTTCTGGCAGAAACTCAATGTTTTGGTCTTGAAAAACAATAAAGCCCTGAGCATCCGGCTCAGGGCTTTATTGTATAATTTATCTCGGGAGATAGATTATTTTCCGGCGATAGAGTCAGATACAGTCAGACGGGCGCGGCCTTTTGCGCGACGACGGGCAAGCACTTTGCGACCATCGGGAGTAGACATTCTTTCACGGAAACCGTGCTTGTTAACTCTTTTTCTGTTAGAGGGTTGAAATGTTCTTTTCATTGCCTTATATTTTTACTTGTTTATTATTTGCGCTATTCGGAGTGCAAAGTTAAAAAAGTTTTTTGTAAATATCAAAGAATGTGCAGACTAAATATCGGTATAAAATAATTAATCCCGAAAATCGATGGAATGCATCCGGATATTGATATAAAAAGAGTACAGGCTGTGATGATATCTTTTGATCGGTCACAGCCTGTAGCGGAATATGTGTCTGCGGATTATTTCTTATCTGCGTTTACAGGGCATCCGGAGCATTTAGCCTGAATTTCTGTGAAGAAATCATTGCCTTTGTCGTCGACAAGGATGAATGCGGGGAAGTCTTCCACCTGAATTTTCCAGACGGCTTCCATGCCGAGTTCGGGATATTCGAGAAGCTCGACTTTCTTGATGGAGTTGGATGCGAGCACAGCTGCGGGACCGCCGATAGAGCCAAGATAGAAGCCGCCATGCTTGTGGCATGCGTCAGTTACCTGCTTGGAGCGGTTGCCCTTTGCTATCATAACCATTGAGCCTCCTTTCTCCTGGAAGGGATCGACGTAGGGATCCATACGTCCGGCAGTTGTCGGACCGAATGAACCGGATGCCATGCCGGCGGGAGTCTTAGCGGGTCCGGCGTAGTAGACGGGGTGATCCTTGAGATACTGAGGCATGGGCTCACCACGGTCGATGCGCTCTTTGATCTTGGCATGAGCGATGTCGCGTGCTACTATGATAGTGCCTTTGAGTGAGAGGCGTGTGGCAACGGGATATTTTGTCAGTTCCTTTAGAATCTCATCCATCGGGCGGTCAAGGTCGATCTTGACCACATCGCCTTCGCCTGCATTGCGGAGTTCTTCGGGGATGAGGTCGCCGGGATTGGAGTCAAGTTTTTCGATCCAGAGACCGTTGCGGTCGATCTTGGCCTTGATGTTACGGTCGGCCGAGCAAGAGACACCCATGCCTATGGGGCAGGATGCACCGTGGCGGGGGAGACGGATGACACGTATGTCATGAGCGAAATATTTTCCGCCGAACTGAGCTCCGAGACCAATTTCTCGGGAAGCTTTGAGCAGTTCGTTCTCAAGCTCGATGTCGCGGAATGCATGGCCGAGCTCATTTCCCTTGGTAGGAAGCGAATCGAGATATTTTACGGATGCTTTCTTTACAACTTCAAGATTCTTTTCAGCCGAAGTACCGCCGATCACGAATGCGATGTGGTAGGGAGGGCAGGCTGCTGTGCCGAGGGTCTTCATCTTCTCCACGAGGAAGGGGACGAGAGTTTTGGGATTGATTGTAGCCTTTGTCTCCTGGTAGAGATATGTCTTATTGGCAGAACCGCCACCTTTGGCCACGAACAGGAAGTGATATTCATCGCCCTCGCCAGCGTGGATGTCGATCTGCGCGGGGAGATTGCATCCGGTGTTGACCTCGTCATACATCGTCAGGGGAGCATTCTGAGAGTAGCGGAGATTGTTTTCGGTATATGTGTCGTAGACACCGTGAGAGATCTGTTCTTCGTCGTTGGCGCCGGTCCAGATGTGCTGGCCCTTTGTAGCGTGGCAGATAGCTGTTCCGGTGTCCTGGCAGAAGGGAAGCTGGCCTTTGGCGGCTATCTCTGCATTGCGAAGCATTGTGAGAGCTACAAATTTATCGTTGGCGCTCGCCTCCGGGTCATGCAGGATTTTGGCGACCATTTCGTTGTGCTCGCGGCGGAGCATGAAAGCGTTGTCATGGGTGGCCTGACGCGTGAGGACGCGCAGTGCTTCGGGGTCAACCACTACGATCTCGTGGCCATTCCAGTTTTCAACTTTGACGTAATCGCTTGTTAGGTGATAATACTCGGTTGTGTCCGGCCCGAGGGGGAACATCTCCTGGTATTTGAACGGTTTTGTTGCCATTGTATATGTGAAATAAGTTGATGTTTTTGTATAGCGACAAAATTAAAAAAAATCCATGGCCTTATCAAGAGGTCGGGGATTTTTTATGTATTGGATGGGAGTTTATTACTCTAATACGACTTCCTTGCTTACAGTGCCGTCATTGTATCTGATGACATACACGCCGTTAGTAGGATTCAAAAACATGCTTTTAAGCTTGGTTTTATGGTCGGTTGAATTGAAGCTAAAGCAGGACGTATATTCCCGACACCTCGGTAGAGGCTTCGCCGAGCGGACCGTTGGACTGCAGAATTGAAGTTGTAACCCTGACAAAGGAAATCGATGTCAGTTCTGCTTTCGTACCGGTAGCCGGGTCGATGGCATCGTCAAGCGAGAGATATCCCAGAGGAGAAGAGTTCGGATAGGAGTCGGCATATCCGGAGTAGGGAGTAAAATCGTATTGACCCGTCGACTCGTTGAGTTTTGCATTGTCCGGAAGCCTTAAGGCTGAAAATGACAATTCCTGAGTCGGGATCCACACCGGCCAGTAGGACTGGCTACGGTATTGAGGGAGCCATGCGACTGAACCTGTAATAGTCGATCCGGCATCAGTAACAGCCGAATATGGTATGTCATTGGAATCAGGCTCCTTATTATATGTAATATGTATCATAGGAAGATCGTGCGGCGAAAATTCGCCTTTAAGCTGATACCACTTGATTCCGTCGGTCGATACTTCAACGATGCCCGGTTCAGAGCCGTTAGTTATAGCATTGCCGGCAACGAAGAAGTCCGGTTTCTCCGGGTGGTGCATTACCGGCTCAGACAGTCTGACGGTAATACTTCCGCCGAATGATCCGAGTGTGACAGCATAGCCGCGGTTGAGATAATCAGCGACTTTTGTTTTTATCTCATCGAGAGTCTCACCCGGTGATGCCGGAGGCAGAAGGTTGACAAATTGTCCCGGTGCAGGCGAGTAATCAGTGACAGCGGCAATAGTAATGCGTTCGACAATCGGGCCGGTGTTCTCGTCAGGATGCGTGTCAGTGTCAGGTATGCCTCCGTAGTTGCATCCTGCCAGACAGAGAGATATTATTATGACGATAAAAGCCCTGTTCATGTCTGCAAATTTAATAAAATACTTGTAACTTTGCATTCCAAAACACGATATAACTATGAAATCAGCAATGATGCGGCAGCGTATTAAGCCGTTTATGCTCCCTATCGCGATGATAATAGGAGTGGTATTTTATAAGTATATGCACTATGTAGAGTGGACTGCGCCCTATCTTATCTTTATAATGCTTTTTGTGGCTTTCTGCAAGATCCGTCCGTCGGAATTTAGGATCACGCGGCTGTCGGTACTTCTGATTGCCATACAGATATTAGGGTCGGCCGGCCTTTATCTGTCGCTTCGTACCTTTAGCGAGACCCTCGCTATCGGGTGTGCTATATGTGTGTTCTGCCCTACAGCGACGGCTGCTCCCGTCATAACGGGAATGCTCGGGGGGAGTGTGAGCCGGCTTGTGACATATTCGATAGTCAGCAATGTGACGGTAGCTATACTTGCTCCGGTATTCTTCACGCTGTGCGGCGACGGCGATTCGGTTGATTTCATACATACTATGCTTAAGATACTCAGCCGTGTGGTTCCGCTTATAGTGCTGCCTCTGATATGTGCCTTCGGACTCCTTTACGCTGCTCCGAAAGTACATGAGGCCGTAGCTTCGCATCAGTCGCTGTCGTTCTACATATGGGCTGTTTCGCTATGCATCGTCGTGGGTAGAGCGGTCAGCTACATTATGCTGAATCATCAGAATGTGATGCTGATGGTGGAGCTTGCTGCAGGAGCGCTGGTAGCCTGCTGTCTGCAGTTTTATGTCGGCAGGATCATCGGTCGGCGATGCGGCGACAAGATCGCCGGCGCGCAGGGACTCGGGCAGAAGAATACCGTGCTTGCCATCTGGATGGTATTTGAGTTCTTCAGCGGCCATCAGGTCGCCTCTGTCGCCCCTGCGGCATATATAGCCTGGCAGAACATAATCAATTCGGCTCAGCTCTATTATAAAAATAAGAATTAGGAATTAACTTTTTAGCGTTAAAAACGTTAATAATTAAAACGATTCTTATGGAAAAGATGTATGAGATTCTCATGGGGCTTCCGCTCTTCAACGGTGTCAGCCGGGAAAGAATGATTGAAATAGTAGGCAATACTAAATTTCACTTCCTGAAATATCTGGAAGGGGAGACAATCGTCAGCGAGGGTACGCCATGTACACATATCAAGTTTATAATTTCAGGGTCTGCGCGTCTGTCGATTACCAATGTGACCGGACGTTTCACTGTCTCGCAGACGCTTGAGGCTCCTGACGTGATAGCTCCGGAATTTCTCTTCGGTATGTCGAATACATATCCGTGTACCGCCATCGCAAGCTCGCCGACAGGCATTCTGCAGATAGATAAGAATGATTATCTTCACATACTGAACAGTGACCGTATCTTCCTATATAATTTCCTGAATACTCTTTCCATCAAGGCTCAGAAAGGCACTGAGGGAATTCTTGCCCTGACCACCGGAGCGCTTGATCAGCGTCTGGCCTACTGGATCATCGCTCTGACCCAGCGGTCGGGTAAGGATATAACCATGACATGCAAGACGCGCGACCTGTATTCGCTTTTCGGCGTACAGCGATCATCGTTCATGGCTACTCTCGACTCAATGAAAGCTCAGGGTTATCTCGATTACGAGCCGGGTATAATCTATATCAAGTCGCGTCAGAGGCTTCTTGACATCCTTCACACATCGACCGATTCTTAACGCTCAGCCCTGCAGGGATTGTTGAGGAAATCTTCGTATGCCAGGCGAATACCCTCTTCAAGTTCGGTCGAATAGGTCCATCCTAATGAGGTGGCTTTGCTGACGTCCAGGAGTTTGCGTGGAGTACCGTTGGGTTTGTTCGTATCCCATACTATGCGTCCCCTATAGTTGGTGACGCGAGCCACTGTTTCGGCTAATTCGCGGATAGTCACTTCTTTACCTGTTCCGGCATTGACTGTCTCATTGCCGGAATAATTGTTCATCAGAAATATGCATAGGTCGGCCAGATCATCGACATACAGGAATTCCCGGAGCGGAGAGCCGTCACCCCAGCATACTACCTCGTCAAGACCCTGCCCGGCAGCTTCGTGGAACCGACGTATCATAGCCGGAAGCACGTGAGAGTGAAGCGGATGATAGTTGTCGTTGGGGCCGTAGAGGTTTGTCGGCATTACGGATATGAAATCGGTGCCGTATTGCCGGTTGAGATATTCGCAATATTTCAGTCCCGATATCTTTGCAAGAGCATACGCCTCGTTGGTAGTCTCAAGCGAGGAGGTCAGCAGACATGATTCCGGCATGGGCTGAGGAGCCAGACGCGGATAGATGCATGAAGAGCCGAGAAAGAGCAGCTTCCGGCATCCGCTCATGTAGGCCGAGTGAATGACATTCATCTCAAGCATCATGTTTTCATACATGAAGTCGGCGGGGTGCTCGGCGTTGGCATAGATGCCGCCTACTTTAGCTGCTGCAAGAAAGACATAATCCGGCTGTTCACGTTCAAAAAAGGCTCTCACGGCCTTCTGGTCTGTGAGATCGAGTTCCTTGTGAGTGCGGGTTATTATGTTGTTATAGCCCTGCTTATTGAGAGCGCGTACTATTGCAGAGCCGACCATTCCGCGGTGGCCGGCTACGAAAATTTTGGAGTCAGACTGCATCATTTGACAATACCTTTTTCCAGATATTCCTCAAGATTGAGTTTCACCTGCTCGCCTGCACGCTCCATCGCGACCTTGGCCATGTCGGCATCGACCATCAGGTTGACGAGCTGCTCGAACGATGTCTTTTTATCCGGATCCCATCCGAGTTGCCGGCGGGCTTTAGATGGATCGCCGAGTAGATTGACCACATCGGTCGGACGATAGAAGTCGGGCGAGACCTCGACAATCACTTTACCTGTCCTGACGTCAATACCTTTCTCATCAGGCCCTTCTCCCTCAAACCGCAACTCTATGCCGGCACGGCGGAAAGCCAGCAGGCAGAAGTCGCGTACGGAGTGCTGGCGCCCTGTGGCAATGACATAGTCGTCGGGAACCGGCTGCTGCAGGATCAGCCACATACATTCGACATAATCGGGCGCATATCCCCAGTCACGGAGCGACGACAGGTTGCCGAGATACAGCTTCTCCTGTTTACCTTGGGCTATACGTGCGACTGCGAGCGATATCTTGCGGGTGACGAAGGTCTCGCCACGGCGCTCCGATTCGTGATTGAACAGAATGCCCGAGCAGGCATACATATTGTAGGCCTCGCGATATTCCTTGACAATCCAGAATCCGTAAAGCTTTGCCACAGCATAGGGAGAGTAGGGGTGGAAGGGGGTTTCCTCGTTCTGGGGGACAGCTTCAACCTTGCCGTATAGCTCCGATGTGGACGCCTGATAGAATCGGCACGTTTCGGTCAGGCCGCACTGGCGGATTCCCTCAAGCAAGCGGAGTACGCCGGTAGCGTCGACATTGGCTGTATATTCCGGCGAGTCAAAAGAGACCTGTACGTGGCTCTGAGCCGCGAGATTATAGACCTCGTCGGGCCGCACTTTATTGAGTACCTGAATAATCGACATAGAGTCGATCATGTCGGCATAGTGAAGATGGAAGTGCGGATGTCCCTGCAGATGGGCTATGCGTTCGCGGAAGTCGACCGAGGATCGGCGTATCGTGCCGTGTACGTCGTAGCCCTTTTCGAGCAGGAATTCGGCGAGAAAAGACCCGTCCTGGCCGGTCACGCCGGTGATCAAAGCTGTCTTCATAGAAAATGTGAGGTCGGCCTGAGGTTAGAATTTGTAGCCCAGTGTGAGTACGATGTTATTGTTCTTGAGTGAGAAATCCGTGTAGGGCTCGAATGTCCACTGACTATTTGCGTCAGCATACGGTGAATATGCATGGTACGTAGTGTTGGTGTTCTTGTGGACATAAGCTGCGTCAACATAGAAACCTCCGAATCGGTAGCCGAGACCGAATGTGACGTAGTTGGATGTCTTGTTGAAAGCGTATGCGGGATTTGTGCCGGATGTGTAGATGTATTCCGCACCGTTGTTGGCGTTATCTTTGACATTGGAGCTGACATAGCTGTAACCGGCGCGCACACTGAAACGGGGAGTAATACGATACTCTGCACCGAGCCGCAGGGTATTGCTTCCCTGATAATAGGTCTTTATGTCGGAGTTGACATCGTCAAGTGATACGTAATTGTTCCACCGGTTGGGTGCTGACATCGACATATTGTTGTAAGCCGCATACTCATAGTCGGCGCTGAGGATGAATCGGCCGCCGATTACGCCGGCACCGCCAACGATCAGTCGCCAGGGGCTTTTAAGTCGCCAGTCGAAATAGGCTACATCGCTTGTGTAGTCACCTTCGAGCGAGCTTGTAGGATAGCCGGCAGCGTTAAAGTCATAACCATATGAGTAGGTCGTTTTGGCGTCATAGGTCTGCGATAGGTTGTACCATGTCGGAGTGTGTACGGCAATGCCGAGTCTGAACTCATTGATAGGCTTGAAGATAAGTCCGAGTTTGACATTGAATCCGCTACCCGATATATGGTTGAAGTTACTCAATGTCGTGTAGGCGTCTCCGTTGGTAGTGCCGCCGGTTGCGTCGTCGTAAACACGGGCATTAGTGAGCTGCTCGTCGTAGAAGGCTTCCTGCGTCCATGACAGGTCGGTAATACCGAAGCCGATACCCCAGTAGACGGTATTCATGATGTTACCGCCGAAATTGATTGAGTATTCGTCGATATAGCCGCGTTCGCGCACGGAGAACTCCGCATCGCCCGTTGTGCCGTTGGTAAAGAGTCCGTTATATGTGTCATTGTAGCCGGTAGGGTTGATCATATAGCTGTTATAGGCCATGATCGAGAGCCAGTCGGCCGTGGAGTTCTGGAATGGATTATAGGATCCATCTTCTCCGAGCACCGACGGCGCATAGCCTGCTGAGAAGTTGGCGATATAGTTTGACATCGACGAGTTGAGTGCGCCGAAGCCTCCGCTGTAAATACGGTCAAACGATGCTACACGGCTGTAGGTGGCACCCCAGGAAAAAGTGGGCATGGCTCCGTTGCCGAGCGATGTGGATCCCACATATCCGAAGTTGTTGCAGTAGACGTGGGTCTTGTCGCTTCCGTTGCCCGGACCCGACGTCATATTGACGTCAAGTGTGATACCGATCTCACTGCTGCGGTATACGCCCAGGCCGGCAGGATTCTGATTGAGCGTCGAGAGGTCGCCGCCGAGTGCGCTGAAAGCGCCTGCCATCGACATGAAGCGGGCTGTTCCTCTCAGGTCTGATCCGGAGATATTGTAAGCATCTATTGCTGATTGCGCAAATGACAGGCAGGGTACTGCTGCAAATGCTGCTATGAATATTGACTTTTTCATTGTGAGAATATGTAAGATGTGCTTTATGTGGGGTCTGAATTGTAGTATTTGGGTTACCGGCGTCCTGCGCGTCCTCCTCCGCCCATGCTTCCTCCGCCTGAACGTCCGCCACCCATGCTTCCGCCGAATGAGCTGCCTGATGATGAGCGGCCGCCGGAGCGTCCTGAGCTCCATGATGAAGAGCTGTTGCTGTGCGATGACGAGCTGTTGTTATATGTATTGTTATTGCGGCGTGTGCTGTTGTTGTTTGTGTTTGCGGGCTGGCGTGTGGCATTGTTGTGCTGCTGGTTGACAGTGGCATTGCCGGATCGGCCTGTACGGCCGGAACTGGTCGACGTGGCCTGCGATGAGCCATGATATCCGCCGTTGACAGGTGTCGACTCTACGCGGTGACCGGACTGAGTGCCGGTGTTGACGGCCTGATTTCCGGAGGGACGGCGGCCTGCGCCGGTGTTGACTGTAGCTGCGGGATTCCATGTGCCGCCGTTATTGTTTACAGTGGCTGACGAGCCGGGTCGGCGACCGGGAATTGTCTGAACATTACCTCCGGGAGTGTGGGGGCGTGTAGCGCCGGGAGAGGTGGGACGCCAGTTGTTCCCTCCCCAGATGGGGCCATGTCCGTGACCGGGATACCATCCGTGACCATGTCCGGGATGCCAGGGGTGATACCAGGGGTCATGCCATCCACCCCATCCCCAGTTCCACGACCAGCTCAGAGAGGGACCCCAGCCCCAATTCCAGTTCCAGCTCCAGGAGGGACCGTACCAGGGATTATATCCCCAGTTCCAGTAGGAAGGAGCGTAGAAGTTGTAATAGGTGTAGGCCCAATTGTTCCAGTTATTCCAGGGGTTGCTGTAGAATGATGAGTAAAGGGGATCTACATTGACATTGATTACAACAGATGATTGAGGTTCGGCCTGCTGGGTGCTATAATAATAGTCTTTAAGATTCTCGTCGGATGATCCGGATATGATTTCGGGGTTATAGAAGCGCTCGATGCGTCGGGTGTTGGCAAAATCTCCGGACGTCAGCGCGTCAAGGCTGATCGAGTCGGTTTGCTCGATACCGTTAGCTCCGGTGGAATATCGGCGATTGTATTCGTCGACATCACGGGTATTGCCGGTATTGACTACATAAGAGTCAGATCCGGGCATAGTGTGAGCTGTCGAGGGATAGCTGTAGCCATAGGTCGTGTAGTCCTGACCATATTCGCGGGCTACCTGCTGAGCGGCTGCCGCCTTTTTCTGCTTCTCTGCCTTTTCTTTTTTTGCCTTGGAGGCATCATAATATATATCATCGTCATAGAAGCCCTGGGCATACGTCGTGATGGAAGCTGTCGCGAGTACGACAGAAATCATCGTAATAAATAGTCGGTTGATCTTCATAATACACTTTTTATAGATTAGACAAAAAAGTGGGCCATAAGGTTTAATGTATATGGATGAATTTCTCGATGGATAGATATTGTCGTGTTGAAATGATGAATAACAGACAGTGTATATACATTAATATATAGAGCCTCAGATAGCAAAGATATACAATATAATATTACTTACCAAATATTAGAGGTATAATTCAAAACTAAAACATAAAAAGGCCGAGACCGGCCGGGTCTCAGCCTTTATTGTATTATTATGTAATGTTATTTTGCTCCTTTTGCCGGTTTCATGTCAAGAGCCACGCTTGCAAGGGTGAAACCCCAGTAGACAAATGCCAGTGCGGCGAGGAAGCTGACCATCGACATCTCCTGCTGATAGCTGCCTCCGAGGAAACATCCGCCGATAATCAGGAGTAGGATGCCATTGACAAAGTAGAGCCAGCGACCCTGTACCATGCGTCCGACGAAGCCACGTGCTATCGCCATGATACCGCAATAAAGGAATACAAAGGCGAGGAAGACGGGGAGGACAGCTTCGGCAAGGAACAGATTAGAGACTAACAGGAAGCCTACCAATACGTTGATCACGCCACCTACAAGCCACCATACCCAGTCGACCGGGTGAACTTTAGCCGAGGCAACGCATATCTGCACGACACCTACGCCGAGTAACAGCCATCCGAAAAGCAAGGATGCGACTGCAAATCCTGCTCCGGGCCAGAACCAGTAGGCGAATCCGCCGATTACCAATAAAATACCGATGACAAGCAGCATCCACCAATGTTTCGAGCTGCCGAATGTAGTGATGTTTTTCATAATAAATAGTTTTGAAATCGTTTAGTACTTTCGTTGATATGTAGATAAATTTAATATTATAACGTAAAACAGCCTTCTCCGGTTCATTGTCGAAAAAGGCTGTTTGCTTTGAGTGACGCTCTATGTCGTCAGTTGTCAGTCAGTCTGGTTTGATTTTAGCTTGAAGGTTACAGGTATTGTAAACCATACATTTACAGGCTGCCCATTGTGCTCTCCGGGCTCAAAGTCTGGAAGAGTTTTCACCACTCTGACGGCTTCTTTGTCAAGGTCCGGATCTTTTGACCTGACTACAATTACATCGCCGATACTGCCATCTTTCTTAACAACGAATTTGACGACAACTCGGCCTTGTATTCCGTTTTCGGCGGCCATGGGAGGATATGCGAGATTCTTATTAATATATTCCAATAATGCTTCGTCTCCCCCGGGAAATCGCGGCATTTCTTCTACAGCTTCATAGATATTATCCGGATCAAAATAGAAATCGTTGTCGTCAACTATTACTGGTCCACACTCTCCAAACAAAACAAGACCATCATCGGAAGATGTTGTCGCTTTATCTT
Source organism: uncultured Bacteroidales bacterium (assembly GCA_947173955.1). Classification (GTDB taxonomy): domain Bacteria; phylum Bacteroidota; class Bacteroidia; order Bacteroidales; family Muribaculaceae; genus JAAVFS01. The sequence goes on along the minus strand of CAMWHE010000015.1, from coordinate 13,071 downwards.
CAGATATATTTTCGGGAGATTCGCCTCCTTGCATAATCGTGGTCAGACCATCTTCGTATATAGCGGGCTCTCCCTCTTCGACTTCATCCAATTCATCATCATCGGATATTGTTTCAGATGAGCTTTCCTCAGGGTTTTGGGACCTGACCTCTACGACATCTTCAGTAGTTTGTTCCTGTGTCGGAGTCTTTTCGTTGATGTCCTCTGCAGCTGTTTTTGTAGTTGGTAAGGTGCATCCGGCCATCAGCAGCATTCCGGCCGATATTCCGGCAATGGCTACGGCGCGTCCGCTCAGTCGGCGTTCGCGGAGTTGTTCTTCAAGATATCGCACTTCAGCCTCGCAGCGCGGACATGTTCCGCGGCAGTCTCCTTTGTAGCGGCATTCCTCAATTATTAGATCAATCCCGTTGGCAGCGGCAATCTGCCGGCGGATCTCTTTCAGAATCTTGCAGGTACGTTTTCCTTTGGCCATAGTCGTAAAAATTGGTTCCTATGGCAAAAATAATACTTTTCCGTCTGTTTTAGTCACTTATCGCGAAAAAAACATTACCTTGTCGCGGTGAAGGAGCGCCGGCGGAAGAGGAATATCGGGATTGTCGCGCCAATGACCATGACAAGGAGTATGAAGAGGCAAGTCAGTCCGTTGGAGGCGAACAGATAGAAATCGTGGCTGAATGTGGCCTCCGAGGATCCGGTCAGGCATAGTGCGAGTCCTCCGAAAGCGCGGTAGGCATACATTCCGGGAATCATCGGCAGAAGCGATGGAAACAGGCAGGTCTCAGGCGGTATCTTTGCTTTGGGCGCGAGCCATACGGAGAGGAGTCCCACGATGAATGCCGCTATCGCCGTAGCTCCGAGTATGTTGACTCCGCAGGCCGGGCTCATAAGCAGAAACCTTGCAGAATGACCTACGGCCGCTATGATGGCACAATACAGATAGGCCGATTTCGGCGGCCGGCTGATAGCTGCGAACCCTATCGCCGCTATCGCTGCAAACAATCCGTCCTGTAGTATCTGTAACAGCATGATGAAATTAATTAAATCTAAAACATTCCGATCCGCATCAGCCACATTCCGAGGCATAGTCCTATCGACAGACATCCGGTCAGAACCACAGCATCCATGAAGCGGCTGAATGCACAGATATAATGACGATACAGCATATCGCTGAAAGAATTGAGGAACGGGATGCCGGGCACCAGATACAGTACGCTTGTTCCGACCGCCTGCATCGGAGTCGTCCCGAGTGAGAACAGATAGTCGGTAGCCCCTATAACGGTCGATACAAATGCGCATAGTATCATCATGACCCTGACATCGACATGATGACGCAACAGGTTGATCTTCATGAAATATCCGGATGCGGTAGCGACAGCCACCACGCCCATGGCGATAAAGTCTCCTTCGAACAGACGGCAGAATGCCGCGTTGGCTATGGCTACAAGCAAAAGCAGTATCCATGGGTTCTGACTGTCTGACTTTACCATGCTGTCTATCTGCCTGTAAGCGTCGGCGATGGAGAGGCGGCCGTCGGCTATCTCCCAGCTCATAGTGCTCAGGCGGGAGTTGACGTAGAAGCTTATGGGGCAGTTTTTGACTGTGGCGACAGTCGTGAATATATTCCGATGATTCTTGCTCCAGACAGTCAGATGCAGATGCCGGGGCATGATAGTGATCTCCACTTCCATGTCGGCTGATGCGGCTATGCGCTTCATGTTCTTTTCAAGTCGGATACACGTCGCACCGCTACCCAGCAGCCATACACCGTATTCCGCCAGAAACAGACACATCGAGCGCGCGGAAGTTGCGTGCCGGGCTGAGTCGCAGTCAGTCGTTACGGTTGTCGTGCAATCAATCGTATTCCTGATTGTTCCAGTCATGGCTGTCGAGATTTACTCTGTCGCCCGGGCAAAAAAACTCTTCGCGCTCCGAACCGACCGTGATGATATGATTATGCCGGTTGTCACGGTGAGTATGGACTGCGCGGACAGTAGAGCGACGTTTTTCGTTGAAATGGTGGATGATGAATGCGACTAAAAGCAGGATTTGTGATGAAATTACGACAATCCATGTCAATAAAGGTGTGTTCATAGTAATAATATGTTTTTAAATTTTTACAGTGTTCTTATATTTATATAACACACTAACGCGAAAAATGATTAACTTTGAAGTGTAAAAACGCAAAATCATGAAATCATGAGATTGGAAAAATATTCAGGCCTGTTGTACGCTGTTGTCGCAGCAATGGTGACGGGTTGCGCCGGGCGCAAGGAGCCGGACGAAAAAATGGAAGCCTATCTGATGGTGTTTCATCAGGATTCTGATCACGGTCTGCATATGGCTGTCAGTCATGACGGCTATACATTCGCGGCTCTCAATGGCGGCTACCCTGTCATGGCCGGAGACACTATAGCTGAGCAGAAAGGTATCCGGGATCCGCATATCTATCGGGGCTCAGACGGTGCGTTCTATCTGGCTATGACCGATCTACATATCTTTGCCTGTGAGGAAGGCAAGCGCGATACCGAGTGGGAACGCGACGGCGAACTCTACGGATGGGGCAATAACAGGGGGCTCGTACTGATGAAGTCGGATGATCTCATCAACTGGAAGCGAACTAATCTCCGAATCGACACCGCGTCTCCCGAACTGGCGGAAATCGGATGTGCATGGGCCCCGGAAACTACATATGACCCCGAAGCAGGCAAGTTTATAGTCTACTATACAATGCGCATGGGTAATGGGCAGAATAAACTGTACTATTTCTATGTCAACGACGACTATGACCGCATGGAAACCCTGCCGGAGCTACTGTTTGAGTATCCCGACGGAGTCACTACGGCGATTGACGGCGATATTACCCGCTTCGGCGATACATACAGGCTTATGTATGTTGCACATGACGGTACTCCGGGTATCAAGCAGGCCGTTTCAGACACCTCCGTCGGCCCGTGGACACATCGAGACGAGTGGGTAGACACGGAAAAAGGCGCATGTGAGGCTCCCAATGTGTGGAAACGTCATGACGGGTCTGACCGCTGGGTTCTCATGTATGATGTGTATAGTGTTGATCCGCATAATTTCGGATTCCTTGAGACATCGGACTTTGAGACATTCACCGATCTAGGCCGCTTTAACGAGGGCGTGATGAAGACCGTGGGATTCCAGTCGCCCAAGCATGGAGCTGTAGTCTCCATTACTGCGAGCGAAGCCCGCAGACTCATTGACCGCTGGGGAATTGCAGAATGAAAGCGGTAAGAGAACTTGAACTCCTGGCTCCCGCCCGTGATGCCGCAACAGCAATTGCGGCCATTGATCACGGAGCGGATGCCGTATATATCGGAGCCGCCCACCATGGAGCCCGCTCTGCTGCCGGAAACAGTATCGAAGATATAAGGCGAGTGACTGAATATGCCCACCGCTACCGTGCGAAAGTTTATGTTACGCTCAATACTCTCGTCTATGATGACGAAATTGCGGAGGTCGAGCGTCTTGTCGGCGAGCTTTACCGTGCTGAGGTTGATGCGCTGATTGTTCAGGATCTGTCGTTGCTCAAGATGTCGATACCGCCTATTGCTCTCCATGCGAGCACGCAGTGCGATATCCGCACTCCCGAGAAGGCTCGTTTTCTTGAAAAAGCAGGTTTCAAGCAGCTGGTGCTTGCCCGAGAACTTACACTTGACGAGATCCGTGCTATCCGCGAAGTGACCACAGTGCCTCTGGAGGGATTTGTTCACGGCGCATTGTGTGTCAGCTATAGCGGTAACTGTCAGGCCAGTTTCGCTTTGACCGGCAGAAGCGCCAACAGGGGCGAATGTGCCCAGATATGCCGCTACTCCTATGATCTTATAGATGGAGATGGTCGTGAAGTCCTCAGGGGAAAGCATCTGCTGTCATTAAAGGATATGAACCGGATCGCGTCTCTGTCCACACTGATTGATGCCGGAGTCAGCTCCTTCAAAATCGAGGGACGTCTGAAAGATACTGCCTATGTGAAGACCGTTACGGCTGCCTACAGACAGGCTCTTGACCGTATAATAGAAGCGAGCGACGGACGCCTGTGCCGGTCTTCGATAGGCAAAACGGAATTCACATTCACTCCCCGGCTTGAAGCCGCATTTAACCGTGGATGTACCGACTATTTCCTCTCTGACCGTCGCCCGCAGGCAAAGATGGCTTCGATGGAAAGTCCGAAAAGTATCGGAGAGGAAATCGGATCGGTCAGTCGTGTCGAAGGTCGGAAACTTCTGCTCCGGACAGATGTGAAGCTGAATAACGGTGATGGATTGACCTTCTATGGCACTGACGGGAAATTGACCGGATTTCGCGTCAACAGAGCCGATGGCGCGAATGTTTACCTGAGTTCACCGGTCGAAATCCGTCCCGGCACACGTTTATACCGAAACTACGACTCAGACTATGAGGTGCGGATGGCAAAGCCGACGGCATCACGCGGCATTGAGGTCAATATGGCTCTCAGAACTGTGGCTGCCAATCGTATAGCTCTTGATATGACTCCTGTCGAGATTCCGTCATTGACAGCTACCGCTACCGCGGAATGCGAGTTTGCCGAAGCCGAACAGCCGCAAGCTGCCCGGCGGGCTGCTGCTCTGTCGAAGCTCGGTGACACCCCTTATTGTGTAGGTCAAATCGACGATAAGATAGGAGACCGGTTTGTGCCGGCGTCGGTCGTTACCAGGCTTCGTCGTGATGCTGTGGCAGCTCTTGACCGTGCGATCCGGCTTACGCATCCTTTTGCATACAGTCGCCCCGAATCTGTCACACCAGAGCTTTGGACTGACACGCTGACCTACAGTGATAATATTGCCAACAGCCTTGCCGGGCAATATGTCCGCGAGGCCGGAGCCAAATCGGTCAGTCCGGCGCTTGAGGTCCGGGGGTGTTTAGACCGGCCGCAGAGGGTTATGCGCACCCGATATTGCCTGCGCCGCGAGCTCGGTTGCTGCCTTCGCACTCCGGATGGCAAGCGGCTCAAGGGGCCTCTTACCCTGCGGAGCGGGAATGCCTGCCTTGATGTTGAATTTGACTGCAAGGAGTGTGAAATGTCGGTCTATCTTGCTCGAAATAAAAAATAAATGATTACATTTGCATAAAGCTTTCAGACTGAATTTAAATAAATCTAACAAATACATAAATACCAGATTATCATGAAAGAAGAGCGTATTCTCGTGACGGGTGGAACCGGTTATATTGGCTCACATACAGTAGTGGAACTCCAGCAGGCCGGTTATCCGGTAGTCATTATCGACAATCTGTCCAACAGCGATAAGGCTGTACTTGACGGCATCGAGCGCATCACCGGCGTCCGTCCCGATTTTGTAGAAGCCGACTGCACTGATTTTGAAGCTGTCAAAGCTCTTTTCGCACAATATCCCGATATCCGCGGTATCATCAACTTCGCAGCCAGCAAGGCAGTGGGCGAATCGATGCACAAACCTATCCTTTACTACCGCAATAACCTCAATACACTCATGAACCTCCTTGATCTGATGGGTCCCAACGGAGTCAAGGGTATTGTATTCTCTTCTTCATGTACTGTATACGGTGAGCCCGATATCAACCCCGTGACCGAGGAGTCTCCTATCAAGAAGGCTACTTCTCCTTATGGCAATACCAAGCAGATTTCTGAGGAGATCATTACCGACGTGATAAATTCCGGCGCACCTTTCAAGGCTATCCTTCTCCGCTATTTCAATCCGGTAGGTGCACATCCCAGCGCAGAGATCGGCGAACTTCCCAACGGCGTACCCCAGAATCTTGTTCCCTATCTAACTCAGGCTGCTATGGGTATCCGCCAGGAGCTCAGCGTCTTCGGTAATGACTATAATACACCCGACGGATCTTGCATCCGCGACTATATCGATGTCGTTGACCTTGCAAAGGCTCATGTAATCGCTGTCGAGCGTATGCTTCAGGATAAGAGCGAAGAGAAAATCGAAGTGTTCAACCTCGGTACCGGCAATGGCGTCAGCGTGCTTGAGCTTATTGCCGCATTTGAGCGTGCTACCGGTGTCAAGGTGCCCCATAAGATCGTAGGGCGCCGCGAAGGTGATATTGAAAAGGTCTGGGCTAATCCCGCGCGTGCTAACAATGTGCTCGGCTGGACGGCAGCCACACCCCTTGATGACACAATGAAATCGGCTTGGGCATGGCAATGCAAGCTGCGTGAGAAGGGAGTGATGTAAGATGAAGCGACTTTATGTCTTAACTCTCTCTCTGGCATCATCCGTAGCTCTGTTCGCTCAGACCACGGAGGAGATCATGCTTGCCAATCCGGAATATTGCGCAGGTGTCTATCTCCCTTATCCTGATTCGGTTGCAGCTGCAACTCCCGCGCCGGAGGGCTACAAGCCGTTTTATGTCAGCCATTACGGGCGCCACGGGTCGCGCTATCTGATTAATGAAAGCGACTATACGCGTCCGCTTGAGATATTTGCCGACGCGGCAGCAAATGACAACCTCACACCGCTCGGCCAGGATGTCTACAGACGTCTGCAGATACTTGCCGACGAAGCGGACGGCAGGGCAGGGGAGCTCTCTCCGTTAGGGTATGAGCAACATCGCGGCATCGCGAGCCGCCTGTTTGCCGATTGTCCGGAAGTCTTTGCCGACGGTGCGGAAGTATCGGCTCTCTCTACCTTCAGGATGCGTTGCGCTCATTCGATGTTCGCATTTGTCGGACAGCTTATGCAGCTCAATCCGTCGCTCAATGTACCTATGGAGTCGTCATCCCGACACATGAATTATCTGAGCTACAACTCACCCGAAGCATCCTATTTTAACCGGGCGGATGGTCCGTGGGCCGCTCCTACAGCTCAGTTCAAGGCCGAAAAGACCCGCCCCGGGCGCCTTATGGCCTCGCTTTTCAAGAATCCGGAGAAGGTCGATGGTTCGGAGACGATGTGGAAACTCTATTGGGTTGCTGTCGATGCACCTAATATGTCTTCCGGCGTTGACCTCTATGACATATTTACACCCGAAGAGCTGTTTGATCTATGGCAGGTGTTCAATTATGAGTTTTATACCCGCAATTCCTGCAATCCGCTCAATCAGGGGCTCTTTACCGACAGCGCCAAGAATCTGCTGAGTGATATCCTGCATCATGCCGATGAATATGTCGATGGTAACCGCCGCGGCGCAAGCCTTCGATTCGGGCATGACAGCACGATAATCCCCCTTGCCGGACTTCTGCATTTCCCGACTGCCGACGGCAATGAGACTGATCCCGAAAAGTTGTATCTGACTTATGCCGACTATCGCGTTTCGCCGATGTGTTCAAATGTCCAGTTGCGTTTCTACCGCAATGACGCCGGTGATGTGATCGTTAAATTTATGTTCAATGAAGCCGAAGTGCCGATTCCGTGCGAGACCGACATCTATCCTTATTATAAATGGGAGGATGCCCGCGCGACCCTCCAATATCTTCTTGACACTCCGAGCTATCAACTCTATAAGAAAAAACTATGAACCGGATAGGCAAACTTTACTTCCGCTACGGCACAATGGGCTCGGCAAAGACAGCTATGCTGCTGACCACGGCCTATAACTTCGAAGAACGGAAGATGCCCTATAAATGTCTCAAACCCGTCATCGATACCCGCGACCGCAAGAATGTGATCCGTTCGCGTATCGGAATCGAGCGTGAATGCGACTGGATTTACCATGATACGGATCTCTATCTCTATGCCAAGCAGCTCTTTGAGGAGCACCATGCTATCGTCGAGTGGTTTCTCGTAGATGAGGCTCAGTTCCTTACGGCCGAACAGGTGGATCAACTCTCACGCATAGTCGACGACTTCGGCTGCAATGTCATGTGCTATGGCTTGCGTACCGACTTTAAGACCAAACTGTTTGAGGGTTCCCGGCGCCTTTTTGAAATCGCCGATTCAATTGACGAGATCAAGTCGACCTGTACATGCGGCCATAAGACGATAGTCAACGCGCGTATCGATGCCAATGGCGATTTTGTGGAAGAGGGTGCGCAGGTGGAGATCGGAGGCGACGACCGCTATATCGCCGTGTGCCGCAAATGCTGGCGCAACAAGCGTATCGAACAGTCATCGCGAAATATCCTCCCCTTCATATAAATATTACCAAGTGAAAAGAGCTTTTTCTTTATTATTTGTCCTAATCGCTCTGGCAGCTCTCCGTGTATCGGCTTACGATATTCATGAAGAGTCAATCAAGTACAGGGTAATGTATAAGTGGGGTCTTATCAACAAACAGGCCGGAAGTGTCACAATCGACACCCGGTCTTCCGGAGATGGCTTTTTTACTTCTGAACTGACCGGCAGGTCGGCATCATGGGCTGACCATCTCTATTCTGTCCGTGATACTCTCCGCGGACGCATTGACGCGCGTACATATGAACCCGTATTTTATGAAAAGATTGCACGGGAGGATGGCGATTATAAGCATGACCATATCACTTATCAGCGCCACGGCAAAGAGGTGACCGGGCAGTGTCACCGCATCCAGCGTAGAAAGAAGGACACTAAGGACACGGAAATTCACACTACTCTCCATGCTTCCGGCATGACTGTCGACATCCTGAGCGCTTTCTATTATATGCGGCATCTTGATTATGCAAAGATGCAACCCGGCGAATCGGTCAGAGCGACTATATTTTCCGGCAAGAAAAAGGAGACACTGCGCATCACTTATCATGGACTGCAGTCGATAGAGCTCGGACGCAAAGCTGTCGAGACTTACTATATTACCTTTACTTTCACCGGCGATGAGGGCAAGAAAAGCAGCGACGACATGTTTGCGTGGATTTCTACCGACAGCCGGCGCGTTCCACTCAAGATGAAAGGCAATCTTCCGATCGGCTCGATTCAGTGTTTTTTAGAAGATTAAGCTGAATTTATATGCGTCTATCCGAACTTAACTCAGGCGAACAGGCTATCGTAGTCAAAATCCATGGTCATGGCGCATTCCGCAAACGCGTCATGGAGATGGGGTTCGTAAGAGGCCGTAATGTCGAGGCAATCCTGTCGGCACCTTTGCGCGATCCTATCAAGTACAGGCTTATGGGCTATGAGGTTTCTCTACGGCGATCCGAGGCTGATTTGATAGAAGTTGTGCCTGACGGGGATGCTCCTGAGGCTGCATCTACGGGAGGGGGAACGATAATCGCTGAGGATTGTGAGTCCTTCAAAGGCCACTTTCACACCCGGACACACACTATAAATGTAGCTTTGATCGGCAATCCGAATTGCGGCAAGACATCATTGTTCAATATAGCTTCCGGAGCATCCGAACACGTCGGAAACTATAGCGGAGTGACCGTTGATGCCAAAAAGGGAACATTTCAGTATCGCGGTTATAAATTTAATCTCGTCGATCTCCCGGGGACATATTCGCTTTCGGCATATTCTCCGGAAGAACTCTATGTAAGGCGCTACCTCAAGGATGAGAATCCTGATATTATATTAAATGTGGTTGATGCGAGCAATCTTGAGCGGAATCTGTATCTGACCACCGAGCTTATTGATATGGACCGTCCGATGGTCATTGCTCTTAATATGTTTGACGAGCTCAAACGCAACGGCAGCCATCTCGACTACCGCACGCTCGGCAGGATGATAGGCGTGCCTATCGTACCGACGACAGCCCGTACAGGCGAAGGAATCGACAAACTGTTTGATACCATAATAGATGTGTATGAGTATCGCCACTCGGAGGTACGCCATGTCCATGTCTCGCTCGGCAGCGAGGTGGAGCGGGCTGTAAATGCTATCAAGGATGCCATTAAGTCCGATAATGTCAAGCTCCTGCATTTCGCACCCCGATATCTTGCCATCAAGCTTCTCGAACGCGATGCCGAGATCGAGCGCATCATCAGAGAGCTTGACGGTGCCGGAGCTATCCTGGCGGAACGTGATCGTCTGACTTCCAACATCGAGAAGATTCATAATGAGGATATCAATTCGCTGGTAGCCAACGAGAAATATGGCTTTATCGCCGGTGCGCTTGCTGAGACCATGGAAGTTGACAACCGCACTAAAGCTACATCCACGCAGATTATCGACACATTTGTGACCAATAAGCTCTTCGGATTCCCTATATTTCTGGCGATAATGTTCTTCATTTTCTGGATGACATTCGCCGTGGGGCAATATCCGCAGAACTGGATTCAGTCGCTTGTTGATCTGCTTAGCGATACAGTCAGTCAGCATTTCCCAGACGGTCCCCTCAAAGATCTTCTTGCCGACGGAGTCATCGGCGGGGTAGGGGGCGTTATTGTTTTCCTGCCGAATATCCTTATACTGTACTTCTTTATTTCATTCATGGAGGATTCGGGATATATGGCGCGGGCGGCATTCATAATGGACAAGCTCATGCACCGCATCGGTCTGCACGGAAAGTCGTTTATTCCGCTCATGATGGGATTCGGCTGCAACGTGCCTGCCATCATGGCTACACGCTCCATCGAGAGCCGCTCGAGCCGGATCATTACCGTGCTTATCAATCCGTTCATGTCGTGCTCGGCTCGACTGCCTCTGTATGTCCTTCTTGTAGGAGCGTTCTTCCCGGCACATGCCGCTCTGGTTATAATGAGCCTTTATATTCTGGGTGTACTGGCGGCCGTGCTGACAGCCAAACTTCTCCGTCGATTCTTCTTCAAGCGTGACGAGACCCCATTTGTCATGGAGCTTCCGCCATACAGGATGCCGACATTCAAAGCTACGCTCCGCCATATGTGGGGTAAGGGAAAAGAATATCTCAAGAAGATGGGCGGTATAATCCTTGTCGGTAGTATCGTGGTATGGGCTCTCAACTATTTCCCGTTGCACAATAATGAGGTCGTGCAGGCTCAGATGTCAGCGTCCGTGTCGGATGTCCAGGACGATTCCCGGATAGACACCTCACACGACTCCTACCTCGAGATGATAGGTAAGACTATTACCCCAGTCATGTCACCTCTCGGCTTCCATTGGCGTGCTACTATCGCCGTGCTTGCCGGAGTGCCGGCGAAAGAGATCGTTGTTTCTACTCTCGGAGTACTGTATACAGGTGATGATGTCGTTGAAGAGTCTACATTGGGAGAGCGGCTCAAGGCTTCAGGCGATTTCGGTGTGCCGGCGGCCTTGAGTCTGATGGTGTTTATCCTGCTCTATTGTCCGTGTATAGCATCCGTGACTGCAATTTCGCGTGAGACAGGTAGTTGGCGATATGGCGCATTTTCCGTATTATATAATACGGCACTGGCGTGGGTAGCGTCCTTCGCCGTCTATCGTCTCGCGCTTTTATTTTAGCAATATGATGATAGCCACGAACATGAAGCTCGATAGATCGAGACCTTGTTCGTGGCTATTATATGATTCAGTCCTTATGCGTATGGTCAGCGGACGATGACTTTGCGTGTAGTTCCGTCGGTGTTGCGGCGGATGTAGAGGCCGGGGCCCGGTGTCCGGCTGACGCGTATGCCGCTGAGGTTGTAGAGACCCTCTTCGAGAGGGATGTTGAGTATCTCCGGGGTGTCGATGCCTGTGTTGGTGTCATCAGCGCGTGTGAAGCTGATGGTCTTGACAGGTGAGGTGACATTGCCGCGTGTGGTGTAGTATTCGAGCTGTCCGGGCGATGAGATCTCCATGTCGCCGTCATGCTCGCTAAATCCTTCGGCAGCTTTGGTGGTGATATGCGAAGACGATGCCTCGGGAGTCCACTTGACGAATATTCTGAGGCCGAGAGCCTGGTCGCCGTGCATCAGGCGCACATTGACGGTTTCGTCGTCGGCTATCTCGTAGGCGGTGGCGTCGGCTGAGCGTACATAGAAGTCAAGAGCTTCGGGAAGCTCCGGATCGGCTACGGTGAATGTCGTGGAGATCGGTTCGTCGTTAGAGAATTCAATGCGTGTGCCGTCAGCCGCCATGGCTTCAAAGATGTCGGCAGGATTGTTGATCGTCAGGGTATATTCGCCCTCTCCGATATACCATCCGGCAGGCAGGGCTATATTGGCTTTATTTTCTCCGGAAGTTGCTATTACTGAAATATTCGTCTGATTTTCATCGGCACTGAGAGTTGTGTTATATGAATTTTCAGCGTTTTTATGTACTCCGATGGAAGTCGCATTAGTGATTGTCAGTGATAAGGAGTCGGGAAGATGGTCGGACTCAAATTTTGATCCGGATGTCCATTCTATCTTAGCCGGAGTAGTCGGAAGATCACCTTCGGCATTGCCGGTCACTATATATGGCCCGATCTTGAAGTCGCTGAAATGGTAGGCGTTATAGTATTTGCCGACCGGATTGTAAAAGCGGAAATTCCCTTTGGTGGGGAAAATAATATAATATTTGCCTGGGGTGGTAATAGGCGTGTTAATAGTGACATGGAAGCTCATGTTCTCATCACGAAATTCACTCGTACGGTTGATTTTATTGGTACAGTTGCATACAATATTACCATCTTCATCAATCACGTGGGGAGTCGTTGGCGTGGTGATATCCCGGTAAAACATTTCATAAGTCTGGAAATGTATGGCATAGTCACCATGAAGATAGTCATATTCGCCCGGAGGATTGCCTAAGGGATACTCTATCAGTTCCTCATGGTTCGGTATGAAGCTTTCTTTGAATGCATCGGCAGACTCGGGGGTCGTATATTTATTGACATTCATTATGTAATTAGTTGTCGATACCGATTTTGAAGTATATCTGATTTCGTCCGGAAAGTTTAAGTTGATGTAGCGTATGCGGGTTTTAATAGACATTTTATTTTCACCCTGGACATAATTGTCCAATAAAAACATACAGCGTTTATATCCGAATTCGGATTTGTCAAGCGGAATGACCGTTACCGGTTCGTCGTTCAGTTTTGCCTCGAAATCGGTAGCGGGATCGACCATATAGTTGTCTACGGAATCGGTATGAAACTCTATAGTCATATAACGCAACTCCGAATATTCGCCTCTGACATAGATGTTATTCCGAAGACCTGTACTGCCGATGTTGACCCATGCGACAGTTTCGGCTGAGGCTCCGATGGCCACACTGCCGAGTAATAGAGAAAGTAAAAGTTTTTTATTCATGAGATAATCTCCCTTTG
>CAMWHE010000014.1 GCA_947173955.1 uncultured Bacteroidales bacterium | reverse complement strand
AACTATGCCGTCAACGAACAGGATTACCGTTGGTGGGTAGTCCACGAGTTCGAGCGCAGGGGTTAGCGCGTTGAAGCCGTGTACCTCGGAAACCCGATGCGACACGATGAAAAATACCTGCTCATAAACCAGGGCTTCGCAGGTAAGCAACGCCTTGTGCCATTCTTCAACCGCTCAAACAACGAGGACTTGATTCTCGCCATACAGTCGGCAGGAGTCAGTCGCGGGCGCAATGGGTTCTTTCTTCGAAAGCGCTTCGCGATGACCGCAAAGACAAGTCCGGCGAGAAACTTGCGGAGTCCGAGGAAGACCTGCTCGAACACCGCACCGACGGCACCGACGCGTTTTCTCCCATTCGGTCGAAGCTACTTCGTGGTCGATACCCTCTACATCGGTGCCGAGAAATTCCCATATCACGACTCTTTCTCACTCTCCGTATCGGGCGTATCATAAAATAATCCCATTGTGTTTACATTTATGTAAAACTTTTTTCGTAACTTTGCGTTATCATTATAAACGTAAGGTATTATGAGCGAAGTAGAACTCCTTTTGGTAAACAGCAGCGAAAGTTGCACTATGTACACAATACAATTCTTGTCTGACGAACAGAGCGAATTTGAAAAATTCGTATCCAAATTTAGACAAGACGCTGAATTAAATCCTGATTTTCAGGCAATCATGCGTTTTGTTGAACAGATTTTATCTAATGGAGCATTGGAGAGATACTTCCGTAGAGAGGGTAAGATGAGCGATTCTGTTGTTGCTCTTCCTGTTCTGAAATCGAAACTCCGTTTATATTGCCTTCGCTTGACAGATAAAATCCTAATCCTCGGCAACGGTGATGTAAAGCGGAGCCGCACTTACGAGGAAGACGATACGCTTCAGGGTTACGTCATAGACTTGCAGAAGTTTGAGCGGCTGCTTAAACAGGAAGTCCGTGCCGGTAACGTGGAGATTACAGAAAAAGAGATATTGACCGATAAAACTTTTGAAGTATGAGAACTGCAAATATATTGTTAGAGGAGATTTTTAACGAAATCCCGGTTGAGAAACGCGAAGAAACACGCCTTTCTTTTGCAATTTCAAATCGGCTTGCCGCTCTTATGCAGGAAAGAGGACTTAATAAAAGACAGTTTGCAGAGGCACTGGGCAAGCGTCCAAATGAAATAACACGTTGGTTGAGTGGTGAGCATAACTTCACCATCTCCACCCTCGCCATGCTGTCTACTTTCTTTGGTAAGTCGATTATAAACGTATGATTAAGCTATGAGATCTACCGCTCCTATTAAGAATAACATATCTGCCGATTCCGGTTCAGCACTACGTTATGGTATGTTCATTCCATTGGCTTTTATGATAGCATCAGTAATTACCTGTTGCTTTTCCTATTCAAACGCTAAACAGAATATTGCAAATGACCTTAATGATGCGATGTTTGCTTTAGCTAATAAAAATAGTGAACTGTGGACGCGCCCCGACACTATCGCCGCTATACGCCATATGCACGAAACCACCCATAAGCCTTTGATATATCAGGCATCGGATGTCAATTTCAGAAATCCGGCATTGAAAGAAGATGCTTACTTCACTATTGCGTTGATTGATAATAAAAATGTTTCGCATAGAATTGGAGGAAATAAGATAGCATCTGATTCCATTATGCTTATGCCCGAACACGCTACTGAAGGGCTTGCAATACAAGTTCAGGGGTTCGCCGACTGTTCCATGGCTTCTATTTTCTATGCTTCGGATCAGACAATACCGGGAATCCTGTTCTCGCTTTCTATTCTCTCAATGGCAAGTATGTTTATCTGGAAAAGAAAGGAAACCGAGACAACCGAAGCAAAATTTATTGCCCTTTCCGCTGCTCCATCGATTGACGATATCAAACTCACTCCCATGCAGCGGCAGTTGACCCGAATGCTTCTTGAGGCTCCGGGCATGAAAGTCGATAAACGAAGTTTGTGCGAATCTCTTTGGGGTAATAAGAGTAATGCTGAGGAATCGCTTTATACCCTTGTCAAGCGCACAAAGAACGCTCTTGCCCAGGCAAACATGGAGATTGTTTGCAACAGAGGAGACTCATACGAGCTTCGGATAAATAGCTGATATACAACTCTGTCAGAATTTGTCAGATAAAAGTCAGACAAATTTTTAGGTCAGATTGAGGCAGTTTCACTTGCTTTGCAGAAAAATTCGCAAGGCATGAAAAATAAAATTCTAATTTCAGTTCTGACCGTCTTTCTCTTTTTTGAAAGTGGTTATGCACAAAATGAAGCTACAGATAGCCTGACCCACGAGTTACAAGAGGTTATAGTTACCGCTAAACAACCGGCAACAAAATTGGTCGGTTCAACTCTCATATCAACTATTCCAGGCTCTAACCTTGCTGATCTTGGCACCGCTCTCGATGTGCTTGCTCAATTACCGATGATTAAGGTTACTGACAATGTAGTCAGCGTTATTGGTAAAAGCAATATTGAAATATATATAGATGGACGACCTATGTGTGACGAGACGGAGTTACAACAGTTGCTGTCCTCCAACTTGAAAAAAGTGGAACTGCTGATGGCTCCCGGTGCTGCTTATGAAAGCACAACAGGCGCGGTTCTTAAAATATCCACGCGTCGTAATTTCGTGCAAGGGCTGTCTTTGACAGATCAGTTTCAACTTCAACGCCGACGCAAATGGTCCGTTATGGATTATCTCGCTTTGAGTTATCGCACTGGCGATTGGGAGTTTTTCTTAAACGGTACGATAAACCGCAATAATTCAGTAAATAAAGGAACTACAACTAATACTCTTGTCTATCAGGGAAAAGAAACTGTTATAGGTAGTAGCCAATTCAATTCTTTCCCGACGACAACAGGTGTAGTCAAGGGCGGCTTTAACTACTCTCACGGAGCACAATCGTTTGGTGCATATTACCGTTACAATCCTGAGCGTGGCGATTTTTTTAACTCCGGCTCTGAATGGCTTGACAATAACCCGGTTATAGCCCGAGACATCGACAAGCGTATAAGAGCACACAGCCACCTGGCTTCTCTCTATTATGAAAATACATTTGCTGACAAATATCTTCTTCATTTCGACGGCGATTTCCGTAGTGCATACGATGCGAATGATGTTGCTACCATTTACCCCGCATCTACGATCCCTGCCGTAAACTCTACGGATAAACGGACTTCAACACTTTGGGCGGGTAAGCTATATCTGAATTTACCTCTTTGGAATGGAGAATTTACTGTTGGAACGCAAGACAGTTACACACATAGCTCTCTTGATTATCGTATGCTGAATTCCAATGTAAGCGAATATATACCATCCTCTTTAACTGACGCTCGACAGACTTCTACCGCCCTATATGCGTCATGGTCACGTATGTTTGGTAAGTTTTCCCTCTCTGCCGGTGCGAGATACGAATATGTCAATTATGACTTCAAAGTCAACGGCAAGCGCGACGATGATATCAGCCGCCGCGACCACACGCTTACACCCGACCTTTCTCTCGGTTATTCTTTCAACGAAGAATCGCAGATAAGCATCAGTTATAAAATGGCTACTGTCAAGCCTCCTTACTCGCAGCTCACGGGTTCTCTCAATTACACCGGTCAACATGAGATTGAGGGTGGTAATCCCGGACTGCATGACGAGAGAATGCATGACGTCCAGTTGTTCGGTATGTGGAAAGGATTCATGCTCCAGGCTGACTGTTTCCGCTCTCTTGACACATATGCATTTGTAAAGCAGGTATATCCCGCCGATAATCTGCAATTATTTATGCACCCTGTGAATATCGACGTTTCTGCGTTAAGTATGTATCTGGTGTGGAGCCAGCCTATACGTTTTTGGACTCCCAGTGTTACAGCAGGGTTGTACCGACAGTGGCTCACCATTGATAATAACAGATACAACAAGCCTATATACTCGTACTATTTTGACAATACTTTCTCTTTGCCGCATGGGTGGTCTATTACTGCTAATATCAGCGGAAGTTCACAGGGCGATATGCACACTAACCGCTTCGGTGGTTCATGGTTCACTATGGACGCATCAGTTGGCAAATCATTCCTGAATAAATCTCTCACTCTCAAACTGTCTGCTACCGACATTTTCAACACAGCCAACAACGACTGGACTATGAACACTTATGGCGTTTTCGTTGATAAGCGGCAGAGTTATGACCGTAGAGGCGTAGCCCTGAACATAATCTACAATTTTCAGCCTCGTAAAAGTAAATATAAAGGTTCTGCGGCGTCAGAAGCTGAAATGAATCGACTATAATAGAAACAGCAACTCATACTACTCAGAAACCTCGACTATGATTGTCGGGGTTTTCTTATGAAGTTGCGGCACCGCCGCCGCGCTTTCGTGAATCGAACCTAAGGTCTCGACCGGAAGGCTTCAATCCCTAACTCGTACAACCCCTCGGACACCCCCGAGGGGTTTTGTTGTATATGGACTTGTTGCTTCGGAGTGGCGAACTTTCGCCTGATAATGACTTTTACCGTTCATTATGCCCTTTGTGGTGATTTAGGAACTCTACGACCTTGAACCATTTGTTGCATCGCCTCTCATCGGGGCGATTGCTTTTTCTGTACCTCGTCTGCCGGACTTCACATTTTCTGATTTTCGCTTTTGCCGTGAGTGATTTCTTTGCCGAGCAAAGCGACAAGTCGATTACACGGTGTTTGATACGCATTTAAGTTGCGGTTGGGAGAACCGCCGAAGTTGTAACGTATAGGTCATATTTTTGCCGAGGCGTTTAGGAGGAATTAACTGTTTGAACGCACCGAAGCGCATCCGATATTTCACACCCGCGAAGTTAGCGTCTTTATCTACGCTCGAAAAGGGCAGGTAAATTTGATTAAAAAATATTCCTTTTTCAGTCGTGCCTATGAAAAAGAGTATTCAGGGGCTTGCGCCTTTTCATCAAACCCTTGTCGGCTAACGTGCCTATCAGCACTGATTTTCAGCCGCTTATTCTGCGGTGTAAAAATCAAACGCGCCCCGGCGCACAGTTAAAAACCTCCAAAAACTTCAAAATCATGACATACGTTAACGTGAGTTCGATATAATCGAGCACCCTGTTTGTCTGGTAACAATCTGATATTAAAGCAGATGTCCGACAGAACATCGATTTTATAGTAACCGTGTACGCCGAGGCCGTAGGCCGGCGTGCACGGCAGGTCAGATATCAGCCTGTCGGGCGTGCCGAAGGTACGCCGATTAAAGCCGATTAGTGGCAAGCATACATTGCTTATTGATCTGTGATAACATCGCGTCTTCGACGCTCAATACTGACTGTATTATCCTTATCCTCAGGCGCAAGCACGCCTGAGGTTGACCAAAATAACGCGCCTTCCCGGCGCTTGCTTATGTCGAACTCACGTTAATTGATTACTGAATCGAGGATATATTCCCTAATTTTTAGATCGGCGATCCACCACATCATCAAGCATAATTTATGATATTTTTTATTGAAGGCTATGCTATCACTCCCTGCAAATGAAATAGCATTATCCGAACTAAATGTGTTTTCACCATTTGAGTCAAAGACAGAAAGATCTGTCCATATTGTGACAAAAGGTGTTCTGTCCACTTTCTTCATATTAATAGCTTCTACAGAAATGGTGTCAAATCCCCATGATAAAATTGCATCGTTATGAATAAATAGTTTGGTAGTATCAAAACGGGCAGACTCGGAAATTTCGTTAAGATAGCAATCCCCTGAGTAATCAACTCTTCCGGTATACTTGATATGTGCTATCCGTCCTTGCTATCAATGACCAAGAATATCCATAATGACCACTTGAATAAAAAATGGTTGGTCTATTCTTCAGCATAATGTATAGTGAATCGGGTAAAACCTGTTTTAGAATACTGCTTGATCCGGAATTAGAAAGAGTTGGTATTGGGTTCCCAAAAACTGAGATTACGCTTAATACAACTATTAGCAAAGGTAAAAAATGAATCTTCTTCATCGGAAAGAGGAGGGCGGCTAAAGCGGTTGCCTATAATAACTTGTCTTTCAGACGCTGACTTATGAAAGCGTCATAATTAACTTGACTTTCTCGAACTCACATAAAGACAGATAACGTAGAGGGGCTTATTTGAGGCGGAACATGTAGCCGAGGGTGACCATTATGGAGCTGCCGCGGGAGGCGCTGAAATAGTCTTTTTTGGAGGCTCCGTATATGTTGCCCAGACCATAGTAGTAGCGTCCTTCGAGCATTATCGAATGACGCTTTTTGATTATCAGTTCCATACCGACTCCGCCACAGATTCCATAGTCGAAGCGGTTTTCAACGTCCATACCCATCTGGACTGTGGTGCGGTTACGGGTCGGGAAGTCGGGTATCGAGCTGATATTACGGTAGTCGAAGTTTGCGGAAATATTGTCGCCCACCATGTAGCACAGCTGGGGGCCGAGATTGAAGAAGCATTTGACCTTACGGCTCCCGAAGAAGATGTGAGTCATGATGGGCAGCTCGATATAGGAGAGCGTGCGGGAATAGCTGAACTGCGGATTATCGCTGAAATCCTCGGTCCAACCGCGCTGCGTGAAGTTGAGCTCGGCCATGAGGCCTACGTGACGCTCCTCAGCGTAGCGGAACGAGGCGCCGAAGGTCAGCCCTTTGTGCATCCCCTGCTCTATCGACGGGCTGAAGGTCTGCTGCGAAAGGGATGCGCCGGCATGACCACCGACATGGACGTGGGATCTGTAAAGCGTCTGGGCGACGGACGTCAGCGACGTCATCAAGACTATCAGAATGAGAGCCAGCGACTTTCTCATAGTACGGGTTTCTTGTCGATATAGCCGTTGGGGCCGAATGTGACTATAAATATCGCACGGTTGACAAGCTTCAGCGTCTCATCAGGAGATGCAGGGAGGGCATAATGGAATGCGCTCTGAATGCCTATATAGGAGCCTGGATCTTCAAGAAAGTCGCCCCCGTTACCTATGGCCGTAGAGAGGAGATACATACCTGAGTCGTAGCCCAACAGACCTTGTACGGGGGCCGCGTCGAGCATCGACGTACCGTATTCGTCCTTGAACTCACCCTCAATCTCTATGCGGGCAGGCTCCGCAGCCGAGGCATAGAAGCGGGTATAGATAGTGGCATTGTTTTCGCCGAGACGATTGAGATATTCGCCGCGGAATGTAATCCACTCCGGATAGCCGAACAGCGAGGTACGCAACTCCGGGCGCTCGGCGGCGAAACGCCGGATGCCCTCGGTGATCTTGGCAAACTCGGCACGCTGCCCCGAGATGGGGACAAACACACAGTCGACCGAATCAGGCAGATCCTTAAGGTCCTTGACCTGGAGGAGATTGCGGAATGTGATCTCGCGATAGTCGCGTCCGAGAGTGTCCATGCGCTCCTTGAGCAGCGACACGAAGGCATCCTTGTCGGCCTGGCCGTCGTAGCGCGACAGTATCACCGGAAGGCTTCCGGGATAAAGCTTGACGAACTCGTCGACAGCTTCGGCATACAGATCGCCGTGGGGGATATTAGCCTGAATGACATGAGGATAGGTCTTATACAGCTGACTCTTGACATTGAAGGCATTGAAGAGGTAGGAATCGGCGCTCATTCCGGAAGCTATAACCGAGAGTTGCTCCTCATTGTCGGGACCGATTATTATATCGGCCGCAGCCATCTCCGGCTCACGCATCAGCGCGGCCACGGTATCGGCCGACATAGCAGAGTCGTAGGCTCTCACGATGATATGTGTCGAGGGGTTGTCCTCCGCCACCCGACGGGCTGCGAGAAGAAATCCCTCATAAAACTCCGTGAACAGCTGCGCGGCTTTCGACGGCTCTTCCTGCGACAGCATGAACGGAAGCACAAGAGCCACGTTGAGAGTATCAGACGGCACGACCGAAGCTACACTGTCGGAAGGCTCAACCTCTTCGACATAACGCTGCGATATGAGGCGCTCTGAACCTATCAGCGAATAGTCGGTCGACGGTACGTCGCTGAGTCCGCTGTCATCGCTGTCATTCTCAGTCGCAACAGCCGGAGCTTCGGCTGCGGAAGCAGACGCATAGAGAGTAAGTATGTCGCCGGGAGCCACTCCGTTGGCAGCCTGAGGATTGAGCTTAAGAACTTCGGACAGCGACATTCCGGCCGACTGGGCGATGCCGTAGAGCGACTCGCCGCGCTTCACCTTGTGCTCGACAGTCGGACGGCCGGTTACAGGCGACTCCTCCACGGCAGGCGCAGGCTGGGGAGCCGGTCTGACTGCCGGTTTCGGCTCGGCGACAGGTGCGGGAGCAGGCTCTGATGCAGGCGCCGGGGTGGATGCGGACGGTCGGGCGGCAACTACAGGCTCCCCGACGACGGGGATATAGAGGCGCATACCGGCACGCAGCCCGTCAAGAGCCTGGGGATTGGCCGACGTGATCTCGGATGTAGTGACCCCCATCTGCTTGGCTACCTTATATATACTCTCACCTTTTTTGACATCATAGTAATAGTATTCCTTGCCGTTGACAAAGGCACGCGGAAGATCCGGGGAGACCGCATAAAGCAGCGTTCCGACCGAAAACAGTGCCGCCGCTATGATATTTCGAAGCTGTTGGATTCTCATGAAGCGATTTGCATAAACATTACAACTACAAAGGTAAGGGTTTTTATCTCTTCTTTAAACAAAAATGTGTAAATTTGCACCCTGAAAACAATTATAAGGTATGCAGAATATTAGAAACATTGCCATCATTGCCCACGTAGACCATGGCAAGACCACTCTCGTTGACAAAATGCTTCTCGCCGGACATCTCTTCCGCGACAATCAGACAACGGGAGAACTTATCCTCGACAATAACGACCTCGAACGTGAACGAGGCATAACAATCCTATCCAAGAACGTTTCAATCAACTATAAAGACACCAAAATCAATATCATAGACACTCCGGGACACGCCGATTTCGGCGGCGAGGTGGAACGCGTGCTCAACATGGCCGACGGTTGCCTGCTGCTGGTCGACGCCTTCGAAGGCCCGATGCCCCAGACCCGCTTCGTGCTTCAGAAAGCTATCCAGATGGGACTGAAACCGGTAGTCGTCATCAATAAAGTCGACAAACCCAACTGCCGCCCCGACGAGGTGCAGGAGATGGTGTTCGACCTCATGTGCAGCCTCGACGCCACCGAGGATCAGCTCGACTTCCCGACTATCTACGGCTCGGCCAAGAATGGCTGGATGAGCACCGACTGGCGCAAACCGACCGACAATATCCTCCCCGTACTCGACGCCATCATAGAATATATTCCCGCGCCTGTCACCCTCGAAGGCGACGCCCAGATGCTGATCACATCGCTTGACTTCTCGAGCTATGTGGGTCGTATCGCCATCGGCCGCGTACACCGCGGCACCCTGCGCGAGGGAATGGAAATAGCCCTCTGCAAAAAGGACGGCAGCGTTTCCCGCCAGAAAATCAAGGAGCTGCACGTATTCGAAGGTATGGGCCGCAAGCGCGTGGAAAGCGTCAGCAGCGGCGATATCTGCGCTCTGGTAGGCATCGAGGGATTTGAGATCGGCGACACTGTAGCCGATCCGGCCAATCCCGAAGCACTGCCCCGCATCGCCATCGACGAGCCCACAATGTCAATGACATTCACCATCAACGACAGCCCCTTCTTCGGCCGCGACGGCAAGTATGTGACCTCACGCCACATCCATGACCGCCTGATGCGTGAGCTCGACCGCAACCTGGCGCTCCGCGTCAAGAAGGATGACCATCAGGATGTATGGACCGTATACGGCCGCGGCGTCCTTCACCTCTCAGTGCTTATCGAGACTATGCGCCGCGAGGGTTACGAACTGCAGGTAGGTCAGCCTCAGGTGCTTATCAAGGAAATCGACGGCGTCAAATGTGAACCGGTCGAGCTTCTGACCATCAATGTGACCGACGAATACGCTTCCAAGATGATCGACATGGTGACCCGCCGCAAGGGTGACCTTATGTCGATGGCAAGTCAGGGCGACCGCACACACATGGAATTCCAGATACCGTCACGCGGCATCATCGGCCTGCGCAACAATGTCCTGACCGCCTCGGCAGGCGAAGCCATCATGGCTCACCGCTTCCTTGAATATCAGCCATGGAAAGGTGACATCGAGCGACGCACCAACGGCTCCCTGATAGCGATGGAAGCCGGCACAGCCTTCGCTTACGCCATCGACAAACTCCAGGATCGCGGCCGATTCTTCATTTTCCCGCAGGAGGAAGTCTATGCCGGACAGGTTGTAGGCGAAAACGCCAAGGACAATGACATCGTGGTCAACGTCACCAAGTCGAAGAAACTTACAAATATGCGCGCATCAGGCGCCGACGATAAGGCCCGTATAGTCCCTCCCGTCGTATTCAGCCTCGAAGAAGCGCTTGAATACATCAAGGAAGACGAGTATGTGGAGGTCACTCCCCACCATATCCGTCTGCGCAAGATAATTCTCGACGAGATCGAGCGTAAGCGCGCCGGACGCTAATCTCGTCCATCCCATAGTCACGGTCATGGCTCTCTCCCTCACCCTACCCCGATCAGCCGACGGCAAAAGGCGTCAGCTACCGCTCTGCACGCAGTCGCTGGTGATCATAGGCGCTAACGGCAGCGGTAAATCGCGGTTTGCCACCACGCTGGCCAAGAATCTGGGCGAGAGAGCATACCGGATCGGTGCCCTGCACGGTATCTATGGAGCAGGCGGCAAGATAGCCGATACGCCAGACATAGACCGCCTGCTCGAACGGCTCAGACGCGACGAGATGGACACCCTGCTCGCCTTCAAGCTGCGGCGTACCGCCGACGCCGGAGCGACTCTCGAGCATACGCCGCTCGACAGTCTCATCAGCCTGTGGCGTGAGATATATCCGAATCACAACATTCTGCTGGACAGCACGCAGTTCGCATTCACACGCGACGATTCCACCGACGACTCCCCCTACTCCGCCGGACGCCTGAGCGACGGCGAGCGGGCTGTGCTCTACCTCATAGCCGCCATGCTTTACGCACCTGCCGGGGCAGTCGTGCTGGTAGACTCGCCCGAAATGTTTCTGCATCCGACAGTGATGCAGTCGCTCTGGAACCGACTGGAACAGCTTCGTCCGGACTGCACGATGGTCTATACCACACACGACTTCGAGTTCGCATCGACACGACAGGGCGCGTCGGTCATCTGGGTGCGCGATTACTATCCGGTCAATTCTCAATGGGACTATGAAATATTGCCTCCGGGCTCGCCCCTCTCCGATGAGATGTATATGTCGCTCATCGGCGCGAGGAAACCTGTACTCTTCATCGAGGGGGACGGGGTGCGATCCATTGACTCCAAGCTGTATCCGCTGATATTCAAGGACTATACAGTCAAATCACTCGGCAGCTGCAACAAAGTCATCGAGGCCACACGCACCTTCAACGACCTCAACACCCTTCACCATATGGTCTCGCGGGGCATCGTAGACCGCGACCGGCGCGACGCAGGCGAAGTCGACTATCTGCGGCGCAAGAATATCCTCGTACCGGACGTAGCCGAGATAGAGAATCTGCTGTTGCTCGAAGAAGTTGTCAGAGCCGTAGCGTCTGCCCGCGGCTACAACGAATCGACGGTAGCCAGACGTGTCAGACAGGCTGTAATCAAGATGTTCGCGGCAGAATATCGCGAACAGGCACTGATGCACACACGCCACCACGTAAAGCGTACGGTCGAATACCGCATAGACGGCCGTTTTACAGATATCAGCCAGCTCGAGAAACATATCGCTGGACTCGTCGACGAGATACGTCCCCGCAGATACTATGAGGATCTGTGCCGCCAGTTCAAGCAATACATCGCGGATGCCGACTATGAGTCAATCCTGCGCGTCTACAATCAGAAATCGATGCTTCCGAACTCCAATGTGGCCGGTCTAGTAGGCTTACACAACAAAGAGGCATACATCGCCCAGATCATTGCCCTGCTTAAGGCCGACGGACGTCCGGCCGAGCGGATCCGCAAAGCCGTCACAGGCGCACTGCATCTGCCCGACGATGCCGGATAAAGATTTTTTCGGTCAAAGAGCGGGATTGTTGGAAAAGATTAGTAACTTTGCAACAATAAAACAATACGTCTCCGTAGTTCAATGGATAGAATATTGGATTCCGGTTCCAACGATTGGGGTTCGACTCCCCACGGGGATACAAGGAGGGCTGCGCCGGGGGCGCGGCTCTCTTGCTTTATATCCTTTAAAAAAGAAAGAGCCGCTTTTCACAAAGCAGCTCTTTCTTTTATATCTTGGATTTATGCCCAAGAATAACAAACCTAACATAAAACACGATTATTATCTAAATTCATCGATTAAGCAATAAGTTGATAAAATCTAACCCTAATAATTAAGTCTTTCTTCGGTAATCATGCTTTCAGTCTTTAATCCCGCTTGAAAATCGGGGAGTCAAAAGACTTATGTGTTTCTTTTTGACAATACAAATATAGACCAAAAAATCATAGGTTGTACCGCCGAAAAAGCCTGATACAGGGTCAATATAGACTGTTATTCATGGATATAAAATGTAAATATCTATCAATCAGCGAAGAATGTAATTAAAAAATAAAGCCCAATATAGACTAATTATTAATTAAATAATTCGGTTGTTTTTAAATATTTTAATTATATAATTAAATTTTACCCAAAATATTGTTTATTTTTCCGATTGATGAGCATCACGAAGCAGGTCATTGACAGTCTTTACAGGATTGAACGTAGAGATAGGTACCTCGACAAAGACAGTAGTCCAATCGCTCATCGCCCCGTTCCAAAGGCCCGGTAATTCGAGTGCGCGTAGGGTCTTGCCGTGAAGAGACTTCTCGGAGATGAATCCGGTCGACGGATCAACGTAGCGAGGCAGGTCGTAGTGACGCCCCTCAAAGTCGGTAACGTAGCAGACAAGATCGACCGGATTGAAATGAGTAGCGCGACTTACCATCCTGACATATTCCGGATTGGAATTGTCGATCTGGGTGCTTTCAAGAACCTGAGGTGACACGGAGCCGTCGGAATTGTAGGTCAGATACGGGCCACCTCCGGGCTCGCCTTCATTGCGCACCATGCCGGCCACACGTAAGGGGCGATTGAATTTGGAAGCAAGAAAGCCGGCAAGCTCCGCATCGGACTTTCCCTTAATATAGTCGGGAAGCTGAATCGACAGCTTGCTCTGTGCAAAGTCAACAATCTCGTCGAGGATCTTGCGATCATAGTCGCCGGAATGGAGATACGCATAGTATTTGAAAATACGGTCGTGAAGCTCGATGAGATAGCCGGCAAGCACTTTCTTATAGTAAATTGTGGAGTCACGACGGGAGTCGGGGACTACATTATCAATATTTTTTATGAAAATAACTTCTGAATCGATGTCATTGAGATTCTGAATCAGAGCGCCGTGGCCACCGGGACGGAATACCAGCTCGCCATTCTCGCGGAAGAGAGTATTGTCCGGATTGACGGCGACGGTGTCGGTCGAAGGCTTCTGCTCCGACATGGAAACATCGAATTTCACGCCCATGCGCTTCTCGATAGCCGGGATAGCTTCCGAAAGTTTCTTTTCAAAAAGAGCCCGGTGATTGCCTGAGACCGTGAAGTGGAGCTTGACGACACCATCCTTACCGGTGGCTGACTGCGCGCCCTCAACAAGCTGTTCTTCTACAGGCGTGCGCACGCTACCGTCGGGATAAGCATGGAATGACAGGAGACCTTTGGGCAAGTTACCATAGTTGAGCCCTTCCGGGAGAATGATAGCTGCGACGACATCCTTGAAGCGTCCTTCGTCAAGCAGCTGACGGACGGACTTGCCTTTTGTCTTAAGCAACAGAGCGTCAAGTTCCTTATAGAACGGCAGCCGCTCCACATCAGCAAGGAGGCGAGCAACATCACTTCCGTCTGCAGGCGTATCGGCATCGCCGTCAACAAACGCGAAGAGGGACTTAAACATACGGGAGGCAGCCCCGGAGGCGGGGACGAATTTGGCTACGCGGCCTCCATCTGCAAGGTAACTGTTCCACCGGGTAATAGCCTCCTCTTCCTCCTGCAGGGAAAGCGAGGTGATACCGGCGCCAAGTCTTGCGGAATCGGCTATACGAAGAAACGGGAATCCTGATTTGAAACGGTCGACCTGCTCCAGGAGCTGCGACTCCGTCACGCCCCGGCGGGCGAGTACTTCATGGTCATGAGGTGTCAGCATATATAATAATGTATAAATAGATTAATCTCTGCTATGAATAACGGGCAGACATGGCTATCTGTTCATGCGTTTCAGCAGGTTGTAGCTGGGAACGATGCCGAGCTCGCCCGCCCGGCTCAGATCGGCCGTACCGTTGCGGCTGTCGCCGGCCTGGAGATACTGATAGCCGCGGTTGTAGAACGCCACACCGAGGGTCGGTTCAAGCTCGATAGCGCGTGTAAAAGCCTTGATAGATCCATCGACATCTCCCATCTCGGCAAGCACACATCCCCGATTGTAGTAGGCTATGGCCATACGGGGCGAAAGAGCTATGACACGGTCGATATCGGCCAGGACTTCATAGAGCCGGGAGCGATAAAGGGCATCAGCGGCATGATAACTGTTGAAATCTGACGATTTTTTAGCCGGAGACTGGGAGATATCGCCGGCGCCATGCTCCGCCTTTACACTCTTGAAGCGGGCATCGGCACGCATCAGCAGGGCGATCATAAAGTCGGGATTGAGTTCGAGAGCACGCGTGAAATCAGCTATGGCAGCGGGATAATTGTAGAGCATCATATAGTCCATGCCCCGGCCGAAGAAGTCGATGGGACGCGGAGCGTGAGTAGCTATATAAGAGTTATAGTAGTCGACGGACTGGAAGTGGGAAGCGATCTGCTCCTCGCCAACGGGTCCGACGTCATTGAGGACGACATAGAGCTGATGGCGCAGAGCGCGGGTGGCATTGGCACGCTCGGCTTCACGGAGTGCATAGAGAGCGGAATGTTCCTCGGCATCATCATCGGCATAAAAACTGAGCTTAAACATCGGCGCCATAGCTATGAGCTGATTGCGATCCTGAATGCGGCCACGGATATTGCGGTTATTGTGATCCTCGGCAAGCGCGACATCATTGTCGATGGTCAGCAGGGAGCGGAAGCGGCGAGCTACGTCGTCGGCACTCCGGGTGGCTATGTCATCAGCTTCGCGGTCGTCCTCCCTAGGCTGTGAGGCAGGCGCGATGGCGGCTGTATCACCCAGAGGTGATTCTGATTTAGACTGATTGATCTGATTTCTCAGCGACTTGAACATTGCTACTGACTGATCATAGTCCTTTATGGCATTGGCGCGGTCGCCCATCTCCTCATAGATGGTAAAGCGCGTATAGCGGGCGGCAGGGAAATCCGGGAAAGCATCGACTACACGGGATATGTCGGCGATGGAGCTGTGATAGTCTTTCTTGGCGGCATAGATCATGGCGCGGTTGTAAAGGGCGCGGTAGTCGTCGGGGTCGAGCTGCAGCACCTGTGAGAAGTCAGCCAGAGCGCGGTCATTGTCAAAAGTCTCCATCCGGAGGATACCCCGGTTGAAGTAGGCTACCGGATTGAGAGGGTCATTGGATATCGCCGACTCATAGTCGGCCAGAGCGCCGTCAAAATTATCGCGCTTATAGCGGGCATAGGCACGATTGATGTAAAGCCCGGCCTCATGAGGCATAAGGCGGATGGCGGCGTCAAGATCGGTTTCGGCGCTCCCGAAGTCCTTCCCGCGGTCGAGAAGAATACCGGCACGCAGGACATAGGCGCCCGCAAGATTCTTATTGATCTCTATCGCACGGTCAAGGTCGGCTCTTGCCGATACGGTATCGCCGAGCTCAATAGAGAGCTTGGCGCGTCCGAGATAGCCGTTCTCATAGCCGGGATATGACTTTAAAAGCTGAGCGTATGTGGCTGACGCGCCTTCGTAGTCCTTGACGTCCTGCTGAGCCATCGCCTTGTTATAAAGCAATCCGCGATTTTCGGGCAGCAGCTCGAGCGCCTTATTATAGTCATCGATAGCTCCCTGGGAGTCGCCGCGATTCTGGCGGGCCACTCCCCTGACCTCGAAAGCATCGGCTATGAACGGATTGCGTTCGATGGCGGCTGTGGCATCTTCCTCGGCGCCCAGATAGTCGTCGAGATTGAGCTTTGCGATTGCTCTCAGAAAGTAAGGCATAGCCAGATACGGCTTGGCCTGGATAGCCTGATTGAAATACTGTATCGAAAGGAGGTAGTCGTCGAAATAGAGCGCATTGCGGCCAATGCGGATCACCTGTTCGGCATTGATCTGAGCCTTAGCAGGGAGAGAAACCGCGCTGACGGCTACCAGAAATAGTATTATGAGTTTTCTTAACTTCATAACTACAAAGATAGGCATCCGCGAAGGATAATGCCAAACCTCGCGCGCCCCTCCGCTCACAAATAATGTTAAATTCTTCTCAGAGTCCCTCAAAAGAGATAGATACGCAGGGAGGGTAAAAAATGGGAGCCGACCCATCATCGGGCCGGCTCCGGTTGAGAGTCTTAATCGTGTGTTATGTTAAGGTAAGGTTATGCCTGGGGCATTTTGGTCTTTTTGCCATAACCGTAGACAGCAGCTGCGCCGAGTTCCTGCTCGATGCGGAGGAGCTGGTTGTACTTGGCCATACGGTCAGAGCGGCTTGCAGAACCGGTCTTGATCTGTCCGGCGTTGGTTGCTACGGCGATGTCGGCGATGGTAGCGTCCTCAGTCTCGCCTGAGCGGTGAGAGATGACTGCTGTGTAGCCGTTGCGCTGAGCGAGCTCAACTGCGCGGAGGGTCTCGGTCAGAGAACCGATCTGGTTGACTTTGACGAGGATTGAGTTGGCGCATCCTTCTTCGATACCGCGTTTGAGGTATTTGACGTTGGTCACGAAGAGGTCGTCGCCGACGAGCTGGCAACGGTTGCCGATGAGATCGGTAAGAATCTTCCAGCCTTCCCAGTCGCCTTCTGCCATACCGTCTTCGATGGAGTCGATGGGGTATTTCTCAACGAGGCCTTTGAGGAATTCAGCCTGCTGGGCGCTGGTGTATTTGGGAGCTTCGGCACCCTGTTTCCAGGTGTAGTCGTAGAGACCGTCTTTGTAGAATTCTGAAGAAGCGCAGTCAAGGCCGATGGTCACGTCCTTGCCGGGTACGTAGCCTGCGAGCTCGATAGCCTTGATGATAACCTGAAGGGCATCTTCGGTACCGTCGAGGTTGGGAGCGAAGCCACCTTCGTCGCCTACAGCTGTAGAGAGGTTGCGCTCTTTGAGGACTTTCTTAAGGTTGTGGAATACTTCTGTACCCATGCGGATGCCTTCGTGGAAAGAGGTGGCGCCGATGGGACGGATCATGAATTCCTGGAAGCAGATGGGAGCGTCAGAGTGAGCACCACCGTTGATGATGTTCATCATGGGAACGGGGAGCACATAGCTGTTGCAGCCACCGATATACTTGTAGAGGGGGAGGTCGAGATAGTCGGCAGCAGCCTTAGCAACGGCGAGAGATACACCGAGGATGGCATTTGCACCGAGATTGCTCTTTGTGTCTGTGCCGTCGAGGGCAAGCATCTTTTCGTCAATGGCGATCTGGTCAAGAGCGCTCATACCGACGAGTGCGTCGGCGATGGGGCCATTGACATTGGCAACGGCTTTGAGGACGCCTTTGCCCATGTAGCGGTTCTTGTCGCCATCACGAAGCTCAAGAGCTTCATTGACACCGGTTGATGCGCCTGAGGGAACAGAAGCGCGGCCAAATGCGCCGGATTCGAGGGTTACATCAACTTCGACTGTGGGATTACCACGAGAATCAAGGACTTCACGACCGATGATTTTTTCAATCTTCATAGTTATAATATTTGTGTTATAGGGTTGTTGTTTTAATGGCACAAATATACGAACTTTCCGACGAAAAAAAATAAAGTCGGAACAGGTTTTTATGTGTTTTTACACATTTATTGATAAGGCTTGACAATTATGTAATTTTTTCGCTAATTTTGCGCTTGCTTCTGACGAATCCCGGAGGCCATAACACGATGAAACTTTTCACTACTCAACAAATACGCGATATTGACCGGTTTACCATTGAATCGGAAGGGGTCTCGGCTATAGAGCTCATAGAGCGGATAGCCGAAGGGGTCGCTTTCGAGATTGAGTCAAGATGGCATCCGGGAAAGCCTATCGTAATCTTCGCCGGACCGGGCTACAACGGCGCTGACGCACTGGCTACCGCGCGCCTGCTCGCGGAGCACGGCTACCGGCCCGAAGTCTATCTCTTCAATGTAGGAGGGAAGGCTCTCTCGCCTACGTGCAAGGCGTATCGCGACGCGCTGCTGGCGCTTGAGACCGACATATTTTTCACGGAAATCACCTCGACATTCTCGTTCCCCACACTCACTCCGGAGCACGTAATTATCGACGGCATCTTCGGCAGCGGCCTGCGCGACAATCTCAAGGGGGGATATGTACTTTTGGTACAATACATCAACGACTCGGGTGCAACGGTGGTCAGCATCGACCTGCCGACCGGCATGATGGGCGATTCCAATCCGATGGCCATCAACCGCAACATCATACACGCCACTCTGACTCTCGCCATACAGTTTCCACGCATATCATTCTTCAACCCCGACAACGCGGAACTCGTAGGCGAATGGAAGATAATCGACATCGGCCTGAGCGAGACGGCCATAGAGGAAATCAGAGCCAACTATTACCTTGTAGAGGCTGCCGAGGTCAAGGCTGTACTGAAGCCACGCAAGCTGACGTCATCAAAGGCAGACTTCGGCATGGGTCTGCTCGTCGGAGGGTCCTACGGGATGCTCGGAGCGGCTGTACTCGGAGCGCGCGGGGCGCTACGCGCCGGCATCGGCAAGCTTGTCGTAGAGGCACCTAAATGTGGCTTCGAGACGCTGCAGACGGCTGTGCCGGAAGCCATGTACCAATACAACCGCGGCGACCTGTTTGTCACCGAACTAAGCGTTGACCGCAGCTTCGATGCCATAGCGATCGGCCCGGGACTGGGGACGAATGACGCTACCGTACAGGCTCTCGAAAATTTTCTGCTGACCCATCGCAAACCGCTCATACTCGACGCCGACGCGCTCAACTGCCTTTCACGCCGGCCGGTGCTACTCCACAGTGTGCCGGTGCTGTCGATACTGACCCCTCATGCCGGCGAGTTCGACAGACTTTTCGGCGAGCAGTCGTCGGCAGAGGAACGCCTTGTCAAGGCAATGGAGGTAGCCCGCTTTTACAGTATCAATATTGTGCTCAAAGGGCATCATACGGCAGTCATACGCCACGACGGCACGGTCTGCTTCAACTCGTCGGGCACACCTGCACTGGCTACTCCGGGCTCGGGCGACGTGCTGACCGGCATCATCCTCGCGCTGCTCGCCCAGGGGTACAAACCCGAACTGGCGGCAATGGCGGGTGTCTACATCCATGGCATAGCCGGCGAACTGGCAGCCCGCGAGCACGGCGACTGGGGTGTGACGGCCAGCGACATAGCAGCCTGCACGGGCAAAGCCATCTCAATGATAATGAATCACAACTAATCCAGACATGAAAAGACTCTCACTCATCGTAGCCTCGCTCGCCATCCTCGGCGGCACGGCGACTGCCGACGCTCAGACCGTGCAGAAATACACCGCGACCAAGAGTGGCGATTACGGCATACCATATACCCTGCCATCTACGGCTCTCGACATCACCATAGAGACGACTACGACGGTCAGGACTCCGGGAGAATTCTATAAATACGCCCGCCGCTACTTCAGCGTCAACGACCCGATAGCCGAGCCCTCGACCAGTGTCGAAGTGACTGATGTCGTCATCAACACACGCGGAGTGGTCAACCCGCAGGAGCGATACACTGTCACATTCAAACCGGGCTACGCTCCTTTCATGCTTCTGAATGACAACGGAATACCCCTGTCAATAAACACCGACAAGCTTTACGAGCCGGCCGAGAACGATATCCCCGCCGCACGCGCCGCGCAGCCCACGCCACTCGAGACTCCGGCAGCCCGTCAGGCCCTCAACGAGGAGATAATGCAGAGCCAGTCGACGGCCAAACGCGCCGAACTGGCTGCCGCACGCATCTTCGAGCTACGTCAAAGCCGCAACGACCTCATCACGGGTCAGGCTGACCAGATGCCGCCGGACGGCAAATCAATGGAACTCGCACTCTCGACTATCAATGAACAGGAAGCCGCGCTGATGGCCATGTTTGTAGGCACAGTCAAGACTTGGACCGACGTCACGACTGTCACTGTCCATCCGAAGAGCGAAGACACGGGAGCGCGCCGCGTAGTGGCCCGCGTATCACCCGTCAAAGGTCTTGTCGACGCTGACGACCTGACCGGCAATCCGATCTATCTGACATTCACGATAACGGAGCGTCCCGAGCTACCGCGCAATGCAAAAGGCGAGATCGTGGAATTTCCGAAGGACGGATTCGCCTATTGCCTGCCGGCCAAAGTCACCGTCAAGGTCAGCGACATGAACGGTACGCTTGCCTCGCTCGATACCCAGATGGCTCAGTTCGGCGTTGTCAACGGACTTAAGCCCAACACGTTTACCGACAAAAAAGCCCCGGCCTATGCAGTGTTTAATCCTGCGACCGGAGCAATAGTGGAATTAGGGACGGTTCACTGATAATTCACAGCCTCATCACTTTTCAGGCGGCAACGTAAGGGTCTCGTCAGAGCTGATGTGGATTGTCGTCTCTGTCTCGTGACCATGGCGCTTCTCGGCCAGACGCTGTGCACGCTCTACATCTTCGCTGTCGATGATTATCTCATCGTCGACGCGTGTAACTTTCGCCTTGTCCATATCAATCAATATTAGGATTAATATCGTGCCACTTGTCGATGGGAGGCAATACGCCGAGAGCTATCACCTCGTCGCGGAGCTCGCAGAGATGCTGATAGCTCTTTTCAAGGTCGGCTTCCTCGGCAGGAGTACCTTTGACGGGCACCTGCTTGACACCGTCGGCTGTGACTGTGGTCTCCATAGCCATCATGATGTGGCTGAAGCGGTCGTTGTTTACATAAGTTCCCACAGGCCAGCGGAAAGGAGTGCCACCCATCGCCGCCGCTATCATCTCGATCGAGAGATAGGCTGGACTCTGGAATGACGAGCGGCCGCGGAGGTCAATGATACGCTTGCCACCCTGAATCACGCGTTCCTTCATCTTCTGCCACTCGGCATCGGGGAAACGCTCCGTACCGACAATCTGAGAAAGAGGCTCGCCGGCCACACGCGTGGTAGAGGCGAAGACAGCCATCTGTTCGCCGTGACCGCCATAGGTACGGCAGTTGACGACCTCGTCGGAAGGTACGTTGAAGTATTTTGCCAGCTCATGCTGCAGGCGCGTGCTGTCGAGAGCGGCGAGAGTCGAAACCTGAGAGGGCTTCAGACCGGAATAAATCAGTGTGATAAGACCTGTGATATCGGCAGGATTGAATATCACGACAACATGCTTCACATCAGGGCAATACTTTCTGATATTTTTACCGAAATCCTCGGCTATCTGCGCATTGCCTTTGAGGAGATCTTCGCGGGTCATTCCGGCCTTACGCGCCGCACCACCCGATGAGACGATATATTTCGCCCCGCTGAAGGCCTCTGCCACATCGCTTGTAAATCTGATATTCGCTCCCTGGAAACCACAGTGCGCAAGCTCCTCTGCCACGCCCTCGAGCGCCGGTCCGTAAGGATCATAGAGGCAGATATTCGGAGTAAGGCCCATCATCAGGGCGGTCTGTGCCATGTTGGAGCCGATCATGCCTGCAGCTCCGACGATCAGCAGCTTGTCATTAGTAAGATAATTCATAACTGATTAATAATTAATGTAAGATTATTTCTACCTTGATAACAAATCAGAAGAAAATAAGTTGTCTGGCGGCACGAAGTTGCACAAACGACAGGTTTATGTGCTATTGGTTAGATAGTGTTAAAATAAGACGGACTTATCGCATTTTTTGTATATTTGCATTTGAAAGGGGACGACATGACATATAGCGTCGTCCTTAATAAAAACTAAATCTATAATAATCACCTGAATATGGCTAAGGTAATCGGAACCGTAGAAATTGAGGCCGAACGCTGCAAGGGGTGCGATCTGTGCGTTATCGCCTGTCCGTTTGATGTGCTGGCACTTGCTGATAAAGAAGTCAATGACCGCGGTTACCACTTCGCTTTGATCAAAAACACCGATGCTTGCGTAGGATGTGCCGCCTGTGCGACAGTATGTCCGGACGGATGTATCGAAGTCTACCGCTTTGTCGAAAAATAATCCGAAGCGCACTGAGAACAGAAACAACAACTCAATATATATCACTTCACACACTACGAATTAATGAACGAAGAGGTAAGGTTAATGAAGGGCAACGAGGCAATAGCCCACGCAGCCATCCGCTACGGAGCTGACGGCTATTTCGGCTACCCTATCACACCTCAATCAGAAATACTTGAGACGCTTGAAGCGCTGATGCCCTGGGAGACTACCGGCATGGTAGTCCTGCAGGCTGAGAGCGAAGTAGCGTCGATCAACATGGTATACGGCGGCGCCGCCACCGGCAAGGCTGTCATGACATCATCCTCGAGTCCAGGTGTCAGCCTGATGCAGGAGGGTATCTCATATATCGCGGCCGCCGAGCTGCCGGCGCTCATCGTCAATGTCATGCGCGGAGGCCCGGGTCTGGGTACCATCCACCCCTCGCAGAGCGACTATTTCCAGGCCACAAAGGGGGGCGGTCACGGCGACTATCATCTGATAGTGCTGGCTCCGTCGACCGTACAGGAAATGGCTGACTTTGTAGCTCTCGGCTTTGACCTCGCATTCAAATACCGCACTCCGGCAATGATACTGGCAGACGGCGTGGTAGGCCAGATGATGGAGAAAGTAGTCCTCCCTCCGCAGCGTCAGCGCCGCACGCCCGAACAGATAGCCGAACAATGCCCATGGGCAGCTACCGGCAAGGGGAGCCGCGGCAATCGTAATGTAGTCACCTCTCTTGAGCTTGACTCGGCTCTTATGGAAAAAAACAATGAGCGATTCCAGCGTACTTACGCCGAGATAGAGCGCAACGAAGTGCGCTATGAGACCTATTATACCGAGGACGCCGACTACCTGATAGTAGCCTTCGGATCTGTGGCCCGCATCTGCCTGAAGAGCATCGAGATGGCTCGCGCCGAAGGAATACGTATCGGCCTGATACGCCCAATTACCCTCTGGCCGTTCCCCTATGAGGCCATAGCCGGACTCGGAGCCAAAGTCAAAGGCATTCAGGTCGTAGAGCTTAATGCCGGCCAGATGATCGAGGATGTGCGTCTCGCAGTTGAGCGTGACAAACCTGTCCGCCACTTCGGTCGCATGGGAGGCATTGTCCCCAATCCGGGTGAAATCCTTGAAGCCTTCAAGCGCGATTTCATCAACAAATAATCTATCAACACCGCCAGTTCACTCAGTATGAATCACGAAGATATAAAATCACAAGGCACCAAAGTCTACTCCCGGCCGAGGTTGCTTGACGACCGCACGATGCACTACTGCCCGGGATGCAGCCATGGTGTCGTCCACAAGCTCGTCTGCGAAGTACTCGATGAGATGGGACTTGAAAACGATGCCATCGGCGTAGCACCGGTAGGATGTGCCGTGTTTGCCTACAACTATATAGACATAGACTGGATTGAAGCCGCCCACGGACGTGCTCCTGCCGTAGCCACCGCGGCCAAACGCCTCAACCCCGGCTGCGCCGTATTCACTTATCAGGGTGACGGCGACCTCGCCGCCATCGGCACAGCCGAGACCATCCACGCGGCCAACCGAGGCGAAAACATCGTCATCATATTCATCAACAACGGCATCTACGGCATGACAGGCGGCCAGATGGCACCCACTACCCTCGAGGGCATGAAGACCGCCACTACCCCCTACGGACGCCGCGCCGACCTCAACGGCTATCCGCTCAATATCACGCCGCTTCTCGCACAGCTTCCCGGCACCTGCTTTGTCAGCCGCCAATCAGTGCACACTGCCGCCGCCGCACGCAAGTGCAAGGCTGCGATCCGCAAGGCTTTCGAAGGCTCTATGGCAGCAAAAGGCACAGCCGTAATCGAAGTCGTAGGCACCTGCAGCTCCGGCTGGAAGATGACACCTGCGAAAGCCAACGACTGGATGGCTCAGCATATGTTTGAGGCCTATCCTCCCGGCGACCTCAAGGACACCCTCTGATAAATACAATTCCATCATCCTCTCTATAAGAAAGCAATGACCCACGAAATAATCATAGCCGGTTTCGGCGGACAGGGAGTCCTCTCCATGGGCAAGATCCTGGCCTACGCCGCGCTTATGGACAATCTGGAAGTGACCTGGATGCCATCCTACGGCCCGGAACAGCGAGGCGGTACAGCCAATGTGACCGTTATCCTCAGCGACTCACGCATCAGCTCGCCCGTACTCGACACCTACGACATCGCAGTCATACTCAATCAGCAGAGCCTCGACAAATTTGAATCGCACGTCAAGCCGGGCGGACTGCTGATCTATGACCCCTCGGGCATACACCACAAGCCGACACGCACCGACATCACCATCCTCGAGATCGACGCCATGACCGCTACAATCGAGATGGGCAATCCAAAGGGCTACAACATGATACTGCTCGGCGCACTCATCGAGTCCCGCAAGATGGTAGGCCTCGACGCTGTCCTGCGCGGACTGAAAAAAGCGCTCCCCGAACGTCATCACCACCTGATCCCCGCCAACGAGGCCGCACTACGCCGCGGACAGGAGCTCGCCCGAAAGTAACACACCCCGCCCCAACCGAAAGATATATGAAGGGAATCTGGAAGATCATCAAGAGATTTTTGCCTCCTTACAAAAAGTATCTGGCACTCAACATCCTGTTCAACGTGCTGGCTGCCGTGCTGACTCTTTTCTCATTTGCCGTAATCATCCCGATTCTGAAAATGCTCTTTCAGCTTGACACGAATGTCTATTCATTCATGCACTTCGGCGAGGGGTCGATACAGGATGTAGTAATCAACAACTTTTACTACTACACACAGGAGGCCATCACTAAATTCGGAGCCTCAGGCACGCTGGCACTCCTTGCAGTAGTGCTGATATTCATGACATTCCTGAAAGTGGCGGCCACTTATCTCGCGTCCTACGTCATCATTCCGATGCGCATGGGCATTGTACGCGACATCCGCAACACGATGTACCGCAAGATAGTGCATCTTCCTATCGGCTTTTTCACATCCGAACGCAAGGGCGATGTCATCGCACGAATGAGCGGCGACGTAGCCGAGATCGAAAATTCGATCATGTCGTCGCTCGATATGTTCTTCAAGAATCCCGTCATGATCCTTGTCTGCCTAGGCATGATGCTCGCCATCAGCTGGCAGATGACGCTATTCGTCTTCATCCTGCTCCCCGTAGCCGGATACATCATGGGCAAGATCGGCAAAAAGCTTAAGAGCGCTTCGCTCGAAGGGCAGAATCAGTGGGGCGTCATAATGAGCAATATCGAAGAGACCCTCGGCGGCCTGCGCATCATCAAGGCATTCAACGCCGAGCCCAAAGTCAAAGAGCGGTTCGCACGCGAAAACGAGCGTTTCTACACCATTTCCAAAGGTGTAGCGCGCCGGCAGGCTCTCGCCCACCCGATGAGCGAGTTTCTCGGTACGATAACGATTGCAATAGTCCTGTGGTTCGGCGGCACGCTGATTCTCGGCGGCCACTCATCAATGGATGCGGCCATGTTCATCTACTACATGGTAATCTTCTACAACATCATCAATCCGGCCAAGGAATTCTCCCGCGCGGCTTATGCCATCCAGCGCGGTATGGCCTCGATGGAACGCATCGACAAGATACTCGACGCCGACAATCCGATCAAAGACCCGGAGAAACCGGAATCAATATCACACCTCAAAGGCGACATATCATATCATGATGTCAACTTCACCTACGACGGTGAACATCCCGTCCTGACCGATATCAACCTCGATATTCCCGCAGGCTCTACCGTCGCCCTCGTAGGTCAGTCGGGCTCAGGCAAATCCACTATGGCCGACCTGATTCCCCGCTTCTATGACGTAACCGGCGGTCATATCACCATCGACGGCCACGACCTGCGCTCGCTCAATGTCCACGACCTGCGCTCGTTGATGGGCAATGTCAATCAGGAAGCTATCCTTTTCAACGATTCCTTCTACAACAACATAACCTTCGGCGTAGAAAACGCCACCAAAGACGAGGTGATTCAGGCCGCTCGCATAGCCAATGCCCATGACTTCATCATGGAAACCCCCGACGGCTACGATACCAATGTGGGCGACCGCGGCTGCCGCCTGTCGGGCGGACAGCGCCAGCGCATATCCATAGCCCGCGCCATCCTGAAGAATCCGCCTGTACTGATCCTTGACGAAGCGACCTCAGCACTCGACTCCGAGAGCGAGAAGTCTGTGCAGGAAGCTCTCGAACGGCTGATGAAAGACCGCACCACCCTCGTCATCGCTCACCGTCTGTCGACAATCAAAAACGCCGACCTCATCTGCGTGCTCCACGAAGGACGCATCGTAGAGCGGGGCACCCACGACGAGCTTATGGCTCTCAACGGCTACTACAAACGCCTCGTCGACATGCAAAAATTCTGAGCGTCAGTCGTTTTGCTCAGGTGCTTGCCAGAAACAATCCTCATCCGTCGTGATGATATGTGCATTAGTGAAATCGCTGTCCAGCGGTACGAGAGCTATGAATTTACCCTTAGGATGCGATGTCTCTCCCTCCGGCTCAGCCTGATTTAGAGTATTTGCCGACATTATATACAGGTTTTTAGCCATATATTCATCGAGATAATACTCCTTATCCTGCTTGGAGCGATGGTTCCAGTTGGCATCCTCATTGATAAAAAGTGGCAGGTCATTCTGCAGACGGTAACGCACCTCACCCGGGTGGAGCAGCTGTCCGTTTTCGTCCATGACATAAGCGGCGAATGTCGGGTCTACCCATATCCATTTGCCAAGAGATTTGCTCCATGCCACACATATCACATGGCAATCATTGTCCGTGCTCCACTTCTTTGATTGACAGGTGATATATCGCGCAGGAATCCCTTCGGCAAGCAGAGCCTCGGTAAGACAGATAGCCAGTGCGCGGCAGTTGTAGCCGCAACTGTCGCGTTTTGAGCTGTCGTAGGTATTACGTAGATTCCACGGACCGGGTGCCAAACCGTTACTGCCGTTATGCTCGATATTGTCATGAACCCAGTACAGCAGATTCTTGATACGGCTTATATCGTCGCCGCTGCCCGCAATGCTGTCAAGATTAAACCGCTCGCGCGAAAGACGCAGCAGAGAGTCGGAAGGCTGGGCATAAGTGAATACCGGTTTAACATTATCCGGCTTATATTCCGGAGACGCTTTCAGAATCTCAAGATTATTTTTTACATCATCGCCAAGACTCCATGCATACTCCATCGCACTTTTCAGCACCGAAGCCTTTTCACTGCCTAATTCCTCGAGTACCGGAAGCAGGATCCTTGCACTCTGATACTCGCAGGCACGCATCCATTTGGAATCTTTTGCCGTCAGGACTTCCGCCTGCCATGCGACAAGCCGCTCCAACTCAGAAATCCGCTTGGGATTATTCTTCAGTTCTTCTATTGTTGCTTTCGGGGTAATACTGTCATCATAGACCTCAAGGAAGGCTCCGCGATTGGTGTAGTTCTTGAATTCAGGGCATAACTGATCAGGAAACATTCCCAATCCGAAATTGACCACCGTACTCTCAAAAATCACGCTGTCAAGCTGAGGACAGTTATATACGAAACTCGGGCCGCCGGTGCTTGATACGGGACCATGGAATACTATCTTGCGAAGATTCGGACAGTTTAATGCCAGAGAACAGTCAAAATGCCCTACCAACCCATTGAATTCGATTTCTTCTATGGTGCTATCATTCCAGAACAGGCCTCCGGGCAGATAGTCTACATTGCCGAAAGTCACCTTTTTCAGATTTGTGAATCCGTAATCAGAAAACCTGCCAAGCATCCCTATATCGGGAATATCGATTGCCTCCGCGTCCCGTGGGAACACAAGACTGTCAGGAAACAGTTCGTAATCATCCCTTATCCGATTCTCTAAATAACCAGGCGACTTAAGCACGACATTTTCGGCGACAGCCGCAAAAAAGGCTAAAACGCAGGAAAACAACAGAATGTATTTATTCATTTCAGTAATTGCTATTTATATTATTCTAAAGCACTTATATTGGCGAGTAAATGTACTAATTATTTTTAATAAATCCGTCATCCAGCCTGGTATCTTGTCAATCAGCTGAAAACATACCGACAAAGACATTTTTATGTTAAATAATCGGATTATTTCGCAGCATTATTGTAATTTTACAAGCTTTTATGATTTTACTATCAGCTCTTGACAATGAAAAAACTGATCATATCACTTTTCACTCTATGGATAGCTGCATTTTCCGGTTCGGCTGCCGCTCCGGCCGGTTACTACAAGTCATGCGAGGGCAAGACCGGCAAGCAGCTTCTTTCAGCTCTATATAATGTAATCGGCAGCCATACTACCGTCAGCTACGATGGCCTTTGGGAAGTATTCAAGACTTCCGACGTACGCGATAATGGCACCGTCTGGGATATGTACTCCACCAAAGAATGGGTCGTAGGTCAGCAGAAATGCGGCAACTACAAGCTCGTCGGCGACTGCATCAACCGCGAACACTCTTTCCCGAAAAGCTGGTTCAACGATGCCAGGCCTATGTATAGCGACGCTTTCCATCTCTACCCTACCGACGGTAAGGTCAACGGCCAGCGAAGCAACTATCCCTACGGCGAATGCTCCGGAGGCACCACTCTACCCGCCAATGGCTCCGTCAAAGCTCTCGGCAAGCTTGGCAAATCGACTTTTGCAGGATATTCAAGTACTGTCTTCGAGCCTGTCGACGAGTACAAAGGTGACTTTGCACGCTCCTATTTCTATATGGCAGCCTGCTATTACGACAAAATTGCCGGATGGAACTCCGATATGCTCGCCCATAACAACTATCCCGCTTTCTCATCATGGGCACTCAACCTGCTGCTCAAATGGCATCGCCAGGATCCTGTCAGCAAGAAAGAGACCGACCGTAACGACGCCGTCTATGCCCACCAGCACAACCGCAACCCGTTCATCGACTACCCGGAGCTGGTAGAATATATCTGGGGCAACAAAAACGGTACTGACTGGACTCCCGGAGGACAGATCGAAGCCATTCTGTCGTCGCCCTACGACGGCGCTTCCTACGACATCGGCATAACCGGTATCGGCGTCGAGCGCTCTGTCAACATCCCGCTGAAAGGCACCGGACTGACATCTCCTGTCTCTGCCACCATTTCCGGGAAAGGATTCACGCTGAGCAGCAATTCCGTAGCTGCCGACCTCGTCAACAACGGCCGGGGCAGCATAGTGGTCTACTATTCATCTTCTACTGCCGGAAAGGCATCGGCCACACTGACACTGACCAGCGGATCTATCAAACATACGGTAACCATTACTGCCGAAGCCGTTGCCGGGCTGCCGCTTCAGCTCCCGACCGATATCTCCGAGACTTCATTCATGGCCCGCTGGACTAATGTCGACGGCGACGGCGCCACCTATCTGCTCGGCCTCTTCCTCAATGGCGAACCAGTAGCCGGATACCCAATGAAAGTACCCGCCGAAGACGAGGAATTTCTTGTTGAGAA
Organism: uncultured Bacteroidales bacterium; assembly: GCA_947173955.1. Taxonomy (GTDB): domain Bacteria; phylum Bacteroidota; class Bacteroidia; order Bacteroidales; family Muribaculaceae; genus JAAVFS01. The sequence continues at coordinate 15,054 of CAMWHE010000014.1, read as the reverse complement.
TCTCGAGCCAGCCACAACCTATACATATAATATATCCAACGGCACACTGACGAGCGAGACCCGAACCGTCACCACCACGTCGCCCCTGAGCTCCATCCAGTTCCTCTTTGACGGCGAACTTGAGCTCTCTGCCGTAGCCGGAGAAGCCGGCGAGATTGCCGAAATTCTTCTTGACGTTGATAACATCAGCGATGACATCATCCTTACCGTGACGCCCCCCTTTGACCTATCCACCGACAAATCCGGATGGAGTCAGCATCTGACCCTTACACCCGACGAAGACCGCTTCTATCTGCGTCTGCACGGCGATCAGCCCGGCACATATATGACAACAATTCTGGCCGAAGCCGGCGACTATGTCAACGACGACGTAATAGTCAGCGGCACCATACGCTCCGCATCTTCATCATTCCTCGAGGACTTTGAGTCAGGCAACTGGAAAGGTTCCTACTCAGCCGGGACTTATGAAGGTTCCGCCGCCATCTGGAACATGACGGATGCAGGTGTATATGAAAATGACAACAAGATGGCCTATGAGGGAGCCGGTGTATGCCGCATGGGCAAAACTGCGTCAAGCACACTCGCCCTCTCATCCCCCAAAGAAGGCGGAATAGGCACCGTCACCTTCCAGGCCCGTCCCTGGACAGGCGACGGAGAGGCGGTCATAGCTGTCGAATGGTCGGCTGACGGCGACGCATGGTCTACCGCCGGCAATGTCACGGTATCCGGTGACAGCTATACGGAGCAGTCCGTTAGCGTCAACCATGCAGGCAATCTTTATCTCCGTCTGCGCCAGACATCAGGCAAACGCATCCTTATAGATAATATCTCTGCCACTGACTGCTCTGCCGTGGGCGCTGTCGACGAGCTTTACTACCACTCATGGGACGCCTTCGCACGTGACGGGCAGCTGATCATCGAAAACCGTGGAGCCGAGCCTGCCGAATTCAGCGTCTACGGCATTGATGGAATCTCACGCCTCGACGCTGTGAGTCTCCCTGCCGGCGAGACTGTTCTTGAACTACCGAAAGGACTCTACATCGTAGTCAGCGGCGACTTCGCCCGACGCGTCGTAGTCAAATAATCAATCACGATAATTTTATTTTACACATTATATAATATAGAAGATAAATGAGAAAGTGGCGAATAGAAGACAGTGCCGAGCTTTATAACATCAACGGCTGGGGACGACAGTATTTCTCCATCAACGACCGCGGACACGTCTGCGTTACGCCCCGCAAGGGATATGCCTCAGTCGACCTCAAGGATGTCATGGACGAACTGCAGGTGCGCGATATCACAGCCCCCGTTCTGCTCCGTTTCCCTGATATCCTCGACAACCGTGTTGAAAAAATCTCACGCTGCTTCCATCAGGCCGCCGATCAATACAACTATAAAGGCAAGAGCTTCCTCATCTATCCTATCAAGGTCAATCAGATGCGTCCGGTAGTCGAGGAGCTTGTCAGCCACGGTAAAAAGTTCAATATCGGCCTTGAGGCCGGCTCAAAGCCCGAGTTGCACGCCGTCCTCGCCACCAATATCGCCGAAAACGCCCTTATCATCTGTAACGGCTATAAGGACGCCAACTATATCGAGCTTGCGCTGCTTGCCCAGAAGATGGGTCGTAACATATTCATCGTCGTCGAGAAGATCAATGAGCTCCGTCTCATCGCCGAGATCTCGAAACGGATTGGTATTGCCCCCAACATCGGCATACGCATCAAGCTGTCGAGCTCCGGATCAGGCAAATGGGAAGAATCGGGCGGCGACCAGTCGAAATTCGGCCTCAACTCCAGCGAACTGCTTGAAGCTATCGACTTCATGGAGCGAAAGGGGCTCAAAGACTGCCTGAAGCTCATCCACTTCCACATCGGCAGTCAGGTGACAAAGATACGCCGTATCAAGAATGCGCTCCGCGAGGCCATGCAATTCTATGTACAGCTCACAAAGATGGGATTCAACATCGACTTCGTAGACATCGGGGGCGGACTCGGTGTCGACTACGACGGTACACGCACATCATCGTCAGAATCATCCATGAACTACTCCATCCAGGAGTATGCCAATGATGCCGTCTACGCACTCGTCGACGCCTGCGAAAAAAACAATCTTCCTCAACCCAACATCATCACCGAGAGCGGACGCTCGCTGACAGCCCACCACTCCGTGCTGATAGTCGAAGTACTTGAGACTACATCGCTACCGTCATGGAAGGACTCCGAGGAGATAGCCCGCGATGAACATGAACTCGCGCGCGAACTATATGATATATGGGATAATCTCGCCGGAGGCAATCTCTATGAGAGCTGGCACGACGCCCTGCAGATTCGAGAAGAAGCTCTCGACCTCTTCTCGCTCGGACTGCTCGACCTCAAGACCCGCGCAACTGTCGAAAAGCTCTTCTGGTCGATTGCGCGCGAGACAGGCGAGCTCGCGGCCTCGATGAAACATCCCCCGGAGGAACTTCGCAAGATAGCGAAGATGCTTCCCGACAAGTATTTCTGCAATTTCTCTCTCTTCCAGTCGCTCCCTGACTCATGGGCCATCGATCAGGTATTCCCGATAATACCCATCGCCCGCCTCGACGAAAAGCCGACCCTGACAGCCTCGATACAGGACATCACCTGCGACAGCGACGGCAAGATCACCACATTCGTCTCCGACCACGGCATTTCGAGTTCACTTCCCGTCCATCCTGTCAAGCCGGGCGAACCCTACTATCTGGCCTTTTTCCTCGTCGGCGCCTATCAGGAGATCCTCGGCGACATGCACAATCTGTTCGGCGACACCAACGCCGTACATATCGATATATTCAAGGACCGCTACGAAATCGATAAGATAATCGACGGCGAGACCGTGGCCGAAGTGCTTGACTATGTGCAGTTCAATCCCAAAAAACTTGTGCGCAATGTCGAGACATGGGTTACCAACTCAATGAAAGCCGGCAAGATCACTCCCGAGGAAGGACGCGAATTCCTTTCCAATTATCGCTCCGGGCTCTACGGTTACACCTATCTCGAACGCGACTGATCCACGGCTATGCGCTACTTCCTCCGCCTGGCCTATCGCGGCGCGCCATACCACGGCTGGCAGACCCAACCCAATGCCGACTCCGTGCAGCAGACCATCGAGCGGGCCCTGGAGTTAGCCCTTCGCCGCCCCACTCCGATAGTTGGCGCGGGGCGCACCGACACGGGCGTAAACGCATCCATGATGTACGCCCACTTCGACACCGACACTCCGATCACCGACAAAAAAGGGCTTCTTCGCGCTCTCAATTCGATATGCGGCCCTGACATAGTCCTGCAGGAAATAATCGACGTACCCGCCGACGCCCACGCTCGTTTCGACGCAACCTCGCGTACATATTATTATTGGGTCCACACAGCAAAGTCACCGTTTCTCTATCCGCTGTCATGGCAAGCCCCCGCATCGCTCGATTTTGAGCTGATGAATAGCGCCGCTGAGATATTGCTGTCGGTCAGCGACTTCACATCATTCGCCAAACTCCACTCCGACGCGAAGACCAATATATGCCACGTCACGCGCGCCGAGTGGGTGCAGACCGCCCCTGACCGATGGGTGTTTATCATCACAGCCGACCGCTTTCTGCGCAATATGGTCAGAGCCGTCGTCGGCACACTCGTCGATGTCGGACGCCACAAACTCACCATCGAACAGTTCCGCGACGTCATCAGCCGCCGCGACCGCTGCGCCGCCGGCACATCGATGCCTCCCCACCCCCTTTTCCTCCACTCCGTCACCTATCCCTATATCGAGACTCCGGAGACTGACTTGCTTTAAGATTTTTACCCAACAAATGTTAATTCGTAAAATTTGTTACTAAAAATCTAAAAACGTCATTATCTTTGCACTAAATTATAGGAAATCTAACCCTGAATCTAACACCCAATTATTATTACTATGAATAAAATTCTACGACGGGGAGCCGTCGCAGCCGCCCTTATAGCTGCCTCTGCTCTCTCGCTACCCGCGCAGGTGACCATCAATCTCGATGCTGCCAGCCGCGGTCCGCGCATCGGCGCACTCCATTACGGCATTTTCTATGAAGAAATCAACAATGCCGGCGATGGCGGCATCTATGCCGAGCTTCTGCGCAATCGCTCTTTTGAGTATGATTTCAACAACGGTCGCGACAAAGACTGGGCTACCACAGGCTCTGTTTCTGTAGAACGTATTCGTGCCGGGCTGCTCAACGACGCCCAGCAGTGGGGACTCCGTCTTAAGCTGACAGGAGCCAATGCCGGCCTGATCAACCACGGTTATTGGGGCATCAGCGCCGTCAAGGACGATGTCTACTCCCTGACATTCTGGATCAAGAGTGATGCCGGATGGAAAGGCACTGCTACTGCTTCACTCGTAAACGCCAAAGATCAGACTGCTGTAGCCGCCACTGCCACTACTCCCGAGATCAATGCCACCGACAAATGGCAGAAAGTCGAGGTCAAGATGACAGCCTCCGCATCCGATCCCGACTGTATCTTCAAACTGACATTCAGCAACTCCGGAACTCTTGAACTCGATATGGTCAGCCTCTTCCCCCCGACCTACAAAGATCGTCCCAACGGAATGCGCCGCGACCTTGCCGAGATGCTTGCCGCCCTTAAGCCTGCTTTCGTGCGCTTCCCCGGCGGATGCTACATAGAGGGCGGCGGTACTCCCGAGGACAGCCGCCGCTTTGAGTGGAAAAAGACTATCGGTCCGATCGAAGAACGTGCCGGCCACTTCAACGGCAACTGGGGTTATCCCTGTACCGACGGCATGGGATTCCATGAATTCCTGCAGCTGACCGAAGACCTCGGAGCTCAGCCTCTGTTTGTAGTCAACCTCGGTCTGGGTCACGGCTATGCCGTCGACTACACACAGATCGACGAATACATTCAGGAAGCTCTCGACGCACTTGAATACTGCAACGGCGACGTCACCACCGAATGGGGCGCCAAGCGTGCCGCCAACGGCCATCCCGAGCCTTTCAACATGCGACTGATCGAACTCGGCAACGAGAACTACAACTACGACGACATCAACAGCGACCACTACGCAGAGCGCTACAAAGCTTTCTATGATGCTATCAAGGCCGCATATCCCGATGTGACCTGCATCGGCAATACAGAGGCATGGGGCACTGACAACCCTACCTGGCGCAACAGCTATCCCTGCGAAGTTGTCGACGAGCACTACTACCGTCACCCCGAGTGGTTTGTCAACATGTACAACAAATATGACACTTACGACCGCGCCAAGCCTAAAGTATATGTGGGCGAATATGCCGTGACCAACGACTTCGGTACCAACGGCTCGCTCCGCGCCGCTCTCGGCGAAGCCGTATATATGCTCGGCATGGAGCGAAACAGCGACGTAGTGATCATGAACTCCTATGCCCCCATCTTCATGAATGAAGAGCGCGACGGCGGATGGATGCCCGACATGATCCGTTTCTCTCATGACAAGAGCTACGGCACGCCTTCCTACTGGGTACAGTACCTCATGCCCAACAACGTAGGCAAACAGAACGTCAACTGGACCGAAGAAGGCAACCTCGAGGGCTCAGGCAGCCGCATAGCCCTTTCTTCATGGAGCACAAAAGTCAGCTACGACAATGTCAAGGTGACCGATGCCGACGGCAAAGTACTCTTCACCGACGACTTCACATCGCCTGAGACCGACGCATGGAAAGCTTCCACCTCCAACTGGAAACGTCAGAACGGTACTCTCGTCCAGACAAGTTCATCCGAGCAAGGTCGCTTCTATGCCGGTCTCGTAGATTTTACCGGCGCATATACGCTCGAACTTGACGCCGTCAAGGAGAGCGGAGCTGAAGGCTTCCTTGTAGGCTTCAACTATGCCGACGACTACAACTACTGCTGGTGGAACATCGGCGGATGGAACAATGGTCAGCACGGCCTCCAGGTTTGCAACAACAACGCCAAGAGCGACATCGACCTTAAGGCAGGCTCTGTCGCAGCCGGTCAGACCTACCACATAAAGATAGTTGTTGATGGAACGGCCGTAAAATGCTACCTCAACGATAAGCTCATCCACGACGTCGTCCTCCCCATGAAGCGCCGTGTATATGTCGCATCAGCAATCGACGACGAAGCTAAGGAAATGATTGTCAAGATCGTCAACTTCGGAGGATCTGACGTTGATGTCAACCTCAACATGGCCAACGCAGGTATGGACAGCGCCGACGTAACAGTGCTGACCTCCGCATCCAATGCTGACGAAAACACCACCACCAATCCCGAGAACATTGTACCCAAGGCCGGCTCGATGAAGTCGCTTGAGAATGGCAAGGCTGTCTACGAAGCTCCTGCATATTCTCTCTCGATACTCCGCATCAAACTCGGATCTATCGACTACACCCCGCAGACCGGACAGCCTGCCACCGAGGCTCAGAGAGCTAAAGCCACGACAGAGCTCTATCCCACTTTCTGCAAACTCAACTTCCTCCACGCCACCACTTCGCTTCCTATCACCACCGCTTCAGGCTCGACTATCGAGTGGAGCTTCAAGGAGCCGGCTTCAAAGGTTGCTCTCAGCACATCGACATTCTCAACTATCCTCGACGTACTTTCACCCAACAAAGGCAACGACAAAGAGACCGTGGCTACACTCGTGGCTACCGTGACATTCTCTGACGGCGCTCAGGGCGACATCGAGATACCCGTCACACTCGCACCGGCCGACTCCGACGCCTATGGATACCTCTATGCCTTCATGAATCCTGCTACCGAGGAGACCAACTACGCTCTCGGCGCCAAGGAAGGCCTTGCGAAACAGTTCACCACTCTCAATGGCGGCGAAGAAGTATTTGACACCAAGACCCTTGCTCCCATCGAGCAGGGCACACGCGACCCCTACCTCGGACGCGGACGCAACGCCGATGAATACTTCATGACCACAACCGATATGTGCAACCGCAGATCAGGCGCATGGTCCAATCACGGTATCGACCTTCTCCGCTCTTCCGACCTCGTTCACTGGGAGTCTACCGCATTCGATTTCCACAAGGGCAAGAAGATATTCTCCGACCCTGAAGCTACTGTCGAAGACTTCCCCACCGATGCCGACTACGCCAAGATGACTCAGGTATGGGCTCCCCAGTTCATCTGGGACGAGACTGCCAACAACGGCCAGGGCGCTTACCTCGTCTACTACTCACTGCTGGCTCAGGGCATGACTCACCAGAACATCTACTACTCCTACACTACCGACTTCAAGACGCTGACTCAGCCCCGAGTCTTCTATGCGCCCGGCTACCCCGTAATCGATACCGACCTCTACTTCAGCGAATATGACGGTCTCTATCACATGATGATCAAGAAAGAGGCAGGCTCCGATGTAGGTATCTTCGAGTACACGTCTCCCACTCTTATGGGCAACGACTGGACCGAAATACTCCACATGGCTGCCGAAGGTGATGCCGCAGTAGAAGGCCCGACCACTATCCGCCGTATTGATGAGGATGTCTACAACCTCTCATATATGCGCTACGATGCCGAATACAAATACAAGGTAGTCGAACTCGACCACATGGGTCTCAACTACAGCACATCGACTCCCCTCGTAGGCGACGGCAACTTCCAGCATGGATCAATTATCTACGTCAACGAGGATGAGTACAATATGCTCAAACTCTGGAGCGATGTCAAAGTTGCACTCCGCAAGGCCGAGAATATCCGCGACACAGAAAGCACAAAAGTATTTGACAACGCGATCGCTCTCGCCAATTCCACTCTCGAAAGCAACCTGACCGTAGGCTCGCTCCTCGAGAACCTGCCGGCTGCTCTTGACGCTCTCCTCAAAGCCAATGCCGACTATATCGCTGCAGATCCCGACTCGTTCAACGACCTTACTTCGATGATCGCCAATCCTCACTTCGCAAACAACACCACCGAAGGCTGGAGCGGAACAACCCTGACAGCTGCCGCCGACCACATGGCCGAGCAGTTCGACAAGACCTTCAATACCTATCAGGATCTGCCCAATATGCCTGCCGGCAACTATATCCTCCGCGTCCAGGGCTTCTATCGCTTCGGCCTCAACGGCAAGCCCGCCCACGACAACGGCACTGAAGAGCTCCTCGCATCTTACTATATCAACGACACCGAACGCCCCTTCATGTCGCTCTATGACGAAGACTATATGATCGTGCCTAACAACACCTATTCAGCCGGTCGCGCATTCAATGTCGACAAGAAGTTCGAAAACAGGGCCGCCAAGTATTATCTCCCCGAAATGGGTACTATTCGCATCGGTGTGAAAAAGACCAAAGCCATGGAGAGAGACTGGACCGCATTCGACAACTTCCGCCTCACCTACAAACCCGGCGAAGAATCCGGCATTGACGAAGTGCCTGTCGACTGGTTTGACGGAGAAGCAGTCTACTACGATCTCCACGGCGTACGTGTCGAGAATCCCGCTCACGGCCACATCTACATCAAGAAGTCCGGATCCCACTCTGAGAAGGTACTTCTCGTAAAGTAAAAATCTCGGCTCTCTGAGCTGACATCATCATTGAAGCTGACTTCCGCCATACGCGGGAGTCAGTTTCTTTTTGTATCTTTGCATAGACAAATATCCGACAGACATGAAACGTTGCAGCTGGTGTGGTGACGACCCCCTATATATGGAGTACCACGACCGTGAGTGGGGGCGCCCCGTGACCGACGACCGCACACTCTTTGAATTTCTGACACTCGAAAGTGCCCAGGCCGGACTCGCATGGATCACAATCCTGCGTAAGCGCGACGGCTACCGGCAGGCTTTCCACAACTTCGACTATCAGAAAGTAGCCTGCATGACACCGGACGACGAAGAGCGCCTCCGCAACTTCGACGGCATAGTGAAAAACCGGCTGAAAATCCATGCAGCCGTTACCAACGCGCGCCTGTTCGGCGACATCGTCAGTGAGTACGGCTCATTCTACGACTATATCATCAGCTTCTTCCCCGACCGGAAGCGCATTGTCAACGACATCCCCGACGAAAAACAGATTCCTGCCTCCTCGCCGATATCCGACGCGATCAGCCGCGACATGAAGCGTCGTGGAGCAAAGTTCTTCGGCACGACCATCTGCTACGCATTCCTGCAGGCCGCCGGATTCATCGACGATCACGTCAACGGCTGCCACTGCAAACAGCCTTAACCGGCATTAATATTCGAAGACCTGTGACCGACGACTGCAAGATAGACATAGAGCGGCTACATACCACCGCACTGGGAGCCGAACGGATTCGCCGTAACCTCGGATTGTCGCCCGACGCCGACCCGTTAGCCTGCTGTGTGAAGTTGATAACATCACCCGGCGCCTTGACTGAACGTTGCGGCAAGAACATATATGTGACCGTCGGCCAGATCCGCATCACCGTCAACGCCTCCGCCATGTCAGTCATCACCGCCCACAAAACCAACGACATCTTGAAATAGCTTACATCAGCTATTGTATATTTATCACTTCAAAATAATTCTTTAAATTTGTATCATGTTATCGGCATCACAAATATTAGAACTCGTAAAGGGAGGTGAAGGCTACAATGTAGATTTCAAACGCAGTGTACCCTCTAAGGTAAAGGAACTATCTGATGAGGTCGCCGGCTTTGCAAATGCGGCTGGCGGTTATGTCCTCATTGGGGTTGACAATAACAATCAGATTGTTGGTGCCGAGATAGACAATAATAAGCGCTCAGCCATTCAGGATACAATTGGAGAGATTTCTCCAGCATTGAAATGCGAAATCTATCCCGTAGATGTCGAAGATAAGACTGTCTGGGTCGTTGATGTGCCAAGTGGCAAAGACAAGCCTTACATAACAGGGGGTGTCATATATGTCAGAGAGGGAGCCAATTGTCAGAAACTTCGTTCTGCTGAAGAGATACGCGCTTTCTTTGCCGAGTGTGCCAAGATTTTCTATGATGGTATTCCTTGTCGATGGTTTGACATTGATAAGGATATTGAGCCGAACAATTTCCGAACCTTTATGGAAATGGCCAATCTTTCAGATACCTTCCCCATCAGAAGGCTACTTGAGAGTCTTGAACTTTTGACTGAAGAATGCTTTGCGAAAAATGCCACAGCTCTGTTCTTTGGTCGCGAACCGGAACGCAAATTTCCTCATGCTGTCATTCGGTGCCTTCGTTTCAAGGGACTTGATAAAGTACATATCATAGATGACAAGACTTTCGGTGGTCCGCTATATCAGCAATATCTTAATGCCCTTTCATGGATAGAGAGTAAACTTGAAGTCGAGTATATAATAAAGGGAACAGGACCACGTCAGGAAATATGGGAGATTCCTCTTGATGTATTCAAGGAGTCCATTATGAACGCCATTTGTCACCGTGATTTATATGAAGAGGGTGGCACAATCATGGTGGAGGTTTACGATGACCGGGTTGAAATATCTAATCCCGGTGGCCTACTACCTGTTGTGGCAGCAGAATTTGGGCATAAGAGCATGAGCCGAAATCCGCTCATTTTCGGTCTCTTTACAAGGATGCAGGTCGTTGAAAAAGTCGGTTCCGGTATTCCTCGTATGCGTAGACTGATGAAAGAAGCTGGGCTACCAGAGCCGAAATTCGACACGCAAGGTTTCTTCACGGTTACGTTTATGAAACGTTCCAAGCATCAAAGTACCAACAGTGATAGATTAAATGACACATTAAATGACACATTAAATGACACATTAAATGACACATTAAATGACACATTAAAAATAGTTTTAGATTATATTAAATCTTCTCCAGGTATTACTGCTAATACTCTGATTGAAAAATCAAATAAAAGTGTCAGTACAATACGAAGAAGTGTCAAATACTTAATAGAAACTGGCCTGATAGAATACCGAGGTTCCAAAAAGACCGGAGGATATTTTTTAAAAAGATAGAGCAAATCCTATTTGGAGGGGGAGGAGTAATTGCGTATCTTTGCACGAAGAAGCCGAAGGCCCCGGTAGTTCAACGGATAGAATAGAAGTTTCCTAAACTTTTGATAGCAGTTCGATTCTGCTCCGGGGTACAAAAGACAATGAAACGCTTACGCACAAAAAGGCATTCCGACCGTATGGTGCTACTCCCGCTGATAGCGGGAGTAATAGCATTATTGAGTGCCTGCGCCAGCATCGGACGCCCGCAGGGAGGCGCGCGCGATGAAGAGCCCCCGGTCTATGTCCGCTCCACTCCCGGCCTGAGTGCCCTCAACTTCACATCCAATAAGCTCGACATCTATTTCAACGAGAACATCAAGCTCGACGATCCCGGCACACGCGTCGTCATCTCCCCGGCTCAGAAGCAGATGCCTCGCATCAACGCTAACGGCCGCCATCTCTTCGTCGAACTTCAGGACACCCTGCTCGAGAATACCACCTACACCGTCGATTTCGCCGACGCCATCCGCGACCTCAATGAGGGCAACATCCTCGACGGCTTCGCGCTCGACTTCTCGACCGGCGACGCGCTCGACTCGCTCCGGATCTCCGGCATGGTGGTTGAAGCAGCCACGCTGGAGCCTGCTCAGGGGATGCTCGTCGGTGTATACGACAATCTTGACGACTCGGCCATCACCACCTTACCCCTGCTCCGCATAGCCAAGACCAATCAGCTCGGCCAGTTCACGATACGCGGACTCAAGCCCGGCACATATCATGTCTTTGCCATCAACGACGTCAACCGCGACTATAAGTGGGACCGCTCCGAGGACATAGCCTTCTATCCTGAGCCTGTCACCCCATCTGTCGAAGACATCCTTGTGACCGACACTCTCGCAAGCGTGACCGGCGAGGACTCCATCGTCACGCGCCTGGGGGTCAGATACCTGCCCAACGACCTGCTGCTGACATGGTTCAACGAGAATTACCTGTCGCAGTATCTCAAAGACTATTCGCGACCCGACTCCGTGCGTATAAGCATCATAATGGCTGCGCCCGCAGACTCGCTCCCGGAGCTGACCGTCGTAGGCGGCCCGGCCGACGGCCGACGGCTCGACCTCCCCGATGCATCGAAGCTACAGCACTCCGCCAAACTCGACTCTCTCACCTACTGGCTGACCGACTCTGCCATCTACCGCCTTGACTCCCTGCAGATTGCCCTCCGGTATATGCGCACCGATACGCTCAATCAGCTGTCATGGACTACCGACACTCTGCGATTCAACTACAAAGCGCCAAAGCCTGACAAAAAAGAGCCTAAGAAGCGCAAGAAAAACGACGATGAACAGACCGACTCGCAGGATGTCAAGCTTCCGGAGATTAAGTTTATGGATCTCAATGTCGGTTCAAGCAGTCAGGAAGTCAATGAGCCGTTGGTCGTTACCGTGACCGAACCCATCGCCACTATCGACCCAAAAGCGTGGCACTTCGAGATCGAGGAAGACTCCGTATGGAAGAAGCTTCCGATGCCCGCGCTCATGCCCGACTCCACCGGCAACCTGCTCCGATATACCATCAATCACGCCTGGATCCCCGGCGCCACCTACCGTATCTCGGTCGACTCGGCCACCGTCACCACCCCTTACGGCCTCTTCAACCGCCCTGTCAGCCAGACTGTCAAGGTGAAGGATGCCGATGAGTATTCCACAATAATATTCAGACTGACATCCATCCCCGACTCCACCCGGATGGCCGTCCAGATCCTCTCATCCAACGACACTCCGGTGCGCACGGTCATAGCCGATGCCGACGGCGTAGCCCGATTCGACTACCTGAAGCCCGGCACCTACTATGCACGAGCCTTTACCGACCGCGACGGCGACGGTCTCTGGACCACCGGCTCCATGGCCGACCATCAGCTTCCGGAAGACACCTACTATTTCCCAAAAAAGATCAATCTGAAAAAGAACTGGGACATCACCAACGACTGGAACCTCGACGAGACCCCCGTCGACCTCCAGAAGCCTGCGGCCATAAAGAAGAACAAGCCGAAGACCAAGGACAAGTCGCAGGACACCGACTATCAGGACTTTGACGAGGAAGACGAAATGCTCGACCAGATGGGACGCCCCGGCTACGACACTCGCAATCCGTTTGACAATTCGCGCAAACGCCAGGGCCGGACAGGCAACAGCTTCGGAAACGGCGCCCAGTCAGGCAACTTCCAGTCCCGCCCCTTACGATAAAACCATGAGTACACAGCGATTATACAAAGACATGATAAGCAATCCGCGCATGTGGCAGCTCTACATAGCTGTCGGCGATCGCGGCCTTGACATCATGGCTTATAATCCGCTTGAGGAGCATTCGCTGCTGACCGCCTATATCGAATTCGAGGGCGAATACTCGGCAAAAGCCGTCGAAGATGCCGTCTACGACAACCCGCTACTGCTCAACGACTTCAAGCGCGTGACCGTCATACTGCGCAATACGCCGTTCGCTCTCATCCCCGACGACATCGCAGCCGACGCCCCGACGACAGAAACAATCGTCGGCGAGCTGACCGGCCGCACTGACTCGGAGATACTGCTCGACAAGCTCCCGCTGCTGAATATGTCGGTAGCCTTCGCGCCGGACGCCGACCTGCTCAACTTCCTCCGCCGCACCTTCTCCGGTGTCAGCGTGCGCCATCGCATCTCTGCCCTGCTCGGGTACTGGCACGCCACGACCCGCGCCATGCGCCCGCTGACCACCCACGTCAATCTCCGCGACGACACTGTCGACATCGCCTCATTCTCCGGCAACAGCCTCCTCTTCGCCAACACATTCAAGGCCGCATCCATGGCCGACCGCCTCTACTACATAATGGCTGTCCGGGAGAGTCTGGGTGCCGACGCCGAAATACCTGTAGTGCTCGGCGGCGACCGCCGGTTGCGCGACGAGCTCTCGGGCGTGCTCGGCCGATACGTGACCCGCGTGCTCCCCGCCGTCTTCCCCGTAGCCATGTTCAAGGCCGGCGGACAGGCCGCGATGAACACCCCCTTAGACTTAGTTGTATTACCCCTATGCGAATAATCCGAGGAAAATACGGACGTCGCCGCTTCGACGTCCCGACCAACATCACCGCGCGCCCCACTACCGACTTCGCGCGCGAAAACATCTTCAATGTGCTTGAAAATCTGGTCGACTTCGACTCGGAGCCCGATGCCCTCGACCTCTTTGCCGGCACGGGAGCAATCACCCTTGAGTTTCTGTCGCGCGGATGCCGCACGGTGACAGCCGTCGAGAAAGCCACCACGCAATACAATTTCATCCGCAAAGTAGCCTCCCAGCTCAATGTCAGCAACCTCCGGCTCATCAAAGGCGACGTCTTCCAATTCGTCCGCACCGCCTCCCGGAAATACGACATCATCTTTGCCGATCCCCCCTACGACCTACCCAACTTCGGCGAGATACCCCAGCTGATCCTGAGCTCCGATATGCTCAAGGACGACACCATCTTCATCATCGAGCATAGCAAAAACTATGACTTCTCCTCGCTGCCCCACTTCCTCGAGCACCGCGCCTACGGCAGCGTGAATTTTTCGATTTTCGACCTCTCAAAGTGAACCGAAAGACCCGTCCGGGTGTTACAATAATGTAACATATATTGATTGTGACGCGGTCGGATAATAAATCCACCTATGAAAAACACACAAAAAAAGAGCGGAGGAAGTTACGCTCGCCACGTCCGAGAGTGTAGAAGCAAAAAAGCGGAGGCCATCGTCCCCGCTTTTTGTTTGTCCAATTTCCAGTGTCTTGTAAATTCCATTAGATTACTTATAATAAATGACCCTCACCTCAGTGCCAAGGTAGTACCACGAATAGCGAGTAAACTCGGATGGAATGTCGGATTCCTCAAACCATGCTTTTACGCGAAATTGTCCACTATCTCCAGGATTATCCTCACATGAAAAATGTGATAGTCTTGTATTATTACTTATGTCAAGTTGCGTCAACGAATTATTTCTACAATAAAGACCGGTCAACAGGATATTATTACTCACATCAATATGCGTCAACTGATTATTTCTACAATAAAGATCAGTCAACAGGGTATTATTACTCACATCAATATGCGTCAACTGATTGTCGTAACAAGAAAGCTCTGTCAACTGAGTATTATT
>CAMWHE010000013.1 GCA_947173955.1 uncultured Bacteroidales bacterium | reverse complement strand
CTGTTCTTTTATGGGAGGGTGTATGGGGGCCCTCGTCGTAACATTGCTTGCCCGGCGGATGATATAGTTGCGACGCGGCTCGATAGCCGTAATGAATGCCGTTCCATCAGAGTTCTTCACAATCGCGACATGGTCGCCGACAGCCACGGGATTGGTCGTGCGTATCCCCTTAAGACGGAAATTGCCCTTTATCTTACAATTGACAAGCTCTCCGTCGGCACCTTTTACGACATACCAACTTCCGGTATTCTTAACAACAAGCATCGGATACTCCATATTCTGACAGATTTTGACCCCAAAATTATATAATTTACACTGAAAAAACTTGTAGTGGGGCAAATTATTATTTCAATTCGAGTTCCTGAGTAGCATAGTAATTGATGGTCTTGGCCGCGAGAATAGCCATGAATTTGCTTTGAAGCAGTTCAAGACGGGCATCCAGGAGATTGTTGTGGGCGGTAAGCAGGTCAAGAGGATTGACTTTACCAAGCTCAAACTGGCTGTTGACAAGATCATCCGTAAGCTGCATCGCCTTGCGCTTTTTAACACCGGCCTCATAGCGTGCCTGAGCATTGGCGGCATCTATATACAGACTCTCAATAGTCTGAGACAGGTCATCAAGCAGATCCTTTTTTTTGAGATCATATTCGAGCTCTGCAAGCCGTGCTTTTGCCACAGCACGCTTTGTAGCGTTGCCGTCGAAGATCGGGACACTTAGTGTCAGACCTATATTTTCATTGAAATTATGCCCCATAGCCGAAGCCCACCCGGTCGAGGTGCCGGACGTATAACCAGTACCGACGGCACCCTGTAGCCGGATCTTGGGCAAAGCACTCGACCTGGCAATCTTTACGTCATTGCTATATATTGATTTCGCAAGTTCGTTGCTTCGGAACTGAGGGAGCCATTCAGCCGCCAGATCATAGACAGCCTGCATATCAGGAAGCGGCGCGAGCACCTGCTCCTCAGTAAAATATACCGGCTCTACCCTCAGGGTGTCATTTAGCCCGAGTATCAGGATACGCTTCAGAGCCATTACGGCAGTCCGGTAGTTAGTGCGGGCCTGGGTCAGGCTGTAGGCGTCCTGCGCGCGCTGGCTTTCAATCTGCGCATAGTCTACTTGAGAGGATTGACCGGATTCGGAAAGCTTCAGGATGCGCTCCGTCTGAGCTGTACTTACCTCAAGAGTCTGCTCGGCGATCTTTACAGCTTCCTGCGCATACATAATGTTAATGTAAGCCTCAAGGATACCTATCTTCAGATTCCTTACCACATCATCTCCGGCCAGAGCCTGCTGCAGCTCGATCAGCTTGGCCGACTCCGTACGGTATTTACGGACATTGCCCTCCCACACGGTCCATGAGGCGCCTATGCTGTAGGAACTGCCGTAAGTGTTGGTCTTGCGCCCGCTTTCCGCCGACGGATAATTTGTAAAATTCTGATCGGTTGAAAAGTGGATATTCGGGAGCCATGCATCTTTGGCAGAGAGCACATCCTGACGGGCGAGGAGAATATTCAGCTTTGTACGCTGCAAATCGGTATTATTGGCGAGCGCCCAGTTCAGACAGTCATCAAAAGTCCATGCCACAGGCACCTCCTCTTCCAGAGGCACGGCAATGGCATCGGAAGAAATCCTGATAGTATCGGCCGGAGCAAGTTCCTGGGCACAAACCGACCCGACTGTAGCATATGCGATTGCCTGAGCAAGGGCTATTGATGCCATTATAGATTTGAAGTTCATAATGTGAATAAGAAGTTGAAACGCGTGGTTGGATTACATACTATAATTATAAGACACCGCTGACCCCAAAAAAGTTTATCGGATACATATCAGAGTCAATGCTCCGGATATTTATATCGGGAGTTTTCACTATCTTTGCCACTGTAATGTAAATATGAATTATGGACAAAAAAACTTATATCGTAGGAATCGGGGAGGTCCTGTGGGATCTTCTTCCTGACGGCAGCAAGCCGGGCGGCGCTCCGGCCAATTTCGCCTATCACATCTCTCAGTTCGGCCTTGACGGCATAGTTGTCAGCGCCATCGGTAATGACGCGTATGGCGAAGACCTTCTCCATGTCTACGAAGAAATAGGTCTGCATCACTCGCTGGCACGCGTCGGCTATCCGACCGGCACTGTAGCTGTCACTCTCGATGCGGCAGGCATACCGCAATACGATATAACCCGCAATGTAGCTTGGGATCATATTCCCTTTACTCCGGAACTGTCAGAACTGGCCGAAACCACTTCCGCCGTATGTTTCGGATCGCTCGCCCAACGCTCTCCGGAGTCACGCGAGACCATCATCCGATTTGTCAAAGCCGTAGCCCACAACCCATCGGCACTCATAGTCTTCGATGGCAATCTACGTCAGGATTTCTATGACCTACCGACAGTAGAGGAATCGCTATCGCTCTGCAACATCCTTAAAATCAACGACGAGGAGCTGACCGTCTTCTGCCGTTTGTTCGGTATCTCCGATACGGATTTCAGGAAGCAGTGCCTTGCGCTAATAGAGATGTTCGACCTTAAGATACTCATAGTCACCTGCGGAGCGACAGGCAGCTACGTATTCACCGGCGACACCGAATCCTATATCCCGACACCGCGCGTCGAGGTAGCCGATACTGTAGGCGCAGGCGACTCATTCACTGCTGCATTCGTAGCTAACATTCTTAAAGGCAGATCAGTCACGGAGGCTCATCAGGCAGCCGTGCGCACATCAGCCTATGTCTGTACACGGCACGGCGCAATGCCGGTACTTCCTTCCGACATCACATTAATATAATAAGTTTTTGGCCATACCCGACGTCAACTCGCGAATTCTTCGTATATTTGTAGTCCATATATTCCTACGACCATTCATACACGATAACCGACACTATCATCATAATGAAAAAACAATTCCCAAACCGACAGAACGTAAACCTTTCTGAGGTAAATAAAGAGATACTTGCCGACTGGCTCGAGACCTCACTATTCGAGCAAAGCATAAAAGAGCGTGAGGGCGCTCCTTCATTCGTATTCTTCGAGGGTCCTCCTTCGGCCAACGGTATGCCCGGAATCCACCACGTCATGGCGCGTACTATCAAGGATATCTTCTGCCGCTACAAGACGATGAAAGGCTTCCATGTAAAACGTAAAGCCGGATGGGACACTCACGGACTCCCCGTTGAGCTCGGAGTCGAGAAGAGCCTCGGTATCACCAAAGAGGATATCGGCAAGAAAATATCCGTCGACGAATATAATGCAGCCTGCCGCCGCGAGGTCATGAAATACACCCGCGAATGGGAGACCCTTACCCGCCAGATGGGCTACTGGGTCGACATGAACGACCCGTATATCACCTACGACAACCGCTATATCGAGTCTGTGTGGTGGCTCCTAAAGCAGCTTCACGACAAGGGCTTCCTCTACAAAGGATACACCATCCAGCCCTACTCTCCGGCTGCCGGTACCGGCCTCAGCACTCATGAGCTCAATCAGCCCGGCTGCTACCGCGATGTCAAGGACACCACCGTGACTGCCATCTTCAAGGCTGACGACTGCAAGCCCGAGATGGAAGGCTGGGGTACCCCCTGCTTCGTGGCATGGACTACCACCCCCTGGACTCTCCCATCCAACACGGCGCTATGCGTTGGTCCGAAAATCGAATATTCGGTAGTCCGTACGTTCAATCCTTACAATGCCGACAAACTGACTCTCGTAATCGCCACCGAACGCCTTAATGCCTACCTCAAGCCCGAAGGCGCCGAAGCTCCGATGGAGGAGTTCAAGCCGGGCGACAAGATCGTACCTTATCGCGTGGTCGCCACATATACGGGTGCCGAGCTCGAGGGTCTGCGCTACAGCCAGCTCATGCCCTGGGTAAAGCCCTGCGAGAAGCTTGGCACGACCGCTCCTGCATTCGTAGCCGAATATGCCGCAGCAAATCCTGACAAGACATTCACCGTCGGAAAGGATAGCTTCGTGGAAATAGCCGACAAAGCTTTCAGAGTCATCACCGGCGACTATGTGACTACCGAAGACGGTACGGGCATCGTACACATCGCGCCGACATTCGGTGCCGACGACGCCCGCGTAGCCAAAGCCGCAGGTATCCCGTCGCTGTTCATGATCAACAAGCGCGGCGAGACTCGTCCGATGGTGGATCTCACCGGAAAATACTATACACTCGATGAGTGTGCCGGGGAATTCGTCGAAATGTGTGTCGACGTACCTCTCTATGAGCGTCATGCCGGCGACTATGTGAAGAATGCCTATGACCCGCGATTCAATCCCGGAGGAAAATATGACGAGGAAGCAGCCTCGAAAGCCGAAGACCTCAACATCATACTCTGTATGGAGATGAAGCAGGCCGGCGAGGCTTTCCGTATCGAAAAGCACGTCCACAATTACCCCCACTGCTGGCGTACTGACAAACCCGTGCTCTACTATCCGCTCGACAGCTGGTTTATCCGCACGACTGCTGTCCGCGAGCGCCTGATGGAGCTCAACGATACCATCAAATGGAAACCCGCCTCGACCGGCTCGGGCCGATTCGGCAAGTGGCTGGAGAACCTTCAGGACTGGAACCTCTCGCGCTCGCGATACTGGGGTACTCCCTTACCCATCTGGCGCACAGAGGACGGCACAGAAGAGATATGCATCGAATCGGTCGAGCAGCTTTACAACGAAATCGAGAAGTCTGTAAAGGCCGGCAACATGGCTTCCAATCCCTACCGCGACCGCGGCTTCAAGCCCGGCGACTATTCGAAGGCCAATTATGAACTCATCGACCTGCACCGTCCGTATGTCGACGACATCATACTGACCGCATCCGACGGCCGCAAGATGTATCGCGAAACCGACCTGATCGACGTGTGGTTCGATTCGGGCTCGATGCCTTACGCCCAGCAGCACTACCCGTTTGAGAACAAAGAGGATATCGAAAACGGACAGCTCTATCCGGCCGACTTCATAGCCGAGGGTGTCGACCAGACGCGAGGATGGTTCTTCACCCTGCATGCTATCGCAGGTATGGTGTTCGACTCCGTAGCCTATCGCGCCGTTATCTCCAACGGCCTGGTACTCGACAAGGACGGCAACAAGATGTCGAAGCGTCTGGGCAATGCCGTCAATCCCTTCGAGACAATCGAAGAGTTCGGTGCCGATCCCGTACGCTGGTACATGATAAGCAACTCATCCCCCTGGGATAACCTCAAATTCGACAAAGCAGGCGTCAGAGAGACCTCGCGCAAGTTCTTCTCCACGCTATTCAATACGTATTCCTTCTTTGCCGGATACGCCAATGTCGACGGCTTCGACTGTTCTCAGCCCGAGATTCCCGTTGCCGAGCGCCCGGAGATCGACCGCTGGATTCTATCAAAACTCAATTCTCTCGTTAAGGAAGTCGACACTTCTCTCGAAGACTATGAGCCTACCCGCGCATCCCGCGCCATCGCCACATTCGTGGCTGACGACCTCTCCAACTGGTATGTGCGACTCAACCGCAAACGCTTCTGGGGCGGAACTATGGATGCCGACAAACTCGCTGCTTATCAGACACTCTACACCTGTCTCGAGACAGTGGCTCTGCTTATTGCTCCGTTCTCTCCATTCTATGCCCACCGCCTCTATGCCGACCT
The DNA here is from genome assembly GCA_947173955.1 of uncultured Bacteroidales bacterium. GTDB lineage: Bacteria > Bacteroidota > Bacteroidia > Bacteroidales > Muribaculaceae > JAAVFS01. Next base: position 41,964 of record CAMWHE010000013.1, on the reverse strand, counting down.
CGCCGAAACAACCGGACGCGCCGACAAGTCAGTGCATCTGCAGCACTTCCCTGCAGTCGAAGAGGCATATATTGACCTGGACCTCGAACGCCGCATGAGTCTCGCGCAGACCGTGACTTCGATGGTGCTCGCTCTGCGCCGTAAAGCTGCTATCAAGGTGCGCCAGCCCCTGCAGTCCATCATGATTCCGCCAGTTGACGCTGCACAGCGTGCCGACATCGAATCGATGAAGGAACTCATCCTCTCCGAAGTCAATGTCAAGGAGCTGCGTTTCGTCGAAACAGATGCAGGCATCCTCGTCAAGAAGATCAAGCCTGACTTCAAGAAACTCGGTGCCAAGCACGGCAAGATGATGAAGCAGATCGCCGCAGCAATCAACGCCATGTCGCAGCACGACATCAACGCTCTCGAATCAGCCGGAACATTCACACTCAATGTCGATAATACACCTGTCGAAGTTCTTGCTGAAGAAGTCACAATCGTATCGGAAGACATTCCCGGCTGGCTTGTAGCCAACGAGGGCAGCGTCACGGTAGCTCTCGACATCACTGTCACTCCCGAGCTCCGCGCCGAGGGTGTGGCCCGCGAACTGATCAACCGCATACAGAATATCCGCAAGGGTCGCGACTACAACATCACCGACCGCGTCAACGTAATAATCGAAGACACACCTCTGACTGCCGACGCCATCAGACTTCACTCCGACTATATAGCCACCCAGGTGCTTGCAAAATCTCTCACATCAGCATCTCTGGACAATGTAGCCGAAGACGAGATCCTTGATATCGACGGCGACACAGTCAAAGTATCAGTCAAACTCATCTAATTCCCCATCCACCGACATGACTACCGAAAAGCCACGTTACAGCGACGAAGAACTCGAAGAGTTTCGCTCCCTGATTCTGCAAAAGCTCGAAAAAGCCCAGAAAGAATATGACTCGATCTGCGAAGAGTGGAACAACAGTGACGGCAATGACACTGCCGACACCGCCCCCACGTTCAAAGTGCTCGAGGAAGGCGCCTACACACTCGGCAAGGAAGAAGCCTCGCGCATGGCCCAGCGCCAGCTCGACTTCATCAAGAAGCTGCAGGCCGCCCTCGTACGTATTGACAACAAGACCTACGGCATCTGCCGCGAGACCGGTCAGCTCATCCCTAAGGAGCGCCTGCGCGCCGTACCCCACGCTACCCTCAGTATCGACGGTAAGAACATGAAACGATGACCCGCATATCCCCCTGCAGCTACTTTAAAAACAATCGCGGCACACTCGCTCTGGTCATTATCCTGAGCGTACTGTTGATCGACCAGATAATCAAATTCTGGATCAAGACATCCTTCTATCTCGGCCAGAGCGAGGAGATAACCTCCTGGTTCCACCTGCATTTTATCGAAAACAACGGCATGGCCTTCGGATGGGAGATTGGCAGCAAGCTGCTCCTGACCTCTATCCGCATCATCGTGACGGCTCTGGTTATCGTCTATATCTGGCGCATACGGAAGCGTCCGGATCTGCGCACCGGCTATATCGTGTGTCTCGCACTGATTGTGGCCGGAGCAGCCGGCAACATAATCGACTGCGCTTTCTACGGACTGATTTTCGACGATCCCGCTCCGATGGCTACGGCGACGCTCTTCCCCGAAGGTGGCGGCTACGGGACATTCCTGCAGGGACGCGTAGTCGATATGTTCTACTTCCCGATCGCAAGCTGGGACTGGCCTTCGTGGCTCCCGATCATCGGCGGACAACACTTCCAGTTTTTCCAGCCGGTCTTCAATTTTGCCGATGCAGCCATCTCAGTAGGTATAATAGCGCTGTTGCTGTTCTACCGCAAGGACTTTTCTTCATCCGGTGATCCGAAACAACCTCTCACCGACGGCAGCGATACTCCGGCCAATACACCCTCCGAGCAATGACCCTGAAACTTTCCACCCGCATCTTGGCATCCGCACTGCTCGCGGCCACATTCGCAGGTTGCAAGCACGTGCCGTCCGGCGTCATCAGGCCCGACAAGATGTCCGAGTTGCTCGCCGACATCTATCAGGGAGAGAGCATGGTGGAATACAACAGCAACATCTATTTCACTGACTCGACGAAAAAAGTCGTCAAGCAGTCGATCTTCGCGGCCAACGGAGTCACTCAGACCGACTTTGACTCATCGCTCGTCTGGTATGGCCATAATATCGGTGAGTTCGTCAAAGTTTGCGACGGTGCGATAGCCATTCTTGAGACGCGTCTTGAGGAGATACCGCCTGACGCCGTCGCATCGTCGATCAGAGTCGCCGGAGACTCCGCCCAGGTTTGGGCACTCCCAACCTACTACCGCATCACTGATAAAGCGCCGTCGCACTATATCTCATTCCTTCTTGACAGCGACGACGAATGGCAGCCCGGCGACACCTACGATCTCAACATGAAGATAACACCCGGAGCATCGCCCGTACGCACCACTCTTGCCGTAGACTATGACAACGGACTGACACAATACATCAACGCGTCGTCAGCAACGACTGGATGGCTGAAGACTCATCTTCAGATCGACTCTACTATGACGCCGACCAGGGTTTACGGATTTATCAACTTTGATCCTGCCGCAGGAGAGATCATCTATCTCGACAGCGTCTCGCTGCTCCGCTCGCGGCTCAATCGCAACACCTACTACCGCCGGTCAAATCTCACATCCATCCGTCCCGCCGGCTCTTCCAGGTAGATCATGGCTACGAAGCATGCCCGCCGGCTGCTTGCCGGCACCGTAATTTCCGCCGACGGCATCAGCCGCAACATGATAATAAGCCGTGAGCAGGACTCACGGCTTACCATGTCGCCATTTACGCACGAAATACATTCCACGGCGTTTGTCGACTGCATCGCATTCGTTGATACCTCGCGCATTACTCGGGCCATAATCAAAGAAATCGAGCGCATCTCCGCCGAAGAAGATACGCCCGCTGTTCAGTCATTTCTATCCGCACAAGGCCTGCTTGCAGCACCCGGACAAGGTGCGCTTCTGGCAGTCGGGACTCAATCCATCATCATCGAGATATAAGGGCGGGACGTCGGCATATTGAAGATTTCTCCTATCGGCGCATCACTGCTGAGGATTGACAGCAACACCTCCTGAGTCACATCCAGATCGATCTTACCGCCGAAGCCGTCGTTAATCACAGCCTGACCGCCGTCGATCACATAAATATGATTGTTCTGTGGCAATACCGAGTCATATAGACGGATTACCATGCGTAGTTTCGGATATCTTGAGGCATATGCCGACAGCAACTTGCGCGCATTGACTATCCGCGCCATACCGCGGGCATGGATAGGCACGCTGCGGCTCCCTGCGGGCATCACGACCGTCAGAGGCAGACCCGGATAAGCGCGCATCACTCTCGCGAGCACGGCATTGCAGGCATCGTCCGTAGTATAAAGCAGCTCGCGCACGGTCAGTCGGTCATCGCCCGGAGCCACGACAGCCAGGGCAGCTATCCTGCCGTCGGTCATGTCTCTCAAAGCTATTACAGCGCCGCCATCAGCCTCCGCGTCGGCTATGATATTCTGAAAGTCGATATAGCTGTGGAGTATGACATTGTCGCGCTCCTTCAGCTTCGAGTCCATAAACTGATAGACGTCATGATTCTCCTTGGCCTCCACACGCTCATACTTGCCGTCAAAGGCAAACTCATGTTTCTCCGTAAACCGCTCTTCGTCGACGTAAAAGACGGTCGTAAAGCCGAGACGGTCATAGTAGAAATATAGATTACGGCTCGCAGGGATAAGTGTCAGCAATGCGTCGCCACGCTCGTAGGAACTGAAGATGGCGTCATGCATCAGCTGCTTCATATAGCCGCGGTCACGATACTGCTTGCGGGTAGCCGCGCCTGAAATATAGCCTACAGGAATCGGCATCGAGTGAAAGTACATATTATATCTCTGAAGTAGCAGAGAGCTTACGATCTCATCATCGTCGTCGCCCGCAGTCAGCGTCAGAAGGTCAGCCTGACTATAGACCCGACGAAAATACATATCAAGCCACTCATCGGTGACAGGAAATACGTCCCTCCACATTTCCTTGATCTCCTTGCGGAGCATTTCGCCTGATAATTCTGCCGTATGTTGCGATCTCTCGATAGTCGTTGTGTTGTTCATAGTCTTCTTATATTATTAATGTGTATATATGTTTTAGTTGAAACTTTACTTTCTAACGCTTCCCCGACCGGAAAAGTTGAGAGAAACTCAAATAATGTTACACAGGTGTTACAGTAAAATTACAATCACATATCGTTGTTACAGGTCTGAAATACTGATGTTACAGGGATTTTTATGTTAATTAACGTTAATGTAATAGGTGTGTAACGGGGTTGTAACACTATTATTTATCTGTCATATAGTGTTTTAAGCTGTAATTTTGTGAATTTTTCGATAATGATTTTTTTTGCGAAAAAATTTTGCATGTAAAAAATATGTTGTACATTTGCAATGTGATTGTAACACAAACGACACTCACACGAAACAAAAGAATAAACGACCACCTAAAAAATTAAGATTATGAGTTCAAAAAATTTCCAGACCAAGCTTCTCGACCTTCAGAGCAACCTTCTCAACTTCGCGTACCTCCTCACCTCCAACCGCGACGACGCCTATGACCTGCTTCAGGACACGACCCTCAAGGCGCTGGACAACGAAGACAAGTATGTCGACAACGTAAACTTCAAGGGCTGGGTGTTCACCATCATGCGCAACATCTTCATCAACAACTACCGCAAGGTAGTGCGCTCGGCCACCGTCATCGACCAGACTGAAGACCTCTACCACCTGAACCTGCCGCAGGACTCAGGCTTCGAGACCCCCGAAGGCTCAATGGCAGCCCAGGAGATCACCGCCGCCATCAACTCCTTCTCCGACGAATACCGCATCCCCTTCTCGATGCACGTAGCAGGCTACAAATACAACGAGATCGCCGAAAAGATGAATCTTCCCCTCGGCACCGTAAAGAGCCGCATCTTCTTCGCACGCCAGAAACTCCAGGGCATGCTCGCCGACTACAACAACTGATACCCTCCTCATAACCACTACTCAAATATTCTGAACTCATAATTCAAGATATTAGCTGTAATTAAATCTGATCTATCGAACAAACACACATACAGAGGGCCCCGGCGCGACGCCGGAGCCCTCTCGCTTTTTAGTAAGTGCCTGAATCCGGAGTGTTCCGGGGACACCGCCTCATTCAGAAGCGGGCGTTGAGCCAGTCGAGGATGGCGGCGAGGGCTGTTGGGGATATATCCTCGGGGAGGACGGCATACTCGTTGGGGAGGCCGGTCGTACAGGTCTGAAAGAGATGGTTTAGATCAGGGAGCTCGACTGCTGTAACTGCGGGATTCAGTTCCATGAATGTCTGAAGATTGGCGGGGAGCACCTGCGTATCTTTCGCGCCGTTGAGCGCCAGCCACGGCACGTGCACACTACGCGCATCCTCGGCCGGATCATAGCGCAGAAACGCGCGATACCACGGCGACACCATAGCCGCGACCTGGGTATCGATCTGCTCCCTGACGCCGGCCATCGAGGCCATGCCGCCATACGCCTGATTGATAAGCGACGTCACGGCTATCCTCGCCTGAAAGTCGGCCATGGGGCTCTTCAGGGTCTGCATGATTTTTCGCTGAATCGCCTCGCCGTCCCATCGGCCGGTCATGCCTACGGCTGCCGCCTGCGACTGCGACATGACAATTGAGTCGCCCGACCATGCCGGGCCTGCAAGCGTGATGATGAAATCGCTCTGCGGAGCAGATTTCAGCGCGATGATACCCCCTTCGGAATGGCCGATGACGCCTTTGGGCAGACCGGAATAGCAGCTGTCGACCCATGCGAGGCCGGCGGCGATATCGCCTGCGAAATCTTCAGTTGTAGCCTCCTGCCGTTCCCCCTCGCTCTCGCCTACGCCACGGTCGTCCATCCGGAGGACAACGTATCCGTTGGCCGACAGGTATTCCGCGATAGCCTTAAACGGCCGATGGCCGAAGACCGTCTCATCCCTGTCCTGCGGACCGCTGCCCGTGGCCATCACTATGGCAGCCCGCTGAGAGCCGTCAGCCGGAGCCGTGACCGTACCCGCAAGGGTTATGCCTGCATCCTTATTGAATACCCGTACATCCTTTTCCGTAAAATCACCGGCCGATGCCGACATAGCGACTGCAGCCGCCACTCCTATAATAAATCTGTGCATAACTCTTGGTTTTTCATTGCAAAGTTAAATACAAATCATAAATTAAAAAACATCACATCGCCACAGAAATTAGTTCGTTAAGTCTGCATACCTGCATTTGGTATACTAATGAAGTCTTTTACTAACATACTTCAATCAGTTTGAATTTGCTTTATTATGTTGTATCATACGTTTGCTTCTAAAAACAGACTTTATGAATGGGAAAAATGGAGTTAAATGCATGGAAATTTCGTAACTTCGCAGCCTAAAAAATTAGTTTAATCCTAAAATGAAAGATTTCAAAAAAAGAACTGGAGTTAATTATGATTTCATACTCTCCTTACAAAATGAAAATGGCAAAATTATAGTTGTAAAATACCCGATTATACGCCATAGTAATGAAATTGCAAGAGCAATAGAGTACTTGAATGATGAAAATGCAGATGCAAGCGATATTTATAACGCATTGCATAGGTGCTTATTTGCCCATGAATATGATTATTGCCTAAACCACGAATATTCAGATAGTAATATTGCGCCTATTAAAGTTTCTTTTTATAACTACGAATATGCAAGTAATTTGAATACTAAAATTACATCACTAATAGAATCAAAAGTAAGGCAACTGTCCCAAGAAGAAAAGAATAATAGAAATAAGCTACTTGAAATAAGGCAATTGGCTTGGAAACAAATGTATAGACAGATCAGAAAAGATAAGGAACAATTCTTAAATATGGCACTTCCATATGTATACGCCAATGATTATGAAGATACATTAATCCTTAATCGTATAAAAGAGAGAAGTATTGTATTTTCACATGAACGACATGGAGATGATCGACATAAAAAGTATAAGGAAAATTCAATAGAACATAAGGTAAACAACGACATTTCAATTAAAGTGGAAACTAACTTTTGTTATGGAATGTCATCTTACTTTCATGTTATAGTTATATACAAAGGCATTGCTCTTCTCCCTTATAGTGAATGGGTTAAGTATTTTTATGCGAGATATAATTGTATTATGCGATATACCCGCACATATAGATGTATTAGAGAAAGTTGGATCTATGCACTTAATTTTCTTGAAGGATTTATAAATAAAGCTATTGAAAATCCTGATGAATTTGTAAAAGAAGATATATTGTCCGAAGTAAATGGTCTGATGGTAGGATTAGAAGAAATTTTCCGTCTTAACAATGATGAATTCGAAAAGCGGTTAGATATTAGACATTTAGATGAGGATGATGATAGGTATATTGGTATCTCTTCTGCTCGACATGCAACTGAACAAGAACGAGAGGACTATAAGATAAAAAAATCCGAATGTGCCATGATTTATAAAATAGAAAAAATTAGTGGCGCATTATATTTTTTAGATAATCTACGAAAATTAAAAGAAATCTATAGCGAAATTTCTGATGTAATTGAAAGAATTATTGAAATGAACAGAGTAATACTTCCTGACGTAGAAAAAGCGATTCCACCAATTAAAGAAGAAATAAATGAACTAAATAATAAGATTGACACACTAAAGAATCACCTGAAATCATATGAAAACGCTTTTGAAAGATTAGATAAACAACTATATCAGCTACTTGATCGTGCTAAAACAAAAGAAGAAAGAAATAAAATAGAAGAAAATTATAAACAAAGGAATCCCCGCTATGAAGAATTAAGAAAGATAATAAACGATTTATACTCAAATATATATTCGCTCAAAAAGAATATAAAGGAGCGTGAAAAAATACAAAAAAATTTATTAGATTATAAGACATTGATTTTTAAATATACCAACATGTGTTAATTTAGCCGCATGAAACACGTTATTATCGCACTGGCCTCGGCACTGCTTCCCGTCATCTCTTTTGCCGACACCCCCTACACCTTAAATTATAATACTCCCGCAAAATATTTTGAGGAGGCCCTGCCCGTTGGCAACGGCAATCTTGGCGCCCTGGTCTACGGACGAACCGGCCTCGAGCGCATCTCGCTCAACGACATTACCCTATGGACGGGAGAACCTGAGCCGAACACAGCCGGTGAGAGCCCCGCAAAACGTCTCGCCGCTGTACGCGAAGCTCTTGCCCGCGAGGACTACGCGGCTGCCGACTCTCTGCAGCGCTTTCTCCAGGGCCACTACAGTCAGAACTATCAGCCGCTGGGTACCTTGCGGATCCAGTACGACGAGACACCGGACTCATCCGCGCCATACTCGCGGTCGCTCGACATCTCGGACGCCATAGCCGACGTGCACTTCGGGTCACGCTCGCAGCGGGTCTTCGCCTCGGCACCAGACTCGGTGATCGTCATCCGGCTCGACAATCCTGACGGACTGCGGGCTTCGCTCAGACTGGAGTCAAAGCTGCCGGTCGAGATCTCGGCAAATGGAGATGAGATAATCATGGACGGCTACTGCGCCTATCACTCCATGCCCGGATATGCGAGCAAAGACGGAGACTTCAGATACGACCCCGGCCGCGGCATCCACTTCCGCACCATCCTCAAGGCACTTGCTCCAGAAGGCACTGTGACCGCCGCCGGCGACAGCCTGACGATCTCCGGTTGCCGGGAGGCCACGCTTCTGCTGTCGAATGTGTCGAGTTTCAACGGCTTCGACCGCGACCCGATGAAGCAGGGACGTGACTTCAGCGACCTCGTGCGCCGCCGCATCGATCGCGCAGCCTCTCTGAGTCCGGACTCTCTGCAGGCTCGCGCCGTTGCCGACCATCGATCGCTGATGAGCCGCGTAGACCTCGACCTCGGCACCACTGCACCCGAAATCGCCGCACTACCTACCGACCAACAACTCAAACAATACACCGACTCCGCTCAGACCAATCCCGACCTCGAGGAGCTTTACTATCAGTACGGGCGCTATCTGCTCATAGCTTGCTCACGCACACCGGGCGTCCCAGCCAACCTTCAGGGGCTCTGGAACGAAAGCCTGACTCCACCATGGAGCAGCAACTACACCACAAACATCAATCTGCAGGAGAACTACTGGGGCGCCGAGACCGGCTCACTGCCGGAGCTCCATACCGTGCTGCTCGACTATATCGACAACCTGACCGCCAGCGGCGCAGTCACCGCGCGCAACCACTGGGACGTAGACAGCGGATGGTGTCTCGGCCACAACACCGACATCTGGGCGATGACTACACCCGTAGGACTCGGCAACGACAAGCCGCAGTGGGCCAACTGGAACATGGGTGGGGCATGGCTCGCATCGCACATCTGGGAGCATTACCTCTTCGGCCGCGACAAAGCGGAGCTGGCCGAACGCTACCCCACTCTACGCGGAGCAGCTCTGTTTGTTCTCGACTGGCTCGTAGAACGCGACGGCCTGCTGACCACCTGGCCATCCACCTCGCCGGAAAACAACTTCCTGACCCCTGACGGCAAAGCGTGCGACACCAGCATAGGCACCACAGCCGATATGGCGATAATCCGCCAATGCCTCGCCGACACCCGCGCCGCCGCCATAGAATTAGCGACGGATGAGTCGCTGATCGCGCGTATCGACTCCGTGCTTCCACGGCTGCGCCCCTATGAGATAAAACCGGACGGAAGCCTCAACGAGTGGAGCCATTCCCTCCCTGACGTCGACCCGCAGCACCGCCATCAGTCCCACCTCTACGGACTCTATCCCGGTCACCACATATCAGTAGACAATACCCCGGAAATAGCCGCAGCGGCAGCGCGCACCCTCGACATCAAAGGCAAGGAGACAACCGGCTGGAGCGCCGGATGGCGCGTGAACCTGCTGGCCCGGCTGCGTGACCGCGACGGCGCCTACGCAATGCTGCGCCGGTTGTTGAGATACGTCACGCCCGACAAATATAAAGGTCCCGACCGCCGTCGCGGCGGAGGCACCTACCCCAACCTGCTCGACGCACACACTCCCTTCCAGATCGACGGCAACTTCGGCGGAAGCGCCGGCATAGCCGAAATGCTCATACAGTCCACTCCGGACACCATCATCCTCCTCCCGACTCTCCCCGCCGCATGGCCCGACGGCCATATCAGCGGCATCGCTACCCGCACAGGCATGACGGCATCCGTAGAGTGGAAAGACGGTAAACCCGTGGCACTGACCCTCGCAGCACCCTCCGGCGGCACCGCCACCATCATCGGAGCCGGCGAACCGATAAAGGTAGCCCTTTCTGCCGGCGAGACCCGCGCGCTCAGTTTCTGAGCCAAATCCGAGCGAATTATTTGCGTCAGATTACCGTAGTAAGAAAAATTTTGTTAAATTTGCAACGCAATAGGTGCGGTATGTCCCGACATTGCGTCGAGCGGCTGTGCCTGTTTACAACAGACAATTGAGAATAAATTAATTAACCCTTTTTATACACTAATCATTATGGATATTTCGCATATCGAACACGTTGGTATTGCAGTCCCCTCACTCGACGAAGCAATCCCTTTCTATGAAAACATTCTCGGCCTCAAGTGCTTTGCAATCGAAGAAGTTGCTGACCAGAAAGTACGCACAGCCTTCTTCAAAGTCGGCCAGACAAAAATAGAGCTTCTCGAGCCCACCGCCGAGGACAGTGCTATCGCCAAATTCATCGCCAACAACGGCGGCCGCGGTGGCATCCAGCACATCGCATTCGCTATCGAGGACGGCGTAGCCAACGCTCTCGCTGAAGTAGAGGAAAAAGGCGGACGCCTCATCGACAAGGCTCCCCGCAAAGGCGCCGAAGGCCTCAACATCGCCTTCCTCCACCCCAAATCGACTGTAGGCACCCTCGTAGAGCTCTGCGAAGACCCCGCTAAAAAGTAATCATCTTAAATCATAAATCCCAACAAGACTTATATCATGAGCAATCAGCTTAAAAAGATACAGGAGCTCATCGACCTGCGCAATGAAGCTCGCCTCGGCGGCGGTCAGAAAGCCATTGACAAACAGCACGAACGCGGCAAATACACCGCCCGCGAGCGTATCGCACAGCTCCTCGACGAAGGCTCTTTCGAGGAACTCGATATGTTTGTGCGTCACCGCAGCCACAACTTCGGTATGGAGAAGAAATCCTACCCCGGCGACGGCGTAGTGACCGGCTACGGCACAATCGAAGGCCGTCTCGTCTATGTGTTCGCTCAGGACTTCACCGTATTCGGCGGCTCTCTCTCAGAGACAATGGCTCTCAAGATCTGCAAAGTCATGGACATGGCTATGCGTATGGGTGCTCCCGTCATCGGTCTTAACGACTCAGGCGGCGCACGTATCCAGGAAGGTATCAACGCTTTGGCCGGCTACGCTGAGATTTTCCAGCGCAACATCCTCGCCTCAGGCGTGATCCCCCAGATCTCCGGTATCCTCGGCCCCTGCGCCGGCGGTGCGGTCTATTCCCCCGCCCTCACCGACTTCACAGTCATGGCCAAAGGCATCTCCTATATGTTCCTCACAGGTCCGAAGGTAGTCAAGACCGTTACCGGCGAAGACGTTACCCAGGAGCAGCTCGGCGGAGCCGAGGTACACGCCTCAAAGAGCGGTGTGACCCACTTCGCTGCCGAAGACGGCGAAGACGCGATCCGCATCATCCGCAAGCTCTTCAGCTACATTCCTCAGAACAACCTTGAAGAAGCTCCCCTCACGGAGTGCACCGACCCCATCGACCGCCTCGAAGACTCCCTCAACGAGATCATCCCCGACTCGGCTAACCGTCCCTACGATATGTATCAGGTTATCGGTGCTATCGTGGACAACAGCGAGTTCCTTGAAATCCAGCACGACTACGCCAAGAATATCATCATCGGCTTCGCCCGTTTCAACGGCCAGTCAGTCGGCATCGTGGCCAACCAGCCCAAATATCTCGCCGGCGTGCTCGACTCCAACGCTTCGCGCAAGGCTGCCCGTTTCGTACGCTTCTGCGATGCATTCAACATTCCTCTGGTGACCCTCGTTGACGTCCCCGGATTCCTCCCCGGCACAGGTCAGGAATACAACGGCGTGATCCTTCACGGCGCAAAACTCCTCTATGCTTACGGCGAAGCTACCGTGCCTAAAGTTACCGTAACACTCCGCAAGAGCTACGGTGGCTCTCACATCGTGATGAGCTGCAAGCAGCTCCGCGGCGACATGAACTACGCATGGCCCTCCGCAGAAATCGCAGTAATGGGCGGTGCAGGCGCTGTCGAGGTGCTCTATGCCAAGGAAGCCAAAGAGGCTGCTGATCCCAAGGCCGTCCTCGCCGAGAAGGAAGCAGAGTACAACAAGCTCTTCTGCAACCCCTACAATGCTGCCAAGTACGGCTATATCGACGATGTCATCGAGCCCCGCAACACCCGCTTCCGCATCATCAAGGCTCTTCAGCAGCTCGCTACCAAGAAAGTGGCCAACCCCGCCAAAAAGCACGGCAACATTCCACTCTAATCCATTGCCTCGCTCAACTTTTACGACATGAAAAAATTCAGAATTCTATCACTCATAGCGATTGCGACAGCCTCCCTGACAATGTCGGGGCAGGCTCGCAAAGGCGCGCTCCACATCAACGAAGTCATGACCCTCAACGAGTCAAACTTCGTCGACGACTTCGGACAGCGCCCGGCCTGGATTGAGCTCTACAACTCTAAATTCGCTCCCCTGGAGATATCCTCGGTCTATCTTACCACCGACACGACCATATCGCCGGAACTCTGGTACGCTGTGCCTCTCCACGATGTCAACACACGCATCCCCAAGCGCCAGCACATCGTCTTCTGGGCCGACGGAATGCCCTCTCGCGGCACATTCCACACAAGCTTCAAGCTCGATCCTGCCGCTGTCAATGAAATCTACCTCATCGACTCCGACAAGAAGACCGTCATCGACCATGTCACCGTGCCCGTCCTCGAGCCTAACACGACCTATGCCCGCGCAAAAGACGGTATCACCGTCTTCGATGCCGACGGCAATGTCGATGTCAACGCCACATGGGAAGTGCGCAACGACATCGACGAAGGCAAATACATCACCCCGTCGAGCAACAACGTCATCCTTGACCGCAACGACAAAGTCGATAAATTCAGCCGTCTCGACCCCAACGGATTCGCAATGGCCGTTATGGCTATGGCTATCGTTTTCTCCGCTCTCGCAGTCCTCTGCATCGCCTTCATGATCATCAGCAAAGTCGGTGCACGCTCATCCAAGACCAAAAAGATGAAATCTCACGGTCTGAATGTCAAGGAGACACCCCGCGACGAGCATCCCGAAAGCGACTCCGGCGAAGCTATCGCTGCTATCGTCATGGCTCTCCATGAGCATCTCAACACTCACGACAACGAAAGCACGATCCTTACCATCAACAAGGTAAAACGTGCCTACTCTCCCTGGAGCTCCAAGATCTACAGCATGCGCCATCTTCCCGGCAAATAATCTTATCCATAGTTATTTTATCACACTTTCTTCTAAAAACAATCACTCATGAAAGAATATAAATATAAAATCAACGGCAACAACTATACCGTAGCTGTCGGCGACATCGAAGACGGCCTCGCACAGGTAGAAGTCAACGGCGTGCCCTACAAAGTAGAACTCGAAAACAAGGCTACCGCCGTCAAGACCGTCAGCGCTCCCCGCCCCGCAGCAGCTCCCCGCACTGCCACCGGTGAGAAAGTCGTAGCCCGTCCCGCTGCCGCAGCCGGTGCCGGCACTCCCGTCAAGGCTCCCCTCCCCGGCGTCGTGCTCAATATTCCCGTTGCCGTAGGCGACACTGTCAAGGCTTCCGACACCGTCCTCGTACTCGAGGCCATGAAAATGGAGAACGCCATCCACGCAGGTCGCGACGGCCGAATCGCATCTATCGACGTCAAAAACGGCGACTCCGTACTCGAAGGAACCGTACTGCTTACCATCGCTTAATCCAACTGACACAAAATGGAACAGTCACTCGGTTCATTCTTTGCTGACAACCTGCAGGAGTTCTGGAACTTCACAGGTTTTGCAAATGCGACATGGCAGCACTTTGTCATGCTCGCCGTGGGCCTCTTCTTCATCTGGCTTGCCATCAAGAAGAATTTCGAGCCCATGCTTCTCGTACCCATCGGCTTCGGTATCCTGATCGGCAACATCCCCTTCAATACCACGGCCGGCCTTGAAATCGGCATCTACGAAGAAGGCTCTGTCCTCAATATCCTCTACAACGGCGTTTCAGCCGGCTGGTATCCGCCGCTCATATTCCTCGGTATCGGCGCCATGACCGACTTCTCGGCCCTCATCGCCAATCCCAAGCTGATGCTCATCGGCGCTGCCGCCCAGTTCGGTATCTTCGGCGCATACATGGTTGCCCTCGCTATCGGATTCGCGCCTGACCAGGCCGGTGCCATCGCCATCATCGGCGGTGCCGACGGTCCTACCGCCATCTTCATCTCATCCAAGCTTGCTCCCAACCTGATGGGCGCGATCGCCGTGTCGGCATATTCCTACATGGCTCTCGTCCCTGTGATTCAGCCGCCGATCATGCGTCTCTTCACGACCAAGAAGGAGCGTCTCATCCGCATGAAGCCCGCGCGCGCCGTATCGCAGAACGAGAAGATCATCTTCCCGATCGTCGGTATGCTTCTGACCTGCTTCGTTGTCCCCTCAGGCCTGCCGCTGCTCGGCATGCTCTTCTTCGGCAACCTGCTCCGTGAGAGCGGCGTGACTACCCGTCTTGCCAAGACAGCAAGCAACGCCCTGACCGATATCGTGACAATCCTCCTCGGCATGACTGTCGGCGCGTCAACCCAGGCCACCACATTCCTCACCAAGGAGACCATCTTCATCTTCTTCCTCGGCTTCATGGCATTCATCATCGCCTCCTCATCCGGCGTGCTGTTTGTCAAGCTCTTCAACCTCTTCCTCCCGAAGGACAAGAAGATCAATCCTCTCATCGGCAATGCCGGTGTATCAGCCGTTCCGATGTCGGCACGTATCTCCAACAATCTCGGTCTGGAATACGATCCCAGCAACTACCTGCTCATGCACGCCATGGGTCCCAACGTTGCAGGCGTGATCGGTTCTGCCGTTGCTGCAGGTGTACTCCTCGGCTTCCTCGCCTGATAAAGGTTATACTACAGATAATTTCCGAAAGAAGCTGCGTCAAGATTGACGCAGCTTCTTTGGCTTATATCTAAATTAAAGTGCTTCGAGAAAAACAGGGGCGCGCCTGGTATAGTAAATTCCGGATAATAAAGCTGATGTCCGACAGGACATCGATTTGACAGTAACCGTGTACGCCGAGGCTGAAAGCCGGCGTGCACGGATCATGATACATTCCCGGTCAGGCGTTTGGAGAACGCCGATTAAAGCCAATTAGTGATGAACGCTCCCTTATTTCGACGCCCAAAGGAGGTTGTGAAATTAAGGTAGTTTAAGCACCCGAAAGGCGCGCTATTGTTGTAAACCTCAGGCGTGCTTGCGCCTGAGGATAAGGGTAATACAGTCCGTATTGAGCGTCGGAGACATGATGTTATAACCGTTCAATAAGTATTGTACTCTTCAGATGCTCCCCTGTATCGAACTCACATTAATAAAATAAATCGGCATCGACAGGCAATCCTCTCGCAGGGTAGCTAAGCTCGTCGATTAAACCCGCATCGTCATTTTGCATCAAAACTCATAATTATCAATAAAAACAAACCATACGACAACAAATTATCATTATTTTGAAAAATATTTTGATAAAATTATTGCATATTACAATTTAATACATAAATTTGCAATCCAGACGGTAAAAGTAAAAACCCAACCCCATCTTACATCTTACCTTCGACCGACCCGTATCATAGCCCTCGCTATCCTACGGGTCTCTTTTTGCAAAATTTCAGACAAAATTCCTCGTCAGACAACATATTCCAATAAATCTGCTGTTATTTCAATAATTTTGCTTACATTTGCATATAATATCCAATCAAATTACAATTTCAAGGTATGAATATCACAAAATCGATGCTACTCGCATCACTTTTAGCTGCGCCCGCCCTTCATGCTGAAGACGGCGACTGGAAATCAATCGGTACAGGTATCTACTGCGAAGACCTCGCTACCTACTTCAATCTCTACGCACCTTTCATCGATGAAGGCCTCAAATGGAATGTCGAAATCGAAGAAAGCACTACCACCCCGGGCTACTATCGCTTCCAGCCATATTGCGACCAGACTCCGATGGCAGAGGCGATGGGCTACGCCGACGATACATATATGTATATCCACGCCGAAGATCCTGAGAAAGTCTGGATGGTAGACGGCGAATTCTATGACAGCTATCTCATCTACTCCCATTGCGTGGCGGAAACCGGTTGGGACGAAAACCCTGACAATCTCAGAGACTATGGTACACTCACCGACGGATGCATTTCCTTCCCTGCCAAATGTATAGCTGTCGTCAACATATATGACGACGATTACGGCTGGGCCTACACCAATATCAACGGCGACTTCAAAGTTTATCTTCCCGGCAACGCTACTGTCGACGACGATTACAGCATCTACGTCGACTACTCCTACTGTGCCCCCGGCGACGAAGTTCCCGTGACAATCACTGTCGGCTCTGCAGTAGCATCTGTCAAATATCTCCTTGAGCCCGGATCTCCTCTCAATGAGGAAGGCGAGCTCGACCTTGATATGCATCGCGTAGCCACTCAAGGCACAGTCACCCCCGACGGCGAGTGCAAGTTCAAATGTCCGGCACGCGGCGTCTACACCCTGTCGTTCGTCACCCTCGATGCCGACGGCAACGCTCAGAAAGGCAAAGCGGTCAACATCTATGGCGTAGTCGATGATGACTCTGCATGGAAATCACTCGGCCTGACCACCTATCACGAAGCTTTAATAGCTGACCACTACGAGATGGACGAATGCGACCTCGAAGTCGAGATACAGGAGTCAGTCGCCACACCCGGTTTCTATCGCCTCGTCAACCCCTATGCCGAGTATGAGTACAACATGATAGAGTCACACGATGACCACAACCACTACATCTACATCCACGCCGAAGACCCTGAATGTGTTTATATCGAAAACACCCCCATCGGCGCCGACTTCGGCTTCGGCGAAGGTCACGTGACATCATCTGTAGCAAAGGCTCTTGAGCAGGGTTTCACTCTTGACGAGATCAAGGCCACCGGCACAGAGCACGGCTATCTCAAGGATGGCGTCATCTCATTCCCCGACTATGGTCTCTGGTATGGTGACAAAGACTACTTTGACGGCTACTTCTACTCTAAAGGCAACCACACCACCATCGCCGTTCCTCAGCCCTCAGGTGTCGAAAACGTGATCGCCACAGAGACTGCCCCCGCTGAATACTACAACCTGCAGGGCATCCGTCTCGAACACAAACCCGCCAAGGGTCTCTACATCGAAAAGACCGGCACCGACGCCCGTCTCAAACTCTAAAGTCAATTCTCCATTATGAATAAACTATATTTATTTTCTCTAATCGCAGCGGCCGGATTAGTCATGGCCGCCTGCGACTCAGACTCCGAGCCTGCCGGACCCACGGAGCCCGAAGTGACAGTTCCGGCCGAGGCTGTTGACCTCTCGGCCGTTGAGACAGCCAACTGCTATATAGCCGCTCCCGGCTCCGTAGCCGCATTCTCCACAGCCTATAAGGGTAACTCCACCGAACTCTCGACCGGCAATGTTGCCGGGATGAAACTCCTCTGGCAGGATCAGCCCGCACTCGTCGCCGACCTAAAGTATGCCGCCGGCGAAAGCAAGGCAGTCGTATGGCTCTCTGAGACAGAAGGCAACGCTCTGGTTGCCGCAGTCGATGCCGACGACAACATCCTCTGGAGCTGGCATCTCTGGGTGACCGACTACGACCCCGCCGCTGATGCTTACACGACAGATCCCAACGCCAACGGCACGACATGGACATTCATGACCCGCAATATGGGCGCGCTCAGCGCCGATCCCGCCGACGGATTCGCCACTCACGGACTCGTCTACCAGTGGGGACGTAAAGACCCCTTCCCCGCTCCGGCCTCATATACAGAAATGGATGAAAACTACCAGTACACCCCCGGTATGGATGGCGAGACAACCCTCTACGATATCGAAGGTAACACCCTCCCGACTGTCCATTCTACAACTGAATTCTACGGCTCGGTAGAAAAATCGATAGCCAATCCCGCCGTCTTCTATGCCATGACCTATACCTACACCGGCGAGATGGATGAGTATGGCGATGAAATCGTGCTCAACAATCCCCTCACAGGCGACTGGGCCGATACCTCCGACGACGACCGCTGGGGTGGCGTCTCGATGAAAAAATCCATCTACGATCCCTGTCCTCCCGGTTGGAAAGTGCCCGTCTGCGACGAAACCGGCCTTACCCCCTACGACTGGCTGACCTATGCCGCAATGACCTGGAACAATGATGCCAAGGGAGCCGAACAGAACGGCCAGTGGTTCCCTGCCTGCGGCACACGCGTCTATGCGTCCGGAGGATGCGACTTCTCGGCAGCCAACCCCTATGCAGGAATGTGGATCGGTACAGCCGGCAAAGCATCCGCCGACCTCATCACCTACCCCACCCTCTATGGCCAGTATATGTTTGTCATCAATGGCAAGCGCACATTCAAGGTCAACAAGGACCGCCGCTCACAGGGCATGTCCCTCCGTGCCGTTCGCGACCTCTGATTCCTTTTGACGATAACATACAAATCGGGCAGACCCCCCCTATCGGCGTCTGCCCGGTAATTTTTTATCTGAAAAAACTCGCTCATTATTTCTTTTATATTGATAATCGGCGTAAATTTGCAATGCAAATCTACGCCGATTACGGTTTTCCGTTGGGTGGGGTGGGTTTGAAGACATATTTCAAAAGCGTTTACTTGCGCTTGATTCTTGGCTAATCTGGAATGTGGCAATTTCAAAACTTCGTCAAGAATGAAGTAACGGTAGATGTCTCGGGTATGGTTAAAATACACTGGGAGGATTATACCTTGGTGGTATATCCCCTTTAGTGTATCATATATCATACGGCGTAGGCTCTGCGTTACTCGTTCTACGAAGTGACGGCCGCCACAGCCACAGATTAGCAGGACGAGTAGCAGTACGGATCCTGCGCTTTTTTATTCTCAATATCTCAAGGGGATTCGGAGATAACAAAATATCTTGCTATGGGCAAGAAAAGAGAAAAGAAAAAACAAAAGAAAAGCTATATTCCAAGAATATCTTTTTGGACTAGAACATTAAACCCCGATAGGTATGCTGAGGATATCAAGAATCGACGAAACATAGAAGTAGTTAGCCCGAGACCTGCATTACTTCCAACGTCAAAAGCATTGATATATTCAAGTGAGCTTGAGTACATAGCACGTTGTATACAGGATTTTCCAAATATTGAAACAGGCGGACAACTTTATGGTGCTTGGACTGCATCCGGTGCGCCACGAGTAATATATGTAATTGGTCCTGGGCCAAAGGCTAATCATCAATCTTCATTTTTCAACCAAGATATTGAATATTTGGAAACTATCGGAGCTAAACTTAAGGAATATGGTCTACAACATATCGGTGAATGGCACTCCCATCATCACTTGGGATTACCGCATCCAAGTGGATATGATACTCAAACTATGCAAAACGGCATAGATCAGCTAAATCTCAACCGATTGGTTTTGTGTATTGGTAGTATAAATGACCGAGGTATTATTATTAATCCATTCAATTTTGCTCGTGACGCCCACTTTGTAGACGCTCGTTGGGACATTATTAATTCAAGAAATCGATTAAGAGAAGTGATTGATAGCGACCTTAGGGATATCCTTCGTTTTCCTCATTCAGAGAATTTTGTATTGGCAGAACCTCAGATCATACCACAACAAACTGCTATCAATAATCGAGTAGGCTGGTTTTCGAATGTTGAAAATCGGCAAGAATTTAAGAAAATCATTGACACCCTTAAATTTCAGAATTGGGTTAATGATGTGACACCGCAGATTTCTGAAGATGGTATTGTAACACTGAAAATCACCTCTCGTATCTTTGCTGAAATCATAAGATTCCCTCACGATTTTCCCAATGAGCCATTCGAAATCGATCGAATGGGATTTATTGAGCAAACACATGACCACTTCGTTTTCAACGATTCGTGGGAGTATTCTAGTGATTTGTTCGGAATATTCATGTTAAACTATAGTAACCACCTAAAGAACCACCGCTAATGGACAATGCTCGCTTAGAACTCGAAAAGGCAGTTTTGGCAACAAAGCTGCCACCCAATATGTATATGTTCCGCGATATGGGTACATCTAATGCCCATTTATTGATTGGTGCACGTACAAATGCTAAAAATGTGTACACTCTTAAAATCATGCTCAAGGACTTTCCATCCTCTGCACCGGTTGTGTACACAACTAAACCTCTAAAAGATAGAAATGGCAATGACTTAGAAGTTAGCCATGAACTTCACAACTATGGTACATCCGATGGCAAAACAAGAATTTGCCATTGTCCTGATAGTAGTTGGACTCCGCGTGTATCTCTTTACAGAGTTTATATCAAATGTCGCTTGTGGCTTGAATGCTATGAGATTTATCTCCGTACCGGCCAATCAATCGATACTCTAATCAATGAAATTAATCGTCAAGGTGGAAATCCCACAAGATAAACTATTAGTCCTATGAATGACCCCGTAATTAATCCCAACGGACGTGGTGTTTCGACACAGTCTACAAGCACCCTAAAAGACCTTGTATTTAACCCTGAAACAGGCGATTTCGAACAGGTTGATCGTGGTTCCGCCAATGAGGGGGACACCGTCACCAAAATGACAGAAGACGGCTTCGCAATTGACGCCGTTGAGGAAGATGAGACTATATCTGAAAAAGAGCTTCTCTTCAACCCTCAAACCAACGAATTTGAAGTAGTAGAAAAGGGCAGCAGTAAGAATACTGATTACCTATGTATTGATAATGATATTTTTGGTGGATGAAATGTATATACATTGATAAGGATGAGGCTCTTACCTTTCTATATTCAGAAGATAACCATATCGAAGGTCAATCTTACGAATGGGAGGGCGAGGATGTCGTTCATGTCCATACTATTGCACAACCCCATGCCTTTGGACATGTAACAAGTGCTTATTGGCATAAGTCAGTATTGCCAACCGCAATACCATCTCAAGAGCAATACCATATAGTTGTCTTCTCAGACAATGAAGCCAAAGCCTATTATGTCAATAGTAAATTTCAGTCAGAGGAATGTAAAGTGAAATTCATTCCCTCGAAGGATGAAATGTTCTCAAGAGCAAAGGGGATTCTTGAAGTGGATATTTTATCCGATAAACGTGTAATGATTATTGGATTAGGTAGCTTTGGCTCTCAAATAGCCATAGAACTTGCCAAAGCCGGAGTCGGAGAATTTTCTCTATTTGATTTTGACCGCGTAGAACTTCACAATCTTGCTCGTCATACTTGCACAATAAAAGATTTGGGCCGACTGAAGACAAATGCCATTAAAGATGCTATAATAGGGAAAAACAAATTGGCTCGTGTTGATTTGTTCCCAATTAATATAAATGAGCATCATACATTGATGGATAAGGAAGTTGCTAAAGCAGATTTAGTAATTTGTGCTACCGATAATAACCAAAGTCGATTTGCTCTTACTAAATGTTTGCTAAAGAATAACAAAGTAGCGATATTTGGTAGGGCGGTAACACGTGCAGAAGGTGGTGATGTTTTTAGACACCGTCCTGGCGGCCCTTGCTATAATTGTCTTGTTGGTTCACAGGCTTACGCTATGGCCGCTGAAGAGATAACAAATCGCTCGCAGCTTCCAGCTTATGTTTCTGAAGAAGAAGCCAATGCTATGATTCAGGTAGGGCTTTCATCTGACATTGAACCTATCTGTAATCTTATAGTCAAATTAGCCTTGGTCGAATTGTCGAAAGGTCAAAATTCCGGGATTGAATCATTGGAAAACGAGCTTGAATACGATTACTACATATGGGCGAATCGAAGAGAACGTCGTCATGTGGGATGGGCGCCTTTCAACAATGCTAAGAATATGCCTACAATTCTAAAATGGTATGGTGCTCGTATTGCTAAAGATGAGCATTGTCCATCTTGTTCGTCAAACACGGTACTTGACTTAGGAGAAGGTTTAAATGATGGTGTGCTATCCGAAAACTTTGAAGGAATAGAATTAGATACAGAAGAATAAATGAGACCAATCGACTACTCAAAACTTAGCGATAGTTCCAAGCAACTGCTAAATCGCGCCAATGCATTAGCGCGTGAGTCACATTTTGATGAAATTAGCTGTGCACTAATTTTGATTGCTATGGTTCAGCAATCAAAAGAAATGTTACGATTCGTGTTAGATAAGCTTAACGTCGATTATCAACAATTTTGTACTAGACTGAGTGCATATATTCAGAATGCTTCTCGATTTAATAACGAAAATCCGCAATTTGCTGAGTCCGCAAATCTCGTAATCGTTAATGCGATACTTTTAAATAGGGAAACTCAAAGAGGCTTAGTTCCACCGGAGGTCATTTTTTTGGAAATGGTTTCAACGCGTAACGATGTTACACCTTTATTTGAAGAGTTTAACATTACTAAGCGTAGTTTATCAGAAGCTATAAATACATATTCTTCCGGAAACCGTCTTAATATTTCGGTTGAAGATGAACATATCTCATTGACTAATCTTGAAAGGTTTGCCATAAACCTCAGAAAACTCGCTGAGGATGGCGAAATAGAACCGACCATTGGCCGAGATGATGAGATAAGGCGTATTCTACAAATTGTTTCTCGTAAAACAAAAAACAATCCGCTGCTTATAGGAGAACCTGGAACTGGCAAAACCGCCATTGTTGAAGGACTTGCCTTTAGACTAAATAGAGGTGATGTACCCGAAGACATGAAACATCTCCAACTATATAGTTTAGACGTTGCTACGCTTGTTGCAGGGACTTCAATGCAAGGAGAATTTGAGTCTCGACTAAAATCCATAGTCGCAGAGTTAAAAGCATCTCCACAAGTAATATTATTCATTGATGAAATACATTTGCTTCTTGGTACAGGGAGAGGTGCTGGAGCGATGGACGCTGCAAATATACTTAAACCGGAACTCGCAAGAAATGGTATCAAGGTTATAGGCGCAACCACTTTTGACGAATACAATAAATTTGTTGAAACAGATCAGGCTTTTGCCCGTCGATTTCAACGGATTGTTGTGGAAGAGCCATCCATTGAAAGTTCAATATCCATTTTGCGTGGTATTAAATCACGTTTTGAAGCTCATCACAGAGTTAAGATTCTTGATGAAGCTATCGTTGCATCAGTTTCTTTGTCAGCAAAATATGTTACTGATAGATTTCTTCCAGACAAGGCTATTGATGTATTGGACGAGACAGCATCCCGCATGCGCATCGACCGTTCATCTGTTCCTGCTGAACTTGATTCTTTGTCGCGAATGGTGCGACAAAAAGAGATTGAACGTGAATCACTGCTTCAAGACGGTGATCTATATCCAAGAATAGCAAATTTGGAACAGGAGATATCTGAATTAAAAGAACGAGAAAATATCCTTAATGCGAAATGGGTTAATGAACGAAGACAATTTGAGAAACTACAATCTTTCCAAAATACGATTGCCCAGTTAACAAATAATCGTGAACAAGCAGAGGCTATTGGAAGATATGATGAGGCTGCACGCTATAATCGAGAGATAGACCAAGTAGAAACAGAGTTAAATGACTTGATACGAGAGATGTCAGAGTCTGAATCCCCACTATTGAAACTTTCTTTAGATTCTGATGACATTAAAGAAACAATAACTCGTTCTACTGGTATACCAGTTCAATCTATGAATAATGGAGAATTGGAGCGAATATTGAGTATGCCCGAATTTCTTGAAGAAATAGTAAAAGGTCAGAACCATGCGATCCAATCATTATGTAATGTAATCAAGCGTTCTCGTGTTGGATTAGGTAACGAGAACGCTCCTGTTGGTTCTTTCCTTTTTATGGGGACCACGGGTGTCGGTAAGACCGAATTAGCAAAAGCATTAGCAGAATTTCTCTTTGGTAGTAGAGAGATGTTAATTCGTATTGATATGAGTGAGTATCAACAGGAACATAGCGTCTCTCGACTTTTTGGAGCACCTCCAGGATATGTCGGATATGATCAAGGTGGACAGCTTACTGAGGCTGTTCGTAGAAAACCTTATTCTGTAATACTTCTCGATGAAATAGAAAAAGCACATCCTAAAATTTGTGAAACACTTTTACAAGTTTTAGACGATGGGCGTATGACTGATGGGAAAGGGCGTACTATTAACTTTAAGAATGCTGTTATAATAATGACATCAAATCTTGGATCTGAAATGATAGTAGACCAAGTGGATAGTCAATCAGCAAATATTCGACAGTCAATGATACAGCTTCTTAAACAACGTACCTCCCCAGAATTTGTCAATCGGATTGACGATATTATCGTTTTTAACCCTTTGTCAAATTCCGTTCTTAAATCAATAGCGGCAAAGAAAGTCAACGACGCCGTAATTAAATTGCGTAATGCCGGATA
The DNA here is from genome assembly GCA_947173955.1 of uncultured Bacteroidales bacterium. Taxonomy (GTDB): domain Bacteria; phylum Bacteroidota; class Bacteroidia; order Bacteroidales; family Muribaculaceae; genus JAAVFS01. Next base: position 17,250 of record CAMWHE010000013.1, on the reverse strand, counting down.
TGATATTCAAATAGATGATAATTTAACCGACTATGTCTCTCAAAATGTTGACCTTACAATGGGAGCGCGACCGTTAAATCGAATAGTTTCACAAAAAATCATAGATGGCATTATTGACAAAATGCTTCTTGGAGATTTATTGAAAACATCTCCTATCTATATTCGTGTTTGCAATAACCAAATATCTTTTTCTAATTAGCAAACATTATGGCATTAGTATATAACGAAACCACGGGCAATTTCGATGATATTCAAGCCCCTCCTATAATTCGTTTTTTTCGTCTACAGCAATCAGTCCCATTTTATCAGGGTGATAGTGTTACTCTCTCTTGGCAAATAGATGGAGCCAACCATATTTTTCTTGATGATAAAGAACAATCGAGCAATTCTCTTGAAGTAAGCCTTGACTCAATCGGACAAAAAAGGTTTAAAATCAAGGCTACAAATTCTGATGGCATTGCCGAACGCGAAATTATACTTGATGTTCTTCCTTGCCCGACGTTTTCTATATGCCCTTCTGCTACTGTATTACACAAAGGTAGGAATGAAAATGTAGTTCTCAGATGGAATGTCGAAAAAGCAAGAGATATAAGGTTAATAAATGGAAGCGAAACAATAGATATAGATGCTTCAGGAGAAGCTACATTTACCCCAATAGAAGACACACAATTCGTTTTTCAAGCTAAGGGGAATGAAGGTAACCGCATATTCACGCACATTATTCCAATTAAATTGCGAGAATCTGCATCGATTGATTTTACTATCAACAGACAATTCTCGTATCCGAACCTTCCTCTAACACTTTCATGGAATGTCATAAATGCTTCCAGCGTTTCAATTGATGATTTCGGAGAACAACCAGATCATGGTAAGTTAGTAGTAACTCCTGGCGTAGATACTACTTATGTAATTAGAGTTCAAGATGCTTTTGGAGAAGAACGCAGAACACTTACCGTAAGAATGTTACCACTCCCAGTAATAAAACAAGTCTTAGTTCCGACCCCAAAAGTTGACGAGTCGTTCGACATTTCCTATAATCCACCAAAATTCGAAGTAAAGATCCCAATTCCTACATTCGATTCGTCATTGGTAAAACTTGCTCTACCAAATGTTCCTAAATTTAAAGATCTCTTTTTCGTAGAACGAATAAATCCATTAATAAAGAAACGGGTTAAAAATCCCTTTTTATCATTGTATTCATATTTCTTTAGAAAATAAAATTTCTACTATATGGCAAGAAAAAGCAACCGACAATCAACGACTGAAGTCCCTGCTGAACATATCGGCTGGACTAACGAGTTCCTGTGGTCATGCGCAGGTGTCAACAAATCCGTTCTAAGACAGTGTCCATCCGATTACTCCAAATATGCGGGAATTGGAGGTATGATTCTCTTTACTGCAATCATGGCAGCTATTTCGGGTGGTTATGCTCTATACTTCGTATTCAATAGTTACGCTATCGCAGGATTATTCGGTATATTCTGGGGCCTGCTTATCTTCAATCTTGATCGTTTCATCGTGAATACAATGTATTCCGATGGTAAACACACAATTTCATGGGGAGAAATTCGATCCGGCTTGCCTCGTATCATTATGGCAATATTCCTTGGCCTTGTAATTTCTACTCCCCTAGAAATGAAGATTTTTAGCGACCAAATCGATTCTCAGCTCTTACAAGATAATGGGCGCAGAATAGAGCAAGCCAAATTAGCGTATAAAGGCTTGTATGACGAATTAGAAAGATATGAAGTACAGAAGCACGACATCGAAGTAGAAGGCGGGAAACTTCATCAAAGATTGTTAGACGCTCAAGAGGATCTACGCAAAGAAGCAGAGGGTTCCGCTTTAAGTGGCAAAATAGGACACGGGCCTATTTATGCTGATAAAGAGCGATATGTAGGAGAGTGTCAAGCTGCTTATAATCGTTGGGAGGCTACTAAACGGTCTGACATTGATCGTTTAAATAACGAAATTACACGTGTAAAAGAGGACATCCGGCGACACGAAGCACAAATTGATAAAGACGCTTCTCAGAATGGGTTCGCTGTTCGATACGAAGCATTTGAGAATGTGACAAACTGGAAAAAACACCCCGCTCTTGCAATGGTCGCGTTGATGATAACTCTCCTTTTTGTCATAATTGAGACTGCACCAACATTCCTTAAAATGATGATGGAAGATGGTCCTTACGAAGCTTTGATTCGAGCACAAAAATATAAAACTAAAGTATTGGCAGACAAGAGCATTTCTGATGTTAATGATGCTGTAAATACTTGCGTCCGCATTTCAACTATGAAGAATGAAAAACGTCTTGAAGCTGAAACTATTGCTAATGAGGAGATAATGGCAAAAATAGCCAGTGCACAAGCTGAACTTCTTGAAAACGCTATTGCTGAATGGAAAGAAGTTGAACTTGAAAAAATTCGCCAAAATCCCTCTGCGTATGTCGTTTCTCTTGTTCCTCCGCAGCAAGAAATGCAAGTTGTAGCAGATGAGAATGGAAATATATCCGAATTTTCTCACGGGAATATAGAAACAATGGCAGCATCTTCTTCCTCTATAATAGAAGAGTCAGCAATATACAATTCTGATGCTTCGCCTGAAGAAATTATACAAACTACAGAAGATGCTCCTGACTGTACAATAACTGAAACAATCGTTTCAGTTAACCAGGAATCAATAGACACCGTAACCGACACAAATTTAGAAGTATAATGAAGATACTAACTTTTTCATAGAAGCAATCTATAGGAGTTTCGCAAATGAGACATCATTTATCTCGTCAGATTGATATACCTATATCCAAGACAAGCCTTGAACGAAAAATCGGTCTCATCATAATCAAAACACTATATAACAATAAAATAAAAAGAAAATAATGCCCTTTACATTATTTTCTTTTTAAAAATCAGACTCTATATTATATGGAAATTTGTCTGACTTTATTGCTTAAACCATATATTGCCATTTATCGTGCGAAGAGACCGGTGGAGAGATAGCGGTCGCCCGTGTCGGGCAGGAGGGCTACGATCATCTTGCCATCGTTCTCCTCAAGCTGAGCGAGCTTTACAGCGGCCGCCAGAGCGGCTCCTGACGATACGCCTGCAAGCAGTCCCTCTCTGACTGCGAGTTCGCGCGCCATCGCTATTGCTTCGTCAGAAGAGACAGCCATCACTTCATCTACTACCTCCGGATCAAAATTCTTGGGAACGAATCCGGCTCCGATACCCTGTATCTTGTGCGGACCGGCTTTTGCGCCTGACAATACGGCTGACTCTGCCGGCTCGACCGCCACGACCCGAATGCCGGGATTACGGCGCTTCAGACCGCGACCCGTACCGGAGACTGTCCCCCCAGTACCTACACCGGCTACGAATATATCGACTTTCCCGTCGGTGTCGTCCCAGATCTCAACAGCCGTTGTAGCCTCATGGGCGGCGGGATTGGCCGGATTGTCAAACTGACCCATTATCAGCGAGCCGGGATTAGCCGCGGCCAGTTCCTCGGCTTTACGGATTGAGCCGCTCATTCCTTCCGCTCCGGGAGTGAGAACGATTTTCGCGCCTAAAGCCTCGAGAAGCTGACGACGCTCAAGACTCATCGTGTCGGGCATTGTCAGTATGAGCTGATACCCCTTTGCACGCGCTATCCATGCCAGACCTATACCGGTGTTGCCGCTTGTAGGCTCGATGATCAGCGTCCCTTTCCGCAGTTTTCCGGCTCGCTCGGCATCCTCGATCATGAATAGTGCCGCGCGATCCTTAACGCTGCCGCCGGGATTCAGCGCTTCAATTTTTACTACCACTTTCGCCTTAAGCGACATAGCTTTCTCTATGGCCTCCACCTCAAGCAGCGGAGTGTGGCCTATCAGTTCTGTCAGATTCTTGTATATGCGTGCCATAATTGTGACGATTTTCTTTAACTAAAACACTAAACCCATACAAATAGTTGACTTCCCGTGCCGCTACTCTATGTAAGTATCCTCAGGTATAGTGTCATTTTTTATCTACAGGTCGTCCGGGTTTAGCCGATTTTTGGTAATTTTGTACATTATTTCGAATGTCCGATGAACAACGAACTGCATAACGGCTGGGATAGAGAGCATCTGTGGCACCCCTACACCTCTACTATCGACCCGCTTCCTACATATATGGTCGACCATGCGGAAGGCCCTTACATATATCTTGCTGACGGAACACGCCTTATCGACGGAATGGCCTCATGGTGGTGTGTGATCCACGGCTACAACAATCCCGCTATCAACGAAGCCGCCAAGCGACAGATTGACAAGATGTCGCACGTCATGTTCGGCGGACTCACCCATCAGCCTGCCGTAGAGCTCGGCCAAGAGCTACTGCGCATCGCCCCCAAGTCAATGCATAATATCTTTTACGCTGACTCCGGCTCCGTGGCAGTCGAGGTAGCCATGAAGATGGCGGTTCAGGCCGCTATCTCCCGGAGCGGCGATCACCGCAAGACCGATTTCGTCACCATTCGCTCAGGTTATCACGGTGACACGTGGAATGCGATGAGCGTCTGCGACCCGGTTACCGGCATGCACGGCGCATTCGGCCCGGCGCTCCCGGTCCGGTTCTTCGCCCCTCAGCCCCGCTGTCGGTTTGGCAGCGAGTGGGATCCGGAGGAAATCAAGCCGCTTGAAGAGCTGATCCGCCGGCATCACGACACTCTGGCCGCCCTGATCCTTGAGCCCGTCGTACAGGGAGCCGGCGGTATGTGGTTTTACCATCCGGAATATCTCCGACAGGCTGCCGCTCTGTGTAAAGAATACGACATATACCTGATACTCGACGAGATAGCCACCGGATTCTGGCGAACAGGCCGCCGCTGGGCATCCGAATATGCCGGCATAGAGCCCGATATCATGTGTATCGGCAAAGGCCTGACAGCCGGCTACATGACCATGAGCGCCGTACTTACTACCAAAGAGGTGGCCGACACAATCTCTCGCGGTGAAGCCGGCGTGATGATGCACGGCCCGACATTCATGGCCAATCCGCTCGCCTGCGCGGTAGCGTTAGCCTCCATCCGCTTGCTTGAAAGTCAGGATATACGCAGCCGCATCGCGCATATTCAGGAAATACTCAGAGAGTGTCTTGCCCCCGCGGCCTCGCACCATGCCGTCGCTGATGTCAGGGTGCTGGGAGCTATCGGCGTCGTGGAAACACGCGAGCCGGTCAATGTCGGGGAGTTTCAGAAAAAATGTGTCAAGCGCGGAGTGTGGATCCGTCCTTTCGGGCGGAATGTCTACATAATGCCCCCCTACATCATCGGCGACGACGACCTCAGATATCTGTGTCGCCAACTTGTCGAAATGGTCTCCGAGCTATGAACTACGACTCACTGCTGACCTCACTGAAGGATAGCGGAAATTTCCGTTCCGTACCTGCCGATTCCACCAGCGCTCCGCTCATCGACTTCTCGTCAAACGACTATCTGGGCATCACCGACCGCACGGATCTCCACCATCAGTTTCTCTCGTCCGATGTAGCCGCCTCGATGCCTTTCTCATCCGCCGCATCGCGTCTGCTCGCTCGCGGTCAAGATTGCTTCGCCGGGTTTGAATCTCTGCTGACATCGGCTTACGGCCGTCCCGTACTGACATTCAACAGCGGCTACCATGCCAACTCCGGACTCATCCCGGCCATCACCGACAGCAACACGCTGATTCTTGCTGACCGCCTTGTCCACGCAAGCATCATCGACGGCATCATGCTCAGCAAGTGCAGGTTCATGCGTTTCCGCCACAACGATATCTCTCATCTCGAGCAACTTATCAGCCGTGAGCGCCCCGGAGGCGACAACATTCTGGTCATAGCCGAAAGTGTCTACTCTATGGATGGCGACAGCGCCCCGCTTGAAGATCTCATTGCGCTTAAGCGACGCTACCCCGGAATCAGCATATATCTCGACGAGGCTCACGCGCTCGGAGTGGAAGGTCCGCGAGGTCTCGGTCTCGCGATGGCATCATCTTCACCGGAAGCATTCGATGTCGTGATCGGCACTCTCGGCAAAGCGGCCGGCTCAGTGGGAGCATTCGCTGTCATGAACGACACTATGAGAGATGTAGCTGTCAACAGAGCCCGGTCATTCATTTTCTCAACCGCACTCCCTCCGATAAATATGGCCTGGTCGACATTCATACTCGACAAGATATTTACGATGGATGCCGAGCGCGCCCATCTCAAGCAGCTGAGCCGCAGGCTCGCCGACGGACTTACTCCGATATCAGCGACTCCCCCTCCCGCGAGCCACATTCAGCCCTACATAGTAGGCGACAGCCACAAGGCAGTCGCACTGTCCCGGCACCTGGCGGAAGCCGGCCTGAAAGTACTTCCGATCCGCACCCCGACCGTTCCGCCGGGGACGGAACGCCTGCGCCTGAGCCTTAGTGCCTCGATGTCATCCGCCGACATCGACCTCCTGATAGATACTCTTAAAAGCCTGCTATGAATTTAGAGTTACTGCATGACAAAAGTTCCGGCAGGCTTCTGCTGATATTCGCGGGCTGGGGCATGGACACACGGCCGTTCAGAAATTTGAAAGCCGAAGGCTACGACATCGCGGTCGTATGGGACTATACCGATCCTGACCTCAATACGGATTCGCTTAAGGACTATGCAGAGGTGGTAGTCCTCGCATGGTCGATGGGTGTATTTGAGGCATCGCGTATACTGCCGTCATGTCAGTTGCCTGTCACCCTGTCAATTGCCGTCAACGGCACGACGACTCCGGTCAGCGACTCGAAAGGAATTCCGCCAGCAATCTTCGACTCGACTCTCCGGGGCCTGACACCCGACTCGCTTGAACGGTTTAACCGACGCATGTGCGGGTCAGCGTCCGCTGCGAATGAATTCCGGTCAGTCAAGCCTCTCCGTGACATCGAGTCACTGCGCCATGAACTCAAGAATATCGGCGAACGGGCGGCCATGACAGATGCATCGGCTTATCCGTGGGACATAGCCGTCATCGGTCAGCGCGATATGATCTTTCCGCTGTCTGCCCAGAGAGCATCATGGGAAGGCTGCGACACTATAGAACTTAACGAGCCCCATCTCCCCGATTTCCAAGACATAATAGACAGACTGCTGATAAAAAAAGACCTTGTGGCACGGAATTTTGAGTCGTCACGCGGTGGCTATGACGCAGATGCCCGCTATCAGCATTCAGTGGCCGAAAGATTAGTCGAAAAGCTGTCATCAGTCACCGACTGCCGACATTTCGGGACTGCTATCGAGATCGGCGCAGGCTCCGGACGGCTTACAGAAGCCTATACTGCAAAATTCTTCTTCGACAGACTCGAACTCTGGGACATAGCACGCACCGACAGCGACATAACAAACAGAATCCCGGGAGCAGTCTCAATCACCGACGACGCTGAAATACGACTGAAAACGGTCAGGACCGAAAGCGTCGACCTTGTCATTTCCGCCTCCACATTGCAATGGTTCAACTCCCCGGCCAACGGCCTCCGACAGATCGAGCGCATACTCCGTCGCGGCGGCGTGGCGGCTATAGCGCTATATGTGGAAGGTACCTACGCCACATTCAGCCGCGAACTGGGTGCAAGTCTACGCTACTCGGCTCCGCGTAAACTCATCGAAGCACTGTCAGACAGCGATATACTACTTTCAGAATGCGATGCCGAGACTGTCAGCTTTGACTCGACTGCCGACCTGCTGCACCATATCAGCCATACCGGTGTGAGCTCCGGAAAATCTGTTTCGGCAGGCACTCTGAGACGCGTCATAGCCGAAAACACATTGAAACAACTGGAATACTCCACATTCTTTCTAATATTCAAAAAATCATGAAAATATTCGTCAGCGGCATTGATACGGATGCCGGCAAAAGCTACGCAACCGGATTTCTCGCCCGGCATCTGGCCGAAGAGGGAAAAAGCGTTATCACGATGAAATTCATTCAGACAGGCAACCACGAATTTTCAGAAGATATCGACGTACACCGACGGCTGATGGGGTGCGGACTTCTCCCGGAGGATCTCGACCATACTACTGCGCCGCTGATATTCTCCTATCCCTGTTCCCCTCAGCTGGCCGCCCGTCTCGACAATCGGGAAATAGATATGACCATAATAGACAGGTCTGCTGATAAACTCGATGCGACACACGATATCGTGCTGATCGAAGGTGCCGGCGGACTGATGGTGCCACTGACCGACGACTTTCTTACAATCGACTACCCGCTGTCGCGCCACATCCCCGTCGCATTGGTGACCAACGGCCGCTTAGGCTCTATAAGCCACACACTCCTGGCACTGGACGCACTGAAAAGCCGTGGCATGGAACTCGCTTATCTGCTTTACAACACTCACTTCGACACTGACAGGATTATTGTCGACGATACACGCGCCTTCCTGCGCCGCTATCTGGATAAAAACTTCAGGACAACCCAGTGGCTCGACATCCCAAGCCTCTGATAAGCAACGTTATCGCCTTGACTGTAGCCCGGGAAATCACCTCACTGCGGCCTCCCGTGAAATGATAAACATCCGACACTGTTCCGGAAGGAAATTTGACGGCTATGCAGACCGTACCGACAGGTTTGCCGGGCGTCGCGCCACCGGGACCGGCTATTCCTGACGTCGCCATGGAGCAGTCTGTACCCACTGCCAGCGCTACCCCTTCGGCCATCTCCCGGGCGACCTCTACACTGACAGCTCCATAGCTGTCAAGAGTGGATGCATTGACTCCGAGCAGATGCATTTTCACTTCATTGCTATAGGAAACGACACTACCCTGATAGACATCCGAACAGCCCGCGATAAGGGTCAGCTGATGGGCGATATTGCCCCCCGTACAGCTTTCGGCCGACGAAACTGTCAGCCCCGCTTCTCTCAGGCGATTGAGCAACGCTTCCGCGGGGGTAATATCCCCTTTGAAAATCACATACTCCTCAAACTCTTTGCAGAACAGACTTTCAGCTTCAGACAACAGCACGGCATCCTCAGCGTCCATGCGCAGCTTTAGATAGCCGGTCTGAGGCAGATAGGCAATGTGTACGCTCCGCAGCGGAGATGATACTTCAAAAGCTTCGATGCGTGTATTGACGTCGCTTTCGCTTATCCCTTCCGTGGAGATGAACCTGTGATGGAGCTCTACACTACTTATGTCATAGTAACCGCGCAGTCGCGGGACAACCTCATGATCAAATACATAACGCATCTCCCTCGGTACACCCGGCATCGACACAAGAACCTTACCATCACGCTCAAACCACATGACGGGAGCTGTGCCGACAGCATTCTCAACCACCGTACAGCAGTCAGGCACCATAGCCTGAGATGCCGTCAGATCATTCATCGGGAGTCCTTTGCGTCGGAAAATATCTTCGATATGACGCGCTACTGCATCATCATGCCTCATCCTGCCGCCGAAATACCGGCACATGACCTCCTTTGTAATATCATCCTTCGTAGGACCCAGGCCACCGGTCGTCAGCACAAGGTCAGCCTTAGACATCGCAAGACCGATAGCGGAATATATTTCTGACGGATCATCCGCTACATGACAGCTGTAGACTACCCTACCGCCGAGGCGGTCAATCGTGGCGGCAATAAAAGGTGTATTCGTATCGGTCACACTGCCGAGCAGAAGCTCGTCGCCGATGGCTATTATCGCTACATCCATAGTGCTACATTGTAACTCTCGCGAATGGAGCCGCATCGTAGCGGCAGAAATCCTTGTCGAGATATTTGTAATAGCCGGCGATAGCTACCATCGCGGCATTATCGGTCGTAAACGCCCTTTCGGGAATGAAAGCGGTCAGTCCATGTTTTTCGCAGTATTCGGCAACAGCTTTTCTGACGCCCGAATTGGCCGAGACACCTCCGCCGATGGCTACCGTCCTGACCCCGGTCTGCTTCACAGCCAAGTCGAGCTTATGGAGAAGAATGTCAATTATTGTAGCCTGAAGCGAGGCAGCCAGATCAGCCATATTGTTTTTCAGGAAATCGGGATCAGCCTTGAGCTCGTCACGAAGCGTATAGAGGAAGGAGGTCTTGAGTCCGCTGAAACTGTAGTCGAGTCCCGGGATGTGAGGCTTGGCGAAGCGGAAACGCTTTGCATCCCCCTCGGCGGCAAGACGATCAATATATGGACCGCCGGGATAAGGGAGTCCCATCACCTTGGCGCATTTGTCGAATGCTTCTCCGGCCGCATCGTCAATAGTCTGGCCGAGTATCTCCATGTCATTATAGCTGCGCACGAGCACGATCTGCGAGTTTCCGCCCGATATCAGCAGACAGAGAAACGGGAATTCGGGTACGACATCATCAGGATTTCTTCTGACAAAGTGGCTGAGGACATGGCCGTGCAGATGATTGACATCGACGATCGGTATTCTCAGTCCGAGCGAGAGACCCTTTGCGAAAGAAGTGCCGACAAGCAGCGATCCCAGCAGTCCGGGTCCCCGGGTAAAGGCAATTGCGTCAAGATCATGACGGTCTATGCCGGCCCGTTTGAGAGCGGCATCGACCACAGGGACAATATTCTGCTGATGGGCGCGAGAGGCCAGCTCGGGAACGACACCGCCGTATTCCTCATGCACCTTCTGAGAGGCTATCACATTGCTCATGAGGATACCGTCGCGGATTACGGCGGCACTTGTATCGTCGCATGAAGATTCTATACCAAGTATTGTTATACTCATTTTATCAGAATGTTACGTATTGTTTAGGATTAAGTTGCGTCCCGTTGTGCCACATCTCCAGGGTGACGGGAAGACGCTTGGAGTCCTCGGTAGAAGAGGGCGTCGTAAGTCCGATGCGCTCGCCGGTCTTGACCTTCTGTCCGCGGTCGACAAGCTTTGTGGCCATGCCGGAATAGCGCGTGATAAATTCGTTAGGATGCTGAACCACAACCGTGTACCCTTGGGATGGAGTGTAGTATGCATCGACTACCGTGCCGCGATACATCGCCGATACGGGCGACGATGCCGGCAACTGCAGCGTGACACGGCCGGTTGCATCTACCGATTCCATAAGAGGCGAAGCCGAAACAGGCGCGTAGAAAATCATGCCTTCGGCCGCAATCGGCGAAAGGATCGATGCGTTGAACCGCTCGCGCTGTTCATAGTGGCGCACGAAGTCGAGCTCTTCCTGACTGGTGGCAAGGAGCGAGTCGAGAGGCAACGTCGTGGCAGCGAGTGCCTCCTCAGTCGCCCGGCGTACGCTGTCAAGATCAACGTCAGCACTGAACACCGCCGCAATATTGTCTATGTATGCCCGGTTGACAGCCGACTCCTGATTAAGCGAATCAATCTTTTCCGACATAACATACAGCTCCGACCGCTGCCCCCTTTTCAGATAGCCGGGCAGAACGCTGCGCAGCGGAGTCGTGCCGAGCAGCAGAGCGCCGATGACAGCCAGCACAAGCGCTCCCACAATCGAGCCAATGATCATCACTCCGCGGCTTGCCGTAAAGGATATACGCGGGCGCATAGACGACTCATTCTGCAGTGTCAGCCGATAGCGGCGCGGACGGACTTTGAGATGTCCCGCCGTATCCATCTTTACGCGGACGTCGCCTACCTTGACTTTCGTGACGACTACCTTCTCTTTCTTTTTGTCGGCCATAGGAATCAGGTTAGAGGTTGATTGATTATTCGGAATAAGCTTTCAGATACTCGCTGCAGCAGAGAGCAAGCTCGTCATACCATTCCTTGCCGAAGCGCTCTGTCAGAGGCTCTTTGAGAAACTCATAGAGACGGATTCCAAGCCGCCGGCCGTTAGCCTCCGCGCTCCGGCATATCTTCCACCGGTGATAGTTGACAGCAGTGAATGTCGGATACTCGGTCACTCTGACAGGATAGAGATAACAGGAAATCGGCTTGCGGAACTCGATTTTACCGGCAAGACGGGCCTTTTCGATAGCGCACAGGCAGACGCCGCCGGGAGCATAACAGGTGAAAGCACAGTTGCGACCGTCGACAATCGTGGTCACCCGGTCCCCCTCGCAGTCGATGTAGCTCACTCCGTTTTCCTCGACCTCGCGCCGCCCGGCCGGGAGCATATCTTCAGCTATCACAGGGAGCGCCTTTTCAATCTCGGCAACTTCCGCCTCGGTCACCGGAGCTCCGGCGTCGCCTTCTATACAGCATTCGCCTTTGCAGGCTTCAAGGTCGCAGCAGAAAAATCGCTCCGCGAGGTCAAGGCTGACTAATGTATTTTGTATCTGAAACATATAGGTTTCTTCTTTCATTGCATTGTTATTGTAGTGTAGCCGAGCAGACGGTCGGCTCGCTCCGAGGGGAGACGACGGTAGACTGCTATCTGATACTCGTTGCCCGTGTTATAGAAATTGCCCTCGACAGTAGCTGTCAGACCGGTTGCCGCTCCATGGGGGACGGCCAGATACTGATAATTATAAGACCCCTGTTTGAGCAGAATGGCTTTTTCGTAGGCTTCGGTGTCGGGATTGTAACGCATCCGTGAAGTGTCGTCGAGTCGCCGGTTGGTCAGGTCGCCCTCCACATAGATATCCGCACCCTGAAGCTGCGGCATAAAGAGCGTAAAATAGGTGATTACATAGTCGGCCTCGGTGCTGCTGTCGGCGGAATCGCTCTCCCGGACGACATAGCGTCCGCCCTGAGTGCTGTCGTAGGAATACGGATCATAAGCTCTCACGCCATCGGCGGAGACTGCCGCATGATAATAGGGATATTGGTACGCCACAGACTCGATATTCATCGACGGCACGCGCAGCGATACCGTCTCGAAGCGCCGGTACTCGTTGCCTCCGTCAAAGATCAGCTCGGGCATATGCTCGTAGATCAGGACATTCCCCCGCAGACGGAGCGGATGGCTCAGTATGCGCGCATTGTCAGGACGATTATTCTGCGTAATGACCAGCTTAAAGTCATTGAACGCATCCTGCACGGGCAGCTGGCCGGGATCGACCGATACGCTGAGCTGCTGATGCGAGCGGTTGTAGTCGACATCAGTCCGGGAAGTCACTTCGGCTCCGATGCCTACACTCTGCTCCGTAACTCTGAAACGGGCCTGAAGAAGCGTAGCATCCGGATCCGACTCGTCATAGACCCGCAGAAGATAGTTGCCGGAATGTGTGATGGCAACCTGATCATTAGGCAGAGAAATACGATAGTGAACATACTGTACTGTCGTAGCACGTGAGAAGTCGTAGTCATCGACTGTCCCCTCATTGAATCCGTCGACATATTCTATGGCTATCAGCGACGATGGCTGCCAGTCGGCATTGCAGTGGGTCAGCGCGTAGCGCATATACCTGACATCCGAGGCACGCTCGTCAAATTCGACGGTCAGCCGACGGCTTCCGTCAAGGGTGATGACGGGATCAGCCAGAAGATCATCGTCAACAAAGACCTGCAATGTCGAGAAATCCGGGTCAAAGATGGCCGTACGCGTGTCGGCAGTACGGGCGGCACGGCAAACGAATGCTGCGGAAAGCACTAAAAACGATGTCAGCAGGCGCCTTACCATCGGATAGGAGTTTGGTTATGCGACTGCAGATAACTGTTGGCCCGCGAAAAATGATGATTACCGAAGAATCCGCGGTAGGCCGAGAGTGGCGACGGATGGGGCGACTCAAGGACAAGGTGGCGGTTGCGGTCGATGAACGCGCCTTTGCGTATGGCGTAGCTGCCCCACAGCATGAATACAAGGCCGCTCCGCTCCTCGGCCAGCGCGCGGATCACAGCATCAGTAAACTGCTCCCAGCCTATATCGCGATGTGAGGCGGCGGCATGAGCGCGCACGGTCAGAATTGAGTTGAGCAGCAGGACTCCCTGCCGGGCCCAGCGGGTAAGGTCGCCGTCAGCCGGGGTCGGCGCACCTGTGTCGTCGCTGACCTCCTTGAAAATATTGACAAGCGAAGGAGGCATCGCCACTCCGGGGGCAACGGAGAAGCATAATCCGTTGGCCTGCCCGGTGTCGTGATACGGATCCTGACCGAGTATGACTACCTTGACGGCCTCGAAAGGTGTCGTATCGAGCGCCGCGAAGATACGGCTGCCGGGCGGGAATACCTCGCCGGCGGCATACTCCGCCCTGACTCTGGCGGTCAGAGCTTCGAAATAAGGCTTCGACCACTCTGACGAGAGGCGTTCCTTCCACGACTGTTCGATTTTAACGTCCATCTGCTGGTTATAAAAAATTTTCACTGCGAAGTTACAAAAATTCCTTCAGATTGTTGTAACTTTGACTCACTAACACAAACACGACCGATGAAATCTATCAAATTCTTAGCTTTTCTGCTGACTATCATCACTTTTGCTTCAAATTCGACTCTCTCGGCCTCGGAGCCTCAGCTCCCCCGCAAGACACTCGGCATCCTCGCGGGCTACGACACGCGCAATCACAGCGCCGAGGCCGGTATATTTTTCCAATACCGCGCATCGAAGATAGTGCGCATCGCCCCCGACCTTACATACATAGCACGCAGGAAAGGCACGGACGCGCTCGCTATCAATCTCAATGTGCATTTTCCGTTTGCTGTCAGCAAGTCAGGTCGTGTCAATGTCTACCCGCTGGCAGGTATAAACTATACGTCGTGGAATTATCATCCCGGCAAAATGGCACGTTCAACTGACGAGACAGACGACGTCACACGGCGCGACAATAAATTCGGCCTCAATCTCGGCGGAGGTATAGATGTACTGATCACCTCTACGCTCAAACTACGGTTTGAGGGTAAATGGGTCGGCGCGAAGCACACTTCGACCGGCGACTTTGCAGTCGGCATAGGCTACGCATTCTAAGTCATGGAGCCGCTTTACGACCTGGGTTATTGGCTCGCAGACCTGTTCAGAGCCAATCCTGTCATACCGATATTTCTAACCCTCGGCATAGGATTCTGGCTCGGCAGCCTGAGGCTGGGGTCATTCTCACTGGGACCTGTGACAGCCACCCTGATAGTCGGTGTAGTCATCGGCCAGATGGATATACCAATTCCGGACTCGGTCAAGAGCATGGCGTTCCTGACATTCCTCTTCGCTATCGGTTATCGTGTGGGGCCGCAGTTTTTCCGTTCGCTCAAGGGAGATGGTCTGAAGCAAATCTGCTTCGCACTCGTCGAAGCGCTCATCTGCGTGGCCGTGGTGGTAGTGATATCCCGGCTGATGGGCTATGGCAAAGGAGCGACTATAGGCATCTTCGCCGGATCGCAGACTGTCTCGGCCGCCATCGGAGTAGGTACGGAGACAATCCAGTCGATGGACGGCACGGCTGCCGAGAAACAGCAGCTCATCAGTATCATACCGGCCTGCTACGCCGTCACCTATATATTCGGCACTATCGGAACCGCATGGATCATAGCCAATCTCGGGCCACGACTACTCGGCGGACTATCGAAAGTCAAGGCCGAGACCGCCGCTCTTGAAGCGGAAATGGATTCCGGCGAAGTTGCCGTCGAACCCGGCCAGGTAGTAGCCAACCGCCCTATCTCATTCCGTGCCTACAGAGCCGAATCCGACTTCTTCACTCATCCGCGCACGGTCAGCGAGATCGAGGATCACATCTCCGGGCGCAACCTGCGCCACTTCGTAGAGCGGCTACGCATCAAAGGGGAGATGCGCGACCCGGAGCCGGATCTGAAAGTACGTAAAGGCGACATAATAGTTCTGAGCGGACGCCGCGAGACTATCATAGAGGAGGCCGGATGGGTTGGTCCGGAAGTCACTGACCACGAACTGCTCAACTTTGCTGCCGAGAATCTGCCCGTGACCGTCTCCAAATCAGGAGCTGCCGGGCTGACCGTAGGACAGCTCAAGCAACAGCCATTCATGAAGGGAGTGATGATCCACAAAGTCAAGCGCAACGACCTTGTGATGCCGCTCCGCAACCGGCTGAAGCTCCAGAAAGGGGATGTGATCACACTCGTCGGACTGGCTCAGGATGTCAATGTGGCCGTACCGGAAATCGGTTTTTCCGACCGCGCCACCGACTCGACCGACATCACATTTATCAGCCTCGGCATTGTCATAGGATGCATTCTGGGATCGCTTACCCTGCATCTGGGCGGCATTCCACTCTCGCTGAGCACCAGCGGCGGGGCTATCCTGGCCGGCCTGGTCATGAGCTGGCTGAGATCAAAGCGTCCTACCGTCGGGCACATTCCGTCGTCAGTCATCTGGTTTCTCGACAATGCCGGCCTGAACATCTTTATTGCTGTAGTAGGTATTACCGCCGGACCGACGTTTATATCGGGACTACATCAGGTAGGCTTCTCGCTCTTCTTCGTCGGAATAGCCTGCACTACCCTGCCGCTGATCATCTCTATATTTATAGCCAACAAGCTGTTCCGTTTCCCTGCTGCCGTTGCCTTGGGATGCGTGGCAGGCAGCCGCAATGCTGTTGCAGCTCTGGGTGCGATTCAGGACAGCCTTGACAGCTCCCTGCCTGCCATCGGATATACGGTCACTTATGCCGTCAGCAGTATCGTGCTGATACTCTCAGGCATCCTCGTGTCGATTATAGGCTGAATCAGATCAACAGCATTCCGCCGGCTACCTGGGCAGCCGCCTCCTTGCCGAGCGTCTTTTCCACGATTGCAAGCGCGAACCGGAACGTAAAGCCGGGGCCTTTGCCTGTGATGATCTGTCCGTCGACTTCTACCGGCTGACCGGTAAAATCGGGATGGTCACAAGCGCCCTCACATCCGGGATAGCAGGTTGCCTTGTGCCCCTTGAGAAGACCGATCGGTCCGAGAACCATTGCCGGAGAAGCGCAGATAGCGGCTACACAACGACCGGCCTTGACCTGACTTTTCAGCATCTCGACGAGCTCCACGCAGACGGCAAGATTGGTAGCGCCGGGGAGACCGCCGGGCAATATCAGCCAGGGGGCTGTCCCGGCATCGATATCGGCAATAACTCTGTCGGCAACGACAGTGACACCATGCGCGCCGATGACCTCGGGATCTGATGTGATTGACACGGTTTCAACCGCCATGCCGGCACGGCGCAATATGTCTACAGTAGCTAAAGCTTCTATTTCTTCGAAGCCCTCAGCAAGGAAAAGGTAACTTGTATTCATCGTTCGGTATTTCTATATCGCTTCAAAAATACAAAATCCGATTGAAAAATAAAAGTCCCTGCGTGGCTTAGTCGCTCTTGACTTAGTGCTTGTACTGGCGGGCGCGCTCGATATATGGCCGGAAGTAGTCGCGCATTGCGTGTATGGCTTCGGTAGCGGCAGTGCAGGTAGTGATGGTCGAAGGGTCGTAAGACATCATG
>CAMWHE010000012.1 GCA_947173955.1 uncultured Bacteroidales bacterium | reverse complement strand
ATTTCAACTATTGCACGAGTCCTAGATTTCCCCAGGCGTGCGTCAGCGCCTGGGGCATGCGGATACCATAGAGGAGCGAGTGTCGGAGACACGATATCATGCCCCACACCTTCCCCGACGGGCTTCGGCGTACCCCAGGCGCCCCCTTTTTTTATCAAGATATTCAACCGATCCAAAATTGGATTCGTTGACTCCCGGCAGCTACAATAGCCGACTAAATCAGGCAGGAATTGCTCGCACACGCGCTGCGCGTGCGGCTATTAAGGAATGAGACCTGTCCTGCGGTTTCGGCCTCATGGCCTCAACCACAGGCTACTCTGCTTGCACCCGCTCCTGCGGGTGCTCTCCCCCTTATCGTCCTTAATCCCCGCCATTCTCACCCGCCCCCCTCTACTCGCATATATAGAAAGCGCCCTCCGCGTGGCTATGCACTGCGGGGGGCGCGGTAGTTCAGCTATGTGTTGATTATCCGAGATAACCGAAGAGATGGCCGTTGATGGCGAGGTTGGTCAGCCAGATCCAGAGGGGACAGAATCCGATGAAGAGGATGACTGACAAGGTCAATGAGGATGTGCCGGTGGCTACGTATGTGTCGTTCTCGTCGGCGATGATGATGCCTGAGAATGCCGGGGGAAGTGCGGCTGCCACGACGAGCATACGGAGGTTGTTGGCTTCCATGCCGCATACGATGCCGAGCAAGAGGACTACGGCAGGCATCACCACCATCTTCATGAATGATCCGAGGACAACCTGGAAGTTCATCGAGAACTTGATGGCTGCCAGGGTGATACCGGCTGAGAATACGGCCATCGAGGCGTTAGCCTTGGCGATGAGGTCGAATGAGGGGCTTGCCCAGTCCGGCCACTTCAGGCCGCAGACTACCAGCACGACGGCGAGGATAGGAGCCCAGGCCACAGGCTGTGCCAGCGCGTGAAGCACGGGCTTCCATGCGCTCTGCTTCTTGGCGGCCGGATTCTGCTTGGCCAGCGACGCGTTCATCAGCGACAGGCCGACAGGAATACCTATGGCATTGACGACGATACCTACGATGGCTACCACGAGGGCTACCGAGGAGAGGCCGACTGTCTGGTCGAAGATAGGCTCCATGACGGCAAAACCGAGGAAGCCGATCGTGGGCGAACCGCTGATAAGGGCCGAGATGGCTGCGTCGGCGCCCGTATTCTTCTTAAAGCAGTATTTGAATACGAAGTAGACGAGCATGAAGCAGGCCATGATGCCGACGGCTGAGACGACTGTCAGACGGATGTCCTTGACGAGGTCGTCGCGAGATGCCTGTACGATCGAGACGAAGAGGGCTGCCGGGAGGGCGTAGTCAAGAACGACCTTATTGAACTTCTTGGCGTCGGCGCCTGTGAATATCCCTTTCTTGCCGGAGATGAAGCCGGCGAGCATAACGACGATGATAGGCACAATCGCATAGAGTATGATATGACTTAAATCCATAATTGCGATTTTTTAGGTGAATGAAAAAACTGATGAAATTAAATTTATCTCTCGGAGACTGAGTGTGCCTGTCGTTATACGGTATATTCAATCAGAGGAGCGGGGTTGAGGTAGCCGATATGTCCTGACTCGGCGCCTGAGTCGGCAGCGAGCTGCACATTGATGATGCAAGGCTTCCTGGAAGCGATACCGGCCGTGAGGGCGTCGGCGAGTTCCTTAGGTGTGGTCACATAATAGTTGGCGGCGCCGAAGGCTTCGCCCATCTTGTCGTAGCGGGCATTGATATCCAGTGTGGTAGGTGCGAGACCCTTTGAGTCGCCGGGATCGACGCCGATACCATTGTAGATACCGCCGTTATTGAAGATGACGACTGTGCAGGGGAGCTGATAGCGGCAGATGGTCGCGAAGTCCATGCCCGAGAATCCGAATGCCGAGTCACCTTCGATAGCCACTACGCTCTTGCCTGTAGCGACGGCGGCACCGATTGTCGAGCCCATGCCCATGCCCATGATCGACCATGAAGCGCAGTCGACGCGGTGACGCGGGAGCGACTGGGTTATGGTGTCGCGGGTGTCGTCGAGGGTATTGGCGCCCTCGTTGATGAGGATGACGTCGGGATTGGCGGCGAGGACCGGCTTGATGGCGCTCAGGGCAGTCCAGTGGTTCATGGGCGATGCGGTGGAAGCGGCCTGCAGGCGTGCTGCGAACTTGGCGTTCTTCTCTTTCGTCTCGGCCTGGAGGGAGGTGACCCATGCGGGATCGGCAGCCATCTTGACACCTTGCATCTCGGCGAGGATAGCGTCGAGGGCAAGACCCATATCGCCTACGACAGGAGCTGCGACGGGCACGTTGCGGTCGATCTCCTGAGGCTCTACATCAAGCTGAATGAACTTGACATCGGGATTCCAGCGGCCACGGCCGAAGGATAGCATCCAGTTGATACGCGCACCGATCACCATCACGACGTCGGCCTGCTCCATGATGGTGGAGCGGCAGGCGAGGGCGCTCAGCGGGCCTTCGTCGGGCATCAGGCCCTTGGCCATCGACATGGCCAGATAAGGGATGTTGTACTTCTCGACAAGCTCCTTGATCTTGTCGTCGACCTGGGCGTAAGCTGCACCCTTGCCCAGAAGGATAGCGGGGCGCTTGGCCTGCGAAAGGATGCTGACGGCACGCTTGACAGCCTCGGCGTTAGGAGCTACGGGCGAAACGATGTCGACAGGCTGATAGAACAGCTTCTCGGCCTCGGCAGCGTCCATGACCTCGGCGAGCGCCGGGGTTGTCATATCGATATATACGCCGCCGGGACGTCCGCTGACGGCTGCGCGGTAGGCGCGGGCTACGGCCGAAGGGATGTCCTTGGCGTGGCTGCAGCGGAAGGCCGCCTTGACGAAGGGCTTGGCGGCGTTGAACTGGTCAAGCTGTTCGTAGGTGCCCATATTCATGTCGACCATGTGGGGGTCGGATGCTCCGGATATCTGGATCATAGGATAGCAGTTGACGGTGGCGTTGGTGGTCGCTGTCAGGCCGTTCATGAAGCCGAGAGAGGAGACTGTCAGCAGCACTCCCGGCTGCTTGGTCAGGAATCCGTGTGTTGCGGCGGCCATGCCGGCCTGCTGCTCGAAGCGGAAACCGTAGTAGTTCATGCCTACTTTCTGCATAGCGTAGGCCGCCTCGGTGACGGGGATGCCTACGAGGCCATATACGTCATTAAGACCCAGGCGATGCAGAGCCTGAGCGAGGATATACATACCGGTCACCTGTTCCGGGAACTTGGGTGCCGTAGCGCCATCAGCAAGGGTGGTATTAGTTGTGGTAGTCTGTGTTGCCATAATATTATTATAATGTGAGGTGTGAATAAAAATGGGTTGAAAAAAAACCTGCGGGGCCGGAATCGAACCGGATTCACCTTGACCCCGCAGGTTTAGTAAGTCATATGAATTTATTTGCTTGCTGATGCGGCTGATGCGGTCGTAGCGGCTGCGGGAGCTGTCTTAGGCTTGGGTGCGGTAGTACCGTTGGCCTTCATGGCAGCCTGCTGTTCGGCTGTGTAGCCCAGAGAAGTAAGGATCTCCTCGGTGTTGCCGCCGAGCTCCGGACACGGGCCGTAGGTAGGCTGATAGTTGCTCATCGTGAAGGGGACGCCCACAGTGACGAACTCGCCGATCTTGCCACCCTGGTTGATCTTGACGAGGGTGTTGCCGTCATAGAGTGACTCGTCGGACATCATCTCCTTGGTCGACAATACGGGGCCTACAGGCACGCCATACTTCGACAGTATCTCGGTGACCTCATACTTGGTCTTGTCGGCACACCACTGGCCGATGCGCTGATAGATCTCCTGTTTGTGACGGTCGCGGGCGTCGGCGGTGTTGAAGTCGGGGTTGGTAAGCCAGTCCTGGAAACCGAATCCCTGACAGGCGAGCTCAAAGTCCTTGGCGCCGCGCTGCAGGATGATGTAGACATAGTTGTTGGCGTCCAGCTCGGAGTCGAGACCCCCGGCGGGCTTACACTTGTAGGTCCAGCCGAGAACGCCGCCACCCTCGATGTTGCCTGAACGGGGCACGCAGTCGCCGAACTTGCCGTCGGGGTACTGCGGGAACTGTGTCAGATAGCCGATCTTGTCAAGGGTGAGCTGGTCACGGGTCTTGATACGGCAGAGGTTAAGGCAGGCATTGTGCATCGACTGATAGACATAGGTGCCTTCGCCTGTGATGTTACGCTGCAGAAGGGCGGCGAGGATACCGATAGTACAGTGCATACCGGTGTTTGAGTCGCCGAGGGCTGCGCCGCTCTGAGTAGGGATGTTGTAGTCGCCGTCAAACCAGCCTGTGGTGGAAGCGGCGGCGGCGGTCACCTGTGCGATAGGCTCGTAGGCCTTCAGATCCTTATATTTGGATGAGACAGGGAAGCCCTTGATAGTGGCGTAGATACATTTAGGATTGATCTTGTGGACCTCCTCCCAGCTGAAGCCGAGCTTATCCATGGCTCCGGGGTGAAGGTTTTCAATGAATACATCGGCCTCCTGGATCAATTTGGTCAGAATTTCCTTACCGTCGGGGGTCGCTGCATCAAGCGCAAGCGATTTCTTGTCAGAGTTAAGCTGCAGGAAGTAGTAGCTTGGGAGTGTCGGATCAAACTGAAGTTCGTCACGTGTCGCGTCGCCTACACCGGGACGCTCGATTTTGATTACATCTGCACCAAGCCATGCGAGCAGCTGAGTACATGAAGGGCCTGACTGGACTTCCGTGAAGTCGACCACTTTGATTCCTTGTAGAGGGGCTGTGTTCATAGTATTTTCCTCCTAAAATTTAATTAATTGATATTTGTTTGTTTCTTGTTATCTCCGACGCCCCTCGGGCGCCGTGTATATGA
The DNA here is from genome assembly GCA_947173955.1 of uncultured Bacteroidales bacterium. Taxonomy (GTDB): domain Bacteria; phylum Bacteroidota; class Bacteroidia; order Bacteroidales; family Muribaculaceae; genus JAAVFS01. The sequence continues at coordinate 49,876 of CAMWHE010000012.1, read as the reverse complement.
ATAACAAACAGGAGGGAAAAAGTTCTTAACAGAATCTGTTAAAATTTATCATCTACGGTAGCGGAAGAAGCGCCAGAGGGCTCCCCGAAAGCCCTGAAAGAGCATCCCTAAGAAGGGGGCGCGCCCCTTACGTCTCTCTCTCCACGCCACGAGGGGAATCCGTAGCGTCCACGAGAGCGGATAGTAGAGCGCGATGACAGCCCCGCGGGCGCGGAGGGCGCGTGGATCGGACATCGGGCGGTTGCCGGTGGTCAGGCCGGGATGGGTGGTGATGTTGACGGGGAAGAAGCGCGCGACAAGTCCGTGACGGACGGCCCGATGGAACAATTCTTCCTCCTCTCCGAGGGGCAGGCACCCGCTGCCGAGCCCGAAGCGCTCGTCGTAGCGCAGACGCGAGGCCTCGCCGCGATTGCGGATCGCCATCTCGAATGATGTCAGGTAATAGTCTTTCGGCAGCTTCGTCGTCAGGCGGCACTCCCGGGAGGGATAGGTCTTGGCGTCGGCTCCGTCATAGCGGAAGCAGGCGATATCGACCTCGGGAGAGCGCTCGAAGGCGGCGATGACGGCACGGAGACCGTCGGGCGTGTAGCGGAGGTCGTCGTCGGCGATAAGGCGGATGTCGGCCGTCGAGTGATCGAGAGCATTGTTGCGGTTGCGGCTCAGACCGCGCCCCCCGAGGGGATAGATCCTGACGTCCGGACGGGAGGCAAGCTCCGGGGGGACGGGGAGACCGTCAGGCTCCTGCCACGACACGATGTAGCCTACCCCATCTATTTCGGGGAGCCGCATCTGCGCCACGCGGCTGATGCCGTCGCGGCCGAGGGTGGATATGAGCACATCGAGGGTCAGCATAGGCGTGAAGTCCAGAAGTCAAGGAAACGTCGCGCGACGACGAGGCTGTCATTATGCTTTTCGACAAACTCCCGTCCTGCCCTGCCCCGCTCGCGCAGCTTGTCGGGATGAAGGACGGCCTGCTCTATCGCCCGCTCCACCGACTCATAGTCAGGCTCGACGTGAAGCACAGGGCGCAGCCTCTCCTCGCCTATAAAGCTGTAGAAGCGCTCGTCGCCCCCGCTGACAGCCGCCTTACCCATCGCCATGGCGAGGAGGGCATTCGTGGCCGGCGTGTAGCTGTAGATCTGGTCGAGGACGATATGCGAGCTTTCGAGGAGGCCGAGATACTCTGCATACGGCCGGTTTTCGACAATCACAAGCTCGGCCTTTCCGGGGTGACGCTCCACTACGGCGCGCGCGGCAGCCTCAAGGATGTCGGCGCCCTTGAGCAGCGTGCGGTCGCGGTGGCGGCCGAGGAAGAGTCTGACGCGGTCGGGGCGCTCGGGAAGGTCGCGATACTCTATGGCCGACGTGTCGACCGGAATACCGCCGTAGGCCATCCGGTCAGGCGTGAAGAAGCGGCGGAGAGCCACGTCATACTCCCACAGGGCGGAGACGGCTCCATCGACATTGGAGTAGATGTGGCGCCCGACAGAGAGCAGCTCGCCGCGCCGCCACGCGTCGACGCTGTCAGGCTCCGCTCTGTAATATGGGGTCGGCTCTCCGTGGCTGATGAATTCGTTGACGACAAGCGGGGTCGAGGGGTCGAGACACTCCTCGGTGTAGCGCCAGTCGGTGCCGAGGGCGGTGTAGAATATGGCTCTGTTGTCGGCCTTCAGCCGGTCGAACAGGGCTCTGACCCGGGCGGGACGGAGCGGGACGAAGTCCTGGGAGGCGATGCTGACTATGTCGTAGCCGGAGAAGAGTCGGCGCCGGTTGAGCCTGAGCCGCGCCCAGAGGTCGAGGCCGCCCAGCTTGCCGGGCAGCCGGCGGGCGATGTCGACATCGCGGCGGGTCTGCATCCAGCCGGTGCATCCCCCCGACGCCACGGTCACGCGATGACCGAGGCGGCATAAGGCGTCAGCAAGCGTCGGGTGGAAATTGCTTGCATCGCCCGTGAGGAGTATGTCAAGTGGTCGGTCGGCCGGCATCGGGAGCGCGTTAGTTTATGCAAACTTAAGTAAATTCCCCCAAATAAACAAGTGAGCCCGACACAAGCCAGCGCCCAGAGGGCGCGTTGTTGTGGTGATCTCAGACATTCGCCTTTCGGATTCCGCCCCACTTCAACGTGAACCCGACATAAGCCAGCGCCCGGAGGGCGCGTTGTATTGGTAAACCCCAGGCGTGCGTCAGCGCCTGGGGATGAGGACGATATCTCACAGTTGAGTGTCGGAGACACGATATCGTTATGGTCGATCTGTCCCTATGCTCATATATGCAAAGATAGCACTTCTTTGTATTCCACCGGTCGGCTTTCATAACATCGCGTCTCCGACGCTCACTCCCCTATAGCAGCTCCTGTCCCCAGGCGCAAGCACGCCTGGGGTTCACCACAATAACGCGCCTTACCGGCGCTTACTTATATCGGCCTCACGCTACACCAGCAATCACTTCCACGGCTCATCGCTGATCTAAAGATGCCTGCTTAACCCACACTACAACAAAAGTGAGCCCGACACAGAGGATCGGACTCACCGTATTATTATATGTAATTATTATAGATGTGTCAATAGTTCTGCGCTTCGATCTCGAAGTAGGCCTGCGGATGGCTGCAGACGGGGCAGATCTCGGGAGCGGACTTCCCGACATGGATGTGGCCGCACTCCTGGCACTGCCACAGGCGGTCGCCGTCGCGGGTGAATACGATTCCCTCCTCGATGTTCTTGAGGAGCTTCAGATAGCGCTCTTCGTGGGTCTTCTCGATAGCGCCTACCATCTCGAAGAGGCGCGCGATCTTGTCAAAGCCTTCCTCGCGGGCTTCCTTGGCAAACTGGGCGTACATGTCGGTCCACTCAAACTGTTCGCCGGCTGCGGCGTCGACGAGATTGTCCTTCGTGCAGGGCACGGCACCGCCGTGGAGCAGCTTGAACCAGATCTTGGCGTGTGTGCGCTCGTTGTGGGCTGTTTCGTCGAATATCTGGCCTATCTGGACATATCCGTCCTTCTTGGCCTGCTTTGCATAATAACCGTATTTGACTGCGGCTTGTGATTCGCCGGCATAGGCTGCCATGAGATTGGCTTCTGTCTTTGATCCCTTGAGTTCTTTCATAATCTAAAAAGTTGAAAATTATTTAACACTTAAACGCGCTTCCGCCGAAAAAGTTCGGCAAGAAAACAATAATAAGGTTAAACTTTGTTAATAATTAAAGACACCAAAAGCCACTTCATATACATTATACTCTGATTTACAGGTTTTTACCCCCCCCCCGCAAATTTTAACATTTGCGGGGCGTCATTCGCTTTATGTGGAATAATATTTGCCAGATTGGTAAAAGTAGATAACTTTGCGATTCGATTGCGATACCTTTACCCGACTTAATAGAACAAAATGCCAACATAAGGCTATCAAAATGGTACAACAAGAAAAAGGTTTGGGAAGAGAAACGCACATTAAGGCAATAAGTTAACGAATAGAGAACATAACAAATCAAAAATCGACCAATGATAAGAAAACAGTTGAGCCGACTTTGTATGCTTGTGGCAATTCTCGCCACCGGTCTGACCGCAAAGGGACAGACTGTAGGCATCAAGACCAACCTGCTCTATGATGCGACAGCATCGGCCAATCTCGGCGTCGAGGTAGAGATAGCTCCGCGCTGGTCGCTCGACATCTCGGGCAACCTCAACGCCTGGAACATACGCACCAACCAGTATCTCCGCCACTGGTTCGCTCAGCCGGAGGCCCGCTTCTGGTTCTGTAACCCCTTTCAGGGTCACTTCATTGGCATCGAAGCCCATGGCGGACAGTATAATGTAGGCAACTGGGGTACCAACTTCAAATTCTTAGGCACCGACTTCCATAAGCTCCGCAACAGCCGCTATCAGGGATGGTTTGTCGGCGGCGGTATCACCTACGGCTACACATGGATCCTCCACAAGCACTGGAACTTCGAGGCTGAAATCGGCATCGGCTACAGCTATACACGCTTTGACCGCTACCCCTGCGCCAACTGCGGCACTAAAATCGAGAGTGACAAATCCCACAATTACGTCGGGCCCACAAAAGCTGCCCTCAACCTCATTTATGTCTTTTAATCATGAAGTCAATGAAGTCATATATACTTGCCATAGCGGCAGCCGCTCTCGCTGCCGGCACCCTCAGCGCAGCTAAACCGGCCACCTGCTATCTGCCCCTGTCGGACATCAAGGTAGAGCGCGCCGAGCACGCCGTACAGATCGACCTCTCGATCGACACCAAGGATCTCGACCTCAATTCCAACACAGAATATATAGTGACACCGGTCATGAAGTCGGCCGACGGAGCTGACTCGCTGACACTCGAACCCATCGTCATCGCCGGCCGCAACCTCTACTACCGCCACCTGCGTCTGGATGACCTCAAGGACATACGCCTCGTGCGCCCCGAAGGGAAGGCTCCCATAGCCTACACGGCACGTCTGGAGCGCACCCCCTGGATGGACGACGCCACCGTAGCGCTCGACGTCAAGCGGATCGGATGCTGCTCGCAGCCCAAAGCCGCCTCGACCGACACCATCATCAGAATCATCCCCCGACCGGTCTATCGCCCGGAATTCGTCTATGTCTGCCCCCTGCCCGACTCCATCAAGGAGTTTGCCATCGAGGGCTCGGCCTACGTCAACTTCCCCGTCAACCGCACAGAGCTCTTCCCCGAGTACATGAACAACCCGACCGAGCTCGCCAAGATCACTGCCACCATCGACACCGTCATGGGCGACCCCGACGTCACGGTCAAGTCGATATTCATCAAGGGCTTTGCCTCGCCCGAAGGCCCGTATGACAACAACGTACGCCTCGCGAGCGGCCGTACAGCCACCATCCTCGACTATGTGGAGCGCTACGTCAACCGCGCCGAGCGTGTCCCCCACGAAATCTTCTCGACCGACTATATGCCCGAGGACTGGCCCGGACTCCGCGCCTATGTCGAGAGCTCCACGCTCGACAACCGCGACGGCATCCTCGCCATCATCGACTCCGACCGCGAGCCCGACAACAAGAACTGGGCCATCAAGTCGACCTATCCCGAGCAGTATGACTTCCTGCTGACCTACGTCTATCCGCGCCTGCGCCACACCGACTACGTCATACGCTACAACGTGCGCTCCTACACCACACTGGAGGAGATCCTCCACACGCTGGGCACCCAGCCCAAGAAGCTCTCCGCCGAGGAATTCTTCCGCGCCGCCAAGAGCATGGAGGAAGGCTCCGAAGAGTATAACGAAGTCTTTGAGACAGCCGTCCGCATCCACCCGCAGGATCCCCTCTGCAACCTCAATGCAGCCAACGCAGCCATGGGACGCGGCGACTTCGCGGCAGCCGAGCGCTACCTCTCGAAGGCCGGCGAGACTCCCGTGGTCAACTATGCCCGCGGCGTCCTCGCAGCACGCATGGAGGACTATAAGCTCGCTGAAGAGCTCTTCACCAAAGCTGCCGCCGACGGCTTCGCCGAGGCCGGTCGCGCCCTCGAGTCGATCCGCACCCTTGCCGCCCACCCCGAAGGCGAGGTCGAGATCTTCTATCCCGTTAAGAAATAAAATAGTAACAATATAGTAAGAAATCAATCATCTAAAACAGTAACAGCATGAAAATTCTGAAAAGAAGCCTTTTAGCGCTTGCAGCTGTAGCCCTCATGACCGCCTGCTCCGAAGATAAGCTCGGCGGCGAGGAAAACAACCCCAACCGCCCTGACATCGAAGAGGGCGAAGGCGTCTTCATGTCGCTCCAGATCAAAATGCCCACCGGCGGCTCACGCAGCAAGACCCAGGACAACGGCACATCGAGCGACGGCACCGAACCCGGATCTGACGCCGAAAACACCGTATCGACCGTGCTCATCGTGCTCGCCGACACCCAGAACAACATCATCACAGCCGGTACCGTCCTCGGCAACAACCTCCAGGCTCTCGGCTCCGATACCTACAAGACCGTAGCCAAATTCCAGAAGACCCAGATCGCCGGCTACTATGAGGATGCCCAGACTAAAGGTGAGCTCTCAGAAGGAGAGGCCAAGGTCAATGTCTTCGTATTCTGCAACCCGACCCAGGATCTCACCAGCTCAATACTCGCTGCCGTAGGCTCCGACTCAAGCGACTGGCTCAACACAGTCTGCACCGTCGACGTAAGAAACGGCGGCACCAATACAGGTATCTGGTCGTCCAATGCCTTCCTGATGAACAACTCCGAAATCGCTACCCGCCAGCTTCCTCTCCACCTCGAGGACTGGGACAGCTACAAGACTTCGGCAAAACCCTTCCACCTCTCAGCTGACAACGGTCTCGGTTCTGACCATGAAGTACTCAACGGCGTGCACGGAACCACCGGCGGCCCCGTCAAGGTGGAGCGCTCTGTAGCCCGCTTCGACTTCAAGGACGGCTCCGGCAACACCGAGAGCCCCAACACCTACGGCGTGCTCTACGGCAACTACTATGACGAGGAAGGCAACCTCGACGCCACCAAGAAGGGTCCCCTCTTCATCAACATCGAGCTCCAGCGCATCTGCCTGACCAACATGGCCAAGCAGTTCTACTACCTGCCCCGCGTATCTGCCACCGGCGGTCCTACCGGTGCTGTCATCTGCGGACTGGAAACTCCCGAGAACTACACCGTATCGCCCAACTACACGGCCTTCAGCGCTGCCAACGCACAGGGCATCTCCGCAGCCGGCATCTTCAACTATCCCTTCTTCAACTCTCAGAACGAAATCGACAACCTCGCCGCTGATGATGTCAACGAAGGCTCTGACCGCTGGAGCTCATACTACATCTCCGACGTGCTCAACGGCGCAAGCGACAACTACGGCGACAAGAGCTACCACGTATGGCGCTACTGCACGGAGAACACCATCCCCGGCCCCGTGGAAAAAGAGACCTACGGCCGCTCTACCATCGTAGTGTTCAAGGGCAAGATCCTCCCCACCCAGGCCGCTCTCGACCTGGAAGACGACAAAGACACCAATGCCAAATACCCCGGCATGAAGGCTGTAGCCGAAGCTCTCAACACCGCTACCGGTGATCCTACCAATGATCCCATCCTCTATGCTCACGCAGGCACACTCTACGCATCATGGCCTATGGTACGCGCAGCTGTCCAGGCTGAAGCCGTCACCATCACCGCCAACGGTGAAGTGGAAGTAAACCGCAACAGCACTCTCTACATGGCCTGCTACGGTAACGGTGGCATGCTTCCCTTTGAATATAAATACACCATCATCAATGCCGAAGGCGAAGAAGAGACCGTAGAAGCTGAATTCAAGGACACCCTCGCTCCTGACCCCAAATCAGCCAACGCAGCCTGGACCGCATGGGACGAGGATCACCGCCCCACCGCCACCGGCCCCGACGAGCTGCTGACCAAGATGCGCAAGGCCATGACCGAGAACGAGAATCCCGACCTGAACTTTACCCTCTACCAGTCGAGCACCGACAATCGCTTCGGCCCCGGCTACTACTGCTACTACTACTACCGCAACCGCCACAACGACAACCTCGACAACGGCGTGATGGGCCCGATGGAGTTCGCAGTCGTACGCAACAACGTCTACAAGCTCGCCGTGACCAACATCAAGAAACTCGGTCACCCCCGTCTGTCAGTCAATGACCCCGAGTCACCCACTCCCGACACTCCCGACGAGAGCGACAATGTCTACATCGACGTAGAATGTCAGGTGCTCCCCTGGACTGTCCGCATCAACAACATCGAATTCTAATATCGACCACTAAACACTCACGATGTCACTCAGAAAGCATCTCATAAACGCGCTTGTCGGCACCGCCCTCGCGGCGGTGCCGGCCACGGCGCTTACCTCCTGCGACCTCATCTACAAGGACCTCGAGCCGTGTCCGCAGGGTGCCGAACTCCGCTTTGTCTATGACTACAACATGGAGTTTGCCAACGCATTCCCCGCACAGGTACACTGCCTGACGCTCCTCGTCTATGATGCCGCCGGACACCATCTCGCCACACACACCGTCACCGACCGCGACAAGCTCGGCGACGAGGACTGGCGCATGCAGCTGCGCCTCGATCCGGGCGAATACCGCTTCATAGCCTACGGCGGCATGGCCTGCGAGAACGCTTCATTCGAGTTCACATCGTCGTCGCGCGCCATCCCGGCGCTCCTGACGGATCTGGAGGTAGCCTTGAAGCCCGGCCTGCTTGCCGGCCAGAAAGGCGCCCCGCTCCACAACCTCTTCTACGGAAAAGGGACTCTCACTGTCGGTGAGAATGACACCGACTACCGCCGCGAGACCATCTACATGATCAAGGACACCAACAACCTGCGCATCCTGCTGGCCAACGCCGACGGCACATCACTCTCCTCCAACGACTTCAGCTACACGCTGACCGACGACAACACACTTCTGGGCTGGGACAACGAGATAATCCCCACTCAGACCGTCACCTACACCCCCTGGACCACAGGCGAGGCCATCGGCGGCATCACGATGGAAGGTACGCCGGTCTATATGCCTTTCGCCGAGATCAGCACATCGAGAATCGTCACCGCCTCTAAGGGCCGCCTCACGATCACCCGCAAGTCGCTCGGCACCAACGTGCTCTCCATCCCTCTGGCAAAGACACTGCTCCTGCTCCGCAGCCAGCAGTTCGAGACGATGGAAGATCAGGAATTCCTCGACCGCAACAGCGAGTGGCGCCTGATCTTCTTCATCGACAAAGAGGGCAACTGGATGGACGCCAACATCGTCATCAACGACTGGGAGGTACGCATCAACGATATCGACAACTTCGGGGACAAGGACTGACCCTTCCACACACACAACGCGACACACAACATCCACCCCGGCCGGACAGCATCCCGCGGCCGGACTAAATTCTAAGGAAAACAATAAAAGTATAATGGTTCTATTGCGCTACATATCACGTTATCTCGCTGCCATAGCACTGGCGGCCGGGCTCTGCGCGTGCATCAACGAAGTAAGCGCTCCCGAGCCAGACGTAGATCCTCACACAGCCGACATCTTCCTGACCCTAGATGTCAACGTTCTCGGCTCGCGTGCCGGAGCCAACCACACGTCACGCGCCAACGAAAGCTACTTCGAGCTTCCGGAGCTCGACTGCGAGAAGCTCCACACGCTCCGTGTCATAATAGCTTCGGCTGCCGACCGCACGGTCGAGGCCAACCGTCTGGTGACCCTCAACGACCAGGGCATACCGCTCAATGACAACCTGACCTTCAGAGTCACCCCCGGCGACAAATACATCTACCTCTTCGGCAACGAGAGCTCGCTGCCCGAAGCCTATCAGTCGATCCTCGCCGCCACCACCTTCCGCACCGTCGTGCCCGCGTCGGTCGACAACGGCACGCTCACCCGCACAGGCTCGGCGCCCGTATTCGACTGGACGGCCGGCGAAGGCACCCTGCGCGTACCGATGAGCGAGCGCTGGGAGGTCAGTGTCCGTCAGGCCGCGACTCCCGCCGACCGCTATCAGTCAGCCCGCCTGTTCATCACCCGCGCCGTGTCGAAATTCTCATTCCGCATCCACAAGGCGGCCAACTTCACCGGTGCAAGCAGCGCCACCATCGACGCCATAGCCATCGACTACATCGGCTCGAGCTCCTTTATCGTGCCCCGCAACACCGTCTATTCCCCTGCCAAAGACCAGCCGAGCACCAATCTGTATGAGGGCCGCTTCATCACAGCCTTCTCCGTGCCGACCGTCAACAACACGGCGTCGACATTCGTCTTCAAGCTCCCCTGGACATTCAAGCCCGACGAGCTCATCGACGACCAGGTATACACCTACGCGCCCAAGATCTATATCCCCGAGACCCGCACTCCGCAAGGGGGCTTCAACGTGCGCATCCACACCAACGACGGCGCATTCTCCGAACCGGTCAGGCTCCCCAACCTCGACCTGCTCCCGCGTAACACCCATGTAGTGGTCGACATCGCCATCGGCAATGAACACGTGATACTCGTCGATGTCAAAGTGCTCCCCTGGAACTCCGAGGAATACGAATATGACTACTCGACCGAGATAGGCATAGCCACCGACGGCTATCTGCGCTTCACCTCCAGCAGCTATCTGAGCCTCGACCCGGCCACAGCGCGACTTGTGCTCGACTATCCCAACCCTGCCCGAGGCACATTCGGCATCTCGACCCCCGTCGGCGCCACATGGGACGCCTACCTGATCACCACCGCCGGCGACCAGGACGCCATCCAGTTCCGCACGCTCGACCAGGCCACAGGTACCTATACCTACTCGACCCACCTCTCGGGCTCGATGGGCAACACGCTCAACACCATCAGCATCGTATCGACCATGGCACCGGGATCCGAACCGCGCACCGCGCGCCTGCAGGTGACAGCCACACTGCCGGGCGGAGCCACGATCCCCGTCAACATCCTCAATCCCAACACCTACGGCAAAAACGAATATCTGACCATCATCCAGAACTCGCAGTAACCTCCCCCCGCGACCAAAAGCCAATCATCCTCTTTCTTAAATCAATCAGTCTACTACTCTATATGCCACGCAATATAGCCGGATATCTGAAATACACCATACTTACCGCTCTCCTGGGCATCTTCGCCACGGGTTGCACCGACGATCCCGAGCCTCTGAGGCCTCAGGATCCCCACGAATCCGAGCGCGGCTACATCACGATCGACGTTGTCGCCGCCAAGAACCCCTCCCGCGGGTTGCTCGACGAGCCAGGCATCGACGTTCTCAACGAGAACCTCATCAACAATGTCGTGCTCTGCCTCTGGCCTCAGGATGCCACCCGCCCCGAGACCGTCCCGCCGGTCTACATGGAGAATTTCACCAACCTCGAGGCCACCGGCGTCGCCACGCTCCGCGTGCCTCTCTCGCCGTCGCTCCGCCTGCAGCTGTTTGAGAGCGAGGGCTCAAACAACCCGTGTCTGGCCTACGTGGCCGTCAATGTCGACCCCGGAGAGGTCAAGACCGTGGCCGAACTGAAACAACTCGTTGTGACATCGGAGTTTGCCACTCAGAAGGTGCAGGAACAGTTCACGATGGACGGCAGCGCACAGCTCTCCGTCGACCCCAACCTCACGTATGCCACCGGCGTGATCAACGCCCACCGCTCAGCCTGCAAGATCACCGTTTCGGTCAACTGTGAGCCGGAACTGACCGAGACAGACAAGGACGGCAATGAGCTGATCTGGAAACCGAATCTCGACGCCATGCGCGTCAACCTCTACAGCGGCGTACACACCTCGACCCTCGCTCCGAAGCCCGTCGCCGGCGAGATCGACCTCGACAACTATTTCGACACTCCCGTCTCGCTCAATTACAACTTCACCGACAGCATAGCCGACGAGCGCTTCCCGCTGACCCAGGCCACCCCCTTCTACACCTACCCCAACGCATGGACGCTGCAGCCCGACGAGGAGCACCGCACATTCATCACCCTGAGCCTTCCCTGGAGCTCGGACGGCGGCCAAAGCTGGCGCACATGCTACTATCAGGTGCCCGTCGTGCCCGTCACCGCCGAGTCTCTCGTCCGCAACACCTCCTACCACATCAAGCTCCACCTCGGCATGCTCGGCAGCTTCGTGCCCGAAGAGCCGATCGAGCTACCCGACCTGAGCTATACCGCCGCCGACTGGAGCACGGAGAGCTTCAATGTCGAGATACCTGACTACCGCTTCCTCGTCGTCGAGCAGGAGAACTACGAGTTCAACAACGTGACGACCATGGAGATACCCTTCTACACCTCCCACGACACCGAGGTGACAGCCGCTACCATGACCTTCTACCGCTTCAACTACTCGGACGAGGGCACGAAGTTCCCCGTTACCGTCGACCTGTTCAGCGACGCCAACAACGGCGTCTACAACGCCCGCTTCATCAATGAGAAAGAAGCCCGTCAGGAAGGGAAAAGCCAGCCGTTCCTGCGCATCTGGCATCCCCTGAATATGTACCAGCCGATGAAAAACGGGACTGAAATTTCGCTGACCAACAACGACGGACCCACAAGCACCCGCGATAAAACGCAGGATAATGCAAAGATAGCAGCCCTTCTCGCCCAGACTACATCATATAAAAAACTGGCGGATGACGAATTCTCGCGAGTGGACTATGTAATCACCGTCCAGCACTCCGACATGAAGGGGACCCCCCTGTGGACAGAGACTGTGAAAGTCTCGCAGTACCCCGCCATATATATTGATGCCACCCCCAATAATTATAACCGCTCGGGAGCTAACATTGACGGAACCGGAGCGATGGCAAGTTGCTGGGTCAATGGCAACTGTAATTCAATCGGTTCATGGAATGGCGGTACAAATAATCAACCTACTGATAACTACTGGTATACCTCTATCGGTCTGACCAGTAACGGGAACCTGAACTGGAATCCGAATTTATACGTCATTACAATAACAACACTCCCTTCGACCACGACATACCAGATCGGAGACCCGCGCCGCCGACTAATCAATAACAATCTGGAGTACCAGAGTATGCTTCCTGCGAATGACAACAAGGAGTATCTTGACTACGCTTATCCGGGAGACCCCAATTATAGCTTTAAAGAAGGTGATGCACTTGAGGGGGGACGTAGAAGCCTGAAATATTACTACCCCACGCAACCAGGCAGTGCCACCCAGAATATGATTGCGCCTAAAATTCGCATCTGCTCCAGTTACGCCGGCACCGGCCCAGGTCTTAACTTCATCAGAGCACGCCTTCGCGCAGCGGCATTCCAGGAAATGGGCTATCCGGCCGGACGCTGGCGCCTGCCGACCTACGCCGAGGTGAAATTCGTGATGGACCTGTCGGCTCAGTTTAAGATTCCACGCCTGTTCGGTCGCTCAGGCACTATTACATGGTATTACTGGTGCGCCCAGGGCGAAGCAGTCGTCCCCGGAAAGAGCGACCCTAACCAGACCCCCTCTCTCCGGACAAGTCAAAACGATGTGTCTAGAAACTTTCAGCGAGCCCGCTTCGTTTATGACGAATGGTACTGGGGTAGCCAGATGATTGACAAAGCCCCCCCCTTAGGTCAGACGTATCCTGAATATCCGTTCACATGGGGCGATGCCGAGCGTGTCGGTCAATAACCAAAATGGCAAAATTATCTATGACAACCAAATATTTCAGAATCCTCATCATACTGATAGCATCGGCTCTGGCTTCAGCCTGCTCGGAGTCGCTGCCTGACGGGGCGCGTCATTACGGCAACGTCACGGTGGAAGGCGACGAGCTGACGCTCGACGTGACCCTCGAAGTGCCGGAAATGGCCGAATTCGCCAGCCGCGCGCTGGCCGACAAGCCCGCATACTCGAGCCTGCACCTCTATCTGATAGAGTTCGACGACAACGGCTCGCCCGTCACCAACCCTCTGACCCGCATATATCAGGCTGAACAGGAGACGGTCAGCGGGGAGATCGTGACATTCCGCGTGAAGCTGATGGCCTCGGAAAGCGCCAAGATACTCCACCTGATAGCCATACCGGACGATGAGGAGCTGACCGTGGGGTACGGACTGGAAGCCGACGTGATACCTCACCTTACCGTGTCGTACGGCACGGACGCCTACTGGCGCCGCGTATCGTTCCCCGCCGGCTACAGCTCGGAAGCCGAGGACGGCTCATGGCACCCCAACGAGGAGCTTGTCAACAAGCTGACCAAGGTGCAGCTCGTCAGGAACTTCGCCAAAATAACCGTCACCGACAATGCCCCCGACTTTGAGTTTAAGGGATTCGTGGTGATGAATATACCCACCACAGGCACCATCGCCCCCTGGAATCAGAAGAGCCTCACGTTCCCGCAGTTTATCGACGCTGCCGGCGCGACCCCGAGCTACGATGTCATGAAGACCATCTATTCCGGCATACTCCCGTCGGGCACCGAGTTCGACAACCAGGTGTCAGGCTGGGATCCCGAAATGACCACAGACGCGCAATACCTCTACGAACGCCCCTACTCGCTCGACCGCCCGACCTTCATAATCATCTGCGGCCTCAGAAACGGGGTGATGAACTACTATAAGCTCGACCTGGGCAAGCCGGACGCCGACGGCGTCTTCCGCAACTACAACATACTGCGCAACTTCCACTACAACGTCACGCTGACCAAGGTGGAGCGAGACGGCTACACGTCGGCTCATGAGGCAGCCAACGGCATCGTGTCCAACAACTTCTCATTCTCGATCGACACCAGCCATATGCTCAATATGTCGGACGGCAAGCAGATCATCTATGTATCCGACACCAACCTCGTGCTGACCGACGCCACTAAAGAGGAAGAGATAGAGTTCAGATACAAGTTCCGCAACATAGCCGACAAGAAGTACTACAACGACGACAGCAACGTGACTTTCGTAGGACTCGAGCCCGGGCCCGTAATCAAGAGCGTCAATATAGGCACGACCGACGACGCCGACGGCTGGCGCACCGTGACCATCACCTGCAACAAGGCCACCACGGAGACCAAGACCCAGGAATTCACCATCGTCAACAAGAACGGCCTGGGGCGCACCGTCAACATGAGCCTCCACCAGAAGTGGACCTACCGCAACCTGCGCGAATACGGCGCCTATCTCGCCAACTGGACGACCGGCGCACTCAATTCCGGCACGGCAGGCCAGAACGCAGGCGACCCGCTGACCATATTCTTCGACATACCCAACGACCTTCCGGAGTCGGTGTTCCCGCTGTCGTTCGTCATAGAATCGGATCGCCAGAACATCGAGGATGCCCCCGTAGGCAACATGACAGTGACCGAGGGACCCTCATTCTTCCCGGCAAACGGCGGAGAGACACGCATCAAGTATGTGAAGACAGTGACACTGGCCAACTACAACACTCCGATCGGCACTACGTCGACCACTGACGACCAGGGCACGATAGTCTACGGTCCCGACGGCAAGACGATAACCGCCCACCGCGTGCGCTGCCGCATGCGTACGATCCGCTCGCTGCAGGACATGGGCGTGGCCGTCGGAAGCACCATCACGATCAGAGTCTGGATCCAGGAGGAAAAAGGCAACTTCGTGACCGACGGCACAAACAACGTAGTCACCTTCACCCGCACCCGCACCAGCTAAGCCCTGATTTATAAGTCATATACGTCTTATAGGTTATAGCGTCAGAAGGTCAGGGAGACTGAGAGTGTCGGGGCGGCGTGGCCTGTGGCATCCGGCCGAGGACGCCGGGGGTGGGACGCTCACCATATCATATCGACCTGACATGGCTGGAAGCCATGGATTTGAATAGCCGGGGACACCACATGGTGTCTCCGGGAGAGGGGGGAGAGACTCTGAACGTGTCTGTTAAGACACCTTGTAACGAGATGTCTTTCAGACATATTCCATATCCGCTATCTATCCGGGTACATGTCGCTTCGCTCCATGTACCCGGCTATCCATACTGACATGGCTTTCAGCCATGGATGCAGTGCGACCTTATAGTTATAATCGGCGGCATCCGCATGACACCAGTCGCGCGGCTTCGCCGCACTTGCATGAGGCTAAGAAGTGTAAGCCTTATTAAGAGCTATAAGGCATAGCGTCAGAAGGTCAGGGAGACTGAGAGGGTCGGGGCGGCGTGGCCTGTGGCATCGGGGACGAGGGCGAAGCCGGAGCTGATGTCGACTTTCGACTGCTGCTGATGGCGGGAGCTCCAGCCGTGGGCGTCGTTGCCGCGGAAGTAGCCGAGAAACTCGTTGACGGGGTCGCAGAAGAATGCGGCCACATAGCCCAGCGGCTTCCAGCCGAGCAGCTCATAGTCATGCTCGACGATATAGCGCTTGCCGCGATAGAGGCACTCGCCCAGGAGCGAGCCTACGACGGGGGTTATGATAAGATCCTGGATGGAGGGGATCTCCATGAACGCCTCGATGCCATACTCCCAGAAGATGGTCGATACGCCGAAGCTGTAGAGCGCCGAATACCAGAAGTTGAAGCCCTGCGAGCGTGCCGACATGAAGTAGGCGGCTCCGGCATAGGGATGGAGGACGTAGTTGAAGATGATCTTGTCGCCGTCCCAGTGGGGGCCTTTCATGACGTTCTTGAGATATCGCTCGGTCATGGGCACCTCGGTCTCTTCTTTCTTATTCCAAGAGGTAGCGTTCTCGGGCAGGAGGTCGAGCACGGCGAGCGTGGCGAAACCGGCGCCGAAGAGCACGGCCGTATTGGCGGCCAGGCGATGGTAGTTGGGATAGTTGGCGGTCAGTGAGTAAGGCATATCATAGATGCACGGCTGTTTTGACGGCTTTACGGCGGGACTCACGGCGGCCTGAGGCTCCGGACCGGCTATGGTGTCGGTCTCATAGTCCTGCTCGTCGGAGAGCTCGTCGCGGATATCATCATCGATATCGTCGTAGCCGATCCCGTAAAACTCCTCCGGCTCTACGGCGGCTTTAAGCCCTACCCAGCTCAGGGCTAAAGCTAAGGTGATGAATATGCGCTTCATAGTATGAATGATTAAAAGGTGAAGAGAGTGTGTGTTTTTCTAAATAAATAATTGTAACACTATTGTAACAAATATAAACACTCTTATGACGGA
Organism: uncultured Bacteroidales bacterium; assembly: GCA_947173955.1. Taxonomy (GTDB): domain Bacteria; phylum Bacteroidota; class Bacteroidia; order Bacteroidales; family Muribaculaceae; genus JAAVFS01. Next base: position 33,341 of record CAMWHE010000012.1, on the reverse strand, counting down.
GCGGTAAGGCATTTTTAACATTTCGCAAGTGGGAATTTTTTCGTAACTTCGCGGAAAATATACCTTCCGACAGATATGGAACAGCAGAGACTCTACCCCAACCTCATACTCGACGCCCTGCGCAACGTGCGCTACCCCGGGAGCGGCAAAAACATCGTGGAGAGCGGCATGGTCGAGGACGACATCCGCATCGACGGCAGCCGCGTCAGCTTCTCGCTCGTCTTTGACAGGCCGACCGATCCGTTCATCAAGTCGCTCGTCAAGGCCGCCGAGAGCGCCATCGCCACCTACATCGGCCCGTGGGTCGACATCAAGGGCAACGTCGCCGTCAAGACCCGCATCCAGGCGCCGCAGCCGGCCGAAAAGCCCCTCTCCGGCGTCAGGAATATCATCGGTATCTCTTCGGGCAAGGGGGGAGTCGGCAAATCGACCGTCGCGTCCAATCTGGCCGTGGCCCTGGCCCGCGAGGGCTACAAGGTAGGCCTGCTCGACGCCGACATCTTCGGGCCGTCGATGCCCAAGATGCTCGGTCTCGAAGATGCCGAGCTCTACATGCACCGCGTCGACGGCCGCGAGCTGATCATCCCGGCAGAGCGCTACGGAGTCAAGGTGCTGTCGATCGGCTTTCTGGTCGACAAGAATGCGCCCGTGCTCTGGCGCGGCGGCATGGCATCCAACGCGCTGAAGCAGCTCATCACCGACGCCGACTGGGGCGAGCTGGACTACTTCCTGATCGACATGCCTCCCGGCACGAGCGACATACACCTGACCCTGGTGCAGACGCTCGCCATCACCGGCGTCGTCATCGTCTCTACCCCGCAGCAGGTGGCCCTGGCCGACGCCCGCAAGGGGATAGCAATGTTCATGGGCGACAAGGTCAATGTCCCCATCCTCGGCCTGGTGGAAAACATGGCCTGGTTCACTCCTGAGAAGCACCCCGACGAGCGCTACTACATCTTCGGCCGCGAAGGGGGCGTGGAGCTTGCCCGCGAGCTGGGAGTCAAGCTGCTGGGACAGATACCCGTCACCGAGAGCATCTGCGACCACGGCGACAGCGGAGAGCCGATAGCGGCCGGCGACTCCATGGCCGCCCATGCGTTCATGCATCTGGCCCACGAAGTAGTCGACGCTGTCGGCGAGCGTAACAGTACGCTCCCGCCAACGACCAAAGTAGAGCTAAAACACTGACCCATGAAGCCCGAGATACTGATAATCAACGGTCCCAACCTCAATCTCACGGGACGTCGCGAGCCCGACGTCTACGGTACGCGCCCGCTCGACGACTATCTCGCCGAGCTGTCGGCCGCCGAGCCCGACGTCGCCCTGACCACCTTCCAGTCCAACCACGAAGGCGCCATCATCGACAAGCTCCATGAGCGCGGATTCGACCCGCAGGTCAAAGGGATAATACTCAATGCGGGAGCCTACTCGCACACCTCGCTCGCCATAGCCGACGCCATCCGCGCCATCGACGTGCCGGTAGTCGAAGTGCACATATCCAACACCGCGGCGCGCGAGCCTGAGCGCCACCGCTCGCTGATAGCCCCGGCCTGCCGCGGAGTGATAGCCGGCTTCGGGCTCGACAGCTACCGGCTTGCCGTGGAGGCGGTTAAGAAATTCCGAGATGACCCAAGAGCTTGACGACTACATACTCAGCCACATATCGCCCGAGCCCGACGACCTGCGCGAGCTCGAGCGCGACGTCAATGTCCGCCTGCTCTATCCGCGCATGTGCTCCGGCCACCTGCAGGGGCGCATACTCAAGATGCTGACCTCCATGATAGCGCCGCGGCGTGTCCTGGAGTTAGGCACCTACGCCGGCTACTCAGCCCTCTCCATAGCCGAAGGGCTGGCCGACGACGCCGAGATACACACCATCGAGGCCGACGACGAGATGGAGGACTTCATACGCCGCCGCCTGGAGCGCTCGCCCCACGGCCGGAAGGTCACTCTCCACATCGGAGCGGCCGAAGAGGTGCTCCCCACGCTGCCCGGCAGATGGGACATGGCGTTCATCGACGCCAACAAGCGCAGCTATGTCGACTATTACAAAGCCATCCTGCCGCGCATGAATCCCGGCGGCTACATCCTCGCCGACAACACCCTCTGGGCAGGCAAAGTGGCCGATCCGGCCTGCCACGACCCGCAGACCGCCGGAATCCGCGCCTTCAACGACCTCGTGGCCCGCGATCCGCGCGTCGAGACCGTCATACTCCCCCTGCGCGACGGCCTGACAATGATACACGTATTAGAATAACCACCCACACACCGCTATGATAAAGAACCTGCTTTTCGACCTCGGAGGAGTCATCCTCGACATTGACCGCATGAAAGCCGTCGAAGCCCTGCGCGACGCCGGCATGCGCGACCCGGAGGAACTCCTCGGCGACTATGGGCAGAAAGGCCCCTTTCTCGCCCTGGAAAGAGGCGAAATAACGTCAGCACAATTCCGCGACGAGCTGCGCGCCCACTTCGACCGCCCCGTCGACGACGACACGATCGACGAAGCTTTCTGCCAGTTCCTGCGCGGCATCCCCGACCATCGCCTGCGCGCTCTCGAGCAGCTCCACCGCCGCTTCAGGATCTATCTGCTCTCCAACACCAATCCGCTGATGTGGGAGCGCTATATCCTTCCCGAGTTCACCCGGCTCGGCCACGACATCAACTACTATTTCGACGGGCTGATCACATCATTCGAGGTCAAGGCCTACAAGCCTGAGCCGGCCATCTTCAAGGCCGCCGAGGAGCTGCTCGGCATCGATCCCGAGGAGACCCTGTTCTTCGACGACTCCCAGGCCAATGTCGAAGCCGCGCGGCGTCTCGGCTTCCATGCCGCGCTCGTCACACCCGAAAACGACTTCATCACCCACATCTCCAAAAAGCTCCCCCAATGAGTCCTGACGGAGCAGCGACCAGAGGCTATGCCGCAGTCGTCGGCACATTCGACGGTGTACACCGCGGCCACCGCTATCTCCTTGACCACCTGCTCCGTCGAGCCCGGGCCGAAGGGCTGGCCACCCGCGTCTACACATTCACGCGCCACCCCCTCGCCACGATAGCTCCCGACAAGGCTCCCGCCCCGCTGCTCTCCCTGCGGCAGAAAGCCGACCGGCTGAGGCAGACAGGCATCGACGACCTGCGCACCGACGACTTCTCCGCCCTTCGCGGACTGACCGCCCGCCAATACCTCGAGCGGCTCGCCTCCGAGGGAGTCCGCCTGCTAATCGTAGGCCATGACAACCGCTTCGGGTCCGACGGTCTCCGCTCGCTCGGCGAGTTTCAGCAGGCCGCTGCCGGACTCCCCGTAGCCGTCGAGCAGGCCCCCGAACTGACCATCGGCGGCTGCCCCGTCAACTCCTCTGCAATCCGCTCCCTCATAGCCGCGGGCGACATCGCCGGCGCCAACGCCCTGCTCGGCTATCCCTACGCCATCAGCGGCACCGTCGTCAGCGGCCGGCAACTCGGCCGCACGATCGGATTCCCGACGGCCAACCTCCTTCCAGCCGACCCCGAGCTGCTGCTTCCCCCGACCGGGGTCTACGCCGCCACTGCCACAGCCGGCGACCGGCACCTCCCCGCCATGCTCAACATCGGCCACCGCCCCACCGTCGACAGCCCCGACTCCCCCGTCACGATCGAGGCGCACATCATAGGCCTCGACTCCGACCTCTACGGCAAGCCGCTGACGCTCCAGCTGCAGGGGCGGCTCCGCTCCGAGCAGCGCTTCGACTCCGTAGAATCGCTGCGCCGGCAGCTCGAGGCCGACCGTAAGGCCACCCTCGACTTTTTAGCCCGAAGGCAATAAACAGCCACAGCGCAACGTTTTACCACTATGACCTCATTGCGCCCGCACCCGACCCGCCTGCTCCTGCTGATGACCGTACTCGCGGCCATCCTGTCGGCCTGCTCGGCCAAGCGCAACACCGCGGCCTCGCGACGCTATCAGGCATTCATAACCCGCTATAACATACAGTATAACGGCGACACCCACTACTCGGAGACCCTCGACGAGATGGAGAAGAAGTATGAGGACGACTTCACCCGCCTGCTCTACACCCATCCGGCCGAGGCACGCGCCGACGAGAAGGCCACCCAGCCCTCGGGCGACTTCACACGCTCCATCGAGAAAGCCCAGAAAGCCATCCAGCTCCGCTCCATCAAGGCCAAGCCTGCACCGAAGCCCGGCAAGAAGTCCGATCCGGCCTACAAGGCATGGATGAAGCGCGAGGAGTACAACCCCTACCTCCACAACTCATGGATGCTCATGGGGCGCTCGCAATTCATGAACGGCGACTTCACAGGCGCGGCCGCCACATTCTTCTATATCTCGCGCCACTTCTCATGGCTCCCCAAGACCGTCACCGAGGCCAAGCTCTGGCAGGCGCGCAGCTACTGCGCCATGGACTGGCTCTTCGATGCCGAGATGATACTGACGCGCATCAAGGATGACCAGCTGACCGACAAGACACTCCGCTCGCTCTACAACTCGACCTACGCCGACTTCCTCATCCGCTCCCGCCGCTACGACGAGGCGCTCCCCTATCTGCGCCAGGCCGTCAGGCTCGCTTCGGGCGCGCAGAAGACGCGCCTGACCTTCCTGCTCGGTCAGGTAGCCGCCCTCGCCGGAGAGAATGCCGAGGCCTACACGGCCTTCAGCCGCGTGGCCGGCTCGGCGTCGTCCGACTACCGCACGCGCTTCAATGCCCGCATCAAGCAGTCGGAGGTATTCGACGGCTCTGACATCGAGCAGGAAGTCAAAGCCCTCAGACGCATGACCCGCTACGACCGCAACCGCGAGTACCGCGACCAGATCTACTACGCCATCGCCAACCTCTACCTCTCGCGCCGCGACACGACCAAAGCTATCGAGAACTATCTCCTGGCAGCCAAGGAGTCGACCCGCGACGGCATCGACAAGGCCATCTCCCAGGCGCGTCTGGGCGGCCTCTACTACGACCGCGGCCAGTATGACGAAGCCCAGCCGTGCTATGCCGAGGCCATACCCAAGCTCCCCGAGTCATATCCCGACTACCGGAAGCTCAAGCGCCGCTCCGACATCCTCGACGAGCTCTCGGTCTACTCCCACAACGTCACCCTCCAGGACTCCCTGCTCCGCCTCTCCTACATGACACCCGAAGAGCAGCTCGAGATCATCAACCGCATCATCGACGAGCTCAACAAGAAGGAAAAAGAGGAGGCCGAGGAAGCCGCCCGCCAGGAATTCCTCGCCAACCAGGAGGCGGCCGGCTCGCAGCTCAACGCGGCCAACGCCCCGACCACCTACACCATGAACAGCTCCGACTCATGGTATTTCTACAACCCCTCGACAGTCAGCGCCGGCAAGACCGAATTCCAGCGCCGGTGGGGCTCCCGCAAGCTCGAGGACGACTGGCGCCGCCGCAACAAGTCGGCATTCTCCTTCGACGACTTCTCCGCCCGGGAGTCAGACTCAGACCAGCCGGACGAGTCTGACCAGTCCGACACGCCCGAGTCAGCCGAAGAACCCGTCGACGAGGAGAAAGTCAAGCGCGAGTCCGACCCCCACTATCCGGAGTACTATCTCAAGATGATACCCTCCGACTCCACCTCCCGCGCCCTAAGCCACGACCTCATCCGCGAGGGACTCTTCAACATGGGCGTCATCCTCAAGGACAAGATGGAGGACTTCCCCGCCGCACGCGAGCAGTTCAACGCCCTCAACACCCGCTACCCCGACAACACCTACCGCCTCGACGCCTACTTCAACATGTATCTGATGTATGCCCGTGAGGACGATGCTGCCGGAATGGAGCGCTACCGCTCGCTTATCCTGTCGGAATTTCCCGACTCAAAGCAGGGGATAGCCCTGCGCGACCCCGCCTATATCGACAACCTGCGCCTGATGGAGTCGCAGCAGAACGAGCTCTACGACCGCGCCCTCGAGGCCTATATGGACAACCGCAACGACGATGTCCACGCCGCCTATGCCGACATCTCCGAGCGCTTCCCGATGAGCAAGCTGATGCCGCGCTTCATGTTTATCCACGCGCTCGCCTGCGTCACCGACCATCGCCCCGACGAGTTCAAGTCAACCCTCACCGAGATGCTCCAGCGCTACCCCGACACCGACCTCTCCACCTACGCCGCCGCATGGCTCGGAGGGCTCGCCAAAGGACGCGAACTGCAGGCTGGATCAGGCGAGAACCTGCGCGGAATGCTCTGGGACATCCACCTCGGCAACGACTCGACAGCCTTTGACGGCGACCCCTCGCAACTCGAATTCGAGCTCAACCCCGACGACGCCCAGCTGCTCGTGCTCCTCTACCCGACCGACCGCATCTCGACCAATGCCCTGCTGTTCAACATCGCCCGCCACAACTTCTCCACATTCGCCATCATGGACTTCGACCTCGAGACCATGAACTACGGACAGCTCGGCCTGCTGCTTATCCGCGGATTCGACAATCTCGCCCAGATCAACCACTACCGGTCGCTGATGCAGCAGAACCCCGAACTGAGCATCCCGGCCGGCGTGATACCCGTCGTCATCAGCGAGAAAAACTTCAATACGATGCTCTCCCACGGAGCCTCGTTCGAGCAATACTTTGAATTTGCCCGCGATAAGACCTATCGCGACACCGAGGAAAGCGTGCTCGACCCCGACATCTTCGGTCCCTCCGGCGGCCTCCCCGCCGAAGAGCCTGACACACCCGAAGAGCCCGCCGCCCTCTCCGACCAGTCCGACTCGTCCGAGGAGTCTGACAAGTCCGAGCCGGCCGAGCCCTCCGAGGCTCCTGTGCAGCCTGCTGCTCCTGCTCCCGCGCCCAAGCCTGCCCCGGAGCCGGCGCCCTCTCCCAAGCCCGCGCCGACAGCTCCCCTGCTCCCGTCTGGAAGCGAGGGCGACGATCCGCTGCTTGACTTCTAATAAGGGACTGCTCGCACACGCGCTGCGCGTGCGGCGGGGGAGAGCGCACACATCGTGGGGTCTCGCCTGCGGCTCGACCTCCACGCTACTATGCCGCCACGCGCTCCCGCGCGTGGCCTGCCCGACAATGCAGCCGGCCATCCCCAGCCGTAGAGAGAGCACCCGCAGCAGCGGGTGCGAGCACAGTAGCCTGTGGTTGAGGTCGTAAGGCCGAAACCGCAGGATAGGTCTCATTTCACAGCCGCACGCGCAGGAGCGTGTGCGAGCAATTCCTCCCTGCTATATTCGGCATCCCCGGCCGGACGCCCCGTGGAGCCGGAACCTGTCCGAGTCAGTTGGCGCTCTCTTCGGAGCGCCCCGGAGCAGCCACGGACGAGTTCGAGTCAGCCCGAGGGGGGATGCACGCTGACGAGGCGTCTGCAAGACGCCGATTATCAGTAGCCCCGTACATGGAGCGCAGCGACATGTGCGGGGTAGGCTGATCTCCCGGCATGGCGTCCGGCCGAGGACGCCGATTAAAGCCGATAAGGATTGCCCGCGGACAGGTCGGCCGATAGGGGGATGCTCGCCGGCGGAGGCTATTCCGGTTGCATCTTTGCCATATCATTCATTGAGTCAACGAATCCTATTTTGGATCGGTTGAATATATCGACAAAAAAGGCGAGAGCCGCCCCTGCTATCAGCAGGGTAGACAAGAATCCAATTTTGGTTTATCGTACATTATCAGAGAGTTACCCGAGGGAGAGTCAAAGCAGGAACCCTGCTGTCAGCCGACCCATACGATTCAGCCCCGCCCGACAGGGCGGACTTGTCAGACGAAGTGACCGTAAAATCAACCCGCCTGGTAACGCTCATAACCATCACTGACTACGACCGTTACCAATCCCCCCGCGCCCGATATCAACCGGCAACCAACCAACAACCAACCAACAATCAACCAACAATCAACCAGATGTATAGAAATAAAGAATATAATAAATAAATATCTTGTTGTTGATGACTGCGCGCGGGAGGAGTTGCCGGATGATTTTTTCAAGGAAAGATGCCCACCCTCCAAGAAGAAACCGGTCATGCGCCCGCTATTGTCATTTTATTACAACTTCACGACATTTGTAGTAAATTTACAATCTTTTTCAGAGAAAATGCATTAACTTTGCAGTTCATTTCGCTTAATCATATTTTTTACCAATCAAAACTATAAACACATTTCCTATGGGAAGAATTTCTAAACGACTCTCCGCGTCGGTTTTCGCGTCGCTGCTGCTTGCATCGGCCGCTTCCGCCGGAGTTAAATTCAATGCTGTCGTCTCGTGGCCCGACCATCAGGCCGGCGTCTACACCTACGATACCGACAGCTATGATCCCCAGCTCGTCAAGAACGGGATCAACGCCAACGGCGGCGGCTTCGCAGCCATGGACTCCTATTCTCACAAGTACTATTACTACGCCACCCACTACATGGAGGTGATGGGTATCGTAGGTGTAGAGGAACTCATCTACGACATGACGACATGGGCGCAGGATAACGATGTAGCCTATCAGGGTAAAGTCGAAAACATCGCTACCGCCACTGCATCAGCCCCTCAGCTCGGCCTTAACGTCGGTTGCTTCTACAACACCGACGGCGAGACATTCCGTTTCTGCACCGTGCCCAATCCGGCCTATTTCAATCAGACGAAGATAGCCGACCTCGAAAAGCCCTGGAGCGCCTGCGCTTTCGATAAGAACGGCACACTCTACGCCATCGAGCCCGAAGGCGCGCTCTACACGGTCGATCCCGTGGACGGCAAGATGACCTACGTAGGCGACACCGGCCTGAAGTCCACATGGAACACCGGCGCCATCGTCGACCCCGAGACCAACGCCTTCATCTATGCCACCAAGACCGACGACGCTGCCGCTCTCTACAGCATCGACCTCGAAAGCGCGACAGCTACCAAGATTTACGATCTGGACAACAGCGAACAGCTCTGCGGCTTCTACCTCGAGCCCGCCACATTCGCCGATGATGTGCCCGGCTATGCCTACAACAAGCCCTCCACATCCTTCTCCGGCGGCAGCCTCGAAGGAACCGTGTCGATCAGCGCTCCCCGCTACACCTACGCAGGTGTTTCGATCCCCTCTACCGATATGTCGAAACTGACCTATCACCTCTACGACAACGGCAAGGAGATAGCCACCGGCGCATTCACCGGCTCCACCTACTCGGCTATGAAAGTCACCGTAACACTTGAAGAGGCCGGCAACCACTGCTTCGGCGTAGCCTACGAGAATGAAGCCGGCATCGGCCCCTGCGTATACTCCGACCCCAAATTCCTCGGTCCCGACGTACCTAAAGCTCCCGCGACCTGCACGCTGGCCAGCTATGCCGACGGCAAAGTGACCGTACGATGGGGCGCCGTCCAGTCGACAGGCCTGCACGGCGGCGACATCGACCGCACGAACGCCACCTACGTCCTGACACGCTACCCCGGCGGTATCGTGGTGACACCCGAGGGCCACAAGACCAACCAGTTTGTCGACGAAATCGGCCTCCCCGGAGTGCGTACCGAGTATTACTACACGGTAAAGATTCTGGTCGGCGACGATGAGTCACCCACGACCCAAAGCGCCAAATTCGCCCTCGGCCCCATCACTCCTCCCTACGAGACCGAATTCAGCACTCTGACCGAATTCTGGGGCTACTCCACCCTCAATGCCGGCACCGACACCAAGAAATGGGAATGGGACTCCGACAAAGTGCTGAAAGTAGCCACCAACTCCAAGCCCGCCGACAACTATCTCCTCCTGCCACAGCTCAACCTCAAGCCGGGCGAGAGCTACCCCATCGCCATCGAGGCTGCCGCCTACAGCACCGGCTACACATCCGAGACAATGGAGGTCGTAGCCGGCACAGAGCCCACCGTCGAAGGGCTGACACAGATCGTCATTGAAGAGACCAACGTCCTGGGCGGCAACTACAATGAGGAGTATATCACCTACGAAGGCACAGTGACCGCTCCCGAAGAGGGTCCCTGCTACCTCGCCATCCACGCCACCACCCCCGATAAGGGCGCATATCTCTATATCAAATCGATCAAGATCGGCAAAGGCATGGGCGAGCGCGCTCCCGGCGCGGTGACCGAATTCACCGCCACCGCGGCCGCCGACGGAGCCCACTCCGTAGAGCTCTCCTTCAAGCTTCCCGCCGTTGACCTCAGCGGCGATGCCATCGACGCCCTGACTCAGGCCGTCATCCTCCGCGACACCGACACCATCGCCACTCTCACCGAGGATCTCACTCCCGGCCAACTGACGACCTACACCGACGCCGCCGAAGAGCTGACCTGCGGCAAGCACGTCTACACCATCGTCTGCTCCAACTCCCACGGTGAAGGCACCGAGGCAACAGCCGAAGCCTTCGTAGGCTTCGCAGCTCCCCTGGCCACAGCCGCCGTCACCATGACCGAGCCCGCCGACGGCCATGTAGCCGCCACATGGGAAGCCGTGACCGCCGACGTCGACGGACGCGCACTCTCGGCCGACGACGTGACCTACAATGTCTACAAATACCTCGCCGGCGAGAAATATCCCGTAGCCGAGAATGTCAAGGGCACGTCAGTAGAATATGACGCCTTCGACGGCTTCGAGCATGACGGCAGCCAGCGCTTCGTACAGACCCTCGTGGAGGCTGTCACCGAAGGCGGCAAGTCCAAGATCGTACCCTCGCTCAACACCCCCGTCGGCACTCCCTACACGGCGCCCTGGTCAGAGTCATTCGCTGACTGCAAGACCGGCTCCATCTTCGCCAACCAGATTGTCAAGGGCGACGACGTATGGCGCCCGGTCGCCGAGGACGACTTCGGCACAAAGCCCGCCGACAATGACGGCGGCATGATAGCCTTCGAAGCCTACGGCGGCTACGCCTGCACGCTGATGTCAGGCAAGATCGACCTCGCCGACGTGCTCGAGCCCGCTGTCACCATGCAGGTCTACAACTTCGGCAGCTCATCCGCGAGTGAAAACATCATAGAAGTAGCCGTCCGCCCGGCCGGCGACCCCGACTTCACCAAAGTCTACTCCACCAAGGTCAGCGAGGTAGGTCCCCGCCAGGAGTGGTCGAAAGTCACCGTATCGCTCGCCGACTATGCCGGCCAGACAGTACAGCTCGCATTCACGGCCTACAACACCAGCCTCGCCTGTACCCACATCGACGACATCAAGGTGACATCCAACGCCGCCAACAACCTTTCCGTCACCTCATTCAAGGCTCCCGTCTCCGTTGAGCCAGGCACGGAATTCAGTCTCACAGCCGAGATCGAAAACGTCGGCACCGAAGAAGCCAAGAACTTCAAGGTCAACCTCTACTGCGACGAAGAACTCGCTGACACCAAGGAAATAGCCACACTCGCCAGCGACGCCAGGACAGGCGTGACCTTCCCCTACACCTTCAGCATCTTCGAGACCGGCACACACGCCTTCTCAGTCGAAATCGACTACAGCATCGACATGCTCGAGAGCGACAACAGCGGCGAGCTTGAGGTAACGGTACGCGCCAACACACTCCCGGCCGTCACCGACCTCGACGCCAATCCCGTCAAAGCCGGTGCGGAGCTCACATGGACAGCTCCCGCCAACGCCAAGGCAAAAGTGGCCACAACCGAGACCTTTGACGCCGCCTATCTCGGATGGAAGACAGAAGTCGAAGGCTGGACATTCCTTGACCTCGACCGCGGCTTCATCGGAGGCATCGGCAGCAAGCAGCTCCCCGTCTCGGGCCGTCAGTCGTTCTTCGTGTTCAACAACACCTTGTCGGCTCTCCAGAACGGCAATATCGCAGCCTTCGCGGCACACTCCGGCAACCAGTATCTCTGCTCGATGTACTCGACAATCGGCGACACCATGGTCCAGAGCGACGACTGGGCAATCACACCCGAGCTCTCAGGCGAGCCCCAGGTAGTGAGCCTCTATGCCACAAGCTTCCCCTCCGATCCCGGCCAGCCCCAGTATCTCGAGTCATTCCAGCTCCTCTACTCCACGACCGACACTGATCCCGCAAGCTTCACACTCATCGAAGAGTATGTCAAGATTCCCGCCACATGGCGCCAGTACTCGGCCTACGTACCCGAAGGCACCAAGTACTTCGCCATCCGCTGCACGAGCTACAATCAGTATATGCTCTTCGTCGACGATGTCAGGTATGTAGCCAAGAACGCCGCTACCGAGACTGTCGCCCCCACAGCCTACAATGTCTACCGCGACGGCCTCAAGCTCAATGAAGCCCCCGTGGCAGCCAACACATTCGTCGACGAGACCATCGACCACAAGTCGACCTACAGATACCATGTAAGCGCCATCTACGACGCAGGCGAGTCGCTCCCCTCCAATGAGGTAGTCTACGACTCTACCCGCTCGGGCATCGACACCGTAGGCTATGACAGCATCGCCGTCAGTGCCGCCGCCGGTGTGATCACCGTAGCCGGTGCCGAGGGTTGCGACATCACGGTAGTAGCCGCCGACGGCAAGATCATCGCCGCCGAAAAAGGCCTCGCCGTCAATCGCTTCAATGTCGCTGCCGGCATCTACATCGTCAAGGCGGCCGACACTGTTGTCAAGGTATCCGTACGCTGATCAGGCGCAATATCAGCCAAAGAAGTCAAGAGGTCCCGTCCGGTCGATTCCGGGCGGGATCTTTCGTATTTTTTTAGCGAAAAATTGCGGGCGGTTGCCAAAAAATCAGTAACTTCGCACTGTTATGTGACCCTCCGGGCCGACTCACATACATCGACATTGACACTCAACTATTTAGAACCAAACCATAATCACTAAACATAATTCCATCATTATGAGTAAAGAAAAGAAATTCTTGACCTGCGATGGTAATCAGGCCGCTGCCCATGTCAGCTACATGTTCAGCGAAGTAGCCGCCATCTACCCCATCACCCCCTCCTCGACAATGGCTGAATATGTCGACGAATGGGCTGCCGCAGGTCGCAAGAACCTCTTCGGCGAGACCGTTCTCGTTCAGGAAATGCAGTCAGAAGGTGGCGCTGCAGGCGCCGTTCACGGCTCGCTCCAGGCCGGTGCCCTCACTACCACCTACACCGCTTCCCAGGGCCTGCTGCTGATGATCCCCAATATGTACAAGATCGCCGGCGAGCAGCTCCCCTGCGTATTCCACGTTTCGGCCCGTACCATCGCATCCCACGCCCTCTCCATCTTCGGCGACCATCAGGACGTGATGTCCGTGCGCCAGACCGGCTTCGCAATGCTCGCCGAAGGCTCCGTACAGGAAGTCATGGACCTCGCAGGCGTAGCCCACCTCTCCACCATCAAGAGCCGCATCCCCTTCGTCAACTTCTTCGACGGCTTCCGCACATCCCACGAGATCCAGAAGATCGAGATGCTCGAGAACGACGACCTCGCTCCCCTCGTTGACCACGAGGCTATCGCAGCCTTCCGCAAGCGCGCCCTCACCCCCGAGGCTCCCGTGGCACGCGGCATGGCCGAGAACGGCGACGTCTTCTTCCAGCACCGCGAGTCATGCAACCGCCAGTATGAGGCCGTTCCCGAAATCGTCGAGAACTACATGAAGGAGATCTCCAGGATCACCGGCCGCAACTACGGCCTCTTCAACTACTACGGCGATCCCGAGGCCGAGCGCGTCATCATCGCCATGGGCTCCGTCACCCAGGCCGCCGAGGAAGCCATCGACTACCTCCGCGAGAAAGGCGAGAAGGTAGGTCTCGTAGCCGTCCACCTCTATCGTCCCTTCTCCGCCAAGCACTTCCTCGCAGCCGTCCCCAAGACAGCCAAGCGCATCGCCGTGCTCGACCGCACCAAAGAGCCCGGAGCCAACGGCGAGCCCCTCCTGCTCGACGTCAAGGACTGCTTCTACGGCGTGGCCGACGCTCCCCTCGTAGTAGGCGGCCGCTACGGTCTCGCATCCAAGGACACCACCCCCAGCGAGATCCTCTCCGTATTCGAGAACCTCGCCCTCCCCACCCCCAAGGACCGCTTTACCGTGGGCATCGTCGACGACGTGACCTTCACATCGCTCCCCCTCCTCCCCGCCATCGCGCTCGGCGGCAAGAGCACATACGAGGCTAAATTCTACGGCCTCGGCGCCGACGGCACAGTGGGTGCCAACAAGAACTCCGTCAAGATCATCGGCGACAACACCAACAAATACTGTCAGGCCTACTTCGCCTACGACTCCAAGAAATCAGGCGGCTTCACCTGCTCCCACCTCCGCTTCGGCGACGAGCCCATCCGCTCGACCTATCTGGTCAACACCCCCAACTTCGTGGCATGCCACGTACAGGCCTACCTCCACATGTACGACGTGCTCCGCGGACTCCGCGACGGCGGCACATTCCTTCTCAACACCATCTGGGAGGGTGAGGAGCTCGCCAAGAACCTCCCCAACAAGGTCAAGAAGTACATGGCCGACCACAACATCACCTGCTACTACATCAACGCCACCAAGATCGCACAGGAAATCGGCCTCGGCAACCGCACCAACACCATCCTCCAGAGCGCATTCTTCCGCATCACCGAGGTGATCCCCGTAGACCTCGCTGTCGAGCAGATGAAGAAATTCATCGTCAAGAGCTACGGCAAGAAAGGCCAGGACGTTGTCGACAAGAACTATGCGGCCGTAGACCGCGGCGGCGAATACAAGAAACTCGAAATCGACCCCGAATGGTCAAAACTCGAGATCGAGGCTCCCGCCCCCAACGACGACCCCGCATTCATCAACGAAATCGTCCGCCCCATCAACGCCCAGGACGGCGACCTCCTCAAGGTCTCAGCCTTCAAGGGCATCGAGGACGGCACCTGGCATCAGGGCACAGCCGCCTACGAAAAACGTGGCGTCGCAGCCTTCGTTCCCGAATGGCTCGCCGAAAACTGTATCCAGTGTAACAAGTGCGCCTACGTCTGCCCCCACGCCGCCATCCGTCCCTTCGTCCTCGACGCCGACGAGATGAAGGCCGCACCCTTCGCCGAAGACAAGACCCTCCCCGCCATCGGCAAGACCTTCGCAGGCATGCGCTTCGTACAGGCCGTCGACGTGCTCGACTGCCTCGGCTGCGGCAACTGCGCCGACGTCTGCCCCGGCAAGAAGGGCGAGAAAGCGCTCGTCATGAAGCCCCTCGAGACCCAGCTCGACAAGCAGCCCGAATGGGACTACTGCGTAGCCAAGGTAGCCTCCAAGCAGGACCTCGTCGACATCAAGTCCAACGTCAAGAACAGCCAGTTCGCCACCCCGCTCTTCGAGTTCTCCGGCGCTTGCTCAGGCTGCGGCGAGACACCCTATGTCAAGCTCATCTCCCAGCTCTTCGGCGACCACGAGATGGTAGCCAACGCCACCGGCTGCTCCTCGATCTACTCAGGCTCCGTGCCCTCCACCCCCTACACCACCAACGCAGCCGGCCACGGTCCCGCATGGGCCAACTCACTCTTCGAAGACTTCGCTGAATTCGGACTCGGCATGACAATCGCCAACGAGAAGATGACAGCCCGCCTCGCCGAAGTCATGAAGGCCGCCACCGAATGCCCCGACTGCAACGACGAGATCAAAGCCCTCGCAGCCGAATGGCTCGAGAAGCGCGACGACGCCGCCGCCACACGCCGCATCGCCGACGCCCTCATCCCCCTCTGCGAAGCCTGCGGATGCGACGTCTGCAAGAGCATCCTGACCCTCAAAGGATTCATCGTCAAGCGTTCACAGTGGATCATCGCCGGCGACGGCGCCGCCTACGACATAGGTTTCGGCGGCCTCGACCATGTGCTCGCAAGCGGCAAGAACGTCAACGTCCTCGTAGTCGACACCGAAGTCTACTCCAACACCGGCGGCCAGGCCTCCAAAGCAACCCCCGTCGGCGCCATCGCCAAATTCGCCGCAGCCGGCAAGCGCGTACGCAAGAAAGACCTCGGACTCATCGCCACAACCTACGGCTACGTCTACGCCGCTCAGGTAGCCATGGGCGCCGACCAGGCCCAGACCCTCAAGGCCATCCGCGAAGCCGAAGCCTACGACGGACCCTCCATCATCATCGCCTACGCTCCCTGTATCAACCACGGCATCAAGGCCGGCATGGGCAAGTCACAGCAGGAAGAAGAGCGCGCCGTAGCATGCGGCTACTGGCACCTCTGGCGCTACAACCCCGCAGCCGAGGAACAGGGTCAGAACCCCTTCACCCTCGACAGCAAAGAGCCCGACTGGAACGCATTCGACGACTTCCTCAAAGGCGAGGTGCGCTACGCATCCGTATGGAAACAGTATCCCGCCGAGGCCGCCGAGCTCTTCGCCGCAGCCAAGGCCAACGCACAGTGGCGCTACAACAACTACCGCCGTCTGGCCCAGCTCCAGTGGGGCGTAGATCCCGAAGTCAAGACCATCGAAGACTCCAACAAATAATCTCACCCTGAGATAGTTTCCATCCCCGGAGGGGCGCGACTCAATCGCGCCCCTCCGCTTGTCTATGACAAAGCCAATCCACCCTTCGCTGCTGAAAGTAGACAGAAGAATACCACCTGCCCGGCAGGTGGCGGCAGAGTAGCGTGGCGGTCGAGCCAAAATCGAGACCCCACGTTATCCGCACACTCACCCCATCGCACTTGCATAGCATGTGCGAGCAACCCTCAAGCCTCCCTCCCCGTCAGCGCCCGGAGGGGCGCGTCATTGTGGTCAACCCCATGCAACGCATGGGGTACAGCGACATACAATAAAGCGAGTGTCGGAGACACGATATCATGACCACCCTACCCGCCTACCTCAGCTATAATAGCTATTGTGGCTAAAAAGCAGCAGGAGTCAACGAATCCTATATTGGATCGGTTGAATAACTCGATAAAAAAGGCAATAGCCGCCCTTGCAATCAGCTGAGACCTGCCACCTCTCCCACCGCCACAGAGGGGCGTCTGAGCGCCACCTGCCGCACTCTCCCGCCGACACCACATAGGAGCGCAGCGGAGAGCCACCTGCCGGGCAGGTGGCAGCACAGTAGCGTGGCGGTCGAGCCAGAGGCGAGACCCCACGTTATCCGCACACTCACCCCCTCGCACTTGCAGAGCATGTGCGAGCAACCCTCTCCGCTACCATGGCGTCCGTAGGACGCTGATTTACAGTAACCGGGTACATTGAGCGCAGCGAGATGTGCCCGGTATGGGACAATCACCCGCCGTGGCGTCCGCCCGAGGACGCCGATTAAACCCGCCCCCGCCACCACAGAGGTAGACAACGGAGAGCCACCTGCCGGGCAGGTAGCAGCACAGTAGCGTGGCGGTCGAGCCATAGGCGAGACCCCACGTTATCCGCACACTCACCACCTCGCACTTGCAGAGCATGTGCGAGTAACCCTCTCCGCTACCATGGCGTCCCTATTTGGGACGCCGATTAAACTCGCCCAGCACACCGTCGCCCTCTCAGCTTTTCTAAAAAGTGGATGAAATGCTTGCAAAGAGGCCCCTTCACGAATTATATTTGCGAGAGAGTATTATCACATTCTCCATCTGTCATATAGACATTCAATTAAAACCAAGCTTAAAAAAATAACCCGACTCCCGTTGACCCAAACAATCTTCAAACCCATTATTGAATATGAAACGTTTAATTCCTTTTATTACGTTAGCTTCCTTAGTCGGAGTGATTCACAGCTGTCGGAATGGTAAACGAGCTGACGAGCACTCGATACAGTCTCGGACAGAAATTTCGTTTGAAGAAACAATAATAGCGAAAGACACCCTTCCTAAAATAGTTAAAAAGCCATTCACGCTTGCAGACGAATCGGATTTAATCCGTGTTATTGACACTATTTCCGGAAAGTATGCTTACACAATCTATTTCTATAACGCATCTGAAGATTCTGTAATCCAAAAATATTATAACCATACTCCGATAGATACGCTGAATTTCTATAATCCGGAACTGGCTGATAAATTATTGTCTATAATCAATAATCCCCCCAAATCAATATATTCAAAGGAAAAATCAATGAAAGACATTCTCAGACAACATATAATCAACGCATTAGACACTAACAGCGTGCTTCCGATCTTAAAATTAAGGAACAGCTGGACATATCCGAATGACGACTATTTTATTGAGTTTGACCTCGGCGACAAAAAAAGTATTGATTTATATATTTCAAAATCCGATAGTCTGTTTAGAGAAATTGTATATGATCTAAGTATCCGGGAAGCCTATAAATTTGAAAGTAGAAGAATAGCCCTGATAGTGACTGACTTAACAAACAACGAGAGCGATACTACTATCATTTCCAAAGATTACCTGTACGATTATTGCCGTAAGATCGATTACTATCTGAATAACGGTATGGCTCTGACAAGCTTACATACAGCTTATGTAAATCTACTGAACGAATCAGATGTTATTCCCTTTATAAGCAACGACACTATCACACTCGGAACAGGCATGTGTGTTCCGGACTCGGATGATTCTATGGAAGTCGTATATCGTCGCTGGGAAAATGGAGATACGCTCTGGACTGTTGAATATCCCGATGAAGGATTAACCGATATAATGGACTAACCATGTCAACTATTGTATACCGATACCTAAGATTGCATCAGCATTAAGAGCACCGCCACGCATTTTTAAAAATTTTCAAAACCAACACATTTTTTGGCCGTAACTTAATTATCAATAGAGATTTTTCCTTAAATTTGCAGTGTAGAGAAAAATCATCATTACCACAATGAAAACCAACCTTAGTTCCCAGATCAAACTCGACCGCATCCCGCGTCGATACTATGCTCCTACAGGCGAAATAGAATTAGCCGCGCTAACCCGCGAGGAGAAAACCTATACCCGCATATTCGAAAACACCACCGAAGGCAGCAAATATCTTGCGGTTCATATCGTAGACCGCATCGAAAAGGCCATCGCCGAACATGGAAAGTGCGTCATTGCCCTCGGCGCCGGCCGCGGCACACTCTCTGTCTACAAAGAGCTCATCAACCTCTACGAGCAGGGGAAAGTATCGTTTGAGAATGTCGTGATATTCAACCTCAACGAGTTCTTCCCCCTCAAAGTCGACGGCCCCTCGACATTCAAGCGCCTAAAAGAGATCCTTCTCGACCATATCAATGTGCCCGCCGAGAATGTCCACACATTCAATCCCGTCACCACCAAGGAGGCCATGTATGACTACTGCCGCAGCTACGAGCAGGAGATCGAAGACGCCGGAGGCCTTGACCTCACAATCTGCGAGATAGGCGCCATGGGTTCTCTCGGATTCAACGAGCCCGGCTCGCTGTCATCGACCAACTGCCGCCTCGTGCTCCTCTCGGGCGAGACCCGTCAGGCCATCGCGAAGGACTACGGCGTGGACTCGGCACCCACATCAGCCATCACCCTCGGCATCGGCGACATCCTGCGCTCAAGCCGCGTAATGGCCATGGCATGGGGAGAAAGCCGTGCAAAAGTCGTGGCAAAAGCCATCGAAGGCCCTGTCACCGAAGCTCTCCCCGCCTCGTTCCTCCAGCTGCACAATCACGCCCGCATCGTCCTCGACCTTGACTCGGCTGAAGCACTGACGCGCCTGAGCATGCCCTGGAAAGTGACCACCTGCGAATGGACCGACAAACTGATCCGTCGCGCCATCGTCACTCTCAGCCAGACCATCAACAAGCCCATCCTCAAGCTTACAGACAAAGACTATAAGGAAAATGGCCTCAACGAACTCGTTGCCCTCTACGGATCAGCCTATAACGTCAACATCAAGGTATTCAACGAGCTTCAGCACACCATCACCGGCTGGCCCGGCGGCAAGCCCGACGCCGACGACACCTACCGTCCCGAGCGCGCCAAGCCCTATCCCAAGCGTGTGATCGTATTCAGCCCCCACCCCGATGACGACGTAATCTCGATGGGCGGCACACTCAAACGCCTCGTCGACCAGCACCACGACGTGCACGTAGCCTATGAGACCTCAGGCAACATAGCCGTAGGCGACGAAGACATGATGCGCTACTTCATGATGATGGACAAGATCGCCCCCAAATTCGGATTCGACACCCCCGGCTACGAGAAACTCTCGCACGACGTGCGCGAATTTGTCGCCAACAAAAAGGATGGCGAAGTCGACCTCCCCGAAATACGCGAGATCAAGACCATGATACGCCAGGCCGAAGCCACCATCGCCTGCAACTTTATCGGAGTGAAACCCGGCAACATCCACTTCCTGCGCCTCCCCTTCTACGAGACCGGTACCATCAAGAAGGGCGACCTCTCGGAGCGTGACGTCAACATCGTCAAGAAGCTCATCGAGGATGTCAAGCCCCACCAGATCTTTGTCGCCGGCGACCTCGCCGACCCCCACGGCACACACCGCGTCTGCACCGACGCCGTCTTCGCCGCCGTCGACGAACTTAAAGACGAGCCCTGGATGCAGGACTGCCGCATCTGGATGTACCGCGGCGCTTGGGCCGAATGGGAGATAGACCACATCGAGATGGCCGTGCCTATCAGCCCCGAAGAGCTCCGCTTCAAACGCAACTCGATCCTCAAGCACCAGTCGCAGATGGAAAACGCCCCCTTCCTGGGCGACGACGACCGCCTCTTCTGGCAGCGCGCCGAAGAGCGCAACCGAGCCACCGCCAAGCTCTACGAAGACCTCGGCCTTGCAAGCTATGAGGCAATGGAAGCCTTCGTGGAATACCACCCCATCCGCTGATCCCCCGCATCCACACTTCCCCAACTAACAGGCGGCTATGTCACTTTCCCCCGACATAGCCGCCCTGATTTTTCTCTTACCAGTAATAATCCTGTATAGCGGTAATCAAATTGATAGTAGTGGACTATCATACTGGCAATCTAATTTCTAATACAGAAATTGACGCAACAAAAGTTAGTCATTGTATATAAATTCCGGTACTGATCCAATAGACGAATTACTCTGCGTCATTGACGTCATACTGCTCGAAGATAGAATTCTTGCTCTTGAATTCGGGCACAGTATGTTTCATAAGCTTGACCATGTCGGGAATGCAGACAGCTGTCGCAAGCTGAGTGAGATGGTCGATAACCTGCACGACTGAGGGGTATGGGTATTCGCGCACTTTGGCTATGAAGATACGCTCATGACAAGTCGGAAGCGTATTTTCTTTGGTGGCAAGAACTTCTTCGTAGAGTTTCTCGCCGGGGCGTAGACCGGTAAATTCTATCTTGATATCGCGCCCTACCTCAAGTCCGGCAAGATGTATCATCCGCTCGGCAAGAGTCACGATTTTCACAGACTGCCCCATATCGAAGACAAAGATCTGTGTACCGGTAGCAAAGGTAGCCGCTTCCATCACGAGGCGGCAGGCTTCGGGTATGGTCATGAAGAAGCGGGTTATCTCGGGATGTGTCACGGTGATCGGCCCCCCGTGCTCAATCTGCTCACGGAAGCGGGGGATGACGGATCCGTTGCTGCCAAGTACATTACCGAAGCGGGTAGTAACAAATTTTGTGACACCTTTGATTTCACCCCGCTCGATAGCGAGTCCGAGCGACTGAACATAGATCTCGGCCAAACGCTTTGTACACCCCATGATATTCGTAGGGTTGACAGCTTTGTCGGTCGAAACCATCACCATCTTTTCAACGCCGTATTTGACACACATATCGGCTACCTGACGCGAGCCGGCGACATTGACACACACGGCCTCGCAAGGATTCTCCTCCATCAGGGGAACGTGCTTGTATGCAGCCGCATGAAATACGATCTGCGGCTTATATGCGCGGAATACATAGTCTAATCGAGCCTCGCTTCTGACATCGCCGATGACGGGCACGAAGTTGAGTTCGGGATAGCGATCCTCAAGTTCGAGGCGGATGTTATGCAGGGGAGTCTCGGCATTATCAAAAAGTATAAGCTGCTTGACACCGAAAGTGGCAAGCTGACGGCAAAGCTCGAAACCGATTGAACCGGCAGCTCCGGTGACCATCACGATCTTGTCATGAAAATTCTCCACGATTTCGTTCATGGAGATTTTAATTTCGTCGCGTCCGAGAAGGTCTTCGATTCGGATCTTGCGAACATAGTTGCTGACAGTAGCATTAGGACCCATCTCGTCGACACCGGGGATAATGTATGTGCGGATGTCAGCTTCGCGGCAGAAGGTTATCAGCCGATCCTGTTCCTCACGCGCCGAGATCTCATCCGGGAAAAGTATACCGTTGATATCAGTCTTGCCGATAATTTTTGCCAACTCCTCGACTGTCCGGCAATGATAGACATTGAGGCCGGCAAGCTGATAGTCGTTGACCATCTTTGTCGGCAGGATATATCCGGCTACCAGATAATTGGGATTGTCGGAAAGTATAGTGGCAGCAGCCACAGACTTATCTGCGGTACCGTAAATCAGCACTCGCTTAAGACTTCCTATCTGGGGATGATCCGGCAGACGGCCTTTGCTCTGGAATCGCTCGTAGACTACGACCATCGCCACACGGATGATAAACAGCACACTGATAGTCATACAGTAGTCGAGCAGAATGAAGCCGAAAAGCAGATGTAGATTGACCGGCAGTTTACCACATATTGCCATAAGACTCCACAGCAGAATCTCCTTGCCTAAGCAAAGGACGCACAGACGCCCAAGCTCGCGCAGGGTAGAATACCGTATAACGGCCTTATACACACCGCCTATCTTGAAGATTATGCCGGAAACAATGAGCGACAAACCCAGCAGGGATATGCTGAAATCGCGCTCGAATTTCACTCCGGGAAGCAAGATGTCGACTAAAAGGAGCACCATACCCGTAGCACATACAGAGGCTACCACATCAAGGCACAGTACCATCCATGTCTGAAGAAACTTGCTACGAAGTTTATTCATCAGTTTTGTTTGCAGGCTCATTATTTCGCTTTCAATTTGCTTGGCTAACAGCATTCATCCTAATAATCTATCATTTCCGATCTATTAGCAGGGGGCTATTACACGCCATTTTAAAACATTTTGTCACAAAAATACTACAAAACTCCAAATAATCCTAATCTTTTTTAACTATTTTTTAAAGTTGAATCGGCAGTGGGCTTACCTTCTACACAAAATTAGTCGCCAAAACATCAGTCGCGGAATCTGCGGCGTGCCGGACTACGTTTTATCGTGTATACGACGATTCCCCAGATGGCAAACTGATTTTCTTCGGTGACGGTTATGACCGGATAGCGATGATTGGAGGGAACGAGTTTTAGGTTCTTGCCTGCATATTTGATCCGCTTCAGAGTGAATTCGCCGTCAAGGCAGCAGACTGCGAGATCGTCTTCTAGCGGCTCAAGCGACTTGTCGATGACGAGGATATCGCCTTCGTCGATGCCGTCGCCGGTCATCGAGTCGCCGACCACACGGCCATAAAAAGTATAGGCTGGATGGCGTATGAGATCCTTATTGAGGTCGATACACTCAGTAATAACATCCTGAGCCGGTTCCGGGAAGCCGGCGCGTATGCCGCCATCGGCATACTGCAATGGGAGCTCTGTAGAGAAATCGGGCTGAAATATCTCAAGCCCGTCGCTTCTGAGAGTGTCATCAGTCATCAAACAGCCTGCTTTTTCAGTCGTCGCATTTCAATTATTATAAGCCCCGCAGCCACAAGGGTGGCACAGACATCGCTAATCGGGAATGAGAGCCAGATGCCGTCGAGCCCCATGCGGCCGACCATGATATAAAGGATCGGGAGCAGGAACAGCACCTGACGGCTCAGGCTCAGCAAGATCGACGCACTCACGCGGCCAAGTGATTGCAGGAAATTTGTCGTCACGATCTGGAATCCGACCATCCAGAACATTACCATAGCCACAGTCAGATAATGCCCCGTCTCACCTATAAGCTCCACATCGCTGATGAATACGCGCGCGATAGCCCGGGGACACAGCGACGCAAGCACAAATCCGACGGCAGCCACCGCCGTAGCCGCTCCGACCGCCAGCCAATACGTACGTTTCAGACGGCGATAGAGTCCGGCTCCATAGTTGTAGCCCACAATCGGCTGCATACCCTGACAGATACCGATGATCACGCACACAAGCAGAGAGGTAAAGGTGATAAATATACCGGCCGACGCCACAGCATCCGACCCTCCGAGCTCTATGAGATTGCGGTTGATGAAAATATTGATCAGGCACGCGGCTACATTGACGATACTCGGAGCCGCTCCGATGCCGATGATGGAGACGACCGTTTTACTATCAAGTGAATAGATACCCCGCGCATAATGTACCGGACTCTTCGTCACCGCAAAATGCCGAAGGACGAAATACGTTGTCACAGCCATCGAGATATCCGTAGCGATAGCCGCCCCCTTGATACCCATATCAAGCAGATAGACAAAAAGCGGAGCAAGGACAATATTCATACCGGCGCCGATAAACATCGTCACCATAGCCTTCGTCGGGAATCCGGCCGCACGCATCACATTATTGAACGAATACGTCAGATTCATCATCATCAGACCCGGCAGAATCCATATCATGAAGTCGCGCGCATAAGGCAGCGTCACGTCCGTAGCGCCGAAAAGCCGGAGGATATCATCCAGAAACAGGAAGAACCCCGACAGATAGCACAGTCCGATCAGCGTAGTCAGCGTCAGCGCATTGCCAAACACCCTGCGGGCACCCGCCTCATCGCCATTGCCGAGATGGATCGACAGGCGCGCCGACGCGCCGGCGCCTATAAGCACACCGAGAGCAGTCGAGATATTCATCACCGGAAACGTGATAGTCAGTCCCGCAATAGCGTCCTTACCGACAACCTGACCGATAAAAGCCCTGTCGACCACATTGTAGAGCTGCATGACGAGCATACCGACCACAGCCGGCAGACTGTAGACCCAAAGCAGCCGTCCCACGCTCTGCGTGGCGAGCCGGGCCGTAGGATTGTCAGATTGATACATAAGGCAATTATTACTATATGAAAGAGCACAAAGCCCTGAGACGTCAGGCCTGTGCTCTTTATACTATTTCAAATAATCCGATTACTTCTGGGCAGCGAGCGCTTTGGCACGGGCGATATACTTGTCGACATCGATCTGAGCCGATGCGGCATAGTTGGGATAGTCAGCCTTGATCTTTTCGTAAGCCTCAGCTTCAGCCTGATAGTCACCCATAGCGTGATCGATGCGAGCCAGCTTAAGAATGAAATAAGGAGTATAATAAGGATTATTGTCGCTCTCCTTGACAGCCTTCTCGTAGCATTTCGCAGCCTCAGCCAGATTGCCGGCATTGGCATAGCTGTCGCCCTTGAGAGCGAGAGCGGCCGCACCGGTCAACTCCTCGGGAGCATCGAAATCATCGAGAGCCGCGATAGCCTGCTCATACTCGCCATTCTCATAGAAGATACCGGCGGCCATCACGTCAGCGCGGGCGCCGACAGCCGAGCCGTAAGACGCAGCCACATCCTGATAGCCCACAAGAGCCACAGAGTCATTGCCCAGAGCCAGCTGCACATCGGGAGTACCGATAGCCTCAGCCGCGCGGGCAGCCTTCGGGTTGCGTACGAGATAAATGTAGCCGAGAATGCCGAGGATGATAGCGACGAGGATGACTACTACGATTGTGATAACTTTCTTGTTGTCCTCCACCTTAGTGCTCATGTCAGTAAGACGCTCATTGAGTACATCGATAGAATTCTGGTTTTCAGGGGTTTTATCCTTGGTTGCCATATGATAATTAAATATTCAGAGATTAAAATACTATATACTTAGAGTGCAAAGTTAACACAAATCTTTGATTGTTCAAAATATTTTCTCATTGTGTCCTCTAACCATCTAACTCCAAACTTATTACCTTTACTATTGGTAGCCTCAAACGCTACTTAACATAATGTGATTTCATATAATTAATCACGTTAATTCTATTTCATTCCAGAGGGTTCCGTTGTCTTAAGCATTTTTATTCACAGTATGTCTGCAAGCACCTTACTCACCTGTTTCCCAATACAGTGTCTTACAACAGATTTGTGGAGCTACAAATGAAGGTGGCGCTGCCGCTTACAGTCTTTATCAAGGAAGTTCTGCTCGGGACCCGTACAGGTATCGCTTATGTTGACTCAACTCCATTGAGAGTGTGTAAGCACCAGCGTATCATTATACATAGGACTTTAAAGGACTGGCTGAACGAGGAAAGTGTTCTATGGACTGGTTCTTCGGATTTAAGCTACACCTGATAATAAACGATCGAGGAGAAATACTCAACTTTATGTTTACTCCGGGTAATATCGATGATCGGGAACCTCTTTATTCAGAGTCTTTTATCGAGAAAGTCAAGGGTAAACTTTGTGGTGATAAGGGATATATCGGCAAGCAGCTCTTCGAGTTCCTGTTTATGAACGGTATACAGCAGGTTACTAAAGTAAAAAGCAACATGAAGAACTCGCTTATGACGGTAGCTGACAAGATCATGCTTCGAAAAAGGGCTCTTGTGAAGTCAGTTAATGATGAACTTAAGAATATAGCTCAAATAGAACATCAAGACATCGTCGTTTACAAACTTTATCACCAATACCCTGAGTGCTATTGCCGCTTACTGTTTATCTCCTAAGAAACCGTCTATTTCTCTGGCATTTGTTCTTGATGATCAGTTGACTTTATTCTGATTCCTTATCTCGAACTCACGTTAATATTTGCAGTGGGAAATCCTTCTTTTTCAAGTTGGATTGCATCCGATTCAGTTCCTCCTGTCGATTTGTAACCAATGTTTTTTTGAGATGTTATGTCATTTCCCTCAGCAATCTTAACCAATGTTTTTACGAAACTCTCATTATTGTCAGTATTTCGGATAATCCCAGTACCCTTACCTAATTCAAAAGTACCATATTTGTTTTTTGATATATTAGGAATGTTAGATACTATTCCTACATCAAGAATTAATGCGATATTAGGATTATTTCTATTAGCAGCTACAATGCTCATACGACAGCCAAGCTCCTATTGTTCTATGGCTATACCTACAATATTAAGAGGTATATCTATCTTGCTCAAACGTTTTAGTACTTCAATCAAGATAAAAACGCAAATCTTATTATCAAGAGCTTTAGATGTAATTCGTTTCCCGTTACCAAATATTTTAGGGTCTGAGTACAACGTAATATAATCACCATATTTAGTATGCTGCATAGTCTCTTCTTCAGTTTCAAAGCCAAAATCTATCCACATGTCTGATATGCTTATAGCTCTCTCTCTTTCTTTATAATCTTGGACGTGTGGAGATTTTTCCTATCACACCAAATAATTTCCCGTTTTTGTTAATTCAA
The DNA here is from genome assembly GCA_947173955.1 of uncultured Bacteroidales bacterium. Taxonomy (GTDB): domain Bacteria; phylum Bacteroidota; class Bacteroidia; order Bacteroidales; family Muribaculaceae; genus JAAVFS01. Next base: position 6,193 of record CAMWHE010000012.1, on the reverse strand, counting down.
CCAATTGACTTCCGGGAATTGTCTGTGAATCTGGGAAAGCAACAGCATGGAAATAAACAAAACCGCTACTATCTATATGTGTTACTTGGGAGCCGACTTCATCAGCATGAGCAGTAATAATTTAGTTGGAGAATGATTCGATTTACATGCCTACATATAGAGAGTTCCAATCGCATCTGTTTCGATTTCACAGAAATTAGACATGCGTTTTTTGAGAAGCGATGTTAGTTCCCACTTGCATCCTCACTTGCATCCTGAACGAGAACTTGTCCTTAATATCTCCTTAAGAAAACCCAACGGAGACTTCGTAATCATTGCAATAAGTTATAAACATTATTATCTGAAAGAATAGTCATCTAATTCTACAGGAGCAAATCCGGAATTTGCAGTAACCGAATATACAACATCAATAATTGAGTTATATAACTCTTGTGGAACGTGAATATTTAAGATCTCACGAATTTTATTTTCAGGGAGTGAGAAGTTTACAACTACCACTCCCCGATATGTCATTTTAAGAATAGATACGATCATAGTATCTGATAGAGTTATATAACAAGAATAACTCGAGTCAACGTAGAAAAGACCGGAGTCTTTTTGATATTCAATGCTCAAAGCTATTTCATTCGCCTGATTAGCTTCGCTATCATCTTCAAGTATAAGAAATTTTTCAGGTTTTGTCGGAGCATTGTATTCTAAATTCAGAAGATACTGCTTCAAGATGACATAATCTTCTTCCATGACTATCGGATCTTAAGTGTTAGAATGGCTAACGCACAGAGGATTATAGACATGAGCCAAAATCGTAGCACAATCGTCTGTTCATGCCATTTATGAGAAGGCACATTATCTAAAAGACTTTTAATCTCTCCAGCGTTATGTTGAAAGTGATGATGCAGTGGGGTCTTCTTGAATATTCTCATTGGGACTCCCTTCCTCTTTGTAAATTTGTAATATCCAGTCTGAAATATTACACTTAGAGCTTCTACTAGAAATATTCCACATAATAAGATAAGAAGAATCTCTTTGTGAAGGATGATAGCTATTACCGCAATTACACCTCCAAGCATCAGACTTCCGGTATCACCCATGAATACCTTAGCGGGGAAGCCGTTATACCAAAGAAAACCCATGCAAGCCCCGGTAAACGCCGCTGTATATATAAATACCTCTTCAGTACCGGGTACATACATAACATTTAGATACGAGGCAAAAAAGATATGGCTTGAGACATATGAAAGAATCATTAATCCAACACCAATAATTGCACTGATCCCTGCGGTCAATCCATCAAGGCCATCTGTAAGGTTTGCTCCGTTAGATGTCCCTGTAACTATTAAAATTGTGACAATTACGAATATGATCCATCCCGCTGTTTGTTGCCAATCAACCGGAAAAGATTTCGCTATCCAACTATAGTCAAAATTATTCTCTTTTATAAACGGAATTGTAGTTTTAGTTGATTTAACTTCATCTGGGCTGATATTAACAACAACCGTTTCTCCTGAATAAGTTTCGGTGTTCTCTCTAATAACTGCATCTGAACTAAAATAAAGAGTAGCACCAATGAAAACGCCAAGAAGCACTTGAACAACAATTTTCCAACGTCCGGATAGACCTTCTTTATTGTGCTTGAATGTCTTTATATAATCATCGACGAATCCCAGACCAGTCAGAACAACTGTAGTTCCAATTAAGAGTAAAACATATATATTTGATAACCTGCAAAAAAGAAGGACTGGGATAAGTATTGACATGAATATGATGATCCCACCCATCGTCGGCACACCTTTTTTACTTTCGAGACCATCTATTCCAAGGTCACGTGGCTCATCCCCAATTTTCTTTCGGCGTAGATAGCGTATGATTCTTCCGCCTATCAGCATTGTGACAACGAGAGCAAATACAAAAGCCATGACAGCACGGAATGTACTATATTCCATTACATTGGCACCGGGCATTCCAAGTTCATCGAGCCATTCAAAAATTGGTAGAAGCATATTAAAAATATTGTAGATTTAAAACAATATATATTGAACAGGAACTTCTGCTGTTAACCACGTTCCATTATTAGTATGGTAAAAGTTATATCCGTCGTTGAACATTGCCAGAGAATTAATCACAAGTAAAACGGCCCTTCCATGTCGGGAGCCTATCATTATTGCCAAGTCCTTATCTTCTGTTAGATGAACAGATTGTCGGGATTTTGATTTAAGTCCATAGTTACGGATTGAGTCAATGTATTTTAACGCAGTTCCATATAGCAAAAGTATAGGTGGTTCTTGTTTGCATAACAATAAATCTACTTCAACCGAGTGACCATATAAAGCCCTAACTTTAGTCTTATCGGAATTATACTCAAATCTCCCCTTATTATCATTTAATATAATATTGACAATCTCCTCCGTCGTAGTCGTAAAGGAATGAAGTTGGCATAAATCAGTTAACTCTCTCCAGCCTCCAATCTCAAAATCATAATTACGATCGTGGCGAAGAAGATATGCTAACTGTTTGCTTTTATTTGAGTTTAGAGACATGATTAAGAAATACAGATTTTCTACCACTCTACTAATTCGTAGGAGTATGCTTTGGGAGTTATAGGCACTATAGTATCCACAACTATCCAATTAGTAACTTCATCTATCACATCACTCGTTTTAATTTTAATAAAACCTTCTTTATTTGATGGTTGGGCAATGTCACTTTCTGAAAATGACGTTTCGAGGTGATCTCTCCAGATTCTGATAGGTTCAACCATTAATTCCCATTTCCCTTCATCAAAAACAAATAGTTCATATACGGTCCATGATGACGTTGGCCATTGTGTCAGAAATCCCCATTCGTCGGTTTTATTTCCGTCAAGATCTCCTTCTTTCACAAATTCGATACCAATAGTATTGCCTATTTTCAATTCTTCGACTGTCCCTTTTGTTGTATAAACTCTCCATTCTGTATAAAACTCTCCAAAAAGCTCATCTTTAATAAGTTTTCCAATAGGCTCACATATCAGAGTATCAATGTCTATTCCGTTGAATTTTCCGACAATCGTATCACGATATTGAACAAGAGAATCCAATTGACATTCTTCATTGGAGCTTCTTATGTTTCCAACATTACTACATCCAAATAATCCTATTTCAATGAATAGAAGCAATGATGCAGATATTAAGCAAAATCTTTTCATAAGATAAAATAGTTCTATAGTTAAGAGAACGCTTATTTTACAGGCTCAAAGTGACCATAATATACCAAATCACCCTTAGGATTATATACTTCCAAATCCTCGTATGTTCTCCCTTTTAACCATCCACTCATATATTGATATTTATATCCCTTATTTTCAAAAGAATACTTTTCTCCTAATGGCTTGTATTCATCGAAAGAAATCCATTTATTAAAGTTATGGATCTCTATCTCATCCCATATTTCTCTTTTTCCATTCCTTATAGTCAATGTGGGATTCCCTGACTTTTTACCTCCATTCCAGCACTTATAGGTGCAATAACCATCTGTCTCCTGTTCTATTCTGATAAAGAATTTATCATTTTGAAACTCAACTGGAGACATAATAGTAGAATCTACAAACTCCGAGTTGTCCTCATCCCATGTATACCTACTGAAAGCTCCGGTTAATATTTCGTCATGACTCACAGCAGAAGTACAGGTATTTGCCACATATAATGTGTTGTCAAAAACATTATAATATATCATACCATAGAGGAAGTATTCACCATATTTGTCAATCAATTCATTATAAATAATATCATCCTCTTCGCAATGTCCCTCAACCCAATAAACTTCAAGTTCATCTGAATATCCATCATTGCTATTAAATGATAGAGGAACTTGTATGAGTCCTCCATCATCTATTCTAAATACTCGGGCTCTATTATGATTTTGTGAACCTGAAAGAATCACTCCCCAGCTGTCGATGAATAGGTAATATTTATCGGAAATTCTAAATATTTTATCCATGATTGGATAATCTTCAAGTAATCGAATGGTCTTAATCTTATTATTTATTCTGTATTGAATAAGAGTTCGAGTATCAAAAGCATTAGAAGTATTTCCTCCAAAACCACGACGTTCTACGATATAAGCTCTAATATTTTCATCATCAGACGTTACAACTTTAATATCGTCTAATTCAGAGAAATCATAATCAAATGTTTCTGCATTATCTTCAATCAGTTTAAAGACCTTCTCAAATTGTTCATTTGTATATTCTCCCTTCCCTTCTTCATAGACAAGGATATTGGATATTTGATCTTCATAACTGAGATTCTTTGAACAGCCTATGAGCAATAAACTACTGATGCAAATTACACTCAGTAATTTACAATGCTTACGATTCATACGTTCAAGACATTTGATTAAGTGCATACTATACAAATGATTATTTCTTTAGCTTAAAAAGGACACCGTCATTCCTATACTGATTGTTTTCCAGTTTATAACTTTCATTAACCCACTCATCCCAAGTGACGAATAATGTGTTATTCTTAATATAATACCGTCCTTCTGAAGTACCCCTTATCCAATTTTCATCCTCGCGAATATAGCCATCTATATAACAAGTCCCACTTGGATAATAAGTAACTCCTAAACGATTATTCGCATCTTCTCCGTAGAAGTAAGTTTTCTTACTGAAATATGACTTAGAATTGGTATTGTCTGATTTGGAGTAGATTTGTTCCGAATGTCGGGAGGAATTTCGGGCTTTTCCTATGCTTATACCTGTTTCGCTACAAATAATCTTATTGCAATTTTTAATTGAATACATTGAGAATCCGTCAGGTAACATTCGGCTGAATGTTCGGGGTTTGACTACGATTTGGTGAGTGACGATATGACAGTTCCCATTATAGAAAGTACAATTCACTGTTACTTCTTTGTCTGTACAATTGAAAATCTTACCCCTTGAACTAACCAATCCATTAGAAAAGGCAATATCATAGATGATTGCAGAGCGATATGTCCTCCTTGAAATATGTGTTAGGTTTTCTTGCTTTGCGATTTCCTCTAAAGTGATGCCGGAGCCAGAAAATGTTACCGTACCGACCTTGTCAACCCTTACGTGATTTTTATTTGCGGTCAACGTAATTGACTGGCTAAAGGTTTTTGTACACGAAAAGAGAAGAAAGAAAAAGAATAATAAGATTGTCCGAAGTTGCATATCCTTTTAATTAGTCCAAAATTAAAGTTTGAGATGCAGAATATCACAAAAGTTACTCCACCAAGACTCTAAAAGCCTATATATTGAACTGAACACACCATAATTATACATTGGCTCTACTGTACCATGACCATTCATATTTGGGAAGAATGCCGGAATTATAAGGCAGAACACAAGTAGCCATGACGTAAGGATGTATGAATAGGAAAGTAACAATGGATACTGATTAATATCTGTCTGGTGATTCCCTATCTGCGTCTTAAAACAATAGAAATGGAAACAAAGCGTACATCCTATAATAATGTCAAATATCCAAACACCATGAAAATTCATCATCCATCGGAATGAGAGCAAAATAAACGTGAATAGTGGAAAACAATAAGGAGCAAGAGATATAGGAACGCCTTTGTATACATTTCTTTGGGCGGCCATCATATACCCAGTCCCTTGATTGGCATGAAACTCAACGACCTGCAAATTGAAAAGGAAAGCAAAAATGGTATGAGTCAATTCATGGGAGAAGGTCTCGGCAAACTCAAGATTACCTTTTAAGTATCTCCTCAGAATTGCGAATACCACAAATCCAATTGCAACCCATTTGAATATTTCAAGCTGATGAAGAATATTACCGCCGGCAAATATCACTTTAAGAAGATACCATGCGTATGGAACTGTCAATAATATGACAGCAACCAATATTAGCATCCAAATAAGAAAATCTCTTCTTGTCATAGCAAAGATTCTCTCTCCCTGTCAATAAACCAGAATCCAAATCTCATTGTCTCGTCCGCTGAACAATCATCTAAAAGACGCTTATATTGTAAGTGATAGAAGACAATGCTTTAACATTCCTTGACAGAATCTGTGAAATGAATTTCTCCACAAAAACGACACTTTTCATAGTGGCGTGTGCAAACTTCAGTCACTTGCACAAAGCTCTGAGAGCCTATTTGTTTAGAGTGGGCCTCAATCATTTTAGGTCTACTGTAGACCACTTCTTCCTTAAAACTTCTGAGG
>CAMWHE010000011.1 GCA_947173955.1 uncultured Bacteroidales bacterium | reverse complement strand
CTCCTATCTTTCAAGAAGTTGGACTCAACTAATTATGGTTTAGCGGACAGTAATATTTTATTTTGAAGAGAAGGACTGTACAGGGAATTCACAGATAGATTTTCCCAAAGAGCCACTAAAAATCGCATGTAATCCATGTAATTTCATTGATAATGTAATTGTATCTCCGTATTTACCGGGACAAATACGAATGAATTTAGAAAATTTTTTGAGAGATAAATATGGTCTGAAAACTGTATCATCTAAAATTGGTAGACTATAGAGTAAATATTTAAAATAGTAAATAATAAAGGTCGCAAAGTGGAATTGCGACCTTTATTTTGTAGACCTGAATATCTAAATAATTTGAGTTCGATATGAATTAGCGCGTGAATGGCTCATTATTGTAGGCAATCACAGATATGCGTGATCCGCGTAAATCTGCGAGAGCTGTTAGCACCACTTGTCTACAAGTCCGCTTACTGACATCCTGTTTTAGGTCGGTGTAAGACGGTTCTGGTGGTCCTATATATTGTTAATCTTATCAATCAATGCATATGGACGTATTCCGGTTCCCCAAAATAATTCAATGGGATTATATCCTATAAAAGTTACATACTTCTTTATTAAATCCAATTTTTCCTGAGCGTAGTTTAAATCAATTTCTCCGGTGGAATTAAAGCATATGGCTTCATGGTGGGCAATTTTGTTTCTGAAGGCCTTAATTTCCTGAAGCTCGTTATATATAGGGCGTTGAGCGAGGCCAGGTGTCCTATTCGGAAATATCTGCAAAAGATTCATTCCTCCATTTCTGAAAGGGATACGGTTAAACAAATATGTCCAAAATCCAAAAGTAACGGAGGAAACTAATCTGTCATTAGAATATTTGCCCTGTCGTTCCAATATGGAGACAGTTCTCTCAATCTCCAATCTTTGTGGCGCACGTTCAAGTAAACCTCCATCTGAACACTGATGTCTAATCCAATCCTGATCATCGAAATGATTCTGATAATGGCGATTTATTGCATTGCGTAGCACTACCTCAAAAACATTGATTATTCCATAAAATTTTTGACATAGTTTTATGTTATGTCTGTATAAAGACAACGCTTTTGAACGATCGCCTTGACATGCAACCAAGTATCGATTGAGACGCGCTGCAGAGAATGCAGTTTCGTAATCACAGTATTTCACAGAATAAATTTTAACTCTTTAAAAGTTGCCGAAATTAAAAAATTATATAACTTTGCAATGGAATCCCCCGAGTGTCCCTGTTGAAAGACAAACCTCGGGGTTTAGTTTTGATGAGACTGCGCCAAAAATTTTGACGCAGTCCTAAGTTTTTTTAGATATTAGCTTCTGGAAGCTTTTAACGGGAGGAGAGGATGGAGCGGATGACGGGCTCGAGGGCGTCGGCGAAGCGGAGGGCGCCCATGTCGGTCAGATGCAGGGCGTCGACGGTATGCTCGTTGTCATCGCCGAGCAGGCCTTCGGTCGGCAGATAGTGGAGGCCGGTGTAGCGGGCGGTCAGGTCGTCGTAGCGGCGGCGCATCATTGCGTTATGGCGCTCGGTGGCGGCTCTCATCTGATTGTCAAACCGGCTGCGCGGATGCTGCAGGCACTCTATGAAGAGGATGGGCACGTCGGGATGGGCTGTGCGTATGATGTCGACAAAGGGTATCATCAGTGTGTCGATCTGTCCGCTGGAGCAGTTGGGCACGAAGTCGAGGATGACGAGCGAGGGATCCTTGACTCCGGCTATCACTTCGGCTATCTCCAGGTCGAGCTGACCGTTGCCACCGAAGCCGAGGTTGATGACATCGCGGTCAAGGCGCCGGCGCAAGATGTTGGTATGTGCCATGCCGGGACGGTTGACGCATCCGCCGTGGACGAGGCTCGTGCCGTAATAGACTATCGGCGATTCAGCCTTCGGATGGTTGACAGCCGGAGCTGTCAGGCTATACTCCTCGGGGACACCGATATAGAGGGAGTCGACGGCATCGTAGAGCGACAGGTAGAGCATATACTCGCGCTGACCGGAGGGCATATTGCTGACCACACAGGTCTCCGTCGTGTGCGAGCCCAGGTCGGGGCGTGCTGTCTGGGCGAAGGTCCAGGTGGAGTCGGGCAGCATGACGTAGAGGTCAAGGCCTCGCGAGCCGGTCGGGGTCATGTGGTTCATTATGCTGTTGAAGCGCGATTTCCATCGGGCGTGGATCTCGGGACTGTCGGATGTGAAGCGTATGGCCATGCCGGCTGAGTGGCGGCCGAGTCCGAAGAGGGGCGGCCGCTTTACTTTGTGCTCGAGCGAGTCGGGTAGGCGCTGAAAGCGTGATGCAGTCGAAGCATCGTCGACAGCCTTGCCCAGCAAGGGGAGCGAGTCGGCCGAATGCCACCTGATGCCGCGGGCGCCGGCGGGCGCTATGGAGGTCAGGGCGAGCAGGAGGAGAGGGAGAAGTCTATTCATTGTTGTCAAGCAGTTGGGTGATTGCAGGCATGATATTGTCTGCATAGCGCAGGAAGCCTATGTCGGTGAAGTGGAGTCCGTCGACCGAGGGTTCGCCGTCATCGCCGATAAGGCCGGCCGATGGTAGGAAATGCACGTCAGGGTCAGCTGCGAGCAGTCTGTCCATTATCTCCTTAAGGAGCTGACGGCGGCTATCCACGCGAGCCTGTGCCGCACGGTCGAAGCGCTTGTAGGGATAGTCGGGGTCTTCGATGACGAGGACGGGTACTCCGGGATGAGCCTTGCGCAGGATGTCGACAAAGGGGATGAAGAGCGTGTCGAGCTGCTGATTGTTGACATTCGGGAGGAAGTCGAGGACAAAAAGCGCCGGATCGGGCACGGCGGCCATGACTTCGGCCACCTCAAGGTCGAGCTGACCATTGCCGCTGAAGCCGAAATTGACCACATCGCGGTTGAGGCGCCGCTGGAGGATGTTGGTATGAGCCATGCCTGGACGGTTGGCGCATCCGCCCTGCGTGAGGCTTGTCCCGTAGTAGATTATGGGCCGCGAGGCGCGCGGAAGCTGTATGGCGGGAGCGCTGACCGAATATCCGTCGGGCACACCGATATAGAGCGAGTCGACACCGTCATAGAGCGACAGGTAGAGCATATACTCGCGCGGAGCGGGAGTCATGTTGCCGATGACTCTGGTCTCGGTAACAGCCTTATACGGGTCGGGACGTCCGGACTGGGCGAATGTCCAGGTGGAATCGGGGAGAAGAGTGTAGAGGTCAAGGCCGCGGGTTCCGGTGGGAGTCATGTGGTTCATCAGGTTGCGTTGGGTCGACTTCCACCGCAGGCTGATTTCAGGGGCGTCGGACGCGAAGCGTATCGCCATGCCGGCCGAGTTGCGGCCTAGCCGGGAGAGGTCGGGACGCTTCACACGGCTTTCGAGCGAGTCGGGAAGGCGCTGATAGCGAAATGACGTGGAGGCCGGATCGACACACTTGCCGAGCAGAGGCAGCGAGTCAGCCGATACCCATCGGGTGCCGGCTGAGACCGATATGACTGTCAGGGCTACTGTCAGTAGCGTGCAGAGACGTTTCATCACTTCTCAGCTTCCGAGTTGGCGATCATCTCGCGGAGGATCGGTTCGAGGACATCGGAGTATCTTACGAAGCCGAGATCGGTATAGTGGATGCCGTCGACAAATGCCTCATGGTCGTGGCCTGCGAAGTCAACAGAGGGGAGAAAGACGAGATTAGGATAGCGTGCTGCGAGGATGTCAAATTTTTCTTTCATCAGCAGGTTGCGGTAGTCGACTTCGTGGCGCATCTTGTGGTCGAAGCGGGCATGAGGGAAGCGAGGGTCTTCGGGGAAGAGGATAGGCACACCGGGATGAGCTTTCTCTATGATCTCGACAAAGGGTATCATCTGCTCTTCGATCTGCTGCTCATTGACATTGGGTACGAAGTCAAGGACATACATGGCGGGGTCGGGTATGGCCGCGAGTATCTCGGCTATCTCGAGGTCGAGCTGGCCGTTGCCGCTGAATCCGAAGTTGAGCACGGGGCGGTTTAGCCGGCGCGTGATGATGTTGGAGTGAGCCATGCCGGGACGGTTGGCGCAGCCGCCCTGCAGCAGGCTGGTGCCATACATTACGATGGGCTTCGGTGTGGCCGGCGAACCGGGGATGAGGACGTCGACCTTGGGTGCAGTCACTACATAGTCGCGGCCGGTGCCGATATAGAGCGAGTCAATGCCGTCGTAGAGCGGGAGATACAGGAGGTATTCGCGCATGACGGGATCCATGTTGGAGATGACATTGGTCGATGTGAAGTGGTTGTTGACATCGGGGCGGGCGCTGTTTACAAAGGTCCACGATGAGTCGGGCAGGAGGGTGTAGAGGTCGAGACCGCGGGTGCCGGTGGGGGTCTGATGGTTCATCAGATTCTTATAGAGCGATTTCCACTTGATATCGATGGCGGGCGCGTCGGACGCGAAGCGTATGGCCATGCCGGCCGAGTTGGTGCCGAGATAGTAGACGGCGTCGCGCTTCACCTTGGTCTTCATCGAGTCGGGCAGGCGCTGATAGCGCATTGCGGTCGAGGCGGGATCGATGCCTTTGCCCAGCAGGGGAAGTGTGTCGGCGGAGTGCCATACGGTGTTGTTATCGGCAGCGGCGGCCGTGGAGGCTGCAGCAGCTATCGCAAGGAGGGAAAATATGATTTTATTCATTATTTTGTAATTGTATTGTGTTGATTTATCGGTGGATGATGTGTGTCGGATAATTTTTATGTGCGCCAGTAGAGGCGGAAGCGTGAGAAGATGGCGGCGAGCCCCAGGGCGAGCGCTGTAAACATGAATCCGAAGAGCATCGACGCACCCCATGAAGACTCTCCGAACTGATATAGCTTGTCGTACCATCCCAGCAGGAAGAATATCGGGCCGAAGAACATCGAAGTGGCCACGTATGCTATCATCGGATTGCGTCCGGCGAGCGTCAGGGGCGACATGGCCGCGCGCCACCGGTAGACGTCGCAGACGATGAAAAGGAGTGTCAGGCAGTAGAATGCGAGTCCGGAAGTGACGAAGTAGTAGCTGAATGTGGCGTGATCCTTGCGGATGCCTCCCTCGAAGGCTTCGAAGAATAGACCGAGCATCAGCAGGTAAGCTCCCGCCTTGACGAGCATGGGGATGACCTGCAGGCCGGCGCCGACGCGGCGCGCTCCCCAGTTGATCATTACGATAATGCCGGCGGTGACAAACAGATTGGCTACCAGATGGCGGCCGAAGAGGAGTGTGACATTGACCGCTATGACGGCAAGCGAAAGGAGAGCGACGGTGGCTGTCGATACGCCGCCGTTGTCGCGCGACTTGACGTGCTGATGGCTCACATCCTCCGACTGACGGATCCAGTTGCGCAGATATTCGCCGGCGATAGTGCCGGGGATGATGACGAAGAGATATTTGAGGAAGTTGAACTGGTAGAGCCATCCGCAGGGTGTCCAGTTGAAGACAGCCTGCTGCCATGAGCCTGTTGTCTGTGACCCGAGTATTATGGCCATCAGGAACGGAAGAATAGCGATACGGGCCATCGGGTGATTCATCGTCAGGATATAGATGACTGTGCCGAAGGCCGCCATATTTGCCAGGACGAGGATTATGATGTTGCTCTTATACAGCACATTGTTGACGTGCTGGGCAAAGATGGCAACCGGTGAAGGATCTTTGGACATGAACTCGTCGGAGAGGGTTACATGGCTTTCGAGCCAGCCCATCATGCAGCATGCGGCTATGAAGCCCACAACGGGCAGCAGTCTGCGGATCAGCACAGGGACGCCTGAGGGCAGACGCATGAAAAGAAGGAAGAGGACGACGAACGCTCCCATAGTGAAGCACCATATCTGCGGGTCGGCGGGTTTATGGAGATAGCCGGAGACTATCCACGGATAGCAGTTCTGGATGAAGATGGCGAAGAAGGCGAGCTTCAGGCCGCGCCATACGGCATCGCGGAGCACGCGGAATCCCGACGCGCCGCGCTCCAGGCGCGAACCGACCGAGAAGGGCATCGCGGCGCCCATGGCGAAGAGGAAGAAGGGGAAGACGAGGTCGACCCATGTGATGCCGTAGATCGAGGGGTCGAAGCCTCGGCTCGGGGGCACCTGGCAGTGAGCCATCCAGTCGGGGAGGACGGTTGTTACGATACTTCCGCAGAGCACCATCATGCCGATGGTAAGTCCGCGCATTGTGTCGAGTGAGTCAGCACGTTTCATGGTGGCGGTTATTTGTTGTTAAGTGCTTGTGGCTTGGCCTCATATACGCGGCCGAAACGGTCGGTGGCGCGGATTGTGATATCGGCGGCGGGATTGACGGGCGTGGCCTTGTACATATGGTTGGTCGGTGAGGCCGATGTCCATGAGTATTTGAGTTTCGAGCGATCGGCGATGAGCGAGAGTGTCAGCGGGTCTTTGGCTACGAAACGCTCCATTTCGCCCATGACCTTGCCATCCTCGAGCCATTCTACTTTCCATGCCGAGTCGGCGTTCCAGATGTTGGCCACGACGCTTTCGGGAGCTTCGGAGCTGACGCCGGGGAGATAGGCGCGCATCTGATAATCAGCCGGGAAGCCTGTTGACTTGAAGAGCCAGTCGATATCGGAGCCGTCGACATTGTAGACGCCGTAGCCGCGCGGGGTGCCGTCCTCGCAGACGGGGGTCTGCCACCACAGGCCGCAGGCGGCGGCTGTGTTATGCTCATAAAGGTTGTCGGCGTGTTCCACATTGTTGTTCCAGTGCTGATGGCCGGTGATCATGTGTACGTTGTAGGGTTTGAGGAGCGAGATGAGATAGTTGGCGTTGACAGTTTCCTGGGAGACAGCCTTGCCGTCGTAGCGGAAGGGATGGTTGCCGGCCTCATTCTTGAGAGGGATGTGCATGAACATGACTACGGTAGAGCCTTCGGGGACGTTGGCAAGGTCCTGTTCGAGCCAGCGGAGAGTGCGCTCGTCGAGGTAGCCCATATAGAAGTAGTCGCGTCCGATGTAGAAGCAGTTGTCGACAGCTATGTAGTGTACGTCGCCGCGATTGAATGAGTAGTTGCTCGGGCCTATATTGCGCTCGAAGCGGTGGCGCGATGTCTCGTGAGTGCGTCCGGTGTACTCCATGTCGTGATTGCCCATCACGTAGTATATAGGGAATCCGAGGCCGGCTCTGTGGCGCAGGCTCGACTGATAGAGTTCGGGATGATCGCCTACGATGTCGCCGCAGTCGAGCCCGAAGATGTCGACATCGCCCAGCGACGCCATATACTCGCGGGCGTCGGCTACCTGACGGTCATACTCGCCAAGTTCTTCTTCGGCTACGACCTGGATGTCGGCCTGGGTCATGAACGAGTGGCGACGGTCGTCGCGCGGATTTTTCAGGAGGTTGAATTCGTAAATATCCGTCTCATCGGTGACAGGCAGATAGAACAGAGGGTGGCAGAGCGAATCAACGGGGGGAAGATAGCCTGAGGGGGTGGATACAAATACATAGTTGGCATCGGGAGAAGCGTCGATGACAAACTGACCTGTTTCGTCGGTCAGCGTGCAGTTGAAGCCATCGGAGACGGTGACGCCTGACAGCGGGCCGTCGGGAGAGTTTACGCGGCCGATGACCGTGCGCGCCGAAGCGCAGAATCCCATAGCCGAGGCAGCTGCGAGAGCAGTGAGAATGTATTTTTTCATGATGTGACGGTTGGTAATGTGATATGATATAATTCAGAGGCCGAATTTACTAAAATTTTTTCAAAAACCGGCCATATGCGGGTATAAAAATACCGCCTGCGGTTTGATGCCGCAGGCGGTAGGGTGGTAATAGATAGTAAGAAGTTACATTATTCAGCTGTCTGGCCGTAGGCGGCTTCCCAGTCCTTGACGTAACCGAGATTACCTTCAGCGATTGCATCCCACTTCTCGGGGTCGATCTTCAGGTGGATCATGTCGAAGAGGAAGTAACCGTCGCACGCACCTGCGCAAGCGGATACTGACTGGGTGATCGCGCCCATGATCTCGTCTTTGGTGTACTGTGCGCTTGAGCCTTCCCAGCGCCAGTCTACATCGGGTCCACCAACCACGAGGGGACATGCACCGCGGATTTTCAGCATTGCCTGGTGGCAGAAGCCCTGCATAGTCCACTCGGTAGTACCGGTCACAGCCTTAGGATTGGCGTATGCTCCGAGAAGTATCTGATCCATAAGGTCGGCGTAGCCGTAGTTCTTGTAGCGGGTGGATGCCCATTGTGCGGTCTTAGAGGGATCGTAGGTCTTCGATGCCCAGTTGGCGCCGGTGTTGTAGTAGCTATTGTACCAAGCACCTACGTAAACGCCGAACATTATATCGGGGTTGACACTCTTGACAGCTTCGCGAGCCTTAGCCATAAAGTCATGGATGGTCTTGGCGCGGAATTCGAGCCACTTGGTTGTGTAGGGGCCGAAGTCCTTTCCGAGGGTGGTGTTGGAAGTCCCTTCGGGGAGAATGTCGCCGGGGAACTTGGAGAGTTTCACGCCGATATATTCTTCAAACTGCTGCTGGCTCACGGGCGAGAAGTCGCTGTAGAGATCGTTGTAGCGGCCACGGTCGAGTACGATACCGTCGAGGTCATACTTGGCGAGATCTTTCAGAAGGTTGCAGAGATATTCCTGAACCTCGGGGTGACCCGGATTGAAGAATTTTTCAGGTTGAGAGAGTTCCATCACGCTCTTGGGTTCGCCATAGTTGTAGCCCCATGTAGCCCATTCGGCTTTTTCAGGGTCGGTGAAGAGAACGCCGGTGGGGGTGCCTTCGGCTCCTGCTTCAGAGTGGCCGCCGGTCATGGTGTTGAAGCCGGCATGGATGCGGAGACCGAGCTTGTGGCCTTCGTCGATGAATGCCTGCAGATAGTCGAAGTTGGCTGTACGGTAGACAGTGCGCTTACGTGTGTTGCGCTCGCCGTTTTCGTCAAGATATGCCCATGTATGTACGGCTCTGATCTGAGGAGCGAGGGTGGAGTTGAAGAGGATGTTGCCGCTTGTAGAGCGTACATCGACTACGACGTCGGTGAATCCTGACTCCTTGGCGAGGGTAAGGTCGCGGGCGATGTTCTCCTGGCTGTCGGCAAAGTCAACGAAGTTGGAAGCGGCGTCAACCCAGATATAGCGGGGTTTGAGCTGGGGGGTGACGGTCTCGACATTCTCCCAGAGTTTGAATCCATCATAATCGTCGGAGCATGATGAGAGGGAGAATAATCCCGCCGCCGCAACGGCGGCGAGATTAAGTTTCATTATTTTAGAGATATTCATTTTTTCAGAAAATGTGGATTATTTGTTCATATCGATGCAGTCGCAGCGTACGCAGCCTACATAGCCATTGCGGAACTCAAAGAAGATGTAGAGGAAGTAACCATCTTCAGAAGCGCTGAACATTACGTCGCTACCGTTGGCCGCCTTGTCATGCGTGCCGTTTGCTGCCGCAGCGCCATACTGTCCCGTGAAGGCCAGGTCACCGCCATTAAAGTCAAGAGCAGGAGTTTCAAGGTTGCGCGCGGTAACATCATACATAAGGAGTGAAGCTCCATAGCCATAGCCGAGGGTGTTCATCACATTATGGATGAAGTATTTTGAGTTGTTGAACTCGATATAGTCACCTGAGTTCTCAACAGAGTTGGATGTGATGCAGGTACCCTGGCTGATGACATCGTTGGTTGCACCATTGAGGTACTGACAAGTACGGTTGATGGCTTTAGTATCATCTGCAGTGGGTGGCAACGGATTGTGAGCCATATAGCCGATGGTAAAGTAGTTGCTGTTGGGGTTAGAACCGTTGGTGTAGATGATGTCCATGTTGCCCCAGCAGCTGCCTGCAGCATATCCGCCTGGTACGATAACATCGGGAGTAGCACTCTGGAGCTGACCGCCCTTGACGATCCAACGGTAGAACTGAAGAGCGCCGTTGGTGCCGGAGGTGATTATGGCGTCGCCGTTGAGGTCGCCTGCTACGGAGATGCTGTTACCTACGGCTGCGCTGTTGGCATAGTCGAGCAGCTTGACAAGCTGACCGTCGATGCCGGACATCTTCCAGAGCTGGAGTGAGCCGGTGAATACGGGTGAAACAGCGAAGAGGAGGTTCCCGTGGTTATCGCCGCACATGCGGTGGTTGTTGCCGAAGCCGGTGCTGTTCTTGCCGAGGGCAGAGAGGTCGATTGTAGATATGAGGGTACCATTCTTCTTATTGAGAACGTAAGCCTTATTGGCACCTGACTCGTTAAGGATAAGGTTATCGCCGATGACACCGAGACCGCCTGAACCGTTGAAACGAGTGTCGCCGGATTCAAGTTCGGCTGTGGTGTAGACAGGAATGCCGAGTTCACTCTGCTTCTTCACCCATGCGAGCTTGGCGCTATGCTCACGCAGGCCGAACATAAGCTTTTCGGGAGTACCCTTGGTGAAGGTGTAGGTAGCCTTGGTGTGGCCGTCCTCGGCGGTAACTTCCAAAGTGGGGTCATTATCCCAGTCGATGGGGGTCACGCGGGGGTCCGGGTTGAGGGTGGCGTGATGAGCTGCCTCTAACTGTGCGAGCTGGGTGCCGATTTCTTCAAGGGCAAGGAGGGTGATTACGTGGTTATCGGCGTCGACAATAGCAGGTACACCTGCTTCAGGAATTG
This sequence comes from uncultured Bacteroidales bacterium, assembly GCA_947173955.1. Lineage (GTDB taxonomy): Bacteria > Bacteroidota > Bacteroidia > Bacteroidales > Muribaculaceae > JAAVFS01. Next base: position 47,816 of record CAMWHE010000011.1, on the reverse strand, counting down.
AGAATTCGAAAATATCGACGTTGTTGCTCTTGCGGACTTCGCCACGGATGGTGTAGGGAGTCTTGATACCGTAGCCATCGGTGATTGTGATGTGGGTGTCCTTTGTCAGGTCAATAGTGGTGAGAGCGGGTTCAAGCACAAGACCCTTCTTGAGGTTACACTGCACTTTCATGCGGGTAAGATCAGCCATTTCGAGATAGCTCTCGGTATTGGCGGGGTAGGTCCAGGGCACGACAATAGTGATTACGTGGTTCTGATAGTCGAACTCTGCGGGGAAGGCATTCTCATCACGGTCATCGTCGAAGAACGATGCGGTCATTGAGTCGAAATGCTCGTCATATTTTGTAGGCGAGAATTCGTGGGGGTCTTGGCAGGCAGACAGACCGAAAATGAGTCCAACTGCTGAGACTAATGATAAAATCTTGGTTTTCATTGCTTTGATTGATTAAGAATATGTCGTAATAAATATAGTGTGTTCGTAAAAAATGTGTGTTCCAGCAACATTATAACGAGACGTTGTGGGTCATATTATAATGAGGTGTGACATTTTACGATTTTTATGACATATTCCGATTTGTTAATAGTGTAACAGTTAGAGCCACTCGGGGTATTGAACAATGAGGTTATTGTTGTTAAGTTCGGCCTGGGGAACAGGGAGTACATAACATTTGGGGTCGAACATCTGATCCTGGAGGTCGATGGTGACATACTCATATGAGCCATTGTCGACCTTCATGCCGTGGCGGCGGTAGTTGTTATATTCGATATGACAGAGACGCCAGCGGTTCATGTCCCAGAAGAGGTGACCTTCGAAAGCGAGTTCGAGTTTGCGCTCGTTGCGGTAATCGGCCCAGAACTGGTCGCCGGTAGAGGTCTTCGCGGGGAGGCCTACGCGTGCGCGTACCTGATTCATAGCGGTCTGTGCAGCGGTGATGTCGCCCAGACGGAAAGCTGCTTCAGCTTTGTTAAGGAGAACCTCGGCGTAGCGGAGTTCTACCCAGGGCTGGATACTGCGCTGAGTTACAACGTCGGTATTGGACTCATCGAGGAGTTTGCGGAGGAAGTAGCCTGAGCAGGTGTTACCCTCAGAGAGTGCCTGTGTACCGTAGGGGAAGAAGTAACCGTTGGGACCCTCTACGGAGCAACTCATCTTGAGGCCTTTCCATATTGAGCCGGGATAGATGACAGTAGCGGCGAAGCGGGGCTCGAGCTGATCGTAGGGGGGAGGAGTCTGGGTTGTGGTGTGCCAGGGAGTCCAGTCCATTTTTGTACCGTCTTTTTTCTCGTAGCTTTCGACGAGCTCCTGAGTGGGAGCGGGACCGCAAGATGCTGTAGAATTGTCGGTTGAGGGGACATAGTTGGCATCAAACTGAGTGTTGGGACCCAGCGTGCGGTTATAGCTGAACTGCAGGATTGACTCTGTGTTGTCGCCTTTCCAAGCCTGAGCGTAATTGCTTACGAGGGCATATTTACCTGACTTGATGACGAGGTCGGCAGCGTCGGAGGCGTCCTGCCAGCGCTCGGCGTAGAGCATAGCGCGCGACTTAAGAGCAGCGGCGGCATATTTAGTGACGCGTCCGGTGTTGGCGCCGGTCCATGTTTCGGGAAGATTATCAATGCAGAAGTCAAGGTCGTCGGCTACGAGCTGCCAAGTCTCTTCGGCGGAAGAACGTGCCTTGTTGGGGCCTGTGGGGAGCTCCGTGTAGAGGATCACGCCACCGTGACGACGAGCGAGCTGGAAGTACATGAATGCGCGGAAGAAGCGAGCCTGTGCCTGCCACTGTGCACGCTCTTCAGCGGTATAGCTGGTAGCATATTTTTCTTCAAGTGTGAGGAACTGGTTGAGACGGCGGATGCATGAGTATGCATTATCCCAGCAACCGTAGAGGTTGCCGCCGGGCGACATGGGCACTGCAAGTTGCGAGTAGAGGTTGGGCTGGCCGCCGCGTGCTGTCAGGTTAGAACCGGAATATTTGAAGATATCGGTCATAGCCTCAGTCCATGAGCCTGAGAACTGACGCTCACCAAACTGACCGTAGGTATTAAGCCAAGTATAGAACCCGTTGACATATAGGTCGATAGTCTCTGCTTTGTTGAATACGGTCACATCGTCGACTGATGACTTGTTTTCGACCTCGTTGAGCCAGTCGTTGCATGAAGCAAGCGAGAGAGTTACGAGAGCTGCGGAGATATATTTAGTTAATTTTTTCATAAGGAATTATGCGATTAGAATGAAAGGTTGAGACCGAACGAGAACTTACGCTGCTGCGGGTAGTAACCGTTGTTTACCGCGGGTGATTCAGGGTCAATGTTGAACTGAGAGAGACCGCTGATGGTAAAGAGGTTATAGCCTTCGGCGAAGATGCGCAGGCGAGTAATGCCGGCTTTCTGCAGTAACTTCTGGGGAATTGTGTAGCCGATCTGAGCTGACTTCATGCGGAGATAGTCGCCGTTCTTATACCAGAATGTAGATGCGTAGGCATCGTTGTTGTTCTGGGGGGTAGCGCAGAGACGCGGGAGCTTGGAGTCGGTGTGATCGGGAGTCCAGGAGTTCTCTACGACGTATGTGGGTGAGTTTCCATACCATTTGAAGGGGAGAGTGTAAGAGGTGTGGTCCATATAGCCTTCTGAACCGACGGCGGTGTAGACACCGGTCATGGCAACTTCGTGGCCGAGACCCCAAGAGAAGAGGATATCGAAGTCGAATCCTTTCCATTCGCCGAATAGGTTAAGAGAGCCTGAGTGGGTAGGCATATTGGATTTGCCGACATAGCCCATATCGCCGTCATAAGTGATTTTGCCGTCGCCGTCGCGGTCGATATACTTGATGTTACCGAGGAGCACCGAGCGGGTGGTGGAAATTTCGGGATAGGGCGCGTTGTCGATTTCTTCCTGAGTCTGGAAGAGGCCGTTGGCGATGAAACCGAGTTTAGCTCCTACTTGTTTTCCGGTGAGTCGCTGATAGTCAGGTGCGTTGTCGGAGTCAGATGCTACATAGAGGTAGCGGCCGTAGGCGTATGACCAGATGAGTTTGACACCGTAGCTGAAGTTGCCTACCTTGTTGTTGTGGGTAAGGGTCAGATCGAAGCCACGATAGTCGGTTTTGTTTAGGTTGGCTGCGGAGAAGTAGTAACCACCCATTGAGGGAGGATACGAACCGGTAGCGCCTGTGAGCTGGTCATAAGCATATTTGTAGAATACGTCGAACTCGGCGCCGAGGAGACCGTTCCAGAGGGTAGCGTCGAAGCCTACGTTATAGTTGTCGCATTTTGACCAGGTCAGGTAGGGGTTGCCGAGCACGGATGCTGAGATATAAGGATTGGAAGCACCGCCGATTACGACACCATTCTTGGCCAGGGCCATTGTGTTACGCCACTGGAAGGGGCTGATGCCTGAGGTAGCGGTCTGGCCGAACCCGGCACGTATTTTCAACATCTGAACGAAGTCAGCTGTAAAGAAGTTCTCGCGATCGATACGCCAGCCGAGAGAAATGCCGGGGAGGTTGACCCAGCGCTTGTTCATACCGCCGAAGAGGTAGCTGCCGTCGCGACGTACGGAAGCCTCGACGAAGTAGCGGTCGGCATAGTTATAGTTGATACGGGCAGCGAAGCCGGCAACACGTGAAGCGCTGCTTGAACCGCTGACTGCGGGATTCTTCTGTTCGCCCTTAAAGGTGAGGTTTGACACCTTGTCAAGTTCGTCGAGCTCGATGAAGTCGAGACCGTAACCGTAAGCCCCGATATTATTGGTCTTATAGTCGCGGGTTTCAGCGAGGAGGAGGGCGTCGACGTGGTGGTCACCGAAATTATTGTTATAGGAGAGAGTTGTAATAGTGGTAAGAGTGCTGTTCTTTGAAGCGCCTTCAGTCAGGGCGATATAGCCGTTGTTGAAGTTGACATAAGGCATGTATTCAAGTACATCGGGTGCTACGAATGAGGCGGCGCCATTCTTGTAGAGCATGATGTCGGCGGGATCGTTGAGCTGCTTCGAGAAGTTGAAGTTAGCATCATAGGCGGCTGTGAACTTTGCGCTCAGACCTTTGAGGAAGGGGGTATCCCACTGCAGCGACATTGTAGTCTGGAAGTTGTTGTAGTCGTAGCGGGTATAGCCGTTGTCATAGATTGATGCAAGCACAGATCCGTTCATACCGTTGGAGATATTGCCGACATAGTATGATTTGCCACGATATTCTACAGTTTCGGGGAGGTAGGGAAGTGCACGTACCATCTGCGAACCGATGTTGCCGTAAGCGTCAGGGTTGGCCGAATAGTATGGGTTGTCCTGATGTTGCAGACGACCTGATACGCCGAGAGAGAATTTGAGACCGTAGCCGATGTTTGCGTCGAGGTTGGAGCGGACGTTCCAGCGGTTGAATGAGAAGTTGTCGACGTTACCGTCTTCCTTCAGGTAGCTGATTGATGCGAAGAATTTGACTTTTTCGCTACCGCCTTCTACAGATACATTGTGCGAGGTGCGGATACCTGTGCCGAATACTTTCTTGTACCAGTTGGTATTGCCCCAGCCATCGATGCCGAGACGCATCTTGCGGACATGCTCTTCAGTGAAGATAGGCTGCAGGCCGTCCATCTCCAGGCCTTTGTTGAACCAGTAGGCATAGCCGGGACCGTCGAGCCACTGCTGCTCTTCGGCATTCTGGGACAGACCGACAGATCCGGTGTATTTGATGGTAGTCTTCTCGTTGGTTGCACCACGCTTTGTAGTAACGATGATTACACCGTTGGCATCGAGACCATAGATGGCTACAGAGGCAGCGTCCTTAAGGATTGATACCTGTTCGATATCGTTGGGATCAAGCTGGTTGAAGTCCTCAGATGTGCGCTTTACACCGTCGATGACATATATGATGCCTGACTGACCGCGAAGGTATAGAGTCGCGTTGTCGGAACCGGGCTGACCTGATGTCTGTTTGGACGAGATACCGGCCACACGGGCGCCGACGAGGTTGGAGACAGACATCGTGGGAGCGTTAAGAAGTTCGGAGCCGCTTACTGAAGATACGGCGCCGGTGATTGTACCGCGTTTCTGCTGACCATAACCTACTACAACGACTTCATCGAGAGTAGCGTCAGAGCTCTGCATTACTACGTTGACGACTTTACGGCCGGCAACCTTGACTGTCTGTTCCTGCATACCCACATAGCGGAAGATGAGGGTGGCGTCAGGTCCGGCGTCGATGGAGTATTCGCCATCGATGTTGGTTGACACGCCTGCACCTGAGCCCTTGATGAGCACGGTGACGCCGGGTAATGGATCATCGTTAGTATCGACTACGGTACCGGTGACCTGGGCCCATGAGGCTATTGACCCCACGCAGATCATCACGACCCACAGCGATAGCTTACAAATCATGCCTGAGGCAGATGATTTCATTTGCTTTACCATAAGTTTAAGGATTAGCGTTTGATAATTGTTTGGTTTATAAATAGTTGTTTGTTTTTGCCTTGTACGGTTGCCGACAACTGCGGGAGCAGGGGAGATATGGTATCAGTGATGGTAAAAGCCATTGTCATTCTGACGGGAGGGAGATGAGCGCTCAGTGTCAATGCTGTCCTGATGGAGAGGGAGTCGGAAGTCACTGTGTCGCGTCCCTGTTGTAAGCAATTATGATATTGTGAGATTGTTTTCAGGCGTTTTCGGGGCGGGAAGCGATCTCTTCGAGTATCTGCCAGCACTGGTACATGCCGCGCGGAACGTGGAAGCACCCTTTCCATTTGCCACCCTTGAGGGGCAGGAGGACTTCGCCGCGGCGGTTGAGGTAGCCGAACCATTCGGGATACTCCTTGTCCTTGAAGTGTTCCCATGCGTAGTTGTGGACTTTCTCAAACCATTCGAGACATTTCGGGTCGCCTGTCATCTGATAACCCTTGATCATGGTAATGAGGGTCTCGATGTGTACCCACCAGAGCTTCTGGTCCCACTCAAGCTCCTGTGGAGGATAGCCCTTGAGGTCCATGAAGTAGAAGATGCCGCCGTACTCTTTGTCCCAGCCGTATTCGGCCATCTTGAGGGCGGTGTTCTTGGCGGCTTCGATCAACTCGGGTCGGCCGAGACGCTTGCCAAGATCCATCATGAACCACATTGCCTCGATCGAGTGGCCGGGATTCATGTGGCGTCCTTCGTAGCAGTCTACAAGTGAACCGTCTGTACCGATGTTTTCGACTACGAGGCCTCCCAGCTCGGGGCGCACGAACTGTTCCACTTCCGTGATGCAGGTGTCGATAGTCTTCTGAAGGAATTCCTCGTCAAGAAGGTCCTGGATCTCGAGAGCCAGATTGCAGAGAATCATCGGCAGGGCGAAATTCTTCAGCGGGCGGGTGCCGGCGTGAAGCTTGTTCCATTTGCCTTTGGGATTGTCGACTTTGGAGAGGATGATGTCGAAAGTCTTCTTGGCGATGTCGGCATACTCCTTGTTGCCGGTGGCGAGGGCAAGCTGTCCGAAAGCCATCGTGGCAAAGGTGTAGCTGAAGATGTTGTAGGGGTCGACGATCGGCTGGCCGTCGCGGGTCAGCGAGAAGTACCAGTTGTAGTTGCCGTCATGACCGTACTTTTTGAGGAACTCTCCGCCCTGTACGGCTGCTTCAAGCCATTCGGGACGTTTTTCAACCTTGTTGTAGAGCATGGCGAACATCCAGACCTCACGGCCCTGAAGCCAGATGAATTTGTCAGTGTCATAGACACTGCCGTCGCGGTTGAGGCATGAGAAGTAGCCTCCAAATTCTTTGTCTTGCGAGTTTTCCAGCCAGAAGGGGAGCACATTATCGAGGAGCTCGGCCTTATACTGCTGTGCAAGCGCTTTAAAATCAGCCATTTTTGATGTGATAATTTAAATGTTTATATGATATAATTCTACGTTTTCCTTATTTCTTGAGGTCGTTGGCCGTACGCTTCAGGTCGTCTTTGAGCCAGAATGCCTCGATCTCCTCAAGCGACTTGCCAGTTGTGTCGGGAACCTGCTTCCACATGATCCATACATAGGGGAGACAGCAGAAGGCGAAGATGAGGAATGTGCCCTGCGGAGTCAGTGTCGAGAGCATCCAGGGGGTCAGCTGGCCTACGAGGAATGTCGCGATCCAAAGGGCGATACCCGCTACCGACATGGCGACGCCACGCACTGCCAGCGGATACATCTCGCTGAGTATCACGAAGATGATGGCGCAGATAGACCCGGCGCAACATACGATGTAGATGATGAAGAAGATCAGGAGCCATGTGCTGCTGATGTCGAGCTTGGCACCCCACTGGAAGTAGGCCGCGATAGCTAAGAGCGCTACAATCATACCGCTTACGCCGTAGTATATGAGAGCCTTGCGCCCTACGCGGTCGATGATGAACATGGCTAAAATGGTCGTGACGGTGTTGGCCGCGCCGATGAGCACCTGATAGAGGAAGGCGTTGTCCTGGGCTATGCCGGCATCCTTGAAGATGGTCGGGCCGTAGTAGAGCACGGCGTTGACCCCCATGAACTGACCGAGCATCGCGATGCATACGCCTATCAGGACGGCGCGACGTATGCCGGGCTTCAGCAGGGCCACATAGCCCACGCTGGTGGAGTTGGAGGCCACGTCAAGAGTCTCCTTGACCTGGCGCTTGATTTCGGAAATGTTGGAGTAGATGCGTCCCAGAATGCCCTCCGCACAGTCGATACGTCCTTTGAGCACAAGCCAGCGGGGCGATTCGGGAAGGAAGAGCACGCAGATGAGGAAGATGAGCGAGGGCACGACACCGACGCCGAGCATTCCGCGCCACCATTCGTCGACGAATATGAATCCGGTCCATCCCTCGGCGACGGAAGCGCTTTGGGCGTATTTCAGCAGATAGAAGTTTGATACATAGGCTCCGAGTACACCGATTGTGACAGCGAGCTGATACAGAGCTACAAGCATACCGCGCGAGCGAGCTACCGCTATCTCGGAAATGTACATCGGGCAGACGATCGACGCTACGCCGATACCCATGCCGCCTACGATGCGGAAGAGCACCAGCAGAGTGAAATTGCCGGCAAATGCGCATCCCACCATCGAGATGGAGAAGAGCAGTGCCGAGGTTATCATCGTGCGCTTGCGGCCGAAGTAGTCGCTCAGGCCGCCGCCTAACAGGGCGCCGAAAGTGGCTCCGAGCAGGGCGCTGCTGACAAACCATCCTTTCATGAGTGAAGTGAGCTCGAACTGAGCCTGCACTTCCTCGACCGTACCGGAAATAACCGCCTCATCATAGCCGAAGAGGAAGCCGCCCATCGCTGCTATGATAGAGAGCAGCAGGATGTAGCCGAAACGGTAGTCTTTGTCTTCTTTCATTATATTTTGTGATAAATTTGGTTAATTTTTCTGTATAAAAAGTGCTGTTATATAGTAGATTGCCCGAAAGCGGAGCTTTGCGGCTCCCCCTTCGGGCAATCGTGATGTTCAGCTATAATTGTCGTAATTGCAGCTTCCTGTCGGCCATGCTGCGAGGATATAGCCGTGGCTTGCGAGGCTGTTGGCAGCCATGCCTGCGGCTGTAGTCTGACCTTTCATGTCATATCCTGATAGTTTCATGGTCGGAACGGTAATTAAGGCAGTAAGCGGATTTCTCTATATATAAATATGTGTGGGTCGGGCTTCCTCAAGTGAGCTCAAAGTATTCTTTGTAGCGGTCATAGAGGTGGCCGGCCTGCAGGTAAGCCGATTGCGGGCTCATGAAGTGGCTGAACTCGAATGTGATAGCCTTGTCATAGCCGGCGCGCTTGGCGGCTTCGAGCTTCATGCGGAGCTTGTCAAACTTGATCGGGAAGAAACGGATAGGCATGTCGCGATCAAACGACTCGGCGTTGGTCCAGCACTGCATTCCGTACTTGTCGGCAAGCTTTTTGTTGACTTCGAAGAAAGCGTCGAGCTCGTCGTAGTCGATATGGCCGTCCTGGAAAGCGCAGGCGTCTACCACGTCGTGGATGCCGTCGAAGATCTCGTTCCACTCCTTCTCATGTTCGGCTACTGAAACGCCTTCCTCCTTGGTCAGCTTGTCGGCGGCTGCCATGGCTGCCTTCTTGCCGTCGATCCAGGGAGAGATGAAGGTCGGCAGGCCGTCGGATACATCCTTGCACTGCTTGCCCATCTTGTGGAAAGCGTCGATAGCGCCCTTGGTGGCGCGGCTGATCTCGCCGCTGATATACCAGCCCTGGAAGCTCGGATGGTGCTGTCCGTAGTTCTCCCACACTTCGTCGATGACATAGTGGTTGTCCTCCACTTCCCACGACATATCGTGAGTGTCCCAGTAGCGACCCGAGTCGTAGAGGCCGAAGTAGAACTTCATGTTGTGCTTGTCGGCCAGACGGAGGAACATATCGAGCAGGTCCTTCGACGGCTTGTAGCAGTTATGCTTTTTCATCAGGTAGGGCGACGGGTAAGTGATAAACTTGCGGTAGCCCGAGCGGATCATGATTACGGTGTCGATGCCGATGGCTTTCATGTTGAGGAAGTCCTGCTCCCATTCTTTCTCGCCCCAGTTCTGGTGAGGGATGTCGTGGGAGATTTCATCGAGGAATGTGCCCGTGATCGGCAGTCCGGCATTCTTTATGAGAAGGTCGCCGGCCGATGGGGGCATGATGATTTTGGAGGGAGTGGTGGAGAGTACACCCTGAGCTGCCTTGGCGATGGGGGTGGCGGCTGCGGCTGCTGCGCCCATCATGGCCATGCTCTTGAGAAATTGTCTACGGTCGGTCATAGTGATTTCGGTAATTGTATGATATATATTATTTTATGTCTACACTCTAAGTTTATATGCGCTCACAGCTCGCTCAAAACGGGGTGTATGAGCGCATTTATTACGCAAATATAGCGATTTATTTGATAATGGAAAGTGTATTTTTAATTTTTTTTAATTTGCCAACGGATTTTTTGTAATAATTTGTTTAATCCCCTGGTAGCGACATACTGACCTGCATAGAGGCTGAAGCGTATCAATATGAGCATGCGGCTGTAGATGACTCCACAGGGACACGCCGGGATGTAAAAGTACCCGGGCGTGGATTGCCTGGGGACAGATAATTAATAAGAAGTATGTATGGCCACCGGCCTATCGCTTTCCGTATGGGCGTGAGCTATCTCAATGGAATGTCAGCGGACAAGGTGCTTTTTCCCGTTGAGGATATATATGCCGGGGGGGAGTGCGCGGAGCGCGTCGGCCCCGGTGCCAACCTGGATGCCGTAGAGATTGAATACGCGGTCGTCAGCAGCGCCGGCGGCTGAGCCGTCGCTGTCGATTGTGACATCTTCGACCCCCGTAGTTGTGTCGGCCTTAAGGGTGATCGTGGGATTCTTGACGGCTACCCACTGTGTGGCAGGCTGATCAATTCCCATACCGTATTCGAGGGGAAGGAGGGTCTGCTGACGCGGCGTAGCGCGACCGGGCGCTTTGTTGGCGGAGGGCTTCAGACGGACGGTGGCTGAGAGCGTCTCAAAAGAGTTGGCTTGCGTCTTGATGGCTCTCTGCTCGTTAGCAAAGAAGTAGTAGTCGCTGAGGTTGTCGGGAATATTCTCGGCGAAGCAGTCAAGTCCGAGGGTATAGACGGCTGCCGGAAGATAGACACGGCTGAATAGGCGCCCGGTGTAGGGCTGGCTAAACCAGTTTTCAAAGAAGGGCTCGCCGGGCGAGATGGCATCGTGAGATGGGAGCACCTGATTGTTGACATTGGCGCTCATCTCTGAAGAGAAAATCTCGCGGTCATGACCATAGGGGCGCGTGTTGTTAAGGCTGAGCGTGATGTCGCGGTCAGAGCTGAAGGGTACGATCGAGAGAACGTCGACCATGAACCAGTTGGGGAAGCCGTTGGCGTCGATGGCTATCGTGAGGGTGCCGTCAGTCACATCTGTAGGGACGTAGTAGAGGTCGTGTGGCCGGGGAACGTCTCCGGTCTTGTAGGTCGGGAGTGCAACCTCCGAGTCGTTGACCCGAAGTGACGCATAGCCTGTCGCGCCGTCAGCTTCCGGTGCTGATGTGCCGGTAAAGCAACTGAAGGCGTAGATGCCGACCAGATATGATCCGTCAGGTATATTCTTATGGGTGGCGGTGACGATATTGCCTACGGGACGGCGTTCGGGTGACTGCCAGTTCTCGACGAAGGCATCATCCTTGTAGCCTGAGGGCTGAGTGCAGTTCGCGGAGTGAACCCAGCTGCCGGCATTGCGGAAGTAGCCTGCGGCATCCGAGTGAGCATACAGATGCGAGTCGTCAATATCGGAGAGAAGTTCGACTTTGAGATTGTCGATGCGTGTCCACCAGCATCCGGGACTTTCGATTGCGATACCGAATTCGAGTATTCCGTCGGTGACTTCGGTAGTCAGCACGGGATGCTCGGTTTTTTTGCCGGCGAGGGGAGCGCGGTCATTGTTGGCGTAGAAGAATGCAGGGGTGTCATCTACGTCGACATTGACATCGAGCGAGACGCGATATGTGCCGTCGGGCACGCGGAGGCGCGAGAAAATGTTCCCGGTAAATCTCTCTCCTTTCCAGTTTTCATAGGAAGAGGCGCCTGAGAGCTGATTACCGGTGTCACCACCGACGCGCCAATGGCTTGATGCCTCGGTTGTTGTTTCTATACCTATGTAGTTGTCCTCAAAATCCTGTACGAATGCTATCGTGGCTCCATCTTCCACTTTGTCAATCGAGTGGATGTAAATCTGAAACCAGTTGGCGCCGGAGCGTACATTGTTGAAAGCTATACTGAGAGTCTCGTCGGTGACTTCTACGGGTACGACGTAGGTGTGGAGCATATCGGGGAAGTTGGTTCTGTGTATGACCGGGAGGTCGATGGCCGACGTGTTGAGCGTGAGCTGGGCGTGCCCCTTGGCGTCGGGTTCCGAGTGTGCTGTCGTGATGGAGCCGCGTCCGGGAGTCCAGTTGGCATGTGCCGTCAGCGAGATCAGGTAGTAGCCATTCTCGATACCGTCAAGCACGGAGGAGATGACGGTGCCGGTCTTGAATGAATCCTCGGAATAAGATTCGATTATGTTGTTGTCGCGGAGCCAGCAGGCACCTGTCGGCTGTGAGCCGGCTATCCAGTTGTCGCGGTTGCGGAAGAATGCGACCGCTTCATCAGTTGTCGCTACGGGTGTTTCGGAATTGCGGGCTATGATTGCGTTGACCAGCTCCTGCCCGTAGTTGGAGTCGGCACCGGCATAATCCATCATCAGCAGACCGGTCCGGCCCTTGGGATTGGCGTCGTCGGATAGATACTCCAGGGCCGCCTTGTTGGTGGCGTTCGCATTCTCCTTGATATCCGAGTTGGAGCCGCCGATGACTGCTTTTACGAAGCCCGAAGTGTGATTGAGCACCCATGTGCGATCGGAATGATTGCCGCATGAATAGTCGAGCATCGCAGTCACGGCATCAGCTTTTGCCTGAAGCGATTCAGCTTCGTAATAGTCCTGCAGCCACAGTGTGCATCCGTCGTCTCCGAGGGAGATATAAGCTTCCTTATAAGCCTGATTGTCATTGAAACGGTCGGCGAAGGCCACCATGGGATGGCTGAAATCATCGCGGGTTATGACAATCATCTTGCCGCGTGCGTCGCCCAGAGTGAGGTCGGTCGCCCAGGGCACCATGACATCCTTGTAGCCATTTATGAAAGCGAGCATCTTGTCGTTCCAGTCGGACGAATCGTTCTCTTTGTGAAGCAATATGACCGCAGTCTCGCCTGGCTGGGATTGCAGACCGGCCTTGATAGCGTTGAAGGCATCTTCGAGCGAGACACCGGTAGCTATCGTGCCATGGTATATCATCAACGTGCCACCTTGTACGCGGGGACGGAGGTCGAAAGCGCGAACCCCTTTATCCCACTGTTGGGCGATGGTCAGATCCTGACATTTGCCGTATAGACCGCTTACCGAAGAAGTGGCGGCATCATGAGCGCCGGGGATTGACATCTGGCGTATGCGGCGGAAGTCCGGGAGCTCGGTCATCCATGCGGCTGCGCTTGCCGAGAGCGCGGTGACGATAGTCAGTAATAGAGAGAATTTGCGAATCATGTATGATAGGTTTAAGGTATTATTTATGTCGGCGTGCTTGGCGTGCGCCCCGAATGGCGTATACATCGGGCTCCACGGCACAACTGCTTTTACATCAGCGACAAAAATAATAATTTTCGCCGATAAAAGAAAAAACAATCGCTATTTTGTCACCATAAAATTTCACATCAGCTGTAAGCCTGTTTCCGGGCGACAATTATGGTTAGCTAAAATTCGGACCATCCATGAGTGGGGGTGTAAAAGAGGGGAGGCTGGGTCGGGAGATCGCTCTCCGGACTCAGCCTCTCGGGTTAGGGTTAGGTTCTATCCGTATCGCTTAGTCGATAGGTTCGTCGGCCGGGTAGCCGCCCATCTCGCGGATAGCATTCTTGAGCATTACATATTGCTGGAAGAGGTGGTTGACGGGGACTTCGCCCTTGGTGTAGTCGTGCATCGGACTCTTGAGGAAGAATGACAGGAATTCCTGAGTGCCGTAGCGTCCGCAGCGCGCGGCCAGGTCGCTCAGAAGCACGAGGTCGAGGCAGAGGGGCGCGGCGAGGATGGAGTCGCGGCATAGGAAGTTGATCTTTATCTGCATCGGGTAGCCCATCCATCCGAAGATGTCGATGTTGTCCCATCCCTCTTTGTTGTCGTTGCGTGGAGGGTAGTAGTTGATGCGCACCTTGTGGTAGTAGTCGGTATAGAGGTCAGGCTGCTCTTCAGGCACAAGAATCGACTCGAGGGTGGAGAGCTTCGACACTTCTTTAGTGCGGAAATTGGCAGGCTCGTCGAGCACCAGGCCGTCGCGGTTGCCGAGGATGTTGGTCGAGAACCAGCCTGACAGTCCCAGGCAGCGGGTGCCGATGATTGGGGCGAAGCCTGACTTGACGAGGGTCTGACCTGTCTTGAAGTCCTTGCCGGCGATAGGCATTCTGGTCTTTTCGGCGAGCTCCCACATGGCCGGGAAGTCGACGGTCGTGTTGGGGGCGCCCATGATGAAGGGGGCTCCTTCGGCGAGTGCTGCATAGGCGTAGCACATCGAGGGGGCGATGTGTTCGCGGTCGTCGGCCTTCATGGCGGCTTCCATGGCTGCGAGTGAGCCATGTACTTTCTCGTCGACGGGTACATATACCTCTGTGGATGCCGCCCAGAGCACTACGACGCGATCTACGCCTTTCTCTTTCTTGAAGTTGCGGATATCCTCGCGGAGCTGTTCTACCATCTCCCAACGGGTCTTGCCATGCATGATATTGTCGCCATCGAGGCGCTTTGCATATTCGTGATCAAATGCAGCGGGGAGGGGACGGATCGCAATGAGCTCATCCTTGACCGGCTCGATGTCGCGCTCCTTGAGTACTTCGGCATTGAGGGCGCTCTCATAGGCGTTGGCGGGATAGACGTCCCATGCTGCGAATTCTATGTCGTTTAGGTCGGCCAACGGTACTATTTCGTTGTATTTGAGATACTGTTTGTCAGCACCTTGACCTACTCTGATTTTGTCATACTGGGTCATCGAGCCTACCGGCTTGGTCAGCCCTTTACGCGCCATAAGGACACCTGTCATGAATGTGGTCGTTACGGCGCCGAGGCCGACAACCATTACGCCGAGTTTGCCCTCGGCTTTTTTTACTTTTGCCATTAAAGGAATGGATTTGAAAAATGTGGTAACTGTTGGTTATAATCTCTACAGGCCGGTGTCCGGACATTTCGGCTGTGTTTCGGCGGCAAAGGTAGGTATTGATTTCAATGTGATGAAATTTTTGGTCTTAAAAATATATTAAAATGTATATAAAAATACTAAAATAATAGCTTATAATTTAAAATAAACTAAATCAAGCTGTTGTGTATGATACAAATACAAAAATAAGTTAATAATGTATATGGGTTGTGTTTGGGAAAAATGTAGTATTTTTGCGCGATATACGTAACAGATAATAGATACGAAATCATCCATGTCAACACATAATATAGTAACAGAACTCAAGGATAAAGTGCTTTCCGGCGGCTCGATCAGCCGGGAAGATGCTGAGCAACTTGCCGCGTGGCCCGACCGAGAGGCTGTCTGGTCGGCTGCCGAAGAGATCACCCGCGAGATGTGTCCGCGGCAGTTTGACTCATGCTCCATCGTCAATGCCCGCTCCGGTCGTTGCCCCGAAAACTGCAAGTGGTGTGCCCAGTCGGCCCACTATTCCACCGGCTGCCAGTCCTATGAAATCATCGGCGATGAAGAGTGCATGGCCGAGGCCCGGCATAACCATTCCAAAGGGGTGAAGCGCTTTTCGCTTGTCGCAAGTGGCCGTGCCGTCAGGGGGGAGTCGCTGACACATATCTGCTCGCTGCTCAGGCGCGTGAAAGAAGAGGTCGGCATATCCACCTGCGCCTCTCTCGGTCTGATAGGCCATGACGAACTGATGGCTCTCCGTGAAGCCGGAGTGTGTCGCTATCACTGCAATCTCGAGACAGCACCTTCGCATTTCGCCACACTCTGCACCACACATACCGTCGACGACAAGCTCGCCACGATCCGTATGGCCCATGAGCTCGGCTTCGAGGTCTGTTCGGGCGGCATCATCGGAATGGGGGAGTCCCCGCAGCAGCGTATAGAGTTTGCCTTCACTCTCCGTGAGGCCGACCCCGTATCAATTCCTGTCAATATCCTTTGTCCGATACCCGGCACACCGCTCGAGTCGGCTGCTCCGCTGACCGACGAGGAGATCCTTGACACGGTGGCCATGATGCGCTTCGTGCATCCGCGAGTCCAGATCCGTTTTGCCGGCGGCCGCTCCCGAATGAGCCGCGCGACCCAGCTCCGCGCGATGCGCATAGCCGTCAACGGCGGAATCGTGGGGGATCTGCTGACTACCGTCGGCTCGCAGATCGACGATGACCGCCGACTGACCAATGAAGCAGGCTATGAATTCTGATACACGTCTCTCCCGCTCACGCCTTCTTTTGGGCGACACCGTCATGGAGCGTCTCGGCGCGGCGCGTGTCATCGTCTTCGGGCTCGGCGGTGTAGGCAGCTGGGTGGTCGAAGCCCTTGCCCGGACAGGTATCCGCCGGCTGACTATCGTCGACAATGACTGCGTGACCGAATCCAATATCAACCGCCAGATGCCTGCACGCATCGATACGGTAGGCCGTCTTAAAGTCGATGTCGTCAGGGAACAGATCACCCTGATAAATCCCGATGCCGAAGTCACAGCCCTGGCTGAGGCCTATACGCCCGAGACAGCGGCCTCCTTCCATCTCGAAGACTACGATTATGTCATTGACGCTATCGACTCGCTGAGCAATAAGATCGCGCTGATACTTCATGCTACGTCGCTGCAAGGTGTCAGACTCTTCTCATCGATGGGCGCTGCGCGCAAACTCGATCCGCAGAAGATTCGCGTGGCCGAGTTCTACGACGTCGAGGGGTGTCCGCTCGCCAGAGCCATCCGTCAGCGGATGAAGCGCATGGGTGTAAGGCCGCGCAGGAAGTTCAAGTGTGTCTATTCGCCTGAACTTGTCGACAACCACGGGAGCGGCACGGCCGAAGCCGGAACCGGCGCATGGGATTCGGTCAAAGGAGCGCCTAATGGCTCGCTGCTGCACATTACCGGCATATTCGGATTCACGCTGGCCGGCCTTGTGATCAGTGACTTATCGAAGCGCTGATTTTGTCGAGAAGTACGTTGCGGACTATGACTTGCCCTTCCCGGTCAAGCAGGTAGAGCGACGGAGTGTAGAGCATACGGAAAGCCTCCTCAAGCTCGTCGGTGATTTCCGGTGTGATGATTCTGAGCGTCCCGTCGTTTTGCAGGGCGAGCCAATGCGGGTCTGATTCAAGCGTCCCGAGCAGGTCATGACAGACGTCGCAGTCCGGGTCGTGGAATACTATCAGCAGATAGGGCGATTTCCCGACGTAATTGCTCATTCTGTCCGTCCGTCCGTCGGGAGCGGTGAATTCAAAGTCGGTGGCCACAGATCCGGGCGCATTGAGCTTAAGGTATTCAAGACGGCCCTTCGGAGCGGCGATATCCGCCGCAGGCAGGTCGCTGCGACCTGTCAGCGCGGTCATAGCCGCGGTATATAGCCGTTCGGACACTAACTCAGAGTCGGCCGAGAGCAGATAGGCTTCGGCGAGATCGGTATAGAGCGGTACATATCCGGCCGGAATGCGACTGAACAGCCCGGCCACGGCCTCCGCATCCGTGCCCTCCGAAGCATAAGCGAGAATGCTGAGAAAGTTTACCCATGCCTGTGTCTGAGCCTCTTCGGCTGTCATTGATGCATCGGTCCAGTCCATTGCGTCATAGAAGTGACGGCCCACATAGTCGGCGCGCGACTGTGTGTCGGTCAGATCGGATGGAACCTGCGGCAACGGCAACTGCCCGTACGACAGGAGTCCGACGGGCAGCAGCATGAGAGATAATAAGATTTTTTTCACGGATAATTATTTACGGCGACGGACTGAGCGGACGGCATTGCCTGACGACGCTTTGGGCGCCTTGGGCTCTTTCTGAGCCTTGACCTTAGGCTGCTTGTTGCGCGGATTGCGGCGTGGCACGCGTGCTTTCGGGGTCTTGTCGGCCGTGTCCTCGCTGACAGTCTCCGCCTCGGCTGCCTCGCGGGCTTCGCGCGCAGCGATGAGTTCTTCGCGTGTCGGCACCCAGAGGTTGGCATCGTAGCTGTCGAGACGCTTCTGGATGCTGTCCTGAGCCTGTTTGAGCGATTCGGGGGTGGGGTAGAGCTGCATCAGCGACTTGCCCGAGTGATTGCGGGTCTTGTAGATATCGCCCTTGTAGAGATTCATGGCGAAGAAGTCGTCGTAGGTGTACTTGGCCAGATTGTTGTCGTCATCGATAAAGATGTCCTGGGAGGCCAGATACGGGCGGAGCGGCTCCAGACGCACCCAGAACATGGGATACTTCATCGCTTCGGCTCCGAAGTCGCCCGCGCGGTGGAGTACGGGGCAGATGGCCTCGACCTTGACCTCCTTGCGGTTGGTGCGGGTGTCAAATGTCCACCGCTCGATGATATAGTAGGAGAGTATCTCATAGGAAGGGATGTCGTCGTCCTGTATCTCATAGCGGGGATTCTTCTCGGTAGAGCCTTTGGCCAGCGTGTAGGGGATATAGAAGCGGTCGAGAGTCTCGGCTACATTGAGACGGTTGCGCTCGGTGAAGTTCTCGCGTCCGTCGACATATTCGTATGCCTCGATCTTGCCGTCGGCAAGCAGGTGCATTATCAGGCGGAACAGATTTTCTTCCCCTTCGACAGCCTCTTCCGGGAAGTAGAGCGCCGAGTTGGCCGGGTCTTCAAGGTCGAGAGTGCGGTAGATGATTCTCATCCATTGCATCGAGGCGTCGTTCTGCGAGGCGTCGTCCTGATAGAACTGCTGCATACGCTGGGTGACCTGCGGCCCTGAGGCTGCTTCGCGTGATTCGCGGCCGCCGCGTCTTATGGAGCTGCTGCTCGATGAGCCTGTGGCCTGGGCATCGGCTGACAGGGCAGTAGCGGCTATGGCTATGACAGCAATCGAGCTACGGAGTATGTTGAAGTTAAGTTTCATCGTTATCGATCTTGATATATGTTATTTGACAATGATTTCGATAGGGGCGAGCGTACGTGTGACGCCGTCGGGGCCTATGGCCTTCACGCCGGAGATAAAGAACCGGTGGCCGGGGCGCATGCGCTGGAAGGCTGCTTTCTGGCGTGCCGAGAATGAGGCTCCGTCGCTGTTTTCGGGCATGGCGTTGCCCATGGAGTCAAACGATACGGTCTGGAAGGATATGACCTTGAAGTCGATGTTGAGCAGGTCGTCGTCGATGGCCGCTTCCAGGCCGGGAGAGGCGAGGAGCTGACTCTTGGCTATGCCACGGTCGCCGCCGCGGTAGCGCTCGAGATTGCCCTGGGCGTCGCGCACGGTGACAAACGGCGTTGGGTCGGGCAGCTTGCGGACACGGAATTTCGTCTTGGCCATCTCCATCGGACGGCCGTTCATGTTGGCGGTGACTGTCACAACGGCATCGGAGCCTACAGCTCCGGGGCGGGCAATCCAGTGGTCGCCGCTGCGGGTCAGGGTGCCGTTGGTCATCGATGCGGACACGTTGCTGGAGGCGACGCCGGGCACAGAGATGCTGATCGGGTTGTCGATACCGGCGTAGAGCACATTCATCATCGTGGCCGATACGGTTGCCGTCGGGTCGATTACAGTGTACGACGACGAGAAATCGTGGCGGGTGACGGTACCGTCGCCGTGGGGCACTTCGAGATAGCCCTTGTAGTCGTAGTTGCCCGATGAGCCGGTGACGGTCTCATAGTGGCCGGAGCCTTCGGGGAGTTCCTTGCCGTTGACTACGATCAGCGGGCGCTGGGTTGTGTCGACGGCGGCCAGTACGATGTCGGCCTGATACTTGCCTCCGCGGATGACGAAGCGCGATTCCGGTATTACGAATGCGTTGAGCTCGTTGACGCGGACATCGCCTGCATCGACATTGTTGAGCAGCGTGCCCAGAGTCTCGCCCTCGGCATAGCGTATGTCGTTCTGCAGCTTGGTCAGATGGGTTATGGCCGCTACGACAGGCTGATTCTCAAATCGCTGCTCTTCCCAGCCGTCGGCGGTGGCCAGTGCGTTCTGTATATTGACATATTTGACCGAGTCGTCGATCATCGATACTATGTATTCGCGGTAGGCGTCGATGCTGTTGCGCAGGTCGGCGCCGCGATGATTGTTGGGCGAGAGCATGATGACGGCGGCGGCTTCGAGGTCGTCGCGGTTGATGATATTGTTGACATCGGCGTGCGAGCCGTCGGCCTTGCGCACGATCATCATCTTCAGACTGTCGATCTTGCTGTCGAGGATGCCGGTCATGTTGCGCACCTCGAGTGCCTTCTCATACCAGGGGAGGCCTTTGTCGGGATTCTGCTCCGAGAAGGCTTTGAGGGTGGACAGTATGGCGGCGTTACGCTCTCCGACATTGTCATTCGTGCGTTTCAGTCCGGTTTCGACCTGAGTGAAGCCGTTGAGAACGTCGCTGGAGACATTCAGGGCGAGCATGGCAGTCAGAACGATGTACATCAGATTGATCATCTTCTGACGTGGTGATAGCCTGTTGTGGTTGGAACTCATCGGGAGTCGTTAAAAAAATTGGTGTGTGGTAAAAACTCTGAAAATGTGATGGATGGAGTCAGAGAGGACTCTTTTGCATGATTTATTTTACTGGCTCTGCGCCGGTCTGGGGAGCGGCTGCCGCGAATCCGGCTGCCATAGCCGGAGCCATATTGATGGTCATGGCCGTCAGCATACGCTCATAGACTTTGTTGAGTTGCTGCATGTTCTTGGCCATCTTCTCGGCCTCGTCGCAATACATGGCGCTCCGGGCCGATGCCTGCTCATACATATTGCAGATGTCGCGGATGCCGCGGTTGACGCGGTCGATGGCGTCGAGCTGCGACGACACGCTCTTGAGCTGTATCTCGTAGATAGTGTTCAGTCCCTGGATGTTTCGGTTGAGGGCCTGCATCTGCTCCACGTATCCCGTCGACGACTCGTTGATGCTCTCCGAGTTGTCGGTGATGGCGCGGTAGGAGGCCAGAAGGGTCTCCGAGACTTCGTTGAGCCGGCGGGTGCTCTCGCGGAGCTGCTGCATCTCCTCGGCCATGTCGGCCAGCTGGCTGACAGCCGCGGCCGGAGAGTCGGGAATGGTGACGGGGCTACCGATAACGCCGCCTGCCACGCTGCCGATCACGCTGCCGCCGCCAGCGGCGCCGGCATTGATGGTTATCGGGCCGGAGGGAGCTGTTCCGCCGGTGATGATTACCTGCGATCCGCCTGCTGTATGGGCGGCGTCGGCCGTTTCAGCTTCGGCTTCAGCGTCAGCCTCCGCCTCGTCCTTATGGTCGAGAGCGGGGTAGACTTTCTCCCACTTGTACTCGCGCGGCGGACGGTCGAATGCCGTGAGGATAAACATGAGCACCTCGGTGCCCATACCGATCGAGAGGAGCATATTGCCGCCCGGAAGGTGGAGGATCTTGAAGAGCGCGCCCCAGATGACGATAGCGGCGCCGATACTGTATGCGAAGTTGAAGAAACGCTGACCGCTCTCGCCATAGAGGAAGTCGGCGATGCGTGTTCTGGTGCGTTTGATGTTTGCCATTGCTAAAATCTGTTATATATGAGTTAGATTATAGTGAGCTATCACTTTTTGCGGTTGTTCTGCTTCTGTCCGCGGGCGAAGCCTATCTGCGAGCGCACGCAGCGGAAGCCTATGTAGGAGCGCTGCTCGTTCTGATACTCCCACATGCGGATGTCCGAGCGGATGTTGTGGGCGACATCCTTCCATGAGCCGCCGCGGACTATTTTCCGCTTCATCTTGTAGGGGTCTTCGCCGGCCGCGTTGTAGCGGTATTCGGGGTTCATGTCGCTTGTCAGATGGTCGATGCTCTCAGTGTAGGCTGTCGAGGTCCATTCGCTGACATTGCCGGCCATGTCGTAGAGTCCGAAGTCGTTGGGCGCGTATGTGCCTACGCGCGAGGTGATCAGGTGGCCGTCCTTGACATAGTTGCCGTCGTTGGGCTTGAAGTTGGCGTAGAAGCACCCCTTGTCCTCGCTCAGAGGCAGATCGCCTTCCCAGGGATATTTGTTCTCGTCGATGCCGGCGCGGGCTGCATATTCCCATTCGGCCTCGGTCGGGAGGCGGTAGGGCTCGATGTAGACACCCTCGCGTCCGAGCGAGCGGCGCAGGAAGTCAGTGCGCCAGTTGCAGAAAGCGTTGGCCTGCTCCCAGCTGACACCCACGACGGGATATTCGCTGTAGCCGCCGTTGGCGAAGTAGAGGCGAACGTAAGGCTCGTTGTAGGCGTTGTCGAAGTCGTTGATCCATGCTGTCGTGTCGGGATAGACATTGACTATATATGTGTTCAGGAAGTCATAGTCGCCCGAGAGGCCGCGGGTGATCGTGCGGCGTACTATCTCGCCGTCGTCATTGATGTAGGCGGTGTCTTTCGATATCATGGGGATATCGGTCGGCACGGGGCGGTCGGTGTTGTACTCCCGGCGGCGCGGGTCGAGGCGGTTGCGGCGCTTGGCGGCTTCCGTGTGGTTGTAGACCTCGTAGCGGTAGTTGAGCTGCTCGGGGTCAAGCTCGCGCTGACCCGTGATCGGGTTGGTGCGGTAGACGCTCTCGATGGCGCGCTCCTCGTCCTCGGTCGGGTTGCGCCAGGGGATCGCCTTGTTCCAGTTCAGATAGGGCTTGATGGGATTACCCTCGCGGTCTTCCTCGATCTTGTAGGCCTCGTTGCCGCCATAGGCGGGGTCGGCCAGGCGCTCGCGGATGATGGAGTCACGCACCCAGAATACAAACTGCTTATACTTGGAGTTGGTGATTTCCGTCTCGTCCATCCAGAATGCGTCGACCGACATCCCCTTCGGATTGGCCTTGATGTTCCAGAGGGAGTCGTCCTGCTGCGGACCCATCTGTACGGAGCCGCGGTCGACCAGTACCATGCCATAGGGTGTAGGCTCGGCCCATGCCGTGCCGCCCACGCCCGTGACTTCTCCGCCGGAGGCGCCACGCGGCCCTACGGCGCACGAGGTCGCGGCCATCGTGGCTACGACTCCGAGTGTCAGATATGTGAGTTTTTTGTTCATATTCATCAGAACTGTTATGATTGGCGAGCTTGGGGGATGCTTACATTATCCTTATGCTCTTGTGTTTGTTTTTGTTTTTCTCCGAGAAGTCGAGCTTCAGACTGTAGCCTGCGAAGACTTCATGGCTGCCGCTCGAGCCCTTGATGATGGCCGATGTCGGATAGTCATAGCCGTAGCCGATGAAGAATCCCTTGAATTCGGCTCCCAGTATGACCATCAGCGCATCCTTCCACCGATATCCCAGTCCGGCCGTCAGAAACTTGTTGTAGCGCACGCGCGCCGTCACTTCGCCTGTCGTAAACTGGAAATCAGTCTTGACCATCACCGATGGCATCACTTCTAATAACGTATTTTTTATGGCAATATTGCTTCCGGCCATGAAATAAGCGGTGCGCCCTATCTTGAATTCATAATTATCCTCGTTGCCCCCCTGTCCGCTCTCGGAGTCAAGCGTGATGACCGGAGAGTTGAGATGATTGACCGAAAGGCCGGCCCAGAAGAGCCTGTGGGTGTAGAACAGTCCGAGCGACACATCGAAGGCCGTACCCCGGATGTCGTTCATCGGGATGGCGTCGTCAGTCCCCTGGTGATAGTCATCGTCGTCGGGCAGGCTGACCTCCGACCCCTTGAACGACTGGTCGATAAATCCCAGTCCGACACCGATCGACAGCCTCCCCTTGAAGAGTGGCTGCTGATAGGCCGCCTGAGCGCTCAGTCCGAAATTCTTGTAGAGGCCGATCCCTTCCTGCTGGGTCACCAGGCCCACGCCCAGCCGCTTGCCCATCAGCCTGACAGGCATCTCGGCCGTGGCGACAAACGAGCGGGGAGCGCCGTGGATGCCGATCCACTGCATCCTCATGCCGCCGCGGATCTTCAGCAGGTCCGACGAGCCCAGAGCGCCCGAATTGTAGTAGGACGGCACCTCGAAATATTGCGTCAGCTGAGCGTCGCTCTGGGCGTAGGCGCCGTATGACGCGCCCGTCAGCGCGATGATCAGCAGGAAAATATGTCGCAGGGAGCGGGTCATGATTATTCGAAATAGAAAGTGAGGACTACCATCTGGCTCGTTGCCCGGCGGAGCGACTGCGTGATTTTCAGCGTCCCCGGGTCGTCAGTGAGGTCGGGACGGTCATGCTGGATTACGTCCGACAGGCCGAAACAGAACTTT
Organism: uncultured Bacteroidales bacterium; assembly: GCA_947173955.1. GTDB lineage: Bacteria > Bacteroidota > Bacteroidia > Bacteroidales > Muribaculaceae > JAAVFS01. The sequence goes on along the minus strand of CAMWHE010000011.1, from coordinate 24,010 downwards.
ATCTCCGGCACAAACTTGAAGTAAGGCAGGTAGAGATCGCATCCGAACCCCACCTCCAGATAGAGGTCGCTTGACTTCAGCTTAAGGAAGTCTGACCGCTTCTTGGCCACATCGAAGGCCGGCATGACTCCGGCAAGCAGGTAGGGACGCGAATTGCGGTAGCGCAGGGCGTTGAATTTCAGGTCGATCGGTAGCACCACAAAGGCGCTCTTGATATTCTGCCGCAGACGCGGAGTCTCCGGGTCAGACGTATTGACCATCGTGATCTCGCGGTTGCCGAAATACATACCCGGAGTGAATCGGAGCGAAAAATAGTCGTTGAGACGCAGGTCGAAAAGACCGTTGACACAGAAACCGGGCGAGAACGAAGGCTGTTCCATAAACCATGTCTCCCCCTCCTCGGTGACGAACCCGTTGTGGGCGAAGCGGATATCCTCTGTATGCAGTCCGACGGAGAAGCCCAGATGCCATCGGCGCAGATCGGCGTATGGCCTGTTCATCAGCTTGTCGTTGAAATTCTGAGCCGACGCCGTGGCCGCGGCGACGAGCCCTAAGATGCCGAGGAGTATGTATTTAACCCGTTTCATTACCTACTTAACGCCGCCCGCTCCATTTTATTGCATCCCGCGCACATCCGCGGGAGACATTCTCCTCTCAAAAGTGCATAACTGTCATACGCGCCCCTGCCGGCGGGTGTTATCTTTGCCATCAAAGAACAGATATACTATGAATCGCATTAAGACTCTCACACTCTCTATCGCTGATATCTCCGAGATCTTCGCTATCAGCGACCCCGCCGTCCGCGAGCAGGCCATAAGCATCATCCAGTCGGCCGCCAATGACCCCGAAAACATCGACCCTGACCGCTATGCCGGCTGCCACCCTGTCATTCAGAAACTGATACAGAAACTCCAGCACCGCGTCGAGCTCTCACGCCGCCGCGCCGAGGCCCGTGCCCGCCGCGAGGCCGAGCAGGCCGCCGAAGCCGCCCGTCAGTCGAAAAACAATGCCTTCGAGACTCTGTATCGCCAGCGCGCCGGTGTCAAACCCGGGACTCTCGAGGTGAAGATCAACGAAAGCGTCGCCCGACGCCTGCTCTGGATCCGGCAGAACTTTCCCGCGGCGGTCGATGCCGTCAGACGCGTGGTTGCGGCCTACGAGGCTGAGGACGAGATGGCACGCATCGTCTCGACCAACCTGACCAATATGTTCAATTTCGTCACCGGCTATCTCAAACCCCTTACCGAGGCCGCCTCGACATATTTCCGCACCCCCAAGAGCCGCCGCTCCTCCTCCGTCATCATACCCGCCTGCTGAGCCTCCCCGCCCTCGCTGTCACAGAGGGACGTCCGTAGCCCGCCGATTATACTGGGTTAGTGTAGAGCGTTACCACCGCGTTAGCGCGTGGCAGCATAGTAGCGTGGCGGTTGAGCCGGAGGCGAAACCCCACGATAACAGCCATCCTTTCCCACTGCACCCGCAGCGTGGGTGCAAGCAGTTTGACAGCATAATCGTCCATTTCACCCTCGCCATCACAGAGGGGCGTCCGTAGGCCGCCGAAACACCTAATAGCCGCTAAGTGTAGAGCGTTGCCACCGCGTTAGCGCGTGGCAGCATAGTAGCGTGGCGGTTGAGCCACAGGCGAAACCCCACGATAACAGCCATCCTTTCCCACTGCACCCGCAGCGCGGGTGCAAGCAGTTTGATAGCATAATCGTCCATCTCGCCCTCGCCGTCACAGAGGGGCGTCCGTAGGCCGCCGATTAAAGCAGATGTGTATTGCTCGCACATGCTCTGCACGTGCGGTGGGTATAAGGAAAACCGCCACGCTACTCTGCCGACACCTGCCCGGCAGGTGTCATTTCTCGGGAGCAATCTTATTGCCAGCCCGGGACAGACGCACCCAACCGACGGAAAGCCGCGGAGTGGCTTCACTTCCCCTACTATCCCTGCGAGACGCCCTCCCCCGCGACCCATACTATTTATACTATAAACAGGGCAATGTCTGTTAATTAACAGTCAAAAATCAACTCACCGATAGAGCGCCTTCCAAAAATAATCACTATCTTTGTAGCCGTGCAGGCTAAGCCTGTCACAGACATATAAGAAAAGCGTTTCAGCAAGTCGCTCATACGAATCTGGACAATTCGCCCCAAGTAGACAAGCAGGAAGACGCTCTTTCTCGGTTGCGCATATATCTGCTATCGATATATCCCGGCTGAGAGTGAGTTGATTTTTGTGTAGTTCACTTGGGAGGCAGTCCAGAGCCCGTGTGAGGAATTACTGAAAAAGGCTCACTCTTTTTTTATGCTGTCTGCCGGATAGTTTTACCTCCTTTTCCGTTCCCGTCGAGCCTTCGGGGACAACACAGCCAAGATGAAATTGTAATGAACAAAACATTTTTCAGGCTATGGCCGCTCATTGTGGCCATGCTCTTGCCGGCAATAGCTTCGGCACACGACTTTGAGGTAGACGGAATCTACTACAACGAGCTCTCTTCAACCGAAGTCGAAGTAACATTTCGCGGGAATAGATATGACTCATTCTCCAATGAATACACCGGTCCTGTCGTAATACCCGAAAAAGTAACATATTCAGGAACGAGCTATTCAGTCACTTCGATAGGAGAGAATGCTTTTCGGAGCTGTACCGGGCTTACATCAGTAATGATTCCTAACTCTATAACGTCTATCGGACTTCAGTCTTTCGACGGTTGCTCCGGCCTGACCGGCTCGCTGACGATCCCCACCTCCGTCACTACCATCGGCAACTGGGCTTTCTCCAATTGCTCAGGGCTGACCTCGGTGTTCATCCCAAACTCCGTCTCTTCGATCGGCGAATACGCTTTCTACAGATGCTCCGGCCTAACAGGATCGCTGATCATCCCAAACTCCGTTACTTCTATAGGCCAATCCGCTTTCCGAGGCTGCTCCGGTCTGACCGGATCGCTGACCATCCCAAACTCTGTCTCTTCGATCGGCGATAATGCTTTTAACGGTTGCCTAAGTCTAATAGAAATCACTATTGAAGATGGTTATACTACTCTAGACTTTGGATCTAGGGTTTTTGATAGTGTTCCAATTGAAACTTTATATGTGGGTAGAAGTTTTTCATTCTCTTCTTCCGAAGGGGGTATAGGATCACCTTTCTATTCCAAAACTAAACTATCCAATCTCACCATAAGTAATTATGTTACTTATATCTCTGATGATGCTTTTTTAAGGTGCTCTGGCCTGACCGGCTCTTTGACTATTCCCAACTCCGTCAATTCCATCGGCAAGTCCGCTTTCGAAGAGTGCTCTGGCCTGACCGGTTCTTTGACAATTCCAAATTCTGTCACGACAGTCGGCGACTATGCTTTCTACAGATGTTCCGGCCTGACTGGAACGCTGACAATTGGCAACTCTGTTACCTCTATCGGCAAAGCTGCTTTCTCCAGCAGCAAATTTGATAAAGTTATTTGCGAAACAACTACTCCTCCCGTGATAGGTGGGAGCGCAGCTTTTAGTATTGATACATATAAGGTTCCGCTGATTGTTCCAAATGCAAGTATTCCTCTTTATAAAGAGGCTTTTGATTGGAAAAACTTTAGTAATATATCCAGTATAGTAGATGCTGAGTCCATTACTATTGAGAATGCTAACGACAATAAGTTTGATATGAAAGTTGGGCAGTCGGTTGATTTAGAGGTGGGATTCTCGCCTGAAGATGTTACCGTCAAGACTCTCATATTTGAGAGTTCTGACCCTGATGTGGCAACGGTAGATGCTGATGGCAAGATAACAGCCATCGCTCCCGGAACTGCGGAAATTACGATTACAGCGGCCAGTGGGGTCAAGACTACCGTGACGGTAATAGTAGTGTCAGACGTGACTACGTCGGTCGATGAGATAGAGACTTCTGACTCCGCGATCATCGAGGTCTACAATCTCCAGGGGATTATGCTCTATAAGGGACTATGGTCGGAAGCCCGACTCTCAAAGGGATTCTACTTCGTCCGTCAGGGATATATCACCCGTAAAATTTATGTCAACTCATCATTTTAAGCCATTCCGGCATTTCTGATGCCGGCAGAGATACGGATTATGCGAAAAGACCCGCCACCGAGCGGGTCTTTTTCTGTCCTCTCCAAAATCCGCGTGAATCTGCGAGAGAACAAAAATCTCGCGAAGCAGCGAGGCTCCGCGAGATGCAAAATTCGGTAATCGGTATCGGCTCAGACGAGGTGGGCTACAAGCTGCTCGCGGTCGCCGGGCAGCAGATCGATGACCGGTATCTCGATCATCGTGTAGCAGCCGGGGCGCTGGCGCATGGCGGCGCGTGCCGCTCCGACGAGTATCTGGGCTGTCAGGGCCGGGTTGTTGATGGCCATAGAGAACTCAAAGCGCTGGGAGTGGGTTCGGCCCGAGACTCCCTTGCGGGTCATGTGGACTCCGTGACCCATATCGCGCACGGCGTCCACGGAATCGACGGCCATGACGTGGGTCTCGTCGGAGGCGAAGTAGGGGTCGGCCTTGACGGCGGCGGTCACCTCTTCAAGTGAAGCTCCCGGCTCCAGCTCTACATAGACCATGCGGCGATGGATGCCCGTGCCGAGGGGTATGGTCATCGAAAGCGCGTCCTTTACACCGACTTTGGAGCGTACGCAGACGGAGTGACCCATGCTCATGCCGGGGCCGAAGTTGGTGTAGGTCAGTCCCTTGGGGGCGGCAGCTTCCATGAGGGTGCGCACGATAGAGTCGCTGCCCGGATCCCAGCCGGCCGAGATGATAGCCACTGTGCCGTGCGAGACGGCTACCTCTCCGAGGGCGCGGCGCAGGGCGGGAATGTCGCCGTGGATGTCGAAGCTGTCGACGGTATTGATCCCCATGGTGAGATATTTCTCGGCGTAATGCTTCACCTCGCGGGTCGGGGTGCAGAGGATGGCGACATCGACCTTGCCGAGCTCGGCTATGTCGGTGACAACCTTGTAGGGCTTGAGTTCGGCAGGTATCTCCTTGACGGAGCGACGCACGATGCCGGCTACCTCCATATCGGGGGCTTCGAGGACGGCGTCAAGCACATAATGGCCTATGTTGCCGTAGCCTACGATTGCTGCTTTTATCTTTTCCATAGTCGGTCAGGGGATGTTATTTAGATACGATGTCGCGGGTGTCGCGGGCTATCATCAGCTCCTCGTCGGTGGGGATTACGCATACTTTGACTCTGGATGCCGGAGTGGAGATCTCGGCTTCCTCGCCGCGTACCTTGGCGTTGAGCTGCTCGTCGATTTCCACGCCCATGAAGGCGAGCGGACGGCACACATTGGCGCGCACGCCGGTCTGATTCTCTCCGACACCGCCGGTGAAGACGATGATGTCGACACCACCCATCTCGGCTGCGTAGGCTCCGATGTATTTGATGATACGCTGCTCATACATCTCAAGAGCCATGATGGCGCGCTCGTTGCCGGCGTTGACCGCGGCCTCGATTTCGCGCATGTCGCTCGAGATCTCGCTGACGCCGGCCATGCCGCTCTCCTTGTTGATCATCTTCTGAAGCGAGTCGGCGCTCATGTTGTGTTTCTTCATCAGGAATGCGAGCGCTCCGGGGTCGACGTCGCCCACGCGTGTGCCCATCATCAGGCCTTCCGTCGGGGTCAGACCCATCGAGGTGTCGACGCTCTTGCCGTTGAGTACGGCCGTGATCGAGCCACCGTTGCCTATATGGCAGGTGATGATCTTCTTGTCGAAGATGTCGACACCGAGGAATTCGCCGACACGCTGTGAGACGTAGCGGTGACTGGTGCCGTGGAAGCCGTAGCGGCGCACACCGTCCTCTTTGTAGTATTTGTAGGGGAGGGCATACATGAAGCTCTTGGCGGGCATGGTCTGATGGAATGCCGTGTCAAACACGGCTACCTGCTTGATGCCGGGGAGGACTGCCTCGATGGCTTCGATGCCGGTGACGTTGGCCGGATTGTGCAGTGGAGCGAGGTCGTAGCAGTCCTTGACCTGCTGGAGCACTTCGGGTGTGATCAGCACGCTCTTGTTGAACTTCTCGGCGCCATGCACCACACGGTGGCCTACGGCGTCGATCTCGCTGTACGACTTGATACAGCCTGCCACCGGGTCGGTCAGGTTGGCGAGGATAGCTTCGACAGCGCCCTTGTGGTCGGTGAAACCGAGGGGGCGTATCTCTTTGGTGCCGTCCGGCTTCTTGTATTTGAGGAAGCCGTCAGCCAGTCCAATCTTCTCGGCGCCTCCCTCGGCGAGGGTAGCGTCGGTGGCGGTGTCGATGAGTTTATATTTTACGGAGCTGCTGCCGCAGTTGAGCACTAATATTTTCATGATTCTTCAGTGAAATAGTTGATTACTTGTTTTTCAGTCCGATAGCCTGATTGCAGGTCATGATGATGGTCTTGTAGATGTCTTCGGGGAAGCATCCGCGGGAGAGGTCGTTGACGGGAGCGGCGAGACCCTGGAGAACGGGACCTACAGCCTGGACTCCGCCGAGGCGCTGCACAAGCTTATAGGCTATGTTGCCCACTTCGAGCGACGGGAAGATGAGCACGTTGGCGCGTCCGCTCAGCGGGCTGTTGGGCGCTTTGCTCTGGCATACGCCGGGCACGATGGCGGCGTCGGCCTGCAGTTCGCCATCGATGATCAGGTCGGGCTTCATCTCCTTGGCTATCTTCAGGGCTTCGATCACCTTGTCGACACGCTCTGACCGGGCGCTCCCCTTGGTCGAGAAGCTGAGCATGGCCACGCGCGGCTCTATGCCGGCAAGGTCGCGGGCGGTCTGTGCGGCTGAGATGGCTATCTGGGCAAGCTCGGGAGCAGTGGGGTCAGGCACGACGGCGCAGTCGGCGAAGACCATGATGCCGTTGGTCCCGTAGGGCAGCCCCTTGGGCAGCAGCATCAGGAAAGCGCCGGAGACTACACTGATGCCCGGCTGCGTCTTGATCACCTGGAAGGCGGCGCGAAGCACATTGCCTGTCGTATTCAGTGCGCCGGCCACCTGGCCGTCGGCGTCGCCCGACTTGACGAGCAGACATCCCAGATAGAGCGGATTGGCTGTGGTCAGGCGCGCCTCCTCCATCGTGATTCCCTTGTTCTTGCGGAGCTCGTAGAAGAGAGGTGCGTAGCGGTCTATCACGCTCTCGTCGGCCGGGTTGATGACAGTGGCTTTTTCGATGTTTTTCAGGCCGAGCTCATTGGCGAGAGTCCTGATCTCGGCAGGGTCGCCGATGAGGATTATTTTGGCTATTCCGTCGGCTATGATGCGGTCGGCGGCTGTGAGCGTACGCGGTTCGGTTCCTTCCGGGAGCACAATGCGCTGGACATTGTCCTTGGCGCGGTGTGTCAGCATTTCAAATAATTCCATTTACGTTAGGTTTTTTCGCCTTTCGGGCTGTATATGTTATGTTTGAGTTAATGCTATCTCATTGTCGGCTGCACATTCCTGACCGGCATGACAAAGTTATCGAATATCTGCTAACGGCGGTTAAGTTTTAACATTTATTGAGGCAATGCGAAGTCGGTTTCCTCCCACTCGGAGATTTTTTTGAACCATACGGGGTCGATAGGGAGCGATGTCGCCGTCTTGATGTCGTAGCCGGCCATTATGGTGCGCGCCAGGCATTTTACTTCGCCTGTCGTTGTCTCGATGATGCGCTGCTCCATGGTAAGGGAGTGTTTCGACATGGCCACGATGCGGGTTACGACGGAGATCGTGTCGGTCAGGAACGTCGCCGCATAGAAGTTGACATTGATATTGACCACGGCTACATTGATCTCATGCCAGTTGACTTTCTCGCCGAGCACGTCGTTGAAGTAGTGGGCTTTGCCCAGGTCCATCATCGTCAGGTAGACGCCGTTGTTCATGTGGCCGAGCATATCTATGTCGTTGAATCTGATCTGGAGGGGAACTTCGTGGTAGAAGGGCGCTTCCGGTTCGGGGACACGCGGATTGGCTGAGGGGGGGAGAGTGACTGCTTTTTTCATATATCGGTGTTAGTGAAAAGTAATATCGGTTATGACTTCGGCGCCTGCTGCGCGGTTGAGCTGTTCGACAAGCCGCGAGCGATGGAACTGCAGCTCATTCTTCAGCGGAGCCGAGTCGATGTAGACATGAAAGATTCCGCCGGAGACATAGCGGCGGATGGTGTGGCGGTTGATGCCCGGACCGACTATCTCCGGCCATAGGAAGCTGATGCGCTGCGCGCGGGCGGCGTCGCGTATGCTCTCGTCGTCGAGCACACGGTCGATTATCTCCTTGATGGTCTTGGGTTCGGTGCGTTTCATGGTGTCGTGCTTCCGTGTTTATCGGCCGAGGCGTCTCTGAAACTGCCGTCGACGGTTTCCCAGATCCGGTAGTCGCCTCCCGACATTTCCATGATGGAGTCGAGATGGTCGCGGTTGGTGTCGGTGATGAATATCTGTCCGAAGCGGTTGCCGGAACGGACTATGCCGATGATGCGCTCCACGCGACGGCTGTCGAGCTTGTCGAAGATGTCGTCAAGGAGCAGCAGTGGCGCCACACCGGCCGAGCGGTGGAGGAAGTCGTACTGTGCCAGACGCATGGCGACTGTGAATGATTTGCATTGACCTTGCGAAGCGGCACGTCGTACGGGCAGCTCGTTGAGCGTCAGCTCGAGGTCGTCGCGGTGAGGGCCGACTGTCGTATGCCCGGTGAGGGTGTCACGCTGACGGGCGCGGTCGAGCACTTCGGAAAGGGTTCGGGAGCCGGAGTCGAGATGCGTCAGGTAGCGTATGCCCGGTGTCTCGCCGTCGCCGGCTATCGACTCATAGAGCCCGGCGAATATCGGGGTCAGCTCCTCGACCCAGCGGCGGCGTGATGAAGTGATATAGTCAGCTGAGAATTCCATTGCAGCCTCGACGGCAGCGTAGAGGTTGGGGTCAGTGACATGGTCGCGCAGCATCTTGTTGCGCTGCTGCAGTGAGCGGTTGTAGCGTATCAGATGGTCGAGATAGACAGGGTCGCTCTGGGAGATCACCATATCCGTCAGGCGGCGGCGCTCCTCGCCGGTGCCGTTGATGAGGTCGGTGTCAGCCGGTGCAACAAGTACCAGCGGGAACAGTCCGATATGGTCGCTCAGGCGCTGATACTCCTTACCCTTGCGTTTGAATGACTTGCGCTTCCCGGCCATCACCCCGGCTGTGATATCCTCCTCGACGCCGTGGCGGTCATACTCGCCGCGGAGCATCATGAAGTCGCTACCCCGGCGTATGAGCGCGCTATCGCTCAGCCCCGAAAAGCTGCGGGCCAGACTGAGGTAGTGGACAGCATCCAGAAGGTTGGTCTTCCCCATGCCGTTATTGCCGAGAAAGCAATTGATATCAGGCGAAAAGTCCAGTCGCGCCTCGGCTATATTCTTGAAGTTAGTGATTGATATTCGCTTGAGTCTCATGGGTTGAAATATTGTAGGTCATGTTGACGCATTCCGGCATGTCATAAGGGTCGGCGGAAGTGGCTACGATAGTGGTCGGAGTAGCGGCGGGACGTGTCGCCATGTAGCTGATCATGGCGCGGAGCGAGCGGCGGCGTCCGTAGTCGAGTGTATACATAGGTTCGTCAAGCAGCAGGACAGGCGGACATCCTATCAGGGCGCCGAGGAGCATCACCTGCTGGCGCTCTCCACTCGAAAGGGTGCCGAAAAGGCGCCCGGCGAGATGACTCAGATGGAATATGTCAAGCCAGATGGCGGCGAGTGCGGTGCGCTCGCGGCTATCGAAGCCGGCGGATCTCAGGCTGTCACCGACCAACTCGGTGACTGTCAATCCGGAAAGGAATTCGTCGTTGGGAGCCGGCTGACCGACATATCCGGCCGGAATGGAGCAGACCGACGCCAGCTCGCGCATGAGAGCCGACCGGGTCGACGCATCGCCGCCGGTGAGACTGATTTTGTCGCCGGCCTTGACCGACAGCGCTGTCGTAGCAGCTTCGCAGACAGTCCCTGTCGGATTAATGTCGCGGTACAATGTCGCAGGAATGCGCTCCAGGTCAATGGCGAAGCCGAACAGGAATTTGTAGCCGCGGCGGATGGTGTCGATATCTCTTCCGTTGAGGGCTTCAGGCGCGGCTACATTCAGATCGCTGACGCATACAGCCGAGTTGGCGAAGTCAGGAATCAGTCGCGGATCGCTGAGCGTCAGGACGATATTGCATCCGCCGTCAGCCAGCCGCCTCAGCCGTGTGTTGACATCTGCACGCTCATCGGCGTCGAGGCCGTCATACAGGTTGTCGAGAAGCAGAAGGGTCGATTCATCGGCCGAAAGGGGCAACGTGTCGCGTCCGGCTCTGACGGTTACGGGATCGCTCCCTGCAGTGGCGGGGATGATGCGGTTCTGCATATAGCGGCTGCTGTCGGCGAGCAGATTCAGAAGCAGGGTCTTGCCGGCACCATTAGGCCCGAGTATGACTGTGACCCCCTTCGGCAGGAACCACTTGGGAGTAAATGTCAGCCGGAGGTCGTCCGTAATGCCGATCGAGTCGGCGGATATGTTGAGCAGCGGTGTCATCAGTTATCCTTTTTTGTGCTGAATGTTGCTATAAATGAGGTCAGAATGGCTGTCACGACAATTATAGCCATGATGATAAGCAGGTCGCCCGGTTCAAGCCTGACCGGGTAGCTCTCTACCGTAAATGCATCCGGGTGGCCGCCGTGGAGCCTGATGAGTCCGAACTGTTGCTGAGCCAGGACAAGCCCCGACCCGAGAATCAGTCCGATGAGTCCGCCGGCAGTGGTGATTAGCCGTCCCTGCCATGCGAATATGCTCCGTATCATCCCCGGTGTGGCTCCCATGGCGCGGAGCACATTCATGTTGCCCTGTTTCTCCACCCGTAGGATGTAGATTGCCGAGATGATATTGAATGAGGTGATGATCAGGATGAAGACAAGCATCAGGAGCGTGACCCACTTCTCGACGCTTATCATGTTGAATGATTTTTGCTGCTGCTCCTCGCGATCGAGTATCAGCAGGTCGTCGCCGAGCATGGAGCGCAGCTGCGACGCGACTTTACGCCCGGCGACTTTCCCGTCAAGGAATATCTGGATTCCGGTGGCCTCGCCGTGGCGGTAGTCGAGCAGGCGGCGCGCCGTCTCGAGCGGCACGATCACCATATCCGCGTCATATTCAGCCTGGTCGACACGGAACACACCCGCTACGATCAGGGTGTCTGCACGGAACGCTGTCGCCGGGTTAGCCGTGTTGATGCGTCCGCGTCGCTTCGGTACATAGATTTTCACAAAATTCTCGACATCACCCCGCAGGCCTATCTCGTTGGCGACCCCGATGCTGAGCATCATTGTCGGGAAGCCGTCGAGCGGAGAGCCGGGAATATCGACTGTCTCCACGAGAGCCTGTCCGTCGATAGTGATGGCATCGAGATAGGTGGCATCTGCTCCGAGGCTGCTCATGCCGAGCATCGTGACCGGCATCTGAGCGTCTGACTTGACAGCCAGCGCCTGTTCCCTGACTATCGGCGAAGCGAGTCTCACACCGGAGAGCCCTGTCAGCATACGGCTGAGCGAGTCTGCGTCGGCTATGACCTTTCCGGCGGCCGGTGCGACCATAAAGTCAGGGTCGATCATCGACAGCTTGGATTTGGCAAGGTCGCTGAACCCGTTGAAGACCGACAGCACGACGACCATAGCCGCAGTCGCGATTGCGACTCCGACTACGGAGACTATCGATAACAGGTTGACGGCGTTGTGCGACTTCTTTGAGAAGAGATACCGCAGCGCCACTCTCAGCGAAAGCATTGCAGATCAGTGATGTCTGGTTGGTTTATTGGTAGTGCCCGAAGCGTTCTCAGCTTTCGGCGGGATGTTCTTTAAGGAGATTGTCGATGTTTTCGATATAGTCGAGGGAGTCATCGAGGTAGAATGAGAGCTCGGGGGTCTTGCGAAGCTGATGACGCACGATCTGGGCGAGCTCGTAGCGGATGGTCTTGGCCGAGCGGTTGATTTCGGCGAGTATCTCCTGTCCTTTGTCAGAGGGGAACACTGACAGGTAGGCACGGGCTATGCTGAGGTCGGGCGACACTCTGACCTGACTTACTGATACGATGACGCCGTGGGTCTTAGCCGTCTGGCGGCGGAAGATTTCGCTCAGCTCTTTCTGGAGCAGGCGTGCTATTTTTGCTTGTCTTGTAGATTCCATAATATACTGTGTTTTGTTTGTTTCTTCTATCTCTTTAACGCCGGAGAGATGGTTCGGGTTCGTCGGCAGGTATCAAAATTTCAGGGTGACACCTGCGAGGGGGCGCAGGCGCTGTCCCGGCATTCCGTTGGCCTGCAGGTAGCGGTTCTGGCAGATACCTTCGACACGGGCATAGACTCCTATGAGATCGGTAATCTGCCAGTGAGCGCCTACAGATAGCTGGCTTACGTCACCCAGAGGCAGAAGTATGGGAATATTCTCGACATCGGGTGAGGCTATGGAGCGCCCGGTACGGTATTCGTAGCCGGCGGAGAGGGTCACACGACTGATGGGATGCCAGAGTGCTGAGGCTTTGACTATGGTGGTGGCGCGGTCAGGGTTGCGATAGTAGGCATGGTCGGTCCAGTTGTAGAATTTCCGGCCTTTGTAATCGATGCCCTCTTCATAGTCGCAGTTGGTGCTTTCCACCGAGACTTCGACCTCGACTTTATCGCCGTAGCGGTAGCCGGCGCTCGCGAAGAAGCGGAGTCCACGTAGGTCTGCCTGGGAGAATGACGGGATATTGCCGACTAGAGCAGTGCTAATCCAATCGTCGGCGGCCGCGAATCCGCCTCCGACGGTCATGTTGAAGCCCTTGAAAGAAAGAAGCTTAAGGGACAGCTCGGCGTCAAGGGGAATATATGACAGGCCGACTCCGTAGGGGGGCATGGCGTAGCGGCTGAGGGCATACAGGCGGTCAAATTCGTTGACGACCGGTCCTGAAGTGGCCTTGAGACTGATGGCGAAGTAGTTGGACGGCTGCCAGTCCCATCCGACGAGAGCTCCTATGTTGTTGCCGCGTGTATCGCCTGTGGCGGTGGCGAAGTTGAAGCCGAGATGTCCGGTCATGCGGCGCCCTGTGAATCCTACCCGGGGTGATACTGAGAGTACTCCTTTTTTGAGCGTGAGCAGCGGGAGAAGTACAGGGTCGATTTTATCAGAGAATGTCTTGTTGCGCGAGGCTCCCTCGTAGGCTATGTCGAGGAGCAGGCTGACGCGGTCGCTGCAGCGGAAGTCGAGCCAAGCGCCGATGCGGCCTGAGATTTCGTTGTGGCTGCGGTTGGGTCTGTCGCTGTCAAACTGCGGAGCGGGCACGGCATCTTTGGCATAGCCCGTGTGGGTCAGTCGTCCGGAGGCTCCGTAGGTCAGTCGGCTACCGGCGCGGCCGTCCCATGCTGCCTGCAGCCGGTAGATACCTACCTGCTGGGATGTCGGGCGCATGATCTTTCCGGGATAGTTGAACATACCGTAGGAAAATGAGGTAGCGGCTGTCAGTACGCCGGCTTTTCCGGCCGAATATGCAGCTGAGAGTCCGGCGGCGAGATCGGTCGTGGTCAGACGGACATCGTCGGTCGTGTCAAAGAGCCTTCCGTGGAAATAGTTGCGGCACATCTGCCCCCAGAGATTCATGGTGAGCTTTTCGCGGTCAACAAGGCGGTAACCGGCGGAGAGGTCGATATCCCCCTTGGGGAAATAGCCGGCGGCCGCGTATCCCCGTGAATCCGGGCGCGGATAGATGCTCGCTCCGGGGGTAAGCCCCATGACGGAGAGAGATGGTGGCACATCGACGGGAACAGCGGCACTGCTGTATTTCGGCCGTTCGCCGTCACGGTCGGGGGACACGCTTTCGGGTGCCACCTCGATACGCGTGGCGGGGCGCTTGTCGGGCGCGAAGTCGCGTATGCCCTCTACCTCTTTCACGATTCCCTGACCATTGGAGGCAAGAGCTGTGCTGGCGAAGATGCCGGCGGCGGTCAGATAGCGGTATATAAGTCTGTATGTCATTTCGTAAGGCGTTGGTCAATCATGTTAAAAATGTCGGGTTCGGTGCCGGGATAGTTCTCGCGGAGCACTTTGAGATACTCGTCGGCCTCGAACGTCTCACCCTTTGCACGGTGGATGTCGCTCGTCAGGATATATCCTCTCGCCAGCCAGTAGCTGTGTGGAGTGTTTGACTCTATCAGGCGGTCGGCGGTGCGGCGGGCATTCTCGAGGTCGCCGCTTTCAAAGTAGTATTCGCCGAGATAGAATGCGCTTTTTGCGCCGGCAAGTTCCTTAGGATTGCGAGCGAGCTCGCTCCAGATGTCGGCAGCTTCGTCCGAACGTCCGGCCGAGTGGAGTGACATGGCTTTCATCAGGTTTATCTCAGAGTTCTCGCCTGAGTTGCCGGATGCGGATGCGAGCAGGAGGTCGGCGAGACGTATGACCTCTTCGTCCATCCCGAGTTGTGAGGCCGCGATGAGCTGTCCCTTGCGGGCTGCTGTCAGCGTGGCCGCGGATGATGATCTTTCCTCAAGGCTGCGGTATGACCCGAGAGCTTCGGCCGGCATACCGGCCTCCATCTCGGCATCGGCTTTCAGCTGCCATGCCTCGGCGGCATATGTTGAACCCGGAAATTCGCTGACAAGGCGTGTAGTCAGCGAGATCACTCTCTCGCCGTTAGCCCGTTTGGAAGCGTCTCTGACAAGGGTGATGAGAGCCTCGGCGGCGTGGCTTCCGGATGGGTATTTCTCGAGATACTGCTCGAGCTGGCGGGGAGTGCGTGCAGAGCGGTAGGTCAGGTCGTCGACTTCGTCGCTGCTGAGTGCCGGAGCATTGGCCACGGTGGAGATGAACGACAGGTACTCGTCAAGGCGTCCTTCCTGCACGGCGAGCTCTTTGAATGACTCGGCGGCAGCCGTAGCTTCGGCCGACGGGGAGTGGCGTGTGAGCAGTTCCCGGTAGGACGCAAACGCGTCATCGACATTGCCGCCGGCAGCCTGCAGCGACGATAGCAGATAGAGGGCGCGCCGGCCCTGAGCGGAGGCCGGATAGTCATGGACGAGTTGGCGATAGGTGGCTATCGCGTCCTGAATGCGCCCTTCCTGACGCTCCGAGGCGGCCTGTTCGAGCATTGCGTCGGCGAGCAGGGGTGATGTGGGATATTCGCTCTTTAGACGTGTCAGCGCGGCGCGCTTCTCGGCGGCTTTGCCCTGATAGCCGAGTACCATAGCCCGCTGATAGAGGGGATAGTCGGCGGCGGAGGGATTGAGGCGTGCGGCGCGGTCGTAGCCGTCGAGAGCGGCACTCAATTTTCCCTGATAGTAAAGGCAGTCGGCAAGGCGGTTGGCTCCGTCGGCCTGAAGTGTGCGTGAGGTGTTGCCCGGCTGTTTCAGGTAGGCCTCAAACTCAGAGGCGGCCTTGGCATATTTGCCCTGACTGAAGCAGGCATAGCCGAGATCATATAGCGCCAGAGGGGTATTGGCGGTTTTCGTGCCTTTGAGATATGCGGTATAGCGGGCTGCGGCGTCAGCATATTTTCCCTGACGGTAGAGACAGTCGCCATAGAGCAGCAGGCATTCGCGGGCTATCTCGGGGTCGTACTCCTTGAGCGTCATGGCCTCTGTGAGATAGTCGGCGGCGGAAGTGAGCCGGCCGGTGCGGAGGTCGCGTCCGGCCAGAGCGTAGAGGGTGGCCAGTTTGGCCTTGAGGAGGGCGGGGGAAGGGTTCTTGACGCGGTTGATGCCCTCGAGGGCTGCGTCGTAGTTGTTGTCGGTCATGTATCCCTGCGCCATGTAGACGGCGACTGCCGAGGCATATTTCGATTCAGGGAATCTCTGCAGAAACTCTTCGCAGAGTCCGGCGCTGTTGGCAAATGGCAGACGGCCGCCTTCGGTCTTGACCACCACATAATTATACATGGCCTCCTCGGTCAGCCGCGGGTCGGCGTCGGCCTTGACGGCGCGGTCGAGCCATACCATTGCGGTCTGCAGCTCGCCGAGCGCATAGCAGGCCTGTCCGGTGGTCAGCATGGCGCTCTGACCCATCTCTCCGGCGCATCCGGCTGGCGATCTTAGCGCCGTCACAGCCTCCTCATACCTCCCCTCGTCATAGAGACTCATGCCGAGGATGTAGAGTGGAGCCGGCTGAGGATCGGCGGCCGAGCTGACATACTGCTCCAGATAGGGGATGGCTTCGGAGCGCTGTCCATCGTTGTAGAGGGTCTCGCCGAGCATACGGGCCGCCTCGGCACGGTATTCCTCGGGGATGTCGGTCATACGGAGGAAGCGTCGAGCCTCGCTCTGTGTGGCTGCCGCGTCCCCCTCGATATAGCTTATCTGGCATAGGTAGAAGGGCGCCATCGCCATCGGCATTTCTTCGCCGCTGACGCTTTCGAGAAGCTGTCGGGCACGGGAATAGTCCTTGGTGGCATAGCTGATATATCCCTGATAGAAAGCGACTTCCTCGCCGCAGTGTCCGTTGCGGTCAATGCCGGAGAGCAGGCCGGCGGCCTCGCTGAGATAGTTGAGGTGAATGGCGGCTATGGCTTTGTGCAGGCGGAGCTGAGTGTCGGATGCGGGGTCGAGTGCCCGGTCGCCGATCAGGCTGTAATAGCCGTAGGCGCGCTGCCACTCTCCGCTGTCGAGACAGATGTTGCCCATTGCGGCATATATGTAGGCACGGTCGGGCGCTGAGGGGTACTCCCGGAGGAGCCGCTCCAGTAGCGGGAGAGCCTGTGGCGACCACGATCTGACGGCAGCCATGGCTTCGTCACAGTCGGTCTTCATTCCAGCGTCGGCTGTCAGTGCATAGTGGCTCAGCTGATCGATGGCCGCAGTGTAGTAGCCGATAGAGTAGAAGGCTTCTCCGCGATCGAGGTAGCCGCGCGCTTCTCCGCTGTTGATGCCGGCATGAAGGCTCAGCCCCATAGCGGCCGCTATAATCGTTGTCAGAATCTTTGGTCTCATTATATCAGTGCTATAACTTCTTTAAATGCATATGTTTTCTCCGTCCCGTCAGGTCGGCGGAGGGTCAGATGTCCTGTCGGTGCGATGGCGGTTATCTCAGCCATAAACGGATCGCCGCCGGGTTCACGGTAGGGGTGGGCTCCCGCACGCCGCCAGAGCATCGACAGGTAGAGCTCATGCAGCTCCGGAGCCTCGGCGGGCAGGCTGTCGACGGCGGCAATGACGGCTGCGGCTATCTCTTCAAGCAGGGCGCCGGTGTCGTAGCTGAGCCCGGTTATCTGCTTGAGACTGATAGGGTTGGGTGCATCGCTGAGGAAGCGTGTCTGATTGACATTGATGCCGATGCCGGCTATCGCCTTGCTGATATGGCTGCCGGCCAGGCTGTTCTCTATCAGTATGCCCGCGATCTTGGAGTCGTCATAGTAGATGTCGTTGGGCCATTTGATTGTAAGTCGCTTCGGGTCGGGCAGATGACGGCGTAGTGCGGTGGCAATGGCTGTCGCGACAGCTTCGCTCAGCGAGTATTGGGCACGGGCTTCGACGCCATCAGGCCGCAGCATGACAGAAAATGTGAGATTCATGCCCGGCTCGGCCTCCCAGCTGTTGCCGCGCTGTCCGCGTCCGGCGGTCTGGGTGTGGGCGCTGACCACTGTGCCGTGGGGCGCATCCGGCCTCTCGGCGCGCAGATAGCTGCTCGTCGACCCGACTTCGTGTAGCTTCTCTATCACCATGGCGGCTTCTCTGATTTATCAGCACCCGGAGATCTGGATCATCCGTGAGTCATCGTCGTTGACGTAGAACTTCACCCTGACGGTGTCGTCAGGCAGAAGCTCCTCGACGCGCTCAGGCCACTCAAGCAGGCACAGAGCGCCGGAGTCGAAATAGTCCTCGATGCCGAGGTCGAGCGCTTCGTCGGCGCTGTTGAGTCGGTAGAGATCGAAGTGGTAGATCAGCTCGGCTGTGGTGTCGGAGCGGTATTCGTTGACGATGGAGAATGAGGGGGAGTTGGCTACATCTTCCTCTACGCCGAGCTCATGCGAGAGCGCGTTGATAAAGGTGGTCTTGCCGGCTCCCATGTCGCCGTAGAATGCGAAGACGGTAGCGTCGCCCATGGCCTCGACAAATTCGCGCGCGGCGCGGGGAAGGTCGTCAAGTGTGGGGATAGTTATGGTTTTCATCTCGTTTTGGGTGTTAGGGTGATCAGCGGAATCAGCATCTCTTCCATCGAGATGCCGCCATGCTGAAATGTGTCGGTATAATATTGTACGTAGTGATTGTAGTTGTTGGGGTAGGCGAAGAAGTCGCGTCCGCCGGCGAAGATGTAGGTCGACGACAGATTGGGCGACGGTAGCCCGTAGGCTGCGGGATTCTTTATCTCATAGACCTGCTTCTGATTGTAACTCAGGTTTTTGCCTACCTTGTAGCGGAGATTGGTATTGGTGTTCTTGTCGCCTACCACTTTTACGGGGTTGTCGACACGGATAGTGCCGTGGTCGGTTGTCACGATTACATGATAGCCTTTGGCAGCGAGACGCTTCAGGAGGTCGACAGTGCCGGAATGCTTGAGCCACGACTGGGTCAGCGCCCTGTAGGCGGCGTTGTTGGAGGCCAGTTCGCGTATCATCTTAAGTTCCGTGCGGGCGTGGGAAAGCATATCTATGAAGTTGACCACAACGACGTTGAGGTCATAGCTCTCATAGGAGGCGATGTCTCTCGTCAGCTTCTCGATACCGCTGGAATCGTTGAGCTTCGTGTAGCTGAAACGCTCCTTGCGCCGGAAGCGCTCGAGCTGAGTGGCGATGAGTGGAGATTCGTTGAGATTCTTGCCCTCCTCGGCTTCCTCATCGACCCACAGGTCGGGGAACATCCGCTCGATGTCGGCGGGCATCAGTCCGGAGAAGATAGCGTTGCGGGCATACTGGGTAGCGGTGGGGAGTATCGAGGTGTAGAGCGACTCTTCCATCGAGAATGTGTCGGCCAGCAGCGGCTTGAGCATCTCCCACTGGTCGAGGCGGAAATTGTCGATAAGCACGAAGAAGACTTTCCTGCCGGCATCCAGGAGCGGAAAGACGCGCCGCTTGAAGACATCGGGACTCAGCAGCGGACGCCCCTCGGCGTCGCTCCCGGCCCGGAGCCAGTCGTGGTAGTTGCGCTTGACGTATTTGTAGAATTCCGAGTTGGCCTCGGCGCGCTGCATCTCGAGCAGCTCATCCATATTGGTATCGGTCGAGGCGAGCTTCAGCTCCCAGTCGACCAGCCGTCGGTAGAGGCTCTGCCAGTCGGCCGGACTGTCGGCCATCGCTATAGCCTGCCCTATGTCGCCGAAATCCTGCCGGTAGCCGCTCTGAGCCTGCTCGGAGACGAGGCGCCCGCTGTGGAGATTCTTCTTGATGGAGAGGAGTATCTGATTGGGGTTGACAGGCTTGATAAGGTAGTCGGCGATATTGTTCCCGACAGCCTGGTCCATGATATTCTCCTCCTCGCTCTTGGTGATCATGATGACGGGCACTCCCGGAGCTACGCGCGCCAGCAGCGGCAGTGTCTCCAGTCCGGTCAGTCCGGGCATATTCTCGTCAAGGATGATCAGGTCATAGACCGACTGCTCGGCGAGCTCCACGGCGTCGCGGCCGGAGCAGGCCGAAGTGACGTCATAGCCTTTCGAGCGCAGAAACATGATATGTGGCTTCAGAAGGTCAATCTCATCATCCGCCCAGAGGATCTTCGACATTTTTGCAAGTGTATATTCCTCACAAAGATAATCAGACGCGCCGACATATGCAACCCCCTGCCGGCCATGGCGCGGCGCCTACGGGGTCAGCGGTTGCTGATGTAGCGTTCGTAGTAGGAGAAGATGACGGCCGTGGCGGGGAGGGCTATGAGCATGCCGAGGATGCCGAGCAGGCTCCCCCAGACGGAGAGGGCCAGGAGGATGATGGCGGGGTTGAGACCCATGGCTTTGCCGAGGACGCGCGGAGTCAGGATGTAGTCGCAGATGGTCTGGCTGACTACGTAGACGCAGAGGCATTTGGCGAGCTCGGTCCAGAATGTGACTTCGCCTCCGAGGGATGTGATGAAGCAGATGATGGCCACGGGGACGATGGTGATATACTGGAAGTAGGGTATCATGTAGAGGAGTCCGACGGTTATGCCCATGATGATGGCCATCGGCAGCCCTACGATGGTGAAGCCGATGGAGTAGAGCACCATGGCGCAGAGTGCCATCAGTCCCTGTCCGCGGAAGTAGTGGTTCATGGCGTCCTTGACGTCGGTGATGACGGCGAGCGCCTGCGGGCGGTATTTGCGCGGGGCTATCTTCTTGAATCCGGCCGAGATCTCGTCATAGTAGAGCATGATGAAGATGATGTAGATGAACATCAGCAGCCACTCGAGCATGTGGAGCAGGGTGTGGATGACGGCCGTGATGATAGTCTGTCCGCGCGAGAGGAGTCCGTCGAGCTTGCCGCTCTCTATCAGCTCGTCGATCTGCTGCCGGTCGATTTTGTCGATGAAGTCGGAGATGAATTTGGGTATGAGGGGTGTGTCTGGGTTGTGCTCGTTGTAGCGGTCGACGAGTGTACAGAGCGACTGGGCTTCCTTTATTATTACGGGGACGATGAAGTAGGCGAGGATGGCTACGATGAGCAGTACCTCAAGCAGTGTGGCCCAGACGGCCATATAGTGCTGCGACAGGTGGAGATAGCGGCGGTTGAGCCCGACGATGGGGCGTAGCATATAGGAGATGACGCAGGCTGCGAAGAATGGCAGGAGGGCATCGGAGAGGCGGTCGAGGAGCATGATGACGCCGACCGTTATGGCGACTCCGATGATGAGCCGCATGATGCGGTCTGTGGTCCAGTATGTGGCGGTCTTGTCAGTCATGGCGGGGGAGTTTTCAGTAGGTCAGTCCGATATTGTCGATCCAGAGCGTGAGTCCGGGGGTACCTATGTAGGCTTTGCCGGAGGCTGCGGAGGCCATGACGAGGATATGGGTCGGCGCGGCGTCGGGGGCGTCCCAGCCTACTTCCTTGACAGGTACCATCTTGCCGTGGCTGTTGCGGGCGTAGTAGCTGTCTTCTTCAGGGATGAGGCCCATATAGTCTTTGTAGCCGGGTTTGCTGGTGATGTCGCCATACTGTACGGGGATATCATGGCCGCTGACCCATCCGCCGGTGGTCTTGTCGAAGCGCTGGCGGCCGGTACCTACGCGCTTGGCGTAGAGATTGCCGTCGGCGTCCTCCCAGCGGCGCTGCAGGATGATGAATACCTCGGCGCTGTCGTGCCCGGGGAGCGTCTTCTTGCGGCCGAATCCGCTGGAGTAGATGCGTGAGTCTTTTTCGGGCATCTCAAGGCGATAGTCGAAGCGGAGCGTCTTGGGGCGCTTCGTGAAGGGGATGCCCATGATCATGTTGCTGTAGGGATTGCTTGTGGAGGAGATCGGCTCGATCATCTCGCCCAGGAAGATCGACCCGCCGACGAGCACATCGATATTGATGATGCCGATGGCCTTGCAGCGCTCGATGATGGTCTCGAGCTTGGCGGCGCGGTCGCGGCCGGCGCGGGTGTCGGGCCATACGGCATTGGAGGTCTTGGTGATACCTTTTACCTTGGCGAGGATATTGGATGTGGCCCAGGGGGAGCCGCCGGTAGGCTTGTAGGGGATGTCGCCCTTGACGGTCTTTTCGGGCGCTATCTCATAGATGTTGCGGGTCTGGCCGCCGAGGATGGCGCTCTCCTTGATCTCGCGGGTCTGCCACTGATCCATGTCGCCGAAGGGGAGCAGCTCGAATTTCTGGGCGCTGGCTACGGGGACAATGGCTACGGCGGCTATTGCCGCCAATATGATTTTCTTCATAAGAGTCATTTTCTTTTTAGCTGAAACGTAGCCACAAAGATAGCTCTTTAGTGATGAATATGCAAATTTGTGTGACAGTGGAAAGCGATGGATCGCCATTTGGAATGAACAGTCCGAGGGGACGGGGTGTTAGAGTATAAAGCCGGATCGCTGATGCCGGCCTGCTGTTCATCACTCCTTAAACGAATACAACCATGTCCGCTACCGCTGCAAGTCCCGCCGTGAAGCCCCGCCACCGAGGCGATTTTGTCCTGAAGTTCTTCAATTTTATCGTGCTGATACTCTCGGGACTGCTTATCGTATGGATCACGCTCGATACATTCAATGACGTCGACTTTCTGGAGAGTCATTCCTATATGACGTTTCAGTTCTGGGTCTGCATATTCTTCATCGCCGACTTCTTTGTCGGGCTCTTCTATGCCGAGAGGAAGTGGCGCTACTTCGGGCGCCGGCTCTTTTTCCTGCTGCTGTCGATCCCCTATCTGAATATCATCCATCACACCGGGATGCATCTCGACCATGAGCAGATCTACTTCCTGCGGTTTATCCCGCTGGCGCGTGCGGCGCTGGCCATGTCGATCGTGATCGGCTATATGTCGGCCAATGCTGTGACGAGTCTCTGCATCTCGTATATGACCATAATCGTGTTTGTTACCTACTTCTGCTCGCTGATCTTCTATCAGCGCGAGGCGGGAGTGAATCCGGAGGTCACCTCCTACTGGACGGCTCTCTGGTGGTCGGCAATGAACATGACGACCGTGGGCTCGTCGATCGAGCCGGTGACAGTAGCCGGAAAAATCGTCGAGGTAATTCTCCCGATCTGCGGCATGATTATGTTCCCGCTCTTCACCGTCTACCTGACCAATTATGTGACTGGCATCTATGGCCACGGGCACAAGCGTCAGAGCGCTTCGGACCCGGATGCTGACGATTCAGAGTCAGCCAAATCCACAGATTAATCTCGGCACTGACGGCCGCAGCATGGGATATGGAGATTATTCACCCGCGGCAGCGGGTGATGGTAAAGTAGCCTGTGGTTGAGGCCATCGGGCCGAAACCACAGGATTATGTTCTCATCTCTATCCGCACGCTCGTGGCTTTTCCGGCAATGCATCTGATTATTCTCGGTCGTAGGAGAGCACCCGCAGCGCGGGTGATGATAGAGTAGCCTGTGATTGAGGCCATCGGGCCGAAACCACAGGATCGCGTTCTCCTTTCTATTCGCACGCGCGTGGCTTTTCCGGCAATGCATCTGATTATTCTCGGTCGTAGGAGAGCACCCGCAGCGCGGGTGATGACAGAGTAGCCTATGGTTGAGGCCATCAGGCCGAAACCATAGGATTATGTTCCCCTCTCCGTCTGCACGCGCAGCGCGTGTGCTAGCAGTTTATTCAAGCTCGGAGGGAAGATCGTAATTTGAAATATTTACACCCATCGAACGGAGCCAACTTTCATATTCTTCTCTGAATGACCTCGTACGATGGTGCTCCCACTGTGAGTCTATATATTGTATAAGTCTGGATAATCCGGTTGGAGATACAGATATTCTTGCTCCACCTCGCTGCCAACCGAAATTTCCCACGGTAAGTCTTTGTTCATTCAGCCATCGTGAGGATTCGGATTTCAGTCGGCGCATAATTTCAGAGTCGGCTACGTTGCCTTTGGTGCTGTAAAGAACGTGGACGTGGTCTTTGAATCCATTTATTTTTATTGGCTTAACGCCGTCAATATCAGATAAGATCTTGCCCATAATGGCGTATAGGTTATTAGCCCAACGAGGGTCAATCAGTCCGAGCCGGTATTTTACAGCGAATACCGCCATTATATATTGTTGAGAGAATGAATTCATAGTCACAAAGATAATATTAATCTGTCAGTCCGCAAACCGTTGCTCGCACACGCGCTGCGCGTGCGGAAAAGTGGGATGGCAACGATCATGGGGTTTCGCCTTTGGCTCAACCGCCACGCTACTATGCTACCACACGCTCCCGCGCGTGTTTTTTTGAATATTCACTCGTGGTAGCGGGTGATGATAGAGTAGCCTGTGGTTGAGGCCATCGGGCCGAAACCACAGGATTACGTTCTCCTCTCTATCCGCACGCGCGTGGCTTTTCCGGCAATGCATCTGATCATCCTCGGTCGTAGGAGAGCACCCGCAGCGCGGGTGATTATAGAGTAGCCTGTGGTTGAGGCCATCGGGCCGAAACCACAGGATTACGTTCTCC
>CAMWHE010000010.1 GCA_947173955.1 uncultured Bacteroidales bacterium | reverse complement strand
ACATTTCAACTATTGCACGAGTCCTAGATTTCCCCAGGCGTGCTTGCGCCTGGGGACAGGAGCATCTATAGGGGAATGAGCGTCGGAGACGCGATATCGTGAGTTATTGTATATCATGAGTTGTATAAGGCTGTTCGGCCCGATGGTGCAGTTCTGTCATAATATCGTGTCTCCGACACTCAGTTGTAAGATATAGCCTTCATCCCCAGGCGCTGACGCACGCCTGGGGTTCACTACAATAACGCGCCCTCCAGGCGCTTACTTATAGGGACGTGTCATAAATACCGTGAGTTTTTATATCGAACTCACGTTAATAGATTAAGACCGGGTCTAAAGGCCATAAGGACTGAAAAGGACTTCTCCGGTTTGTCATGAAGTGAATACATTTGCGGCGATGAATACGGAAGAGTCCGGTTCTACAATTCTTTGGAGTCGAAAGACCGAAAGGTGAAATTTTTAATCTTTTTGCTGGAATTAAAAAAATCACTAACTTTGCGATTGTCTATCAGCGGGATGCTTATTCGCCCGGGTATAGACCGACATATAAAAGCGTTTACTTGACGCTCTTTCTTGACACTGCGAAATCTGGTAAATTTCTCGAATGGAGTCAGGACGGAGACAACGGTAGACGCCTTATGTAAATATGATGTCATAGCCTGCAATCTGTTAATGCGTGAGCATTGGCCGGGCTTATCATATTTTGCGTGAGGCAGCTGCGTTGTCCGTTTCAACTCCAAGGGCAATACCAGAGCCTCGCAGTGTGGGAACGGACAGCAGGTACGGCTCTCACGCTTTTTCTTTTTACTGACTTTAAGGCCAAGGAGGGGAGAGCTTCCAAGGAACATTACAAAAGCTATGGGATGCAAATCTTGTAAGCCGCTCAATCCAACGGAAATTCCGGATAACCTGCCACTCCTGGAATCCTTGGTAAGCGATTATCTTAACAGAAAGTTTGAATGGCCCGAATATCCGGATAAGGGCGCAGTAACCGCACAAGAGTGGCATGATATATATCTTTCCTCTTTGGAAGATGTGACTGACTTCATTTGTGGCAAAATAAATCCTACGAAAGCACCCGGCGGAATGCCCTATGTCTTCAATATCCACCAATGGAATCTTCGCTTCCCAAGCCGCCAGAATGTTGTAGACAAAATGGCGGAAAAACTCGGAAATATCGACGACAATGATTTCGGAGATTTTGAGGAACTTATTGACTATGTGGAGAAGAGAAAGGTGCCTTATTTTGGAGAGACCGCCGTCTATGACTTTGCCCTGCGCTACGGATGGAATCACAGACCGGCTATAAAACCCTCAAAATACGTCTATATTCACTCTAAACCGCGAAAAGCCGCGCAGCACCTGGCAGACCATGGATATCTGAAAAATATCACGAAGCTTGAGCGAAAGATGGAGTTGGAAAAATATCAGGAACTTCTGCTCCCAGGAATGGAGGCGAGTGATGTGGAGCATTTTTTGTGCTGTTATCATGATGAGATCCTAAAGCTAAAATAAACAACTGATTATCATATTCACATTTTTAATTCAAATCAGACAATGAGAAAAACATTACTATTACTCTTTGGCTTGCTCCTGGCGCTTCCGGCATTCGCCCGCGACTTCGCCTACACCTACGAAGGGCAGACTCTGACCTATACGGTGATTGATGAAGGCGCCAAGACTTGTGAGGTAGGAAGAAATACAAATAATGAAGTTTCAGGAGTTGTTGTAATTCCCGATATCGCCATGGATGGAGAGACCGAGTATTCGGTTATCTCAATCGGAAAATCAGCATTCAACAGCTGCAGCGGCCTGACGTCAGTAACCATAGGCAATTCTGTTCAGACAATCGGCGATAAAGCGTTCTTCTATTGTTACGACCTGACATCAGTAACCATAGGCAATTCCGTTCAGACAATCGGCAAGTTAGCTTTCTCCGACTGCAGCGCCCTGAAAGAAGTTATAATACCCGACTCCGTCACTGAAATCGGCTCAGAGGCATTTATGGGCTGTGACGGCCTGACATCAGTAACCATAGGCAATTCCGTTCAGACAATTGGTGATGAAGCTTTTTCCTACTGTTACGGCCTGACGTCAGTAACCATAGGCAATTCCGTTCAGACAATCGGCAAATCAGCGTTCTCCGGCTGCTACTGCCTGAAAGAGGTTTCAATCGGTAGTTCCGTTCATACAATCGGCGATTATGCGTTCTACTGCTGCGAAGGCCTGAAAGAAGTTATAATCCCCGACTCCGTCACTGAAATCGGCTCGTATGCATTCTCCAACTGCATCGGCCTGACCTCCGTAACCATAGGCAATTCCGTCACTGAAATCGGCAAGCAAGCATTCTCCGACTGCATCGGCCTGACAACATTGACTATCGGCGAATCGGTCACAACCATCGGAGATAAGGCTTTTAAGGATTGCAGTTCGCTTAATATGATAACTTATCTTTCTTCAGTATTTCCGGATTGCAACTCATCCTTTTATAATGACATTCCAAGTGATGCAACATTCCGTGTGCCTTATATCAATATAAATAAATTCTATTCCAGCTGTCCATCTCCGACCTTTAAGGTGGAAGTCATTAATCCGGTCAGTGCCGGAGAGCCGGGATACTGTTTCAAATACACTGATAACAATCAGACATTAATGTATGAAATAGTGGATAGTGAGGCCAAAACTTGCCGTATGATAGGTTTCGGTGCGGGTAATTTCGGAGATATGCTGAGCCTGCCGTCTCAAGTACAGTCAGATGGCACGAAGTATACCGTCACGTCCATAGGAGAAAATGCATTCACGCCTGTTCCGGAATACGCGTTCAGCGGTCAGGTTGAACTCCCGTCAAGTATCAAGACTATCGAACCCTATGCATTTTATAATTGCAATCAGATATATGGTATATTCATGTCCGAGGGTCTTGAGGAGATCGGGGAAGGAGCTTTCTCAGGTTGTTCGCTTTTGGAAAACCATACTCTTCCGACAACTCTAAAGAAAATTGGAGACCGGGCGTATTATAGATGTAATGCATTGACCGAGGTTGTCCTTCCTGAGGGTCTTGATTCTCTCGGGGATGGAGTCTTTTCTTATTGTAGTAACTTAGAAAGAGCCGTACTGGTAGCTGATATTGATACAATTGGAGCAGAGTTGTTTAATTCTTGCCTGAAGCTTGACAAAGTTTATCTCCCTCTTGAGTTGAAGGTGATAAAAGATGAGGCATTCCTCGATTGTACAAGCCTTGAAGAAATTCTGTTTCCTGCCACTCTTGACTCAATTGGTGGAAGCGCATTTGCAAGATGCGGCTTGTCAAAAGTCACTATACCAAATAATATTACATCGTTGGGTGAGGGTGCTTTTTACGGTAATAAAATCAAGGAACTCACTCTCGGAAAAGGACTTGTGACCGTGCCCGCAGGCGCATTCGCTTATAATGATATCCGAGTAATCAACTTCTCGGAAGGATTGAAAGAAATAGGTGAAAGAGCTTTTTGTGATAACGAAAATATGGCATCGATAGTGTTGCCCTCCACTCTGACCACTATAGGAGCGGGAGCATTCCTGGATTCCAATATCTCGGCACTGACGATTCCCGACGTGGTCACCGAGCTTCCGTCGTGGAGTTGCGGCTCGCCCGCTGTGCTCAATATAGGCAGCGGCGTGAGGTCAATGGCTAACGATGCGTTCAGTTTCAAAAACCTCAGAGTGCTCAGAGTCAAGAGTAATACACCGCCGAGCCTGAGCGGGGCATTCAATATATACACCGACCAGGATGCTCTGACAATGATTGTCAATGACGGTCGCAGCAGTGCCTATAAGAGTAATGCCCGCTGGAAGCAGATAGAAAATATCATTGAAGAAAGTTCTTCGGACATAGTGGTCTATATGACCGGAGATTATCCCCTGAGCGAAGAAATCAGAATGACGACGGGCCTGATGCCGTCCTGCGTGACCAAGATGAAGGTCGTGGGTCCGCTTACGCAGACGGACCTCAGAATAATCAATGAGAATATGGTATCCCTTCTGAGTCTTGATCTCAGCGAGGCCACCAACATTATTGAAATACCGTCCAATCAGTTCAGCGGGTCGCTCCTGACCTACATCAATCTTCCCAGGTACATTACCAATATAGGGGCGAATGCTTTCAGAGACTGTCAGTTGCTTGAGATCGAAAATCTGCCTGCCGGCCTGGAATCTATAGGGAATAATGCATTCAGGAATTCACCCCTGATTAAGCTCAATACTTTGCCTGAGCGTCTTAATAACATAGGCGCAAATGCATTTTCAGGGTGTATCGGAATACAGGAAATAATAGGTAACGATAATCTCGAGGGAATAGGAAGTGGCGCTTTCTCCGGATGTTCCCTGCTTGAAAGGGTCGATTTAAGAAAAACCCTCCTTGCCGAGGTAGCCTCAGAGACATTCTCTGGGTGTGGAATGCTTGATGAAGTACTGCTTCCTGAAACGGTAAGCAGCATAGGCTCACAGGCATTCTCGGGTACGGCTATCAGAGACATAGCATTCATATCCAATGTAAGGGTAATCGGGACTGGAGCCTTCAGAGGCTGCCGTCGTCTCGTCACCGCGACTATGCCGGAAAAGATAAAGAATGTGCCGTCGGGGCTTTTCTACAATTGCCCCCGTCTGATCACATCCTCCATGTCGTCAGAAACGGTTTCGGTCGGAGACAATCTCTTTAACGGCTCGCGCAAATTTGCCAATCTCAGTTGCGCCGCTATTAATGCTCCTGCTGCCGAATCCGGAGCTTTTGACGGAATACGGATACGCTACGCATCCTTAATAGTTCCGGCTATGAGTTTCCGTTCCTATCTTAATGCACCTCAATGGGGAAAATTCCAGAGTATTCAGAATCGCATTGCCGTCACAATAGAGGAGGGCATTGATGTGACAGAAGTAAATGAAGAAGAGTATCAGGAAATGCTGACAGAAGACAAGCTGGAAGAAGAGGCAGAGAAGGCTTCAATGAATGAGGATGAGCCTGAATCACCCGATCCTGAAGAGAAGGAAAATATCATATCCAGAAAAGCGCGTCGTGCAGCAGCACGCGCCGCGACACAAGAAGGACGCAATTCTTTTGCAGCGCTCTTTGACGGCGCCCAGATCCAGACTTCATCGGACACAAAATATATACGTATTTTCATTAATCCGAAAGAGGAAGTAAAAGTCACCTCAATACTTGTCAACGGTGAGGAAAAAATTGGCTCGCTTGAGGGGAATTCGCTGGTGATTCCTGCCGATAAGTCAGGAACTCTCAAGATCTGTACTAACCGGTTCCAGAGTTCGGTTGACGAGGTTATGAATGACTTTGACCGTGAAAAGGCTATGGAGGTGTATAACTTCAACGGCGTCAAGGTCGCAACTTCAGTAGAGGGTCTTGCTCCCGGATTCTACATCGTGCGGCAGGGGTCGAAGGTGGCCAAAATAGCCGTGAAATAAAGATATATCATACAGGCAGTACCCTGTATGCCGGGTGTGTGGCGCGTGATGCGTCGCGCACCCCTTTTTTTTCAGTGCCTGGGGACAGGAGCATCTATAGGGGAATGAGCGTCGGAGACGCGATATCGTGAGTTATTGTATATCATGAGTTGTATAAGGCTGTTCGGTCTGATGGTGCAATTCTGTCATAACATCGCGTCTCCGACGCTCAGTTGTAAGATATCGCCTTTATCCCCAGGCGCAAGCACGCCTGGGGTTCACCACAATGGCGCGCTCTCCGGGCGCTTGAACTAACTTGATTTTCACAACCTCCTTTTTTCATTGACCCATAAATAAGGGGGGCTTCTCAAACATATCGGCAGGGAAGGGCGTTAATACAGAAAACTAAAATCACAGTATATATGAAACAGATCGGTGACATGACTCCCGACGTGCTGGGAGTTGACGATAACGGCCACGAAGTGAAGCGCAGCGACTATCCGGACAAGACGATTGCCCTTTATTTCTATCCCAAGGACTCGACGCCGGGGTGTACGGCAGAGGCGTGCAATCTGCGCGACAACTACCGTGAGCTGCTCGACAAGGGGTATCAGGTGATAGGCGTGAGTGTCGACGATGCGAAGTCGCACCAGAAGTTCCGCGCCAAAAACGATCTGCCGTTCCCGCTCATCGCCGATACTGACCACCGGCTCGTCGAGGAGTTCGGCGTATGGGGCGAAAAGACACTCGCCGGCCGCAAATATATGGGCACGCTGCGCACGACATTCATCATCGGGCCCGACGGTCGCGTGGAGCGCGTCATCGGCCCCAAGGAGATCAAGACCAAGGACCACGCCGCCCAGATCCTCGCCTGACGGAGAGGAAGTAGCGATAGCGAGGCTTATCCAGTAATAGGCCTGATGGATATTTTCATCACTCAAGATGTCCGTCAGGCATGAATGTGTGTATACCGGGAAAGTGTAAAATAAGCACGCAAGACGCGTTGAAACGTGCTTATTTTGACAAAAATGTAAAAATAAGCATTGTTTGATGTATCTTATTTTGACAAAAATATTGGAATAAGAGATTTTTTGTCGTATTTTTGTGCTTAAATAAAATCGACATAATTATGGTTAATTTCCCCGAGGAGCAGATTTTGAGAAGAATGGTAGTCGACAATCCGTGGTGGAGCAGCGGTCAGATTTTCGACGACTATGATTCTATGAAACCGAGGCTTTTTTTACACCCTTTCATAGAGCTGGTGACAACACTTCCCAAAGGGCGGAGTGTCATATTGCTCGGTCCGCGTCGAGTAGGGAAGACCGTAATGATGTTTCATACCATAAAGACATTGCTGGCGTCGGGAGTATCCTCCCGGAAGATACTGTATCTTTCAGTTGACGCACCGCTCTATAGCGGGATGACACTGGAAGAGATGGTTGACTATCTGCTGAAGGCCTCAAAATCGGATGGCTCGGCTGGAGGGTATTATATATTCTTCGATGAAATCCAATATTTGAAAGATTGGGAAACACATCTTAAGGTCTTGTGTGACTCAAGACGGGATATGCGGTTCGTGGCGTCCGGCTCGGCGGCTGCAGCATTGAAAATGAAGTCAATGGAAAGCGGAGCAGGGCGGTTTACACACTTCCCGTTGCCCCCGCTGTTGTTTTGTGAATATCTGACAATGGTAGGAGCGGAGCGGCTTGTCGCGCCGGTCAAAGTCAAATGGTTCGGAGAAATGACGGATGGGTATGATGCTGTCGATATCGTGGAGCTTAATGAACGGTTTATCGATTACATCAATTTCGGCGGATATCCCGAAGTGGTGTCGTCAATGCAACTGCGCAGAAACCCCGGAAGGTATATAAAGGAGGATATTGTCGATAAGGTGCTTCTGAAAGACCTGCCGGGGCTATACGGTATCGGAGATACCCGCGAATTGTACCGACTGTTTATCCATATGGTCTTTCGTTCGGGAGAGGAATTTACTTATGAAGATCTGTCGAAAGAGTCGGGAATACGCAAGGAGACGCTCCGGCGGTATATCGACTATCTTGAGTCGTCATTCCTTATAAAAGTACTGCACAAGATAGATGAGAATGCCCGTCGTTTCCAGCGTGTTACCACCTTTAAGGTTTATGTCACGAATCCGTCGATATTTGCCGCAGTATTTTCTCCGCTGACCCAATCTGACGCTGCATTCAATCATATGGTGGAAACCGCCGTGTTCTGTCAATTCGGAGCCGATACCGACGAACTGTATTATTCTAACTGGAAGAAAGGGCGTCAGAATGGCGAAGTTGATCTTGTAAAACTTGACATGCTGAGTCAAAAAGCCGCGCGGGCAGTTGAGATCAAGTGGAGCGACAGGTACTATCGTCAGATTTCAGAGCTGAAATCATTGCTTACATTTATGACAGCCAATAATCTGCATAGAGCAGTCGTGACAACGATCACAGAGAGTGGCGAGAAGGCAATCGACAGCGGCAGCCTCCAATTCGTACCTACTGCACTATATGCCTATACGAAAGGCCGGGAAAGTGTAAAATAAGCACGCAAGACGCGTCGAAACGTGCTTATTTTGACAAAAATGTAAAAATAAGTATGGTTTAACAGGGCTTATTTTGACAAGGCCTGTGGTTTAGCCTTAATATCTTTGTCGCGGGGTGTTGGCGGGTAACGGAAAAATGTGTAAATTCGCGGTGTGGAAACGCCACTAAGCCCCGGATGCGATGATGTCAAATGGCAGGGGCTGACTGTTTGTCAACTAAGATATTACCTTTTTGGATACTGTCCCTCTTGCGATAATGCATTTCGGGGCGCCGCAGATCGTGGCGCTCGCTGTCGCTGTGCTCGCTCTGTTCGTATCGGCTTTCATGTCGGGGAGCGAAATTGCTTTTTTCTCTCTTACGCCCGAGACTCTCGATGAGCTCGACGAGTCTCCGGTCAATCAGCGTATACGCCATCTGCTTTCCTATCCTGAGCGGCTTCTGGCTACGATTCTGATCGGCAACAATCTGGTCAATGTGACGATTGTCGTGCTGTGTAACTTCGCGCTCGGCCCGGTGTTCAGCGGGATGAGCGAGGTAATGAGTTTTGTCCTGCAGACGGTTCTGCTGACATTCCTGATCCTGCTTTTCGGCGAGATTCTCCCTAAGCTGCTGGCCAACAACAACGCGCTGCGGTGGGCTCATTGGGCGGTCGGACCTCTGTCTGTGCTTCAGAAGATGCTCTGGCCGGTATCGAGCCTGCTGGTCAAGAGTACGTTCATAGTCAACCGCGTGGTCACGAAGAAGCATGACAACATCTCGACCGACGAGCTTTCGCAGGCACTTGAGATCACTGACGTGGCCGAGGGGGAGAATAAGGAGATGCTTGAGGGTATCCTGAAGTTCGGCGATACGACGGCGTCCGAGATAATGACTCCGCGTGTGGATATCACGGACATCGACATCACATGGGACTTCGGGCATGTGCTCGATGTGATCCGCACGAGCGGCTATTCGCGACTGCCGGTCTACAGCGAGACGCAGGACGACATCCGTGGCGTGCTCTATTCGCGCGACCTGTTGCCCTATATCGGTCCGGACGATCGCCTGCCGGCCAATTTCGAGTGGCAGACGCTTATCCGCGAGCCATATTTCGTGCCGGAGTCGCGTATGATCGACGACCTGCTCGAGGACTTCCGCAAGCTCAAGAAGCATATTGCCATTGTGGTCGACGAGTTCGGCGGCACGCAGGGCGTTGTCACTCTCGAGGATGTGCTTGAGGAGATCGTGGGCGACATCAACGACGAATATGACGAGGAGGAGAAGACCTACAAGGAGCTTGGCAACGATACCTACATATTCGAAGGACGCACGCTGCTCAACGACTTTTTCCGTGTCACCGGCCTCGATGAGGACGACTATGCTCCTGTGATCGAGGACTGCGAGACGCTTGCCGGAATGCTTCTATCGATAAAGGGGGATTTCCCGAAGGAGAAGGAGGCGCTTGTCTACGGGCGGTGCCGTTTCCTGATTCTCGACATAGAGCATCATAGAATCACCAGCGTCAGGGTTAAAGTGATGCCTGATATTCAGCAGGCTTAGGCAATGAAATTCAGAGCAATGTGTGTTGTTGGCCGCGTGGCTGTGATGATTGCTGCGGCAGCTGCGGCGAGTGTCCCGGCGGGATGCTCGAAGGCACCGACAGCGGATATCCCTGTGCCGCGCCGACACGCTTACCCGCGTATCGAAATCCCGACGGCGACATACCGCACTGATATCATAGGGTCACTGCCGATAGAGCTCAACGAAGCGACCGTCACGGCCATAGATTCGCCGGGATGGCTTACGGCCGGATATAAGAGCCTGAATACGGAAATATATATGACGCTGACACCGCTCGCTGTCGATACTGAGCAGGAGCTGATAGCCAACAGGGTGGAACGCCTTTCGATGAATACGGGTGGTGCCGCCACGGAGGTGGTGGAGACGGTCAATGCCAACGGGTGGGAGTGTACGCTGCTCGTCACCCCCTACGGGTCGCCGACTCCGGTGCAGTTTCTCGCAGTCGACCCCGGGCGCCGGATGCTGAGCGGAAGCGCCATGACGGAAGGTGCCACGTCGGCACCCGCAGACTCGATCCGTCCGGTCGTCGATATGCTCCGGCGGGATATAACCCATCTGCTAATGAATTTATGACGCATACTTCAGTCGACGGAATCACGATACTGTCAGCTCCACTCGGAGAGTCGTCGCTCCCGCGGCGCGAACATGAGAGAGCTGTCGCCGCCCGGATGCTTTCCGACTATTACGGGCGCGAGGTCAGCGTGGGACACCATCCTGACGGGGCGCCTTATCCCGTCGGCATACCGGAAGAGATATCTATCAGCCACTCGGCGAGCAGGGTAGTCATAGCGATCGGGCGCGAAAAGGGGTTCGGCATCGATACCGAGACACTTCGTCCGCAGCTTGAGCGGGTCAAGGACAAATTTCTGACCCCCGACGAGCAGCTGCTCTTCCCGACGCTTGCGGACAAGCTGTGGGCGTGGTCGGCGAAGGAAGCTGTCTACAAGGCCGCGCGCATTGAAGGGCCCCCGCTTACCGGCATAAAAATAGCCGGCGACTATGCCCGGGTAGATGGAGCCGGGGTCTATCGGCTGACGGAAACAGACCGTCAGGAGGATTCAGTCACGGTATTGGCGAGAAAAGTGACGCCGACAGGGCGGTTCGCACCGTCGCCCTCGGGGCGGATGCACTTAGGGAATCTTTTTTCGGCTGTAATATCCTATCTGTCCGTGAAATCGTGTGGCGGGAAATGGATATTGCGCATCGAGGATCTTGACCCACAGCGCTCCAAAGAGGCCTTTTCGCGACAGATAGAAGAGGATCTGCTCTGGCTCGGCCTCGAATGGGACGAGGGTGGACTTGACGACCGCGGTCAAAACGGCCCTTACCGGCAGAGCCGCCGCGGGGATATCTACGACAGCTATCTTAAGCGGCTGAAAGCCACCGGATACACCTATCCATGCCGGTGTACGCGAGCCGAGATAATGGCTACACAGGCACCTCACAGCGGCGACAGCCGTGTAGTCTACGGAGGGAACTGCCGCCCTGCCTCCTTGCCGGCATTTACGGCCGAGCCGAGTGAGCCGCACGCCACGCGCCTGTACGTCCCGGATCGGACGATCACATTTTTAGACAGAACCTACGGGGTGCAGTCGACCAATCTGGCTTCAGACAGCGGCGACTTCATAGTGCGTCGTGCCGATGGAGCATGGGCCTATCAGCTTGCGGTCGTGGTCGATGACGCTATGATGGGAGTGACTGAAGTAGTCAGGGGAAGCGACCTGCTGATGTCGTCGGCACAGCAGATTTACCTTTACAAGCTATTGGGACTCATCGCTCCGGAGTGGGCTCATGTGCCGCTCTTGACGGCTCCGGACGGCCGGCGGCTCGCGAAGCGCGATCACTCGATGGCGATGGACAGCCTGCGGCAGAAATATACCCCCGAGCAGCTGTTAGGCCGTATAGCGCACCTGGCCGGATTCAATCCGGAGGGAAAGCCCATGTCGCTATCCGAGATGATTAGCTGCTATCGCCCCGGCAACGATACCCGAGCCATGACTATTGCCGTGAAGGAATAAGTCCTTTCCCGCAAATCAAAATAACATTACAAACCGGCCAAAAGCTCAGAGCCGGTCATCACTTCCATTCTGGAGAATGCAAAGAGCTTCCTGCCAAGGTCTTTGAGTGAGGCACCGATGTGATAGACTTCCTCATCAATTATCAAAAAACGGTCGTGTGCTTTGGTGTATCTGTGGAGTGTGACACCAGGATACTGCTCGTTATGCTTTTCAACATCCTGACGGAGCTGTCGCGAAATCTGCCCGTCATAAATTTCAACAGTCACTCCGGACTTACGCTTGGATAGCAGAACCAATACCGAGTCGTCAATATAATTGTCGATTATCACTATACGCTTCGTTGCCCGGCGGATAAGATCGGCTACCAGAGCGTAAGCATCGAAAATCTGGCCATCGAAAAACACTCCTTCCTTAGGCTTATCATAGTCGCCAAGCTTATTGAGAATCGCATCAACTTTCTCATCGGTCTTCAATTGCTTCATCTCGATTCTTTCGATTCTTTGGAAAATAGAAGCATTATTTATAAGAAAATTACGCATTGCCACGAATGCCTCAATAATACGGATACTTGTTTGAACTGCCGTGCCGCTTTTAAGGACTGCCGACAGCATTGCTACACCTTGTTCGGTAAACGCGAATGGATTTGAGTTAGAATGCTTAAGCCCATTAAACCGGTCACAATTTGTGACCAGTTCTTCCTTCTCTGATTCGGTCAACTGAAATCGAAAAGATTCGGGAAAACGTTCAATGTTACGTTTGACAGCTTGATTAAGCGCTTTAGTTTCAACTCCGTACAGCTCAGCTAAATCACGGTCTATCATTACCGGCTTATCCCGCAAAGTAAGGATGCGATTCTCTATCGGCATAGTCGACTGGTCACATTTTGCGGTCGGTTCCACGTTCGTTTGTATACGTTCTTGATTCTTATCCATATCGCAAAATTACGCAATATTTACTCTGTAGCCTACAGATATAATTGCCACGAGTTTATAAAATCTTATATAGAAGGCATTCGGAAATTCACCCCTTTGAAGAAGTGGAAAGATTACCAGGAGCCGGATGCGCCGCCGCCATTGGTCGAGCCGCCTCCGAACCCACCGCCGAAGCTGCCTCCACCGAAACCTCCACCTCCGAATCCACGGCCACCTCCGCCTAAGAATATGGGTGGGCTGACTACTTTGGCTATCTTATATGGAACCGAGCGCTTGTTGCCGCAGTTGAGGCAGTGATAATCGCGCTGACCTATCCCTTCGGAGACCTGAGTAGGATGACGCAGGATGCGAAAACAACCTTACAAATCGGCCAAAAGCTCTGATCCGGACATCACTTCCATCCTGGAGAATGCAAATAGCTTCTTGCAAGGTCTTTGAGTGAGGCTCCGATGTGAACTCCGTGTAAAGACTTTAATCTGTAACTTACAGATATTACGACATAAAATTATATAAGCGATTATCTCATTCTTCTAAGCATTAGATCGATGAGCAGAACAGCATGTTCTTTTTCTCCTTTCGGCGCATCTTTCGGCCGCCACGCAACAATAAATCGTATGGATGCAGAATCTACATGATAGCTTCTTTCTGCCCATTGTTGCAACTCCATTTGCATCTTTTGTGACAATTGGGCGATGGCATTGTAACTATCCCATTCATAGAGATAGTTATTTTCAAAACGAACTCTCTGACCTGCTCTTAAGGCGAGTATATCATTTTTCCGGGTCTTGAAAAATCCAAGGTTCACATCTCTGTGTGACAACTGTAGAACAATCTCGTCAGGCATGCCATATTGTCTCTGATTCACAACATACTCAGTAGCCGGTAGATGATCGAAAAGATACGAGTCGGTATGGATGAACAGACGCTCTTTTGCACGCGTCGCCCCAACGTAATATCGTCGTAGGTCTTTATCGCAGATAGCCTGACGTTTAGATATGAGCATATATACATCGTCAAATTCACGCCCCTTTGCTTTGTGAATGGTCGATACAACTACATCTGCACCAGAAAAATCACAAAAATCTTCAATAGACGATTCATGGATAAACTCCTTAAAATCTGTAAGGTATTTTGTCTTATTTGTCTCTTCAAACAACTTAATACAGCGCTTAAGATAGTGCAGACTTGACGAATTGGCATATTCAGTGAATGTCTTTTGTTTCGCATTCTCCCATACTTCGTCTACAATAATCGGTGAATTAGTATTCCGGTCAATCTGTTTGAGAAACATGCGCACTTCTACAATATTCCCGAACCGGAATCCATCCATACTCTGCACCAGCTGGCTACTTATTCCATATTTGCGTAACAACGCTACAATAATTGAAGCCTCTTCATTGGTCTGAGTCAATACACAAGTCGTCCCATCATGAGGGTGACTGAGTAGATCTTCGACAAGAGGGATATACATTGTATCAGAAAGATTAAGCCGTATGAAAACGGAACCTTCTTTGGAGCTCATTGATATAATTGAATCCGTCTTCAATCTTCCAGATATTTTCTTCACGAATGCATTAGCAAAATCTACTACATTTGTCGAGCTCCGGTAGTTCTCAGTCATTTCAATAAGTCGAGCATTCGATTCTTTCAGCAACTGAATCATATAGCGCGAATCTGAGCCGCGGAATTCATATATATTTTGATCATCATCTCCAACGGCAATAACACGCATATCCTCATTAAAAGACATAAGCGCATGTAGCAATGAGAACTCATCACTACCCATATCCTGCGCTTCATCAATGACCAGAACCGTCTTGGCAATACGATTTGGCTCAACTTCACCATTTTCTATCATTTTTGCAGCTTTAGCCACTACATCGTGAACACTGTCAAGGCTACCTATTCTTCCCAATAGATCAAAACAATAAGAATGGAATGTCTTTATCTCCACAAAATGGGCCGCATTACCGATAAGGCTTAACAATCTCTGCTTGAACTCCGTGGCGGCTGCACGCGAGAAAGTAAGCATCAATAGCTGTTCATGCTTAACATCCTCGAGCAAGAGCAATGAGGCAAGCTTATGTACAAGTACACGTGTTTTTCCACTGCCCGGACCGGCGGCCACTATTATACAGTGCGAATCATTGTCTGATATGATCTCCATCTGTTTTTTTGACAGTGTTCCGAAAATATGGTTATACTTGTCCGGTGTAACATTGCGCTCTATCTCATGTACACGATCGCCTTTAAAGTATTTTGAAACGAACCGTTTGTAATCCATCTGGAAGTAATCATGTACATATTCTAGCGCTGCATCATAATCTTTTACCATCAGATTGGCATATTCGCCCACTATATGAATCTGCTGAATCTTTTGCTTATAGAACTCGCTGAGCATACGGTAATCTTCCTGTTTATATCGCGACCTATTGTCTTTGATGCGACGTATATCCATCGCATTATAGAGTACAAGAAATCCTCCTTCGAGTTTTAGGGCTCCAATTTTTGACAGATATAATAATGCCTCTTCAACCTCTTCAAGATGCACATTACTCATAGAATCTATCAGAGTATCTCCGCTTGCTCTCAAATCTTTCAATAGCTCCACTATTGAGAATCGGACATCACTCTTAACCTCATTCTCATTATTTGCTTGAGATGTAAGCCTATACAACCAATCAATCGTAAACTGACATATTTTCATGCGCTTTTCAAATCTCCTTATGACCGATATCATATCGGTCTGACATGCCAACTCGATATTATGCGCGCCATCTTCCCTCTTACGCATATATCCTTTGATTGTCAGAAAATATAGTAGTGTACGTATATCTTTTTCCGTTGAGGTCTCAATTCCTTCTTTTTGGGCATTTTCATTCAATTGCTTATATGAAATATGAGGTGTCTTGGGAAGCACATGCCCGAGAATGTAACGCTCAAGTTGTGAAAAACGCTCCAGCATCCGTTTCGTCTTGTTCTCAGAGCCTCCGGCGTCATGCAGAAATGCAGATATGTCTTTTGAGTCAGCAAGAATACCCTCTTGGCGCATACGCATCACGTTTGAGATGACTTCTTCTTTCCTGATGCCAAGTATGTCAGCTAGATAGTCAATACGCGACTCTGCTTCCAATTCTTTATTTTTAGCAGTGTACTTTTGTGATATTAATGACTTTATGATGCGTACAGCCTTCTCTACCTCATCGTTTTCGAATAGTAGAGATTCCATAATACGCTGTCGGGCCTCGTCCATGTCCTTCACAGTTATACCAGTGGCATAGACATGTGGAACATTGTTTCCTCGCTCTATATATCCAGCTTGCTCCAGAGCTGCTAACGCAGTCCGCACACGTGTCTCTATGTCAGAGACAGAATCATCCCAGCCAGCCTGCCGCGCTATCTCTAAAGCAGAACAACATACACTCATGCGCTGCCTTGTCAAATCTTTAATTGCCTTCCAAACCTGTTGGATTTCACTGATACTTAGCTTTGTTTGATTGAGTAAGATAAAATGTTTATCAAGATCTGAGTCGCTGTACAATACAAAACATCGGGCTTCAAGTTGTGGGTCGCGACCTGCACGACCTGCCTCTTGAACATAATTCTCTAATGAGTCAGAGATATCGTAATGAATAACCAATCCCACATCCTTCTTATCAACACCCATTCCAAAGGCTGATGTAGCTACAATAATGCGCACTCGATCATTCATGAATGCATCCTGATTGGCGATCTTGTCCTCGGGATCCATTCTGCCATTAAAAGGTAAAGCCCTGAATCCGTCACGGGTAAGCTTATCGGCCAGTTGCTTGGTACGCTTGGTTCGTGACACATAGACGATAGTTGGAGATGATGACTCGGCTATTAATGAGCGTAATTTCATGTATTTGTCATCATCCGTCTCAACATGAATGACTGAATAGCGCAGATTTTTACGGGCGGCAGAGGAGGCAAAAATATTGAGCTCAATATTGAGCGTCTTCCTAAAGTAATCACAGATATCCTGTATCACCTTTTGCTTAGCAGTTGCCGTAAAACATGATATCGGAATCGGTTCACACTTCTTTCTTTTCTGGTATTGACTGATAAATTTACCTATATAAAGATAATCCACCCTGAAATCTTGTCCCCATGAGGAAAAACAGTGAGCCTCATCTATAACTATACGCACTAAATGGCGAGACATCAGTATCTTCTCTATGGTCTTTGAACGAAGCATTTCCGGAGAAATGTATAACAGCGATGCATCACCATCTACGACACGATTGATAGCCTCTGATCGGCTGATCGGATCCAGCAATCCATTGATAGTTACAGCATCGGTTATTCCTCTGTCAGCCAGATTATCCACCTGATCTTTCATCAAAGACTGCAGTGGGGAGATGACAACCGTTAGTCCATGTACCGAGCGCCCTTCCATTAAGGCAGGTAATTGAAATGTCAACGATTTACCTCCTCCCGTAGGGAAAATGGCCAATAATGATTTATGCTCAATAGCAGCTCTAACTGAGTTCTCCTGCAACGGCTCGCCATCATAGGTTCGAAACTCGTCAAAACCGAAGAAATATTTGAGATTGCGATGCACATCAAGCACTCTCTCACAATAATGACAACCTTCACTACACTTAGTATGCCTGAGAAGTCGCACTACATACTCTGTGTTCGGATAATTATGTAGCACCCAGGAAGGAGTAACTGACCTATAATCGACAGTGTCTATCAGCGCTAGCGCGTATGCCAATTCACATGGAAACTTTCTTACAATGCCTTCTATATCCGCATGTTGGCAAATTTTATCCCGAAATTCTAAACGGATCTGATTCGACAAGGATTCGACAGTTCCTATTATTGCATTGATAAAAGTAAAGAATCCGCTGAACTCCTTTTGATCATGGAGTAGTGTTGCGTAAATTAACTGTTTGGATGTCGATAATCCTTCCCAATGAGCAATCTCATCCATCAGTAAGTCGCGAGCTTTCTCACAATCATTCACTGGATTGTTCATCTGATCGGGTATGAGCTTATCATCCTTTACCAATCGATGGTATGGACGCTCGGGGAAAAGCAGTGGAGA
Source organism: uncultured Bacteroidales bacterium (assembly GCA_947173955.1). Classification (GTDB taxonomy): domain Bacteria; phylum Bacteroidota; class Bacteroidia; order Bacteroidales; family Muribaculaceae; genus JAAVFS01. The sequence continues at coordinate 43,479 of CAMWHE010000010.1, read as the reverse complement.
CATTGGCAAAGTATCAACCAACTTGTATTTATTTGAGCCTTCGCTAAACAAATATTTGGCATCATGATGGATGATATTATGCCCGCAAATAAACTCCATATCCTTAAGGAATGTCATTAAATCACGTTTATTTGCGCCATGAAATACCCCGCCATCACACCTAATAGCTCCAATATCATGAATCTTTTTATCATTCACTCCAATTTCGACATCCACAAAACAATACCGATGTGAGTCTGTGGAGTCTTTCTGAAAGTGATTCCTACTACCTTCAGATCCGTAAATTGAATTTACAATTCTATTCCAAAAAGACATTAATCAAGAGTATTTACAAGGTAATTCTCGGAGATATTATATTGTCAAGGTTATAGTAAGATAGAATATATATTTTACCAACGGTGGCAGTATGTTTCAAATAGGAATTACTGAAGTTCGATTCAATTCACCCCTTTGAAGAAGTGGAAAGATTACCAGGAGCCGGATGCGCCGCCGCCATTGGTCGAGCCGCCTCCGAACCCACCGCCGAAGCTGCCTCCACCGAAACCTCCACCTCCGAATCCACGGCCTCCTCCGCCCAAGAATATGGGAGGGCTGACCACTTTGGCTATCTTATAGGGAACGGAGCGCTTGTTGCCGCAGTTGAGGCAGTGATAGTCGCGCTGACCGATCCCTTCGGAGACCTGAGTGGGATGACGCAGGATGCGGTTTGACTGAAGCGATTCGGCGCGGGCGCCGCAGACGGGGCAGGTTGAGAATGTCGAACGCTTGTTGATATAGGGGATGATGTCGGTCTCATTGCAGTTGGGACATAGCCAGACGTCATAGTCGACGGACTTGAGCTTTTCCTCAGTGTCCTGAGCCGGTGTGAGGTAGTCGTTATCAGTGACTTCGTCAAGGCGATGCATCCGCGTGCCGCAGTTGGGGCAGTTGTGACGCTTCAAACGGAGATGGCGCAGAATGAGCCAGAGAGGAATAAAAGCCAGAATGCCGATGCCGAGAGTGAGGGGAATCAGCATCATAGCGGGGAGCCAGAGACGGTTGAGACGCGTATATCGTTCTACGGAGTCAAGGCGCGCCGAGGAAACAAGTGTGTAAATCATCCATGCGATCAGTGCGACAGTCAGAATGACCGCCATATACATGTAGTCGCGGAAGAAATTATCGTTGTCCTGATTGCGTGCGGATCGCACGGCTGCGCGGTCGGAGTGGAGGTCATCGTAGTAGGCCGAGTCGGATATGACTGTTCCTATCGATGAGATAGCGTCGAGGAGCGCTTTGTCGATATTGCCGTCGAGCATTGCAGGCTTGATATCGTTGCGGATGATCGAGCCTGCGCGTCCGTCGGTCATGGCGATCTCCATGCCGGCGCCTGTGCGGATGACAGCCCGGCGGTCGTCGCGCGAGATGAGCAGCAGGAGCCCGTTGGAGCGGTCCTTGCGCCCGATGCCCCAAAGTTCGAAGAGCTGAGTGGCATAATCATCGGCATCGATATCGCTCAGGTCGGGGACGATGACGGCGCAAACTTCGGTGGTGTTGGCCCGGTTGAGAGTGTCGAGCGCATGGTTGGCCTGCGCCAGAGCTCCGGGGGAGAGCAGTCCGGCGGGATCGCTGACCCATTGGTCGGCCTTGAGTCGCTGGACATTGGGGACATCCTCCGGTTTTACAGCCGAAGCAGCAATGCCTATAAGCAGGAGGCAGATAGTCAGAAGTCGTTTCATCATACGGCGGGGAGACTTGTTCCGTTGAGTTTTCGGTAGAGGTCGAGGGCATAGACGTCGGTCATGGCCGAGACGTGGTCGAGGACGGCCTGGATGCGGCCGTAGAGGGTCGGAGCGGCGACGTCATATTGACGCGGCACCTTGGCCAAAAGCAGACGGGAATAGTTGAGCTCGGGGAAGCGCACAGCGTGAATCAGCTTCTCGAGGAGGAAGGTGATGATACGGTTACCGGCCAGCTCGATGTCGACGACATCTCCGGCCGAATAGAGACGCTCCCATGAGAGTGCGTTGCAGGCCTGATAGGCACGGCTCTCAGTCGGAGGAATGGCCTGAATGAGCGTGCCGTGGAAGGTGCCGGAGAGGATTTCGTTTTCATGGGCGACGAACGCTTCGGCGCACCGGCTGACGAGTAGCGAGATGACGCATGAGCGCAGGTAGGCCACCTGTTCGTTGGGATCCTCTATGTCGGCGATGGCTTCCTTGTGCTGCCTGAGCGCATCGCCTGAGAAGTAGTCGAGCAGGAGTGGGATGACCTCGGAGGTCGGCAGTATCTTAAGCTTGTGGGCGTCTTCGATGTCCATTATCTCATAGCAGATGTCGTCGGCAGCCTCGACAATATAGACGAGTGGATGGCGGGCGTAGCTCACTGAGCCGTCGGGACGCTCGCGGCGGATCATGCCGAGAGTGTCGGCAATGCGGATGAAATCACTCTGTTCGCTTGCGAAGAAGCCGAACTTGCCGTTGGGCGAGATGGTCGATTCGTAGGGGTATTTGACTATGGAGGCCAGTGTTGAGTAGGTCATGCCGAAGCCGCCGTGACGGCGTCCCTTGAAGCGGTGGATCAGCACGCGCAGTGAGTTGGCGTTGCCTTCGAACGACACCAGGTCGCACCATTCGCGCTCGGTCAGATCGGCGCGCAGTTCGGCACCGGCACCCTCGGAGAAGAAAGTTGAGATGGCTTTCTCGCCGGAGTGGCCGAAGGGCGGGTTCCCGAGGTCATGAGCCAGACAGGCTGCGGCGACTATCTCGCCTATCGATGTCAGCGCTTCACCATCGGGCGTGCCGGCGTAGCGGGGAGCGAGCGCGTGGCTTACCTCGGCGGCGATAGAGCGGCCTACGGATGACACCTCAAGGCTGTGGGTCAGTCGGTTGTGAACGAAAATGCTGCCCGGCAGGGGAAAGACCTGAGTCTTGTTCTGAAGGCGTCGGAAAGGGGACGAGAAGACGAGGCGGTCATAGTCGCGACGGAAGTCGCTGCGGACGCCCCCCTTGGTGTCGACGGTGCCCTCATGTCCGAAACGCTTGTCGTTGATGAGCCGTTCCCAGGTCATCGGTGCGGGGGCTTGGTTATTCGGCGCTTTCATCTATGTCATCGTATTTCTGGTAGAGGAAATCGTTATAGGGGAACCGCTGGAGATGTATCTCGCGGGCCTTTTCGTAGAGGAGATGCTTGAGCTCGTCGATATTACGGCCGGTCTTGGCCGAGATGAATACGCAATTGTCGTGGAGCTTGGCCATCCATGTTTCCTTGAGTTCTTCAAGCGAGATGTTCTCGCGCTTGCGGGGTGTAAGGTCATCGGCGTCCTTAGGCTTATATGAGAATGCGTCGATCTTGTTGAATACCATTATCATAGGCTTCTCGACACTGCCGCAGATATCGTGGAGGGTCTTGTTGACGACCTCGATCTGTTCCTCGAAGTTAGGGTGGCTGATGTCGACTACATGGACGAGCAGATCAGCTTCGCGCACCTCGTCGAGAGTGGACTTGAAGGAGTCGACGAGATGGGTGGGGAGCTTGCGGATGAATCCTACAGTATCGGTCAGCAGGAAGGGCAGATTGTCGATGATGACCTTGCGGACTGTGGTGTCGAGGGTGGCGAAGAGCTTGTTTTCGGCAAATACCTCGCTCTTGCTGAGCAGGTTCATAAGCGTCGACTTGCCGACATTGGTGTAGCCTACGAGAGCCACGCGGGTCAGCTTGCCGCGATTCTTGCGCTGGATGGATTTCTGCTTGTCAAGGTCGCGGAGCTCGGCTTTGAGCCGTGAGATCTTGTCGAGGATGATTCGGCGGTCGGTCTCGATCTGTGTCTCACCCGGGCCACGCATACCGATACCGCCACGCTGACGCTCGAGGTGGGTCCATAGGCGGGTCAGTCGTGGCAGCAGATACTGATACTGGGCGAGCTCGACCTGAGTGCGTGCGCTTGCAGTCTGCGCCCGACGGGCGAAGATGTCGAGAATCAGGCTCGTGCGGTCGAGAATCTTGACCTGTAGCTCGCGCTCGATGTTGGATACCTGCTTTGTCGTCAGGTCATCGTCAAAGATGACCATTCCGATCTCATTTTCTTCGATATAGGCTTTGATTTCGTCGAGCTTGCCTTTACCGACGAACGTGCGCGGGTTGGGGTAGTCGAGTTTCTGTATGAACCGTTTGACGGTCACGGCGCCTGCCGTGTCGGCAAGGAACGCGAGTTCGTCGAGATATTCGTTGACTTTCTCCTCCGACTGGTCGCGCGTGACGAGCCCGACGAGGACAGTGCGTTCGGTTGTTTCCTGACTTATTACAAATTCTTTCATATATAATAGAACGCTTATTGGCGATAAAAAGATGTGGCGTTATTCAGAGCCGGTTAAAAATCTCAGTGGAGCGGCTGCCGACCGGTCGGATATTGTCCCGTTGTCAAAGGTCTTATGGCCGTTGACCCATGTGGCAATGACTTTATAATGGGTCTGCATCCCGGCATACGGAGTCCATCCGCAACGTGAGATGACGTCGGCATCGGTGATGGTGACCGGCTCCTGACAGCGTCTTACCCTTACAATGTCGGCCCGGAAGCCGGCGAGCAGGAATCCGCGGTTGACTATGCCGAATATGCGTGCGGGATTCTCGCTCATCAGGGCGGCGACGCGTCCGGGGCGGCCGTCGAGGAGCTCGAGCATCATGGGAAGGGAGAACTGAATCCCGGGCATGCCGGATGCGGCTGTGAGCAGGTCGCCCTCCTTGTCGACGGGTAGGTGCGGGGCATGGTCGGTGGCTATGGTGTCGACAGTCCCGTCGGTGACGGCTCTGAGCAGAGCAACTCGGTCAGCCTGCGACTTTATTGCGGGATTACACTTGATACGGCTGCCGAGGCGCTCCATGTCGGCATCGGTGAAGAGCAGATAGTGGGGGCAGGTCTCGGTGGTGATATTGGTGTCGGCATCGAGCAGGCTGAGTTCGTCGGCCGTGGATAGATGCAGCAGATGAAGGCGCGAGCCGTAGTGGCGGGCAAGCTCGATGGCGCGACGGGAGGCCTTTACACAGGCTTCGGCGGGACGCAGGGCCGAGTGTAGACGGACTGAGAGCGGCCGGCCGGCGGCATGGTCGGTCAACTCGCGGCGGCATCGGGCTATCGTGTCCTCGTCCTCGGCATGGACGGCGATAAGAGCCGGTGCGGCGGCAAACAGCCGTTCGAGAGTCGTGGCATTGTCGACGAGCATATTGCCGGTCGACGATCCGAGAAAGAGCTTGATGCCGGGGATACGGGTGTAGTCGAGGGAGAGCAGGACGGGGAGATTGTCGTTGGTGGCAGCGATGAAGAATGCATAGTTGGCCATCGAGACCTCGGCGGCGCGCTCCATTTTAGCCTCCCAGTCAGCCGGTGTCACTGTGGCCGGGCGGGTATTGGGCATATCGATATATGAGGTCACTCCGCCAGCTACGGCCGCGCGGCTTTCGGTGGCGATATCGCCCTTGGCTGTCAGCCCGGGATCACGGAAATGGACGTGGGTGTCGATGACTCCCGGCATGAGCATGTCGCCTCCGCAGTCGACTGCCTCGTCGGCCCGGCTCATGAGTTCGGCCGGGGGCGCTCCGGCTCCGATAGCGGCTATGTCCCGGCCGTTGATGAGGATGAAGCCGTCGAAGCGCTCGGCGCCGGTGACGATGCGTGCATTATAGAGTAGTGTGGTCATGGGGGTTATTCTACAGGTTTCGGGTATTTGCGGAACCAGCTTGACATTTTGAGCTTAAGGACGCCGAATACGGCCTCGCCGAAGATGCCGCTGCTCATCTTGCTCTGTCCGAGGACGCGGTTGACGAATATGATCGGCACCTCGACAATCTTGAAGCCGCACTTGTAGGCAGTGAATTTCATCTCGATCTGGAAGGCATAGCCTTTGAAGCGTATCTTGTCGAGCTCGAGGGTGGCGAGCACACGGCGGCGGTAGCAGACGAATCCGGCAGTCGTGTCGCGCACCTTCATGCGGGTGACTATGCGGACATATTTTGATGCGTAATAGCTCATCAGTACGCGACCCATCGGCCAGTTGACGACATTGACCCCCGTGATGTAGCGCGATCCGATGGCTATGTCGGCTCCCTGCTCGGAGCAGGCTTTGTAGAGCGCCATCAGGTCGTTGGGATTGTGTGAGAAGTCGGCATCCATCTCGAAGATATATTCGTAGCCGGCATCAAGAGCATAGCGGAAGCCGGCTATATAGGCTGTGCCGAGTCCGAGCTTGCCTTCGCGCTCGATGAGGTCGACTCGTCCGGGATAGCGCTCTATCTGGCGTCTGACGATGTCGGCCGTGCCGTCGGGAGAGCCGTCGTCGATGACGAGGACATTCATAGGATGAGGCAGAGCCATGACGGCATCGATTATGGCCTCGGCATTTTCACACTCGTTGTACATCGGGATGATGACAACGCAATCGGAAGAGGGTGTGGGGCGCGTCGTAGTCATGAGTGATATGTTTTGACGATTCTCTTTTGGATGGATTCGGGAAGTTAAAGAAGGGCGGGAGCGAGATAGCGGGCGAGCAGATAGCCACCGCCGAGCAGCCAGATGTAGATTATGAATGCGAGTACGAAGGGTTTGGCTCCGGCCTTCTTGAACTTATCAATGGATGTCTCCGCTCCGAGTGCGGCCATGGCCATGGTCAGCAGGAAAGTGTCGATATAGTTGATTACGCTGACGGCTCCGGCAGGAATGCCACAGGGAGTGGAGAGCGAGTTGAGGTAGACTGAGAGCGAGTTGAGGGCGATCACGGCCAGAAATCCGAATGCAAACCAGGGGATTGCGACTTTGCCTTTACCCGTGCCTTCGGTATCGGCCTGATGGCGGCGTGCAGCCCAAATGCCGAGAATAAGCAGGACGGGAACGAGCATCATGACGCGTATCATCTTGACAATCACGGTTGTCGATGCTATCTCTTCGCCCATCGCATTGCCGGCGCCTACGGCGTGAGCTACCTCGTGAAGAGTCGAGCCACCGTAGATGCCCATCTCGGAGGGGGAGAGATGTAGGACTCCCGTACGGTAGAGGATGGGGTAGATGAACATGGAGAGCGTGCCGAAAATCACTACGGTAGCGACGGCGACAGCAGTCTTGTAGGGCTTGGTGCGGAGGGTGGCTTCGGCTCCGAGTACGGCGGCTGCGCCACAGATGCCGCTGCCGACGGATGTCAGCATGGCGGTGTCGCGGTCCATTTTCAGCAGCCGGCTGCCGACGAGGTAGCCTCCGACGATCGTGACAGTGACTATTATGGCGTCGATAGCTATGCCGGCGACGCCGACATGGGCTATGTCCTGGAATGTCAGGCGGAAGCCGTAGAATATGATGCCGATACGGAGCAGACGCTTGGAACAGAACTGTATACCGGGTACCCATGTCTGGGGCAGATGGTTGCGCAGGGAATTGGCATAGAGCATACCGAGGATGATTCCGATAATCATCGGACTGAATGAAATGTCGGTAAATATCTTTGCGCTGCCGATATAGAATGCCGCGCAGGCGAAGAGGGCTATGAGGAGTATGCCGTGGAGCATGCTGCTGCGTTGTTCGGTAATCTTCATTATGTTATGTGTTGACTGGTTATGAGTTGGGGTTTGATTGTACGGTTATTCTATTACGACGATCTCGGTCGGAGCGGCCTCGCAGAGGGTCTTGTCCCGGCGGAGCCATGCGCGTATGGTGTAGCGGCCGTCAGGAACGCGTTTGCCGTTGCTGTCACAGCAATCCCAGTCGAATGGGAATGACGGGTCAGTGACTGACATGACCGTATTGCCGCTGCGGTCGATTATGACAAGCCGGCCTGAGGGCAGCCCCGGAAAGTCATGGGTCAGATCGATGGCGACGCTACCGGATGCTACCGGACGGTCGACGCAGAGAGAGGCTGTGGCAGAGGTGCTGACGACTGTGAAATGCAGGGATGCCTCGGCGGCGCGTCCGGCATTGTCAGCTATATACAGCCGGGCTGTATGCAGGCCGTCGGCGAGCGGGCCGGGTGTATAGTAAAGCGATCCGGTTTCGTCGCTTTCTGATGAGGCTATGCCGCGCAGGGGGATGCGCCTGCCGTCGATTTCGAGATAGGAGGTCGATGCCACTCCGCGATGGGAGATGGTATAGGGCGTGATCCATTCAGCGCGGATGGCCGGTGTGGTATCGGTGACGGTACCATCGCTGTCGGCCGATGTCTCAACGCTGAAATCGGTGATGACGGGAGGATTGTCCTGAATCGGTTCATCCGATTCGGAATCGCCGACTGTCACATCGCGGAGTGTGATGGCGGCCCGGTCGTGGGAGCCGTCGCGCAGAGCTGCGAGATGAAGTTCAAACCCGGAGCCCGGGGTGATGACGTTGGGCATATCGAGGTTGAAATCGAAGCGTCCGGCTGTCACTCGGGCTTTGACTGTGGTTAGATGGTCGCCGTCGAGAGTTACCTGCCGGAGGGTATCGGAGGAGGCATGGAAGTATGTTTTGGTCGCGTAGGGTGGTGTGTATAGGTCGGCGATCAGGGTGCCGTCGAAATCGGTGTCGGGAGTGCCGTCAGCGCGATTGACGGTTCCGGCGATGCGATTGTCGGCAGAGTGGGGCGTAAGGGTGACAGCAGAACTTTCCGGCTCGATGGAGTGGGTGTAGGAATAGAGCGGGAGCGCGGGGTCACCAGCAAAACTGTAGCATAGGGTATTGATGACGTGGATTTCCGACTCTTCAGCCTTCATCCGATTGTGGGCGAGACGGTAGATGTCGCCCATGGTTGCCGGGGTCTCTTCGGCGAAGTATTCGCGGATGACGGCGAGATGGAGCCGCTGGTTAAGCGACATCTGAACCTCACGGCACGATGCTATCATGGCTATCGCACCTGCGTCGGGCGACAGTATAAATGAGTGACCCAGTCCGTGTCTTCCGAGGTCGAACGGATAGGAATCGCATGTGGCGAGCATGACGAAGGGAGGGTCGGCCACACGGGTGGACGTGATGTTGCGGCGCCCCCAGAGCGGAGCGGAGCCAATGGAGATCTCATTGCCGTGGCCGCAATAGGTCAGGAATCCGACACCGGTCTGCAGCTGGTCGGCGATGACGGTATTGTGGATCTTCGGGTCATTGTTGGTGTAAAAATAGACAGGGTCGTAGTCGCGGAAAATGTGCGTTCCGGGCGCCAGGTGGGTAATAAGGTCGCCGGCCTCGATAGCCTGCAGGGTGTGGCCGCTCGAGTTGCCGCGGTCGCTGATGGAGATTACGCGCGAGCGGACATCGCTTTCGGCGGGATGGGTCAGATAGCGCTCCGCCTTGTCGATGTAGGCGGCTGCCTCGGCGGCATCGCAGGCCGGGATTCTCCCGACATTGATGTCCATGGCGGATGTCAGAGGCGACATGGATCCGTCGGCCATAATTCCGAAGAAGCTGTCGGCGCTGTAGGCTTTGGCTTCATTGAACTGGCATGATACATCTTCAGTGGGAAAGGTGGGGATGTATGTGGCGATATCGGGACAGACCGATGTGTCGATACCGCGCGGATTGACATAGCTTGTGCCCAGCAGAAGGAGGTGGCGAAGCTTGCCGGGGTCGCGGTCGTAGAGCATCTTGACGAAGCGTCGCAGAGCGTCGGCCGACGGAGTGCCGGAGGAGAATTCGTTGAAGATGCTCAGATGGTCGGCGACCATGACATCCATATTCTGGTAGGTGCGGTGGAGTTCGGCAAGGCGTTCTGCCTGGGGACGCAGTCCCGGCGTAGTAATTATGACCAGATCGGGTGTCGGGGATGAGTGCAGATCGGAATTATCAGCTTCACCTATGATCTCCACGCTGTTGAGCTGAAGCGAGGGCTTGAAGGCGATAAACCGGCTGAGAGTGCCGTCGGCGCGGACGGTTTTGTTGACGGCGATGGCGGATGTCTCCGTGTCGGCTGTGACCGGGAGCCTTACCGGCATGGACGCTGTGGTAAGATCCCAGACTTCAAGCGGAGCAGATGCGTCGACATTGGTAAACCGGAATTGCTGTCCGGTATTCAGCGCTCCTGAAGTATAGAACGACATCTGCGACTGGTCATCGACGAAATCGCCCAGACGGTAGTAGAGCATCGCCACATAGTTGATGGCTGCGAAATCAAGATTGTCTGTACGCGCGGTGAGCGATACGGCCGAAGTGCAGTCGGATTCGAGCTTGCCGATTGTTGACGAGTTGGTGTAGGCGCGGGTGAAAAGCGTCGTGGCTGTGCCGGTAAAGGTATAGGTGTAGATTCCGTTGGGATAGGAAACGGAGAGTTTTGCATTGTTGTCGGCACTGTAGGCTGCGTAACTGATGTGGTAGGTCGGGAAACGCGAGGGGTCGGGGCGCAGCACGTCGAAGGTGTGGGTTAGCTTGCGGGCAGGAAGCTTGACGATGTTGTCGCTCAGAATTATGGCACCCGCACCGGTGTGGTAGCGGTCCATGTATTTATGCATGAGCAGGGTCAGGTAGGAGTTGCTCGGCTTGTTGCCGACCGGACGGACATTGTCGAGCCGCGGGCGGAGGGGCGCTTCGGTCTCATGCAGGAAATAATAGCCCTCGCGTGAAGAAGGGTTCTGGCGGAAGGCGGGCGTGACATTGCCGGAGCTGTTGAATCCTACGCCACAGCGTTCGCCATTCTCGGCGTAGAAAATAAGTTTGCCATCTTCCGTACAGATTGACGGTATAGCCGGGAGGTCGTCGGGCTTTGCATCGGTGAGGTTATGGTCGGAGATGTCGACGGAGCTGAATCCGTAGACTCCGACCCGCTCCGGATCGGAAAAGCCAGCGGCGGCCAGCTCTTCGGCTGTTATCTGCTGCATTCCTGCCTGTCCGACTTTGATCTTGACCCAGCGCCCGGATGCGAGTGACGACGAGGATGCATAGTAGTCGGGGTGCAAAGCCTGTGCCGCCAGCGCTGTCAGCAGCGCCAGGGTGGTCATTATGGTTTTCAATGTATGTAAGGTAAAGGTCATGTGTGTGCTATTTTATCTTGAAATTCAGGCATTCCGCGCCGTTGAGTGTAAGTCGCAGAGCCGTGTTGATCCGAGGTGAGGTGGCAAAGCCGCAGTCGCCTGCCACGATGATGTCGCCGGTCTTGAGCATGAAGTAGCAGCTCAGATAGGCTATGAGCCGGTCGATGGAGTCACGCTCGAAAGGTATTGTAAGGTCTGTGTCGCCGCCTATGGCGAGAGTCTGCGCCGTAGTGTCTTCGACTGCCATCCACTCGCCTACGATGGCCGACGAGTCGAATGCGGTCATTGTGGCGGAAGCAGGCAGCACGACATCCGCGGGACGAAGGCGAGCTATGAGAGTCGCGGCGTCGTAGTAGCGGTGGGCGAATCGCGGGGAGATAAATTTGCCGAGCCGGACTATTCTGACCGCTACCCCCAGTGTCAGCCGCCACTCATCGGAGTGTGGCGGGAGAAAGAGAGGATGGAAATTGCGCGAAAGCGACGAGTCGACCAGCAGGCTGACATCAGTCGGCTCGCAGGTGGTCCAGATCGGGTTCTCGCAATAAAGTATCTTCATTTACATGTTGTCTAATCGGTTGTACATCACGGCAAGGTGGGCGTAGATCGATGTGTTGGCGATCACGATGCCGTCGGCCACGCGGATACGCACGGGGGTAAAGTTCCATAAAGCCTTGACGCCGGCGGAGATGAGCATATCGGCAGCGTCCTGAGCATGGTCGACCGGCACGGTGATGATACCGATATCGGCTCTGAGGCGGCGGCAACGGGTATCAAGTTCGTCGATGGAATAGACCGGCACGCCTCCAATCTGAGTGCCGATAATGTCGGGGTTAATATCGAATCCGGCCACTACGCGAAGGCCGTAGCGCGACAGACCCGAGTCCTGCATCAGGGCGGCGCCGAGGCTGCCGGCGCCGAAGATGACGGCGTTATGTGTGCGACTGAATCCCAGGAAGTTGCGTAGCTCCTTCTCAAGGTGTACTACATTGTAGCCGATACGTGTCTTGCCCTTGATGTTGAGGAACGAGAGATCCTTGGCGATCTGTGAGGCGTCGACATTGAGCTCGCGGGAGATGTGGGTCGACGATACATGCTCCACGTGCTTGTCGCGCAGCATGCTCACGTAGGCCAGATACCAGGGGAGACGGCGCAGGGCGGGCTCCGGGATGAAATCGCGCAGATTGTTGTCTTTACTTTCGGGCATCGATGTGGATAATGATGGTATGTTTAATCTACAAAGATAAGAAAAACCTGCCATACCGCCATGCCTGTCAGCGCGTTTAACCGCTATTAACACCGCATATGCCCGAGTAATTATCAAATTCAGTCGTAGAGGGCGAGGGTGGCGCGCAATTCGTTGAGGATCATGGCGCGGAGCTCGGGGGGCTGCATGACCATGACGCCGGAGCCGTGGGAGAGTAGTTCCTGGATGAAGTCGGCGGTAATCTTCAGCCGGTAGGTGAAGATGGAGTAGGTGTCGTGGATCAGTTCCTGCTGGGAGTGGTGGAGCGGCAGGGCGCGGAAGTATTTGGCCTGTCGCGAATCGACTTTCAGCATGACATTCTTGACTTCGCCCTGGGTGAAGACGATGCCGAAGCTGTCGCGGAAATAGCTCTCGGCGTCGAAATCGTCGGGCACGGCGTAACTGATGCCGGTGAGTACGGGCGAAATCATACGGTCGAGCGCGTAGGTCTTGATGGCCTTGTCGGCGGGGACGCGTCCGGTCACATACCAACGCTGCTTGAAGAGCTTGAGGAAGTATGGCTCGAGAACGACGTCGCGCGTCGGTGTGGAGCGTGTGTAGGGCGCATAGTCAAATCGCAGGCACTGCTTTTCCTTGAGAGCCTCGACGGCGAGGCTGAGATAGTCGCGCGCCGACGGGATGTCTTCCAGAAAGATGCTCTGCGCGACCTCACGCGAGTCTGACAGAGCCTGGCTTAGCTCGGATGAATGGACGATCCAGTTGGTCATGCTGCGTGCGTGATCGTCTTCTTCGAGATAGTATTCATAGGTGTTGGGGTCGCAGAGTATGCGGATATTGAATATCGACTCCACCTCCTCCCTATAGTTGAAAAAGGTGCGTCGCGGGATGTCCCTGCCATCGGAGAAGGATGTGCGCCGCCAGTGCTGATTGATGTCGGCGCGTGTCAGGCGTCCGTAGCGTCTGAGGAGGTCGACGAGCCAGAGGGCTCTGTTGAGCTGTGTTGTTGACATGGCTTGGATAGAATTATCAGGCCTAATACGGTGTAGGCTGCGTTGATGAGTAGAAGTTCAAATCCGGTGTGATAGCCGGCAGTAGCCGCGAGCAGCCGGGTAGTCGCCCATGAGAGCAGAGGGGCTGCGACGCATGCTATGGGCACGAGCCGGTCGCGGACGGGGCGCCGTGAGAGCATCCCGTAGGCGAATAGTCCGAGTATCGGCCCGTAGGTATAGGAGGCGAGCGTATAGACGGCGCTGATTGCATCGGAGTCGCTGATATAGTAGAAGCAGATGATTATGGCTCCCATGCAGGCCGACATGGCTATGTGGGTGATACGTCTCACGCGGTCAAGCTTGTGTGAGGGATAGCGTGTGGCGTCAAGGATGTCGATGGTGAAAGATGTAGTCAGCGATGTAAGCGCCGATCCGGCAGCGGAGTAGGCTGCCGAGATGAGCCCGAGGATAAAGAGGATGCCGACTATAAGTGGCATGTCGGGATGAGTGGCGACCATGGCGAACAGGCTGTCGCTCTTCTGCGGGATCGTCAGGTCGTGGCGGCTCTCGACGAACATGACGAGCAGTGTCCCCAGGATGAGAAAGAGCGCTACGACGATCAGCTGCATCATTGACGCGACTATCAGGTTTTTGCGCGCCTGCCTGTAGTCGCCGCAGGCCAGTGTGCGCTGCATCATATCCTGGTCGAGTCCTGTCATAGCCACTGCCAGAAATACGCCGGCGATGAACTGCTTCCAGAAGTAGTTGCCTGACATCGGGTCGTCGAAAAAGAAGATGCGCGAGGTGGCGTGGCTCTTGACGGCCGAGGCAAGCGACCCGGCGCTGTGACCCATCCCGCGGGCAACGAAATATATGCATAGCACTACCGACATTATCAGGCAGAAGCTCTTCAGTGTGTCGGTCCAGATCACGGCCTTGACCCCCGATCGGGCCGTATAGAGCCATATCAGCGCGATGGTGACCATGACATTGAATGAAAATGGCACGCCCAGAGGACCGAAGACGAGTTCCTGAAGGACGACGCATACGACGAAGAACCTGACACCCGCTCCGAGCATCTTGCTGAAGAAGAAAAACCACGCTCCGGAGCGGTAGGTAGAGTTGCCGAAGCGTTGCTGCAGGTAGCTGTAGATCGAGATGAGGTTGCGGCGGTAGAACATCGGGATCAGTGCGAAGGCTATCAGGGCATAGCCTACGACGAAGCCGAGTATCATCTGCAGATATGCGTAGCCGTTGGCACTGACCATGCCGGGGACTGACACGAAGGTCACGCCGGAGATCGATGCTCCGATCATCGCGAAGGCAACGATCGGCCAGGGCGTGCGCCGTTCCCCTCCGAAGAAGGTTGTTGACCCGGCGCGCCGACCGGCAAGCATCGAGATGCCGATCAGCAGCAGAAAATAGGCGGCTATGACTATGATGACGACGGTAGGTTTCATAACGAGAGTCAGGGATAGAGGTAATACTGTCGGCTTTGACGGGCGAAGTCGGCGGCTTCTTCCTGCCATGAGGCCTTGACGGCATCGGCGTCCGCGCCATCGGTAATCAGGCGGCGGATTTGATCATTGCCGGCGAGCAGCTCGAAAAATGAGGTGAGGAACTTGGCGGGGCGCCCCATACGGCGGTAGGCGTCGATAAGATATGAGAAGTCTACTCCACGGGCTATCAGCGTGTCGGCGGGAATCTGCCTCAGGTCGACACCCCGGCAACGGCGGCCCATCAGCGGCGGCTTTTTCGCTCCCGGCCGCGACTGCGGAGTGAACGTGAAGGTGCCGGAGGTCTTCATGTCGGGATGTCCGTAGACCTCGAAAGGGAAGTCGGTGCCTCGTCCGAGCGACAGTGGCGTGGCCTCGAAGAAGCACATGGATGGGTATAGATATATGGCATGGATATTGGGCAGATTGGGCGAGGGGGCTACGGGTAGCTCATAGCGTGTGGCGTGGGTGTATCCTTCGCAGGGGACAACGGTGAGCCGAGACTGCCGCCCCTCTTTCAGCCATCCTTCGGCCGACGCCATCCGGGCGAGCTCTCCGAGCGTCATGCCGTGAAGTATGGGGATCGGGAGGGCGCCCACTCCGGAAGCATGCCGCATATCGAGTATCGGGCCGTCGACTCCCATCGGAGCCGTGGGGTTGGGGCGGTCGAGAATGATGAAGTCGATGTCGCGCTCAGCCGCTTTGTTCATCAGCTCGATCATCGTGACATAGTAGGTATAGAACCGCAGGCCGACGTCCTGGATGTCGGTGACTATGACGTCGACCGAGTCGGCGGCCGCCATCGCCTTGCGCTTGGCTGAGCCGAAGAGCGAGCGGATCGGAGTGCCGGTCAGCGGGTCGACCGAGCTGCTGACATGCTCGCCGGCATCGGCATTGCCCCGGAAACCATGTTCAGGCGAGAAAATATATCTGACGTCGACCCCGGCCTCAAGCATCAGGTCGAGGGTGTGCCGGTCGCCTACCATGCCCGTATGATTGGAGTATAGAGCGACCTTTTTACCCTGAAGCGTAGGGATGTAGGCGTCCGTTCTGGCAGCTCCGACAGTCACTGCGTCATCGGCTGATAGCGATGCCGATGCGAATGCCGACGTTACGGTGGCGAGAAGTAATTTCAGTTTCAGCATATTCATACCCTAAAGGTATGACAAAATATCTGCGCTTCGGCGTTAAAATATCTTAAATAACTATGATGCGATTATCGATTGTCTATGCGGATGGTCTGATTTTTCTCGTAGATTATAAGAATCAGGGGATCGAGTAACCTGTTTGCGGCTTGTTGGTAAGTGGTAGAATAAATTTTTGCTATTGAAAGTCTGGAATTCGTGTGCTTTGTGATTTGTCCCGACCGAAAAATGGAGCGTCACCAGCTGGCGGCGCTCCATTCGTCGAACATATTCTTAAATATGAATTAATCAAAGGCGAGCCTTGATGGCTTCAGTTTCTTTTTCATAGCCGGGCTTGGCGAGGAGGGCGAACATATTGCGCTTGTAGTCCTCGACGCCGGGCTGATTGAAGGGGTTGACATTGAGAATATAACCGCTTATACCGCAGGCTTTTTCGAAGAAGTAGATAAGTTCTCCGAGGTAAAGCTCCGTAAGGGCGGGGATAGTGATGTGCAGGTTAGGCACGCCACCGTCGACATGGGCGATGCGGGTGCCGAGTTCAGCCATTTTATTGACCTGGTCGACATGGAGTCCGGATATGTAGTTGAGTCCGTCGAGGTTGGCATCGTCAGAGGGTATGATCACGCTGTGACGGGGGGTCTCGACAGAGAGGACTGTCTCGAAGATCGTGCGCTCACCATCCTGAATCCACTGACCCATCGAGTGGAGGTCGGTAGAGTTGTCGACGGCCGCGGGGAAGATGCCTTTGTGGTCTTTACCCTCGCTCTCGCCGTAGAGCTGTTTCCACCATTCGCCGAAGTAGTGGAGTTTTGGATTGTAGTTGACGAGAATCTCGATTTTCTTGCCGGCGCGATAGAGAGCGTTGCGTGTGATGGCGTAGAGTTCGGCAGGATTTTCAAGTGATGCTTCAGCCGTGGCGTTCTGCATCCGTACGGCTCCTTCGATCAGGGCATGGATGTCGAATCCGGCTACAGCGATGGGGAGAAGGCCGACAGGAGTCAGGACGGAGAAGCGGCCGCCGACATTGTCTTCGATGACGAATGTCTTGTAGCCTTCCTCGGTAGCGAGCTGACGGAGCGCGCCGCGGCGTGCGTCGGTGATGGCGACGATGCGGCGCGCGGCTTCGGCTTTGCCCAAGGTCTTCTCAAGATTGTCCTTGAGCAGGCGGAACGCGATGGCGGGCTCGGTCGTCGTACCTGACTTGGAGATGACGATGATGCCGTATTTTTTGCCCTGGAGATACTGCATGAGTTCATACAGATAGTCTTCACCGATGTTCTGGCCGGCGAAGATCACGGGTGTCTGACAGGGGGCGAATGTGTCTGAGAGAGCTTCGATTACAGCTTTGGCGCCGAGATAGCTGCCGCCGATGCCTATTGCGACAACTACTTCGCAGTCTTCGCGGAGCTGCTGTGCGGTAGCCTGGATATCGTCGAGAAGAGAGGCGGGGGTGTCGGTGGGGAGCTTGACCCAACCGAGGAAGTCGTTGCCGGCAGCAGTGCCGTTGTTGACGTGGCCGAGAGCGACAGCAGCTTCAGAGCTGAGGGCTTCGATATCGGCTTTGGTGACGGCGGAGCCGAGAGCGTGGTCGATGTTTACTTGAATTGATTTCATGCTTTATGTAGTTAATGGTCTCTTAGTCTTTTACGATAAGCGCCGATGCCTGTGCCGCTATACCCTCGCTGCGGCCTGTGAAACCAAGCCGCTCGGTGGTAGTGGCCTTTACGGAGACTCTGTCAGGGTTGACTCCGAGGTCGGCAGCTATGTTTGCCGTCATCTGAGGGATATACGGGAGCATTTTGGGTTGCTGGGCGATGATGGTGATATCGACATTGGAAATACGGTATCCTTTTTCAGCTACGATCTCCACGACACGGCGGAGAAGGCGGCGCGAGTCGGCGCCAGCATAGGCCGGATCGGAGTCGGGAAAGTGATAGCCTATATCGCGCAAGGCGGCTGCACCCAGAATGGCGTCGGCGAGTGCGTGGATGGCTACGTCGGCGTCGCTGTGTCCCAGCAGACCCAGACTGTGGGGGATTTCAACGCCGCAGATGACCAGGCGGCGTCCCTCGACGAGGCGGTGTACATCAAAGCCGTTGCCTATGCGAATGTCACTCATGGATTAACGTCGTTTGCCGAGGAGGTCACGCAGACCGTCCATGTCGAATGTGAGGGTGAAACGTAGTGTCTGGTCGAGGGGCGATGTCTGCGCCGTAGCGAGCATATAAGCTGCGTCGAGTCGTACAACATTAAGCGAGAATCCCGCTCCGAAGCTGAAATACTGGCGGTTGCCCTTATAGGTGCTTTCGTGGAAATAGCCGCCGCGGAGGAAGAACTGATTGTTGTATGCGTATTCTGCGCCGAATGACCAGTTGATTTCCCTGAGTTCCTCCTTGAATCCGCCGGGCGCATCGGTGAATGACTTGAATATACCGGTGATGGGCGACATATTCTCCCACTTTTCAAGGGCGTCAAGATATTCGATCTGCCCTTCGGTCGTGTCCTCATAGTCGGACTCGCGCGGTTTGGCCGGAACGAGAAGCTTGTTGAGGTCGAGCGAGAGAGCGAGTGTGTGATAGTCGGCAAGGGGGAACATGAATGTGGTGCCGAGGCGAAGATTGGTCGGCAGGAAGGCCGGGTCCTCGCCGTTGTTGTAGGACACTTTGGATCCGATATTGGAGATGTCGAAGCCCCATGACCACTGGCACTCGTTGCGCCCGATGATCGGATATGTGGTGTAGTAGCCCGAGATGTCGGCGGAGAAAGCCGATGCGCCTACGGTCTGGTCGCCGGCATAGGATTCCGAGAATCCGAGGTCGGAGTATATGTAGCGGAAGACGACACCCATAGAGAATTTCTCAGAGAGCTTGCGTGAATAGCCGACATCAAACGAGAGCTCATAGGGGTTGAGGCTCTGGGCGGTGGCACCCGTGAGGTCGTTTGTGGTCACTTCGCCGAGGGAGAAATAGCGGAGCGATGCGCTGATCGCCTGGTTATCGTTCTGTCCGAGCTTCCAGTAGCCGGCAAGGTTGGCCAGAAAGATGTCGTTGACGAGTTTGCGCAGCCAGGGGGTATAACTGAGCGAAACAGCACCCTGACTGTAGGCGAACGCGTATTTCGACGGATTCCAGAACTGGGAGTTGACATCCGGATCGGTAGCCGCACCCAGATCGCCCATTGAGGCGCCACGTGCGTCGGGAGCTATCGAGAGTGATGTGACACCGGTCTCGATGGGGTTGAATTCATTTTTCTGAGCCGCGATTGAGCCTGCGCCGATCAGTATGGCGAGCAATGCAGTTATGATGTGCTTCATTTTCATTCAGGATAAGCTGTCAATTATACACTAATAACTGAAAAAATCGCGTATTATTGTGGAATACGGGGTGTAAAGTCGGTTTTTTCCGATGCGGAAGGGGTATGGTCGGGCGTATTACGGTCTGTCGGGTTAGGGGTGACGGGTTCGGGCGTGGTGGAAGGTGGTTCTGGTGCCGGTTCCGCCGGAGTTTCAGGCGCTTCGGGTGCAGCCGCAGGATGGCGCGGAGCAGGCGGATAGGCGACACGTGTATGGTACATCGTGCGCAGACGCGAGATGAATGCTTCTTTCGCAAGCATTATATCGCGGAACGACAGGGGCGACTCGCGGTGGAGTCCCTCGGCTACCTGGCCGTCGATGATCGTATTGACGAGCTTAGTGATGGCTTCCGGAGAGTAGTCTTTCAGCGAGCGTGAGGCCGCTTCGACGGCGTCGGCCATCATCAGCAGCGAGGCTTCGCGTGTCTGTGGATTGGGGCCGGGATAGGTGAACAGCTCATCATCGACCGGCTCGCCGGGATGTTGCTGCTGATACTTGATATAGAAGTACTTGGCTTTGCTCTTACCGTGGTGCTGGGCTATCATGTCGCGGATGACGGCCGGAAGTTTGGCTTTCTCGGCCATCTTGAGTCCGTCGGTGACATGGCGGTGGAGCACATAGGCGCTCTGTTCGGGCGACAGTGAGTCGTGGGGGTTGACGCCGTGCTGATTCTCGGTGAAGAATGCCGGATTGTTGATTTTGCCGATGTCGTGATAGAGCGCTCCGGTTCTGACAAGCAGGGGATCGGCGCCTATGCGTGTGGCGGCTATGGCAGCCAGATTGCCGACACCCATGGCATGCTGGAATGTGCCGGGGCACTTCTCGGAGAGAGCGCGCAGGAGCGGGAGGTTGATGTCGGACAGTTCGACGAGTGTCACCGACGATATGAGCCCGAATGTTTTCTCTATAATAAAGATAAGGATGTAGGCGAATGTGATGAGGACGCCGTTGATAGCGAAGAAGCCGAGCATGCGGCCTGAGATGGTGGTTACCGACGAGGTCAGCAGCAGGTCGATCGCTATGTAGGAGATGATGTAGGCGAAGAAGGCGAAGAGAGCCGTACGTAGCAGCTGCGAACGGCGTGACAGTTCGCGCAGGGAGAATACGGCTACAAGTCCGACGGTCATCTCGATGAATATGAGTTCCATCGGCGAGGGGCTGTAGCAGGCGCAGAGGAGTATCTCTCCTAGATAGAAGAATATGGCCGTATTGGCGTCGAAGAATACGACGATGACTATGGCCAGAATGGCAAACGGGACGAGGAACAATCCCAGATGGAATGTGACCGAAATGACTACTCCGAGGACATAAAACACTGCAAACAGCAGCATAACGGCCGAGAGCGAACGTATTGAGTCAAAAATGTCGCGGCGATATAGATATAGATAGATGAACAGGCCGGCAAGGATTATGATGGTGACGAGTATGCGGCCTGCGATGGAAGCCACCCGCTCGGCGGCGGAGTCGGAATAGCGCTCGGCGAACATCTCCTTGTATGTAGAGATTATTTTCCCGAGCTGGGGGGTGACGATCTCGCCACGGTCAATGATAGTCTGCCCGGGCTTAATCGACGAGATGGCGCGTGTGGCCGGAATGACTTTCTCCTCATAAAGGCGATTGGTTTCCGCCGTATCCTTGACTATCGACGGGCCGAGGAGCGAGTATATGTCGATGCCGTCGAGATAGCCCTCGTTGGTGGCTGTCTGGAGTTTCTGGCGGATCTCGTCGTGAGCCTGGACGAGCGATATGATGTTGCCCGTGCGCAGCGACAGTGACTTGACTCCGTCAAGTACGGTGATCGTGGGCTCGGAGCCTATCTCGCGGTAGGTCGGGACGCTGACGACACCTTTTTTGTAGACGGATTCGATATTTTTGATGATTGACGCTGTCTGAGCTTCGGTCATGACGCGGGAGTCAATGGCGGCGAGCACCGATCGCAAGGAGTCATAAGGATTGTCGACGAAGCGGTAGACGGGCTTGAATTCTTTCTTTATGGAGTCGATAAGACTCTTCTGTACGGAGTCTTCGAGATAGACCGGAATCTCGAAAGAGGCTGTAAGAACCGGATGATTCCACTTTTCGCCCTCGGCGAAGGACAGGTTGACTTTGTCGGCACGCGGCATCAGGTAGATGATGGCTGCAAGGCTCACTATGAAGATAGCGGCGCGGCCGAGGAAAAAGCGGTTGAGATGTTGAAATATGCTCATATTCGGGATGCCTTGGTGACGCCGTCGATGGAGCGGACATTGTCGCACAGGGTATTGACGATGCTGGCATCGCTGACCAGTACGGAGAGTTCGCAGTTGAAGACTTCGTCCCGGGCTTCGATGTCGAGACGGCGTATATTAATATTCAGGTGGGTCGAGATCATGTGGGTCAGTTCCTGAAGGATGCCCTGACGGTCGATTCCCTCGATATGGACTTTGGCCAGGAATGAGCCTTCGACTTCGGGAGCCCATGCGGTAGAGACGATGTTCTGTCCGTAGCTGGCCTTGAGGGCGAGGGCGCGGGGGCAGTCGACGGCGTGGATGGTGACTTCATTGTTGTCGTCGACAAATCCGAGGACGGGATCGCCCGGAATCGGGCAGCAACAGCCGGAGAATTTGAAGTTGGAGCCGTTGCTGTCGTATCGGAGCAGGTAGGTCTGCTTCATGTTGACAGGCGGCCGCTTGGTCTCGGTCTCCTCGGCAGCGTCGTCGTCGGACGGGCGGCTGACACGGAATATCTTCGAGAGGACACCCCGCTGGCGGTCGTTGTGGCGACGCAGGGCTTTGGCTATGCTTTTGTCAATGACTATTTCGTCGTTGCCGAGCATGAGATAAAGCTCGTCGCGGTTGGCCGCATGATATATTCCGAGCGCTTTTGTGAGAACGTCATTGGTCAGCGGAATGTCGTGCTCTTTGAGGAAGCTTTCGAAGATGTCACGGCCACGGTTGATGGCCGGCTGCTCTATCTTGCGCAGTGCTACGCGAAGCTGTGTCTTTCCTTTGGCTGTGGCCAGGAAGTTGATCCATTCTGGTTTGGGAGTCTGCGACTGGGATGTCAGCACTTCGACCTGGTCGCCGCTGTTGAGCTTCTGGCTCAGGGGGACTAGCTTGTGGTTGACTTTGCCGGCGATACAGTGGCAGCCGATCTGGGAGTGGAGTCCGAAGGCGAAGTCAAGTACGGTCGCATTTTTGGGGAGTGTGATCAGCTCTCCTTTGGGTGTGAACACCACAATCTCGCTTGAGAAGAGGTTGAGCTTGAGGGTGTCGAGGAAGTCGAGGGCGTTGGGCTCTGGATTGTCGAGGATGTCCTTGATGGTACGCAACCAGGCGTTAAGCTCCGACTCCTCGTCGTGGTCGCCGATTTTGTATTTCCAGTGTGCGGCAAATCCTTTTTCGGCTATCTCGTCCATGCGGCGCGAGCGGATCTGCACTTCGATCCAGTTGCCGTCCGGACCCATTACGGTCAGATGCAAAGCCTGGTATCCGTTGGCTTTCGGGGATGAGATCCAGTCGCGGGTGCGATCGGGGTGGAGTCTGTAGAGGTCGGTGATGGCCGAGTAGATCTGCCAGCAGATGGCTTTTTCGCGCGAAGGATCGTCGCATTCGAATATGATGCGCATGGCGTAGAGATCATAGACCTCTTCGAAGGGTACTTTCTTGGTTTCCATCTTGTTCCAGATGGAGAATACGGATTTGATCCGCGCTTTGGCCTCGAATGTGAGCCCCATGCGTTCGAGTTCGCGTGTGATGGGGGCGGAGAAGTCGTTATAGACGCTTGAGCGCTTGGCTTCTGATTCAAGTATCTTACGCTCGATCAGCGCATAGGCTTCGGGGTGCTCATATTTGAAGCTTAGATCCTCAAGCTCGGTCTTGATGCTGAACAGGCCGAGACGATGGGCGAGCGGGGCGTAGATGTAGAGTGTTTCGCCGGCGATCTTGTATTGCTTGTTGGGAGCCATTGAGCCGAGCGTGCGCATATTGTGGAGGCGGTCGGCCATCTTGATGAGCACGACGCGTATGTCTTCGCTCATCGTCAGGAGGAGCTTGCGGAAGTTTTCGGCCTGAAGAGATGCCTTGTCGCCGAAGATACCACCCGATATCTTGGTGAGACCGTCGACAAGCTGGGCTATTTTCGGGCCGAAGTGCTGTTCGATATCCTCGACGGTATATTCGGTGTCTTCCACTACGTCGTGGAGCAGGGCGGCGCATATTGATGTGGAGCCCAGGCCGATCTCACGGCTGACGATGCGTGCTACGGCGATAGGGTGGAGGATGTAGGGCTCTCCGCTGCGGCGGCGGATGCCGCTGTGAGCCTCGCGGGCGAAGTTGAAGGCGCGTTCGATGATTTCGACCTTCTTGCGGTGGTTGCTCGCGAGATACCCGTCAAGCAGGTCGCGGAAGGCTGCCTGGATCGTGATGTCTTCCTCGGCTGTGGTGAATGATTTCTGAGCTGTAGTCATCTTCTTATGTCACTAACTGACAAAGATAGTGCAATTAAATGATTATTGCTCCACATATCCCCAAAAAATTCTCTGATTGTTAAAACAAAAAGGCGTGTGTCTGCAACGAGTCAAGGGCAACCCCCGGGAGGGTCGCCCTATATATTGATTTAATTGCGGACTTATTACTGAGCTGCCTCAGTGGTGGCAGGCTGATTGACGGGGAGGATGTCGGCGGGAATATCCTGGGTTGTGGTGGTCGTTGTGGTTGTCACGTTGCCTTTGTCGAAAGCGGGGCCGTCAGCGTGCTTGCCGCTCTTTTCCATCACCACGCCTGAGAGGATGGCGAGAACAGCTACGATAGCGGCGAGTGTCCATGTTGCCTTTTCGATAAAGTTGGTTGTGCGGCGTACGCCCATGAGCTGGTTGGAGCCTGCGAAGTTAGAGGCGAGGCCGCCGCCTTTGGATTTCTGGATGAGTACTACGATGATGAGCAGTACAGAGATGATTACAGCGAGTACAATAAATGTTGTTACCATTATTTATGTTTTTGTTTATTTTTTCTTTTTGTTGCGGTCGGCCGCATCCTTTATAAGTATCAGTTTGCGGAGGAAACGCAATTGGTCTGCAAAGTAAATACTTTTTTCCGGATAATTCAAACTTAGGGAGTGGATTATTTCATAAGCCTGCCGATAATGCCCCTGTTTTATGAATATTTTTGCGAGTGACTGGCTGAGCAGATCGCCTTGCTGAAGCGGCTGTGGCGTGGCGGGTGCGGCTGTCGGTGCCGGCTCCGGAGCCGGTTCGGACGGAATCTCCTCGGGATGAGCGCTGATGAAAGCATCGATGAGCGAGTCCTGCTCGTCGCGTGGCTCCGACTGTTCCGTACGGTCGAGCGACAGAGCGTAGTCGGCCGGGACGGGGTTGAATATCAATCGGTTGAGAAGCTCATCCTCGGCTGGGTCGGTATGGCCGTAAGTGGAGAGGAATGTGTCGATTGTGTCATCGGTCGACGGCGCTTCGACGCGGGCTGCGGCATAAAAACTGTCAAATTCGCCGGTACCTTCCGGGTCGAGGAGTATGCGTAGCCGGGCGGGATCGGGTATGGAGAGCGCTATCCGCTGTATGATTGCGGCGATCTGTTCCTGTGAGAGATCGGGATGCGGGTGGCGCAGCTGCAGAATCAGCGGATAGATGAATGCCGGAGCCTGCCGGCGCAGCTGTTCTGTCTGTCCGGAGTCGACGGGAGAGCCCTGTGGCGTGTTGATTATTTCGCTGATAGGATTGTCCATTGGTCGTTATGCGGTCGCGGCTCTTTACCAGTTGCCGAGGGTTGCGTTGAATATCAGGTCGACGAGTTCTTCGGAAATCTGCTGGCAGAGTTCGTCCTGGACGTCGGTCAGCATCTGGGATGCGTCGAAGTCGCGGTAGGCGGTGAAGGTCTGGTCGACATTGTTTTTCTCGTTTTTGGAGTCGGTGTATTTGACTCTGACTCCTATTGTCAGGCGGGTCTGCGAGGCGTAGGCGTCTTCGGTGACGGCCTGCGGCGAGAGTGAGTAGGTCGTGATCTCGCCTTCGAGCGAGAGGTCAGACTGTCCGTCGACGGTCTGCAGGCGGGTGTTGCGGGTGATATAGTCGAGCAGCTCATTCTCGAATGTCTGCTGCAGAGGTGGATAGACGAGCGCCGCGCGAATCGGGAACTGGCTTACATGGATTGTCTTGTAGACATTATAGTCGATCGGCGCACCGTTGAGTGTGAAGTTGATGCGGCACGATATCGCAGCCACCGAGAGAGCGGCGGCGGTGACAGTCAGTAAGAGCAATCGGGCGAGGCGTTTCATTCGAGATTGTATTCTTTGATTTTGCGGTAGAGGGTGCGTTCCGAGAAGCCGAGTTCGGCGGCGGCATTGCGGCGGCGCCCCATGTTGCGCTCGAGGGCGAGGCGGATCAGCTCCCGCTCGTTTTCTTCTATTGTCGGAATCGGTTCGCCTGTTTCGGGGCGCGAGGCTATCCGGGGTGGAACTTCTGAGGCTGTCGGTGCATATTTGACGAGCGATGTGGGCTGCGGGGCAACGGTAGTGGCGACCTCTACGTGGGGTGTGATCGGCGCATCCTCCGTGTTGGCGGCCACTCCGTTCTGAGTCACGATGGCCCGCAGGTCGTCGATTTCGCTCTGCAGGCGCCAGATGAGGTTGAAGAGAGCTTCGCGCTCGCGTTCGTAAGCCCCGGTCGAGGCTGTGGCGGCGAGGGTGGGTGAGAGGGTCGCGGGGACATCGGGCAGGTATTTGCGGAGTGTCGTCTCGGTTATCTCGTTGCCGGCCTCAAAGAGCGACATCTGTTCTACTATGTTCTTGAGCTGACGCACATTGCCGGGCCACGCGTAGTGGAGCATCGTCCGGGCCGCTTCCTCAGAGAGCGAGATCCGGGGAGTGCGGTAGCGTTCGGCGAAGTCGGCTGCGAAACGCCGTGCAAGCATGAGTATGTCGTTGCCGCGTTCGCGCAGCGGCGGGACAGTGATCTGTACGGTCGAGAGGCGGTAGTATAGATCCTGACGGAAGCGCCCTTCCCGGACAAGGCGCTCGAGATCGACGTTGGTCGCGGCCACGATGCGCACGCTCGTCTTCTGTACGGTCGACGAGCCTACCTTGATGAATTCGCCCGACTCGAGCACGCGCAGCAGGCGTGCCTGGGTGGTCAGCGGCAGTTCGGCCACTTCGTCGAGAAATATCGTGCCTCCGTCGGCTTCTTCAAAGTAGCCTTTGCGGGTGGCTATGGCGCCCGTGAAAGCACCCTTTTCATGGCCGAAGAGCTCGGAGTCGATAGTCCCTTCGGGAATGGCTCCGCAGTTGACGGCGATGTAGCGGGAGTGCTTGCGGGGGCTGAACTGATGGATTATCTTGGGGAAGAACTCTTTGCCTGTGCCGCTTTCGCCTGTGACAAGTACGGAGAGGTCGATCGGTGCGACGCGTACGGCGCGTGTCAGAGCTTCGGTCAGTGCGGGTGCATTTCCGATTATGCCCAGGCGCGCTTTTGCGGCGGCTACTTCCTCCGGTATTTCTACAAGGTTGAGTTCCATTTATTTAATCTTTTTTGTCGCGGAGAGCGTAGGTCTTCTCGCGCAGGAATTGTCCGAACTCTTCTAACGATCCTTTGTGAAGCGCCTGCTCTTCGGGCGATATCGGCTCCCCGACGGTGACGTGGAAGGTCTTGCCTTTTTTTCTGAATACTTCGTGCGGGTGCATGATGGAGCGCACCTGCCAGCAGACTACTCCCATGAAATTGAAGAACCAGCTGTTGGAGCCGTGGAAGAAGATCGGTATGACCGGGACGTTGAGCTGATCGATGAGGCGTATGATGTTGGGCTGCCACTGGCGGTCCTTCAGCCGCAGCCGCCAGTTGACCTTGGCCACGGCGCCGGCCGGGAAGAAGCCTACCGGCTCGCCGCTCCTGACCGAGCGGATCACCTCCTTGATGCCCTTCATCGAGACCGCTTTCTTCTTCGGGTCGTCGCTTGCCATGGCGTCGACCGCTATGAAGTTGGGTCGCATCCCGCGGATGTGGTTGAGTATCATGTTGACCATCACCTTGTAGCGGGGGCGTCGGCTGGCCACGAGGTCGATCAGTATGATGCCGTCGAGCGCGCCGAAATGATGATTGCTGACGGTTATGAACGCTCCCTCGGGGAGATGGTCAAGCACCTCCTCGTTGTCGACCTTGAGCTTTATGTCAAGATCGGTCAGCAGCCCGCGCACGAATTCCGGACCCGGGTGATCGATATTGTGTTCGTGAATATCGTTGACTTTGTTGAGCCACAGGAAGTTGATTAGACGCTTGACGAGCTTGGGATGTTTCCTGAGCTTCGGCACCATCTGCATGATGTCGTCGGCGTTGAGGACGTCGCGCTTGTTATCGTCGTCAGTCGCTTTTACGGGTTGTTCGGTCTGGTTGGTGTTCATACGCTCGCAAAGTTACAAATCTTTTCGGTAAAAACAATTGTCAGGCTGTCCCAGGCTCGGCCTAATTCGCCATTTTGGCATTATTGCTGTTCATAATGTCCATTGTGGAGTTAAAAAAGTGAAAATACCCGTTCGGGCGTGGCTTTACATCTTTTATAAGGAGGTAACATTTATTACCTTTGCACCGGTTTAATAGGCACATAAAAAGTCAATGACCAAAATACTTAATCTAAGTAATTAAAGAATAATAATTTAGATATTTTAACCAAGATGAAAAAGCAACTCAGACACGGCTCTATCGCAGTCATGAGCCTCGCGGCAACGATGTCACTGGCCTCTTGCGGCGGAAAATCAGAGCAGCAACAGATGCAGATGCAGCAGGCAGCCCCTGCTATCGCAGTAGAAACTGTAGGCTATGGTTCTACCGATTTCACTTCCGACTATCCTACGACAATCAAGGGTAAGACCGACATCCAGATCCGCCCGCAGGTCTCTGGCTTTATTACAAAAGTTCATGTCGACGAAGGCGATCATGTCAAGAAGGGTCAGTTGCTTTTCACTATCGACCAGGTGCAGTTCCAGGCTGCCGTCGATCAGGCTAAAGCTTCTGTCGAATCGGCCCGCACCGCTGTCCGCACAGCCCAGTTGACCGCCGATCAGAAGCAGAATCTCTACAATCAGAATATTATCAGCGAATATGAGAATCAGCTGGCTAAAAACACCCTGACCCAGGCGCAGGCCCAGCTCGCCACAGCCGAGGCCGCTCTCGTCACAGCCCGCAAGAATCTGACCTATACCGAGGTCACTGCTCCCAGCGACGGCGTCATCGGCTCAATCCCGAGCCGTGAGGGTTCGCTCGCTTCTCCGTCGATGGCTCAGCCCCTGACTACCGTCAGCGACAACAATGA
Source organism: uncultured Bacteroidales bacterium (assembly GCA_947173955.1). Taxonomy (GTDB): domain Bacteria; phylum Bacteroidota; class Bacteroidia; order Bacteroidales; family Muribaculaceae; genus JAAVFS01. Next base: position 15,059 of record CAMWHE010000010.1, on the reverse strand, counting down.
GGTGTATGCCTACTTCTCGCTCAATGAAAAAGACCTCCTCCGCCTGACTAACAACGGCGCCAGCACCCTCAACCAGAGCATCGCCGAGATGCCCGAAGTCGAGCTCCAGCTTGCCGACGGCACAATCTATCCCTACAAGGGTAAGATCGCTACCGTGTCCGGCGTGATCGACAATTCTACCGGCGCCGCTACCGTGCGCGCTCTGTTCCCCAACAAGAACGGTATGCTCCGGAGCGGTTCTACCGGCAAAATCCTTATTCCCGGCGTTCAGGACAGCGTGCTCATCATCCCTCAGAAAGCTACCTTTGAGTTGCAGGACAAGAAATTTGTCTTCGTGCTCAACGACTCCAACCGCCTTGTCTCCACTCCGATTCAGGTATCTCCCGTCAGCGACGGCAAGGTCTATATCGTGACCTCCGGCCTGCAGGGCGGTGAGGTGATCCCCGTCGAAGGCATCGGCACAAAGCTGCGCAACGGCATGGAGATCCAGCCTCTCGACGCTGCCGCACGTGCAGCCGCAGCCCAGGCAGCAGCCGCACAGGGTGCTCCCGCGGCCATGTAATCGGCTGACAGAATTTCTTCATTTCACATTTTACATCCTACAGCAGTAAAAAAGCAATGAAATTAGATACATTTATTAATCGCCCGGTACTCTCGACGGTAATCTCCATATTTATCGTCCTGTTGGGTCTGATTGGTCTGACATCGCTTCCTATCACTCAGTTCCCCGACATCGCGCCTCCTACTATCTCGGTGTCGACCACATATACCGGTGCCAATGCCCAGGCTGTGCTTAACTCCGTGATCGCCCCCCTTGAAGAGTCGATCAACGGTGCCGAGGGCATGACCTACATGGAGTCGACCGCCACCAATACCGGTTCGGCTACCATCACCATCACATTCCGTCAGGGGTTCAATCCCGATATGGCCGCCGTCGACGTGCAGAACCGCGTCGCCAAGGCTACCAACCTCCTTCCCGCCGAGGTGACTCAGGTCGGCGTGCTGACCCAGAAGCGTCAGACCTCCATGCTCGTCGGTATCGCGCTATATAGCCCCGACGATTCCTATGACGGCCTCTTCATCGACAACTATATGAAGATCAACGTCATCCCGATGCTCCAGCGTGTGTCGGGCGTGGGCGACGTGATGTCGTTCGGTGCCGACTATTCTATGCGTATATGGCTCAAGCCCGATGTCATGGCTCAGTATCATCTGATGCCTACCGATGTGGCCGCCGCGCTCTCCGAGCAGAATATCGAGGCTGCCCCCGGTGCATTCGGCGAGCAGGGCGACCAGACATTCCAGTATACGCTGAAATATCGCGGACGTCTCGCCACTCCCGAGGAGTTTGAGAACATTGTCGTCCGTGCCAATTCCGACGGCTCTGTCCTCTATCTGAAGGATGTTGCTGATGTAGAGCTCGGCAAGGTGACCTATGGATTCGCCAATGCCCTCAACGGCCATCCGTCGTCCACCTGTATGGTGTTCCAGACCGCCGGCTCCAACGCTACGGAGATCATCAACAGCTGTCTTGCCGTTGTCGACGACATCTCGATCGACCTCCCCGAAGGCCTTGAGTTTGCCACCATCCTCAATAACAACGACTTCCTCTATGCCTCTATCCACCATGTGATCCAGACGCTTCTCGAAGCCTTTATCCTGGTGTTCTTCGTGACATACGTCTTCCTGCAGGACTTCCGCTCGACACTCATCCCGGCGATCGCTATTCCGGTAGCTCTTATCGGTACATTCTTCGGTATGAACGTCATCGGATTCTCCATCAACCTGATCACCCTCTCGGCTCTTGTGCTTGCCATCGCGATTGTGGTCGACGACGCGATTGTGGTCGTCGAGGCCGTCCATGCCAAGCTTGATGCCGGATACAAGAATGCGCGCAAGGCCTCTATCGACGCCATGAATGAGATCGGCTCGGCCATCATCTCGATTACGCTCGTCATGATGCTCGTGTTCATCCCCGTGTCGTTCATGCCCGGCACATCTGGTATCTTCTATCAGCAGTTCGGTCTGACAATGGCGATCGCCATCGGTATATCCGCGCTCAACGCCCTCACCCTGTCGCCCGCACTCTGCGCCGTGTTCCTCAAGCCTCATAATGACGACCGCTCGCTCAAGGAGCGCATGGGAGTGGCCTATTCGGAAGCAGCCCGCACTGTCAAGGGCCGTTTCCAGCTCCCCGCGTTCGTCACATTCATATTCCTCGTTGCGACAATCGTCTTCATGATTCTCGGTTGGTACAGCCTCGGCAATCATCTCCACTTCGCTATCGCCATCATCTCCGCCATCATCGCCGTCATCGGCATATTCGGCAAACGCTTCCAGCAGGCTTTCGAGAAGTCCTATGAAAAGCTCCTCGGCGGCTACCGCAAGGGAGTCAAGCTGTTCAGCAACCACAAGATCGTTTCATTCTCGCTGGTGATTGTCAGCGTCGTGGTTCTCGTCATCCTTATGAAGCGCACTCCCTCGACGATGGTGCCCAGTGAAGATACCGGCGTGCTGTTCGCCATGGTCGATATGCCTCCGGGCACATCCCAGGAGCGTACCGACGAGGAGCTCAACAAGCTCGGCGCCGCCATCCGCCAGATTCCCGGCGTCAAGTACACCCAGAAGATCCTCGGCTATAGCTTCATCGCCGGTCAGGGTGCTACCTACGGCACATTCATCATCAAGCTCCAGCCCTGGGAGGACCGTAAGTCGGAAGACGAGTCGGCCAACGCCATCGTCCGCAAGATCTTCGGTATCGGAGCCCAGGTGGTCAAGGACGGCCGCGTGGTGGCTTTCGCGCCCCCGATGATCGCCGGCTACTCCGTGACCAACGGTTTCGAGCTCAAGATGCAGGATAAGACCGGCGGCGACATCAATACATTCTTCGGTGTCGTGCAGGGCTTCCTCGCACAGCTCAACCAGCAGCCCGAAATCATGTCGGCATACTCTACCTTCAACCCCACCTTCCCCCAGTACATGATCGACATCGATGCGGCCAAGTGTCTGCAGGCCGGCATCAGCCCCAAGACCATTCTCACCACTCTCCAGGGCTACTACGGCGGTATGTACGTCTCCAACTTCAACCGCTTCGGCAAGATCTACCGCGTCATGATGCAGGCCGAGCCTGAGGCACGCGTCTCTCCCGAGACCCTTGCCTCGATCAAGGTGCGCAATGGCTCCGAGATGGCATCCCTTGAGAATTTCGTGACGATGACCCGTGTCTATGGTCCTGACCTGCTCAACCGCTTCAATATGTTCCAGTCGATCTCAGTGACAGGTCAGCCCAACCCCGGATTCACTTCCGGCGACGCTCTTGCCGCCGTGAAGCGTGTGGCCGCCGAGACCCTTCCCCAGGGCTACGGCTACGACTACTCCGGCATGACACGCGAGGAAGCCAACAGCTCAGGCAGCTCCACAGGCATCATCTTCGGACTCTGCCTCCTCTTCGTCTATCTCCTGCTGTCGGCTCAGTATGAGAGCTACCTTCTCCCCTGGGCCGTTATCCTCTCGATTCCGTTCGGCCTTATGGGTACGTTCATCTTCGCCAATATCTTCGATATCGCCAACAGTATCTATCTGCAGATCGCCCTTATCATGCTTATCGGTCTTCTTGCCAAGAACGCCATCCTTATCGTGGAGTTCGCGCTCGAACGCCGCCGTACAGGTATGTCGATCTATAACGCGGCTGTTGCCGGCGCCGCAGCCCGTCTCCGCCCGATTCTGATGACATCGCTCGCGCTTATCATCGGCCTCCTCCCCATGATGTTCTCATCCGGTGTGGGTGCCAACGGCAACCGCGCCCTCGGTGCAGGTTCTATCGGCGGTATGCTTATCGGCATGATCTGCCAGATATTTGTCGTTCCCGCGCTCTTTATCGTCTTCCAGATCATTCAGGAGAAATTCTCCCCGCTCAGATTCAGTGATACCGACAATTCGGGCATCGAAAGCGAAATCGAACAGTATTCGGTCAAATAACCCCCTGACCACTACAATTACACATTATTATATATAGGAATAATGAAACAGGTTAAACTACAGCTCGTCGTGGTGTCGGCACTTCTCGTGCCGGCACTCACCGGTTGCAATCTCTATAAGAAATTTGAAATGCCGGCCGACACCCCCCTTCAGCAGGAGTATGTCGATGCCCGCGCCGCTCAGCTCGATCCCGACGAACTCGGCAATCTCCCCTGGGAGCGCGTCTTCACCGACCCCATGCTCGTCGACCTTATCAATCAGGCTCTTGACGCCAATACCAATCTCGACAATGCACGCATCAACGTCGAGATAGCCCATGCCGGTCTCCGCGGTGCCCGCCTCGCCTATCTGCCGTCGCTTGCTATCGCCGCACAGGGCGGAGCCTCTTCCTATGCCAACGGCTCGCTCGGCAACTGGAACTATACCATCCCTCTGACCGCTTCCTGGGAGATCGACGCCTTCGGCAAGCTTCTCAATGCCAAGCGCAACGCCGAGGCCACCCAGGCCCAGGCCGAAGCCTATGCGCAGGCTGTACGCTCGCAGATCATCGGCGGCGTCGCCAATTGCTACTATGCCATCTCCACTCTTCAGCGCCAGCTCGATCTCAACCGTGCCACTGCCGAGATCTGGCGTGACAATGTCGAGGTGATGCGCCGCTACAAGGAGGCCGGTCGCACCAATGAGGCCGCCGTCATGCAGGCCGATGCCAACTATCGCTCGATACTGGCATCCATCACCGACCTCGAGACATCGCTCCATGAAGCCAACAACACGATGTCGCTTCTGCTCAACGTCAAGCCACAGACATGGGCTGTCAATGCATCCGCTCTGACACTCCCCGCCGAGCTCGGCGGCGGTATCCCTATGGCCCAGCTTGCCGCCCGTCCCGATGTCCGTGCCGCCGAGGCTGCCCTTGCCATCGCCTATTATGCTACCAACCAGGCGCGTGCCGCCTTCTATCCCGGTCTGACCATTACCGCCAACTATGGATTCACCAACCTTGCCGGCTCTATCGTGCGTAATCCCGGCGAGTGGTTTGCCAACCTTGCCGGCTCGCTCGTCGCGCCCCTCTTCTCGCGCGGACAGAATATCGCCCGCCTGGAGGCCGCCAAGCTCCAGCAGAAGCAGGCCATGAACAACTTTGAGTATTCGCTCCTCTCGGCCTCGGCCGAAGTGTCCGGCGCGTTGACAGCCTATGACCGTGCTAACGCCAAGGCAGCCTCTCTCGCCGTTCAGGTCGACGACCTCGTCAAAGCCAGCAAATACACGGCCGAACTCTTCAAGACCGCCGACGCCACATATCTCGAAGTGCTGACCGCACAGTCGAGCCTCCTTGGCGCCCAGATGTCGCAGATATCCTGCGAGCTCGCACGCGCCCAGGCCATCATCAACCTCTACCAGTCGCTCGGCGGCGGCCGCTGATAAGCTCTTACAGACCACATTCTCCTCTCTCCCTGTTTTTTAACACTCCTCAAACTCTGACACCATGATTTCCCCCCTCGCACATGTAGCCCCCGGCGCCAAGATCGGCAGCGGCGTCACTATCCATCCATTTGCTTTCATCGACGACGATACAGTCATCGGCGACAACTGTGTCATCAAGCCCTATGCCAGCGTCATGGCCGGCACCACAATAGGCGAAGGCACTACCATCTATAACGGCGCAATCATCGGCGCCGATCCCCAGGACTTCCGCTGGAAGCCCGGCCAGCCCAGCCGTTGCACTGTCGGCGCCCGCTGTGTCATCCGCGAAAACGTCATCATCAACCGCGGCTTCGTCTCTCCCGAGGGAACGTCGATCGGCGACGAGACATTCATCATGGCCACAGCCCATATCGGCCATGACTGCCATCTGCAGGGACGTACAGTCGTAGGCAATGGCGTCACGATGGCTGGCAATATCGAGATCGGCGCATGCACCATCCTGTCGAGCAACTCCGTAGTCCACGAAGGCTCACGCATCGGTGAGTGGGTGCTCATCAAGGGCGGCTGCCGCATCTCGGGCAACGTGCCTCCCTATGTGATAATCGCCCACAACCCCGCGTCCTACTATGGCATCAACGCTCAGATAATGCGCAAATCCGACTTCTCCGACGAGCGCATTGACGATATCGCCAAAGCCTACCGCCATATCTATCAGTCAGGCACATCCGTGTTCAACGCCCTGCAGCGCATAGAGGCCGATATCGACCGCTCAGCCGAGCGCGACAAAATTCTCAGCTTCATCCGCGACAACAAGATGCACATCGTCGCCGTCCCCATCGACGTTGACTGATCCCCCTGCCGGACTCCCCACCCTATAAGTTATAATAGCTATCTCAGCCAAAGCTGCTAAGATAGCTATTATGCTATCCCGTCCTCCCGTCCCGCCCTTATTCTTTTATTAGTCTTATTAGTCCCATTCGACCCATTAGTCTAATCATAGCCTGGCGTCCGTCGGACGCCGAATATCTCATACTAGGTATAAAAGGCGTGCGCAGCCCGCCGATTTTGCGTATCCCCCGCCACCGAGCGAAGCGAAGGTGCCGGGGGCAGGAGCGCTCCCTTTATCCACGGGCGTCCCGAAGGGCCGCCGATTAAAGCAGGTATGTATCCCCCTGCCTCTCCGTATTGCTCCTTATCCGCTCTCGGGCGTCCGTCGGACGCCGAATAATGCCGTCAATGAAAAAAGGTAGTTGTGAAAATGGAGTTAGTCCAAGCGCCCGGAGGGTGCGTTATTGTTGTCAACCCCAGGCGTGCTTGCGCCTGGGGAACAGTGATATACCACAGAGAAATGAGCGTCGAAGACGCGATGTAGTGATAGCTCTCCTCCCTACAACCCTCCACCTCTCTTTCCCCCATTAGTCTTATTAGCCCCATTAGTCTAATCATTACCCTTTCAGCCCTGTCGCCATTCCCGGCTATCTCAGTTATTTCTAATTATTAACGTTATTTAACTCAAAAAACCTCATACTATCTCTCAAAACTTTAAAAATCCGGCCGATTATTAAAAAATAATTAATTATATTTGCACGCGATACCATAGACTATTCAACTATTTAGAGTTATATATCTACTTCTGATACCAATCAAACCCTTTTTAATAAACCATTTATGAAAAAATCATTACTCTTCTCTGCCGCCGCGCTTCTGCTCGCCGGCACGATGAATGCTCAGACATTCACAGCTGAGACAGTATGGAGTTACGACGTCACCGCTGACAAGGTTAATCCTGTCCCCGAACTTGACGCCGACTGGAAGTATAACAAAGACACCCAGACAGCTACCGCCACCTGCTCACGCTTTGCTGTAGGCCTCAACGGCAAGATGCTTACTACCGACCACAAGAAAAACGCCATCATTGCCATTGACAAAGACGGCGTCACCACCTTCAAGGAACTTCCCGCCCGCACAGCTGAGAAGTGGCTTGGTACAGCCGTTACCACCGATGATGCCGGTAACGTTATCTTCAACTACAATTTCACTGATAAAGTAGGCTCTGCCCAGGAGTGGGGCGTTATCACCAAAGACGGTACTCTCTACGACCTCACCTGCTCAAGCTCCCTCGCAAATCAGGGTGGTACAGGCCGTGTCGACATCATGGGCCATGTAGTAGGCGACGTTACCAGCGCTGAAGGCGGTATCGGTTATGTCGTTACCCAGAGCGCCGGTGCTGTAATCAAGATGACATTCACCGGCGACGGCACAAAGCCCACCGGACTCAACTGCGTGAAGGCTTACGATTATCCTCTGGCAGCTGTGACAGCTATGGGTGGCAACTCTCAGCTCACTTCCGCTTGCCCTCGCTTCACTTCTGTCGAAGCTATCAACGCCTTCGAGGGTCCCGCTTTCATTCTTCCTCTCGGTATCTGCGGCAATGCTGTTGAAAACTGCCCCTCTATCGAAGAAGGTTGGGTAGGCAAGTTCCTCCCCGCCTGGAATCCCGGCGCTCCCGCTATGGGCAACCGCTGGTACATGGGTATCGCCTACTTCGAGCTCGGAGGCAAGAGCTACATCGTCCGCAACTATATTTCTCCCGAATTTGAGGCTGCACATCCCGTTTATACTAAGTGGAAAGCAACTCTCAACTTTGCTGTATATGAGTATGATGCAGCTACTAATACCGCCAAAATCGCTGCTACATGGCAGGAGTCTCTGTATGGCAATGGCAACGGTAACGGCACACTCACCGCAGAAGTTGTTGACGACAACACTGTCAATATCTATACATGGGGTGCTACTATATCCGACGATGAAGCTGCCGCTGGCACAAAAGCAGGTTGCTACGGCGCTATGGTCAAGCTGACCAAATCCGGCGATGCTGCCGCTATGGAAGGTGACGGTACCGAAGCCAACCCCTACCAACTCACCAAGCCCGCCCATTTGTTAGCAATGAAGGATCTTGTATCTACTGAAAAGACAACCTACTTCAAGCTGATGAACGATATCGACATGGACGGTGTCAATTATATTCCTCCGGTAGGTTGGAACAATGTTGCAGCCGAATATCCTAAGAATGTAGAATTTGATGGTAACTACCACGTTATATCTAACCTCACTTCTGTCTCTCCCGAAGGAGAAGGTAAATTCTATTATGCATCTCTTATAGGTATCCTTCGCGGTACTGTCAAAAACCTCGGTCTCGTTGACGTCAACCTCAAGTCAGAACTTGGTGCTGCCGGTATCGGTGCTTATGTAGGACATGGAGATGTAGCTGGTAATGTTATCAACTGTTATGTTACTGGTAAGATTGAATGTACTTCTGCTTATGCCGGTGGTATCATGGGCACAAACGATGCCGTTACTACAATCACCGATAGCTACGCTCAGGTAGACGTTAAAGGTAAGGCATATGCCGGCGGTCTTGTAGGCCGTGGCCGTAAGACTATTAATCTCAACAACTGCTATGTATCAGGTACAGTTGCCGGTGAAGGTGCTGTCAACCTTCTTGCTACAACCGATAAGACAAGTGGTGTAACCCTCACCGTAAATAAGGTTGTTGTTGTCAACACAGGTGCTGAAGAAATGACCAACTACGGTACAATGGTTTCAGGCTCTGTTTCTACCAACATCGCTGACGTGGCTACATGGGATGCCTTCAACGCAGGCAAGACCTTCAACGAGCTTCCCGCTCTCAACTGGCAGGAAAATGCTGAAGCCGGCACCGTTGGCGAAGGCACAGAGGCAAATCCCTACGAAATTGCTACCGCTGCCGACCTCGCCAACATGTGGAAACTCATGAAGGAAGACGCAGTTACCTACTTCGTTCAGACCGCCGACATCAACATGTCACAGATCTCTGAATACACCGCCCCCAATGGCTACAACGGCAAATATAACCGCGCCATCAACTACGACGGTAAGAACCATATCATCAGCAACTTCGCTCCCGCTACCCGCGATGCAACGGCAGACAACGGCGGCTACTACTGCACAACCATCTTCGGCGTAATGCAGGGTACAGTCAAGAACCTCGGCGTAGTTGACGCTGCCTGCATCAATCCTTCACTCGAAGGTGGTATCCTCGGCGGCTTCGGCGGTGGTAACTGGGTAGCAGGCGTTCCCAGTAAGATCGACAATGTATTCGTAACCGGTGAAGTCGTAGGATCTACCTGTGGATACGGCGTTCAGAACGGTGGCCTCTTCGGTGTCGCAGCTGCTGCTATCGAAATCACCAACTCTTACGCTCAGGTTGACGTTGATGCCGTAAATGTCAAGGAAGGTCTTGCTGACGGTGCTAAAGCCGGTGGTTTCTACGCTGTTGCAGGTGATAACAACGTAACTCTCGCCAACTGCTACTTCGCAGGTGAAGTCAAAGGTGCTACTGCCAACCTTATCGCCAACGGCACAGTTAAGGCTACTGACGTTTACGCATTCGGTACAGGTACAGCTGTTGCTGGCGCAACTGTAGTTCCCGCAGGCGACGCTACCGCTATCGCAGCTATCAAGGGCTGGGCAGCATTCAATGAAGGCAAGCTCTTCAACGAACTCCCCGCACTCAACTGGCAGGACGTTGCCGGTTCAGGCATTGACGAGATCGCTTCTGACAACGCTGACGCTCCCGTTGAATACTACAACCTTCAGGGCATCCGCGTAGAAAATCCCGCTAACGGCCTCTACATCCGCAAGCAGGGCTCAAAAGCAACTAAAGTACTCGTTCGCTAATCATCCGATTACCGACTGATTCCCATAGCAGGGGCGCCCCACGGCGCCCCTGCCTCTTTTTCTCAAAGCCTAATAAGCCCCTCAATCCAATTAGCCCCATTAGCCTAATCGGTCTAATTAGAAGGAATATGAGTCAGCGCCCGCAGGGTGCGTTATTGTCTTCAACTCCAGGAGCAAGCACGCCCGGGGGACAATACCACCATGACATCTGCGGACTCTGCTAACCCGCTTTAATCGGCGTCCCGAAGAGGACGCCAATTTACAGAAACCGCGGTACATCGAGCCAAAGGGCGTCCGTCGGACGCCGAATCACCTAATAGCCCGGTACATGGAGCCGTAAGGCGACATGTACCGGGCTAATGTTTCCTTACACGCAGGCATCCGCAGGAGGCCGAGTAAAGCCGATATGTACTGGCCGCGTCGCTTTCCGTTCTATATCTACCCTGGTAGCGTCCGTATGTCCCACGCGCGGGATTGGTATGGCTGAAAGCCATATAAGATAAATAGCCGATTGTTTCGACCGTGCCGTTCTCTGCGTGATCGGAGGGATTGGTATGGCTGAAAGCCATATAAGATAAATAGCTGATGGTTTCAACCGGGCCATTCCCTGCAGGAGCGGGCGGGATGTGTATGGCTGAAATCCATATAATATAAATAGCCGATGGTTTCAACCGAGCCATTCCCTGCGTGATCGGAGGGATTGGTATGGCTGAAAGCCATATAAGATAAATAGCCGCGGTACATGGAGCGCAGCGACATGTGCCCGGAAACGTTGCAGCGCAGAAGCGTGTCTGAAAGACACCTCGTTTCCAATTTATTTGCTAAAAATTTCGGTCAATGAAAATTCATGACTACATTTGCAAAAATCAGTTTCTATGAGCTTTATCAGACATTATTATCACATTGTCTTTACACCCAAACATCGCCGACCGTTAATATCTCAAGAAGTAGAAAAAGAGGTATATATGCTATTATACCACTTTCTCCAAAAATATAAAGGATATGTTATTAGAATAAATGGTATGCCCGACCATGTTCATATTCTGGTTAGTCTACCCGCATCGGTTGCAGTGTCGGAGGTAGTGAAAATTGTAAAGCAGGAAACGTCAAAACTTATCAAAGAACGCCGACTCATTAGAAGTTGGGAGGGATGGGAAGAAGGGTATAGTAGCTTTACATGCAGTTATTCGGAGATTGAAAAAGTTAAGACGTACATTATAAATCAAAAGAAACATCATCAGAGCGTCACCGGCATTGAAGAATTCCGGGAATGGTTGATATCTAACGGAATTTCCCCGGATTCTCCATATTTTCCGGTTTCGGAGCTTTAACGAGGTGTCTTTCAGACACTCACTGCTATCGTCACTCCGACCGGGCACATTGAGCGCCGAGGGGCGCTCAATGTACCCGGCTATTCACAGCCGATGGCTTCCAGCCATCACATATCTGGACATCACCGTAGCCACCCCGCCGATTAAATCTGATAATATCCTCCCTTAAACATGGGTAAAATAAAAATTTAACACTCAAAACGTCGATTTTCTAAAATCTTTTGATTAAGTTTGCGGTTAGCTATATACCATGATATAGAGATTAAATCGATAAATAACCTTAAACCAATTAATTACCATTTTCATGAAGAAATCTTTACTTCTAACTGCGGGTGCGCTCCTCATGGCGTCAGCCGCTTTCGCGCAGAAAGATGTCACTCCGTCAGGCTACAACTTCAGCCAATACGAAGATGGGGAGCTTTTCAAGCTTACTCCTTGTAATGCTACCGGATGGTCTGTTACTGCTGATTTTTTCAAAGACCAAGGTGCTCAAGCTATTGCTGACCACGGTCATCTTACGACTCTTGTTCAACGTGGTACAGCCTACAATGATGCTGCCGGTACAGAGGCCGCTAATAAAAACATCTATATTAAGAATATGGGTGAAGCAGGTAATTGCCTTGTGGTGACAGAGCCTTATTGTCCCCTTGTTCCAAATGATTCACCTGCCGGTTTCCATGGTCAGCCTCAGTTGAACTTTTATATGGATCCAGCCCTTTTTGATAATTTAGACGATCCTCACTACGTACGCGTAAAGATGGTGTTTAATGTCTATCAGCGTGGCTGTCACTTCTATGGGAAAAACCCAAATAACGAAAAAGTTTCCAATCAGTGGATCGCCAACTCTTATGCTACCTGCGATCGTGGCTGGGTTGTTCCTGAAGCGGACCATGAAAATCCTGACGGATCTTTTTGGGGTATTGATTTTGCACGTTGGGTCGGTGAAACTGGTAAATCTGCCGATATCCCGGAAAATCCCGAGGTGCAGTTCGTAACAGGTCTTACCCCTGACGATGACCCCCTTGATCCCACTCATAGCGCAACGGGAGCTAATCACAACCAGCCCCTTTATATAATTAACCCCGACCGTTTTATGGTGGTTGAATGGGATGTGCCTTACAACTATGCTTTCGGTACAGTTTCCGTACAATTTAATCTTCAGAATGCTAATTCAAATGCCGTTATCAAAGAGATTAAATTTACCGACCTTGGTACTGATGAATCAGCTGCTACTCTTCTTGGCAAGCGTAAGGTCTCTTATATCTATGCTGATGAATTTGGCGCAGGCGAAGAACCCGGCGATCAGTTAGCTGACGGCGAATACTATTTCCGCAACGTCAAGACCGGTTACTACCTCAACTCCGGTATGACATGGGGCACTCTCGCAGTTGTTAAGCCTCAGGCTCGTGCAATTGACCTTAAGGCAAATGCCGACGGTACTTACAATGCAACCACTTCTGTAGGCAACTTTAAGGTTGACAATGCAGAAGTGTATATGGATGGTAAAGATGTAGTAGCCACCACAATCACTCCCAAGGACGGTTACTATACCATCTCTGTCGGTGGCAAGTATCTTGTACCCAACGAGCATTTCAACTGGATGACCACTGACTGGCACAAGGATCAGCCTCACTGCGACGAGGGTGAACAGTACACTATCAAACTCGCTGACGAACCCGGTGAAGACGGCCTTTGGGAAGTAATTTCTCGTGAGGAAATGCTTGCCGCATTCGAAAACGCTACAGCTGACGAGCCCGCTGAGGCAACATTCCTCATCAAAGCTGCAGGTATCGATGTGAACGACGCAGACAATGCGACAGCATGGAAATATACTGTCGGTGGCGAAAAAGCAGAGATCGTATTCCCCGCAGGTAGCTGGGGTTCAGGTATGACCGAATGGTACAACAATGCCACATACGCTTGGCTCGTCAATGACGAACCCGAAGCTGACAGCGAAGACGTAGTTTCTCAGGAAGTAGAAGGCGTACCCGCCGGTACTTATGTCGCTACATATCGTATCGTCAACCAGGATAATACTCCTCTCACTGTTAAGTTCAACGACGTTGAAGCTGAAGCTCACGCCTATACTGACGCTGACCTCTGGCACAACTCTGTCTGCGCACCTCTTAAGAATGGCGTCAAGACAGCTACATTCACCGTTGGCGAAGACGGCAAACTCTCAATCAAGATGATCAAGCAGTCAAAGGCCGGCGAACAGAATCGCTTTGCTTTCAAGCACGTCTACCTCTCTTATATCGGCGAGGCAGCTGCTGTAGAAGAAGACGGTAAGACAGCCGAAACAGCTTGGCAGATCTCCACTCCCGAAGATATCGAGGGCATGAAGGACAAAGTGTCAACAGCCGCTCCCACCTACTTCAAGCTGATGAACGATATCGACATGACCGGTATCAACCACGTTCCGACCGTAGGCTCTGCCAACAACGACTTCGGCAAGACCATCCACTTCGACGGTAACAACCACGTCATCTCCAACCTCACCTCAGTAGCAGAGAACGAAGAGTTCTACTATGCTTCACTGTTCGGTGTGTTCCAGGGCTCAGTGAAGAATCTCGGTCTCGTTGACGTCAACCTCAAGTCAAATCTCGGTGTAGCCGGTATCGGCGGCTATGTAGGTTACGGCGTAGCCACTACAGTCGACAACTGCTATGTGACAGGTAAGATCGAGTCTCTCACAGCATATGCAGGCGGTATCATGGGTACCAACAGTGCCGACGCCACCATCTCTAACTCTTACGCTCAGGTAGACGTTAAAGGTAAGGCTTACGCCGGTGGTCTTGTAGGTCGTGGCCGTAAGGCTATTACTCTCAACAACTGCTATGTATCAGGAACTGTTGCCGGTGAAGGTAAAGTAAATCTCCTTGCCACCACTGATCAGGATAAAGATGTAACCCTTACTGTCAATAATGTCGTTGTAGTCAACACCGGTGCTACCGATATGACCAACTATGGTACAATGGTTACCGGCACTCCCACAACCGATATCAATGCAGTCAAGACATGGGCAGCATTCAATGAAGGCAAGCTCTTCAATGATCTTCCCGCTCTCAACTGGCAGGACGTTGCAGGTTCAGGCATTGACGAGATCGCTTCTGACGACGAAAATGCTCCCGTTGAATACTACAACCTCCAGGGCATCCGAGTAGAAAATCCCTCTAACGGCCTCTACATCCGCAAGCAGGGCTCAAAAGCAACTAAAGTACTCGTTCGCTAATCTCCGATTACCGACTGATTCCCATAGCAGGGGCGCCCCACCGCGCCCCTGCTTCTTTTTTTCTAAAGAAGTATCTCTTAGCCCAATAAGCTCCATAATCCTAATTAGTCTAATCAGTCTAATTAGCCGGAATATGAGTCAGCGCCCGGAGGGTGCGTTATTGTTGTCAACCCCAGGCGTGCTTGCGCCTGGGGATAAGTGATATACCACAGAGAAATGAGCGTCGAAGACGCGATATCGTGATGGGCCGTCCCCTGTGATCGGCGGGATTGGTATGGCTGAAAGCCATGTAAGATAAATAGCCGATGGTTTCAACCGGGCCATTCCCTGCGTGATCGGAGGGATTGGTATGGCTGAAAGCCATATAATATAGA
>CAMWHE010000009.1 GCA_947173955.1 uncultured Bacteroidales bacterium | reverse complement strand
ATCATAAATAAAAGGGATCTCTATTTCACCTTTTGCGTTGATAAATCCCCACTTCCCATCTTTTTTAACCGCGGCCACTCCATCCCTAAAGGACCTGGCTCCATCGTAAAATTCAGGTATCACTAATTCTCCTATAGTGTTGATATACCCCCACTTTTGATCTTTTTTAACGTCAGCCAGTCCTTCACAAAAATTTTCGGCGTAATCGTAGATACAAGGTATCACCGTCTCTCCATTACGGTTGATATATCCCCACTTGCCATCTTTTTCAATCGCAGCCAGTCCTTCTTTAAAAAAACAGGCGTTATCGAAATTTTCAGGGATAACCATCTCACCTTTTGCGTTGATAAATCCCCACTTCTCATCTTTTTTGACTGCGGCCAGTCCTTCGTTAAAGTCCCAGGCAGAATCGTAAATACAAGGTATCACCGTCTCTCCTTTAGTGTTGATAAATCCCCATTTCTCGTCTTTTTCAATGTCAGCCAGTCCTTCACAAAAATCACCGGCTTCATCGTAAATACAAGGTATCACCGTCTCTCCTTTAGTGTTGATAAATCCCCACTTTCCGTCTTTTTCAACGTGGGCCAGTCCTTCGCTAAAATCACCGGCATAATCGTAAATACAAGGGATTACCGTCTCTCCTTTTGCATTGATATATCCGTATTGCCAGTCTTTTCTAATGCGAGCCAGTCCTTCGTTAAAGTCCCATGCGAGATCGAAAACACAAGGAATCGCAGTCTCTCCTTTAGTGTTGATATATCCAAACTTGCCATATTCATTAACGACGAGAGCCAACCCATTATTGAAATCGTAAACGAAGTAGAAATTTTTGACGTCATCGACAAACGATGGGGTAATTTCGGTAATGGATTCTTCGTTGTTGCTTTCTTCGCTATTACGCTGTGAGCCGGAACAAGACGTCAGGATAAATATCAAGAATAAAAATAAGGTTGATAATGCTTTGGACTTATTAGACATTGCAGAATTTTTTAGATAAATTAGGGTAATGGCAAATATATTAAATTTCTACCTATTTTTGCATATTAGATTTTTTTGTCATATCAATTATAATCTTTGCAGAGATGTAAAAGTCAACTCATTGCAGAGGTTTCATCTCTCAAAATGTCCCTTAGACCATAAACGTTAAATCTAGGGTCAGCTGTAAAAGCCGGCTGAGTTGGGTATAAATAGCCTACATAAGCCTGCGTCTTTCTACAGAAGCCGACTAAAGCTGATGAGTTTTGCTCGCACATGCTCTGCACGTGCGGCGGGTGTATGGAAGCTGCCACGTGGGGTCTCGCCTCAGGCTCAACCGCCACTCTACTATGCCGACACCTGCCCGCCAGGTGTCTCACCCTCTATCAGTCTAATGGTTGCTGTGTATCTGCACAATACATTTCGGGGAGAGGCGTTCGCATACAGCCGATTAAAGCGGGTTTGAGGCAAGCGCACAAGACTTATAGAGCGGTATGATATCATTATGAAATCAAATGTATAGCCGGTATTTTGTAATTTCGTGAAAAGTAATTATTTTTGTCGTGATATTCCTGAGAATATCACGACATATTAGTTTAATAAGGAGCGTTTTGCTTATCTCTTATTGAGAAAACGTAGGAAATTTTCACAATGATGAGAGGATAACAAAGCGGTTCTCACGCTATAGCGTGGGCTGCATTTCCCTCATCTTCATCATAGGTTTCCTACGACCTTCTCAATGGAAGCGGGCAAATTCAGTCTGCGCTTTCTTTGTTTATCAGAAATCCGGTCGATAGGGCTGTAAGACCGATTGAATTTGAAGATATGAAGAAAGTATCTTTTGTGTTTTTACTGACCTTTGTCGCCATGCTGTTTACTTCGCTTAAAGTACAGGGTGCTATAAAAGTGGCAGTCTTTGTGGAGGGCGATCTGACAAAAGTCCAGAAGGAGATAGTTAATAGCGCTTTTGTCAGCCGGCTTTCAATGACCAAAGATTATTCCATCTATGAAAGAAGTGAAACATTCATCAATGCTATCACCCGGGAGCATGATTATGAGGTTTCGGGAGAGGTCGATGAGTCGCAAATCAGGAAAATTGCCAATAAACATGGCGTTGACTATGTCATAGCCGTTTCGGTGGCAGCTGATGACAGCAGCATATTCATGAGCGCGCGTCTTATAAATATTGAGACCGGCAAGGTAGAAAAGGCTGTCACACAGGATCGGGAGTCGGCCGACAACAAGACTCTGAAGAATATGTCTAACAATGTGGCCTATCGTCTTATAAACAAAGGATCTAAATAAATTTTAACATGAATAAGATTATTAGAATATTTCTTGTAATATTAATGTTGAGCGGTGCGGCTTTTGCGAATGCTCAGAAACAGGTTGCGGTGTATGTGACGGGCGATCAGGACGATGCCGTTAAGAAAGTATTAGGCTCCAAGATGGTATCTTTTATCACAAAAGCTGAAGGTTTTAAAGCCGTAGAGCGTACGGCGGACTTTCTTGCCGAAATTCAATCAGAACATGATTATCAGCTATCGGGAGAAGTAAGCAATGAGCAGATAAAAAGGTTAGGTAATAAGTATGGCGCGCAATATGTAGCAGTTATTGATGCCGCAGAGTTGTTTGGAGAGTTTTTTGTTTCTTCAAGACTTATAGACGTGCAGACCGGCGCAATTGAATCATCTTATGAGGCTTCGGGTGAAGCAAACAATATGCAGGCGCTGTCCAAACTCGCGAGCGATGTGGCGGACGGACTGATACTTGAACCGCAGCGAAAAATCGCAGAAAAGGAACGCGCTGAGAGGCAAAGAAAAGAAGCCGAGGAGCAGGAAAGAATCAATCGCATAAGAGCCGAAGAGAACAACCGACGAGCCCAGCTTAGAAATCAGGCCATAAACAACCTTATGCCAGCCGAAGGAATCAATATTAACAATCAGTTTATCCTGATCAATAGAGCAATTCCATTGCGTTGTTATATAAATTCAGAGAATGAAGTAAAATTTGATTATAATATACCCCAAGGTTATAAAATAGCAGACTTTAATTTTTTAGACAGGTGGTGTAGATATTTTCCCGAGGGGTTCTACTTATCTTCAAATATGCAGCCTACGCCAGTAAAAGAAGCTCATGTGGAAGGAAAGTGGATTTCATTCAAATATAAGACCAATGAAGGTTGTTGGCATGTTTGGGGATGTTATGCACACTACTCCAATCATTCATCATTTGACACTTTTCGTTATGAGGGTAATATAATAACTAAAAAAGAAAAGGGACAATTAACAATAATAAAACAAAGAGACTTTTATATTGCCATATATCGGGATTTCTTTTCGGAAAGTGAGATACAGGCAGAGATGAACAGAATCTCAAAGGGTTATTGAATATCTGCCGTTAAAATAGACATATATTACTGGTGAACATTTAAAAAAAGGTCGGCTTGGGGAAGTCGACCTTTTGAATATATGGTGTTTAGTTCTGATTATTCGGCTGTTTCCTGCGCAGTTTCGGCTGTTTCGGGGGCCGGGGCGATGAAGCCGCTAAGCTCCATGCCTTTCTTAAGCTCATCCCAGAGGTTGGCGTTGATCACGTGGACGATGTCGAAGATCATCAGGCCGTCGCTTTCCTTGGTGTTCATTGCCATTGACTCGGACAGACGTTCGGGGTTGCCGTAGAGCTGATCGACAAGCACGCCGCCAAGGAATTTGTTCGGCCCGAGGATCTCACGGAGGTGCTTGCAGGAGCCTTCCACGCAATACCAGTCGCCGGAGTGGCCTTCGAAGTCGGTCTCGTTCCAGATCGGGTCGGGATTCTTTTCAAAGTCCTCGATAGTGATGTCGGTGTAGTAATTGCCGGTAATGTAGAGGTCAATGAGTTCGGCATATCCTGTCTCCTTATAGTCTTCGCGAGCCCATGAGAAATCTTTCGAGGGATCAAATTCGTTTGAAGCGAAGTTGACACCTACTTCATAGTAAGAAGGATACCATGCACCGGAATAGGTGGAGAAGATGGTGTTGGGATTGACTTCTTTGAGCTCTTTGCGTGCTTTGGCGAAGAAGTCGGTGATGTTTTTGGAGCGCCAATAGATCCAGTCGTTGAAGAGCGGGCCATGGATTATGCTGTCGCGGCCGCTTTCCGTGCGAACGATCTCAAGGATATCGGCCGGGAAATTCTCGACGGGTTTGCCGATAAATTTCTCAAATTCAGTGCGTGAAAGATCGGAGAAATCGGCAGCGATGCCGTCATATCGACCGCGGTCGAGGATGAGTCCGTCGACTTCGGGATATTTTGTGATCATCTCCTTCATCACGTCGATAATGTATGCCTGATATTCAGGGTTGATGGGATTGATCATCGCTCCGTATTTTTCTTTCTGCTCGGTGATGGGAACGAGTCCTCTGACGGGATCCTGCACAATCGATGCCCACTCGGGATGGTCAGTGTAGACGAGTCCGCGATCAAAGTAATTGTGGCCGGCGCAGAACACATTAAGGGAGAACAGCACCTTCATGCCTCTTTCGTGGGCTTTCTTCACGAAGTAGTCGAGATAGTCGAAATCGGGGAGGGGCTCGATGTCATTTTTGATACCTTTGAAACGGGGAGCGAGCTCGCTGTCATACATCAGTTCGCCTGTGATAGGGCGTGCGTCGACAGCCAGATGGGTGAATCCGAGATCGGCTACCATGTCGACATACTTGTCGATGGTGTCTGGGTGGTTGAAGCGGGCGTAGTTGGCCTCGGCATCAACCCACATGAGAGCCGGTTTCGTGTCAGACTCAGTTGCTTCCGGATTACTTTTTTTTGAACCGCAGCTTGAGGCTATGAGAGCCACAGAAGCCGCCGCAAGAATTGAAGTGGCGAATTTTCGCATAATGGATTGGTTATAATAAGAAATAATGTATGATATAATTTACTGAAGTTTTCTCTCTACTCTCCGGTGACCGGCCATAAAAGCACGGCGCCCTAATAAAAAACGTGTCAAAGTTAAAAAAACTTTGACACATTTCCTATTATAGCGGTAAGATTAATCTGACGGTTTATCCTCCGAAGTTGTCGTAGTGGATGCTTTCGGGAGCTACGCCGAGCGAGTCGAGCATATTGTTGACAGCGGCGCTCATCGGGCCGGGACCGCACATATAGTATTCGATATCCTCGGGCGATTCGTGATTCTTCAGATATGTGTCATAGATGACCTGATGCACGAATCCGGGAGTGTATTTGACGCCCGCAGCATCGGCGGCAGGATCCGGGCGATCAAGAGCGAGATGGAATTTGAAGTTGGGGAATTCCTTTTCAAGCTGCAGGAAGTCGTCGAGATAGAACACCTCGTTGAGCGCGCGGGCTCCGTAGAAATAGTTCATCACGCGGTCGGTAGTCTTGAGCGTCTTGGTCATGTGCATGATCTGGGCGCGCAGGGGAGCCATGCCGGCTCCGCCGCCTATCCACATCATTTCGGCTTTGGAATCGAAGATGGGGTGGAAGTCGCCGTAAGGGCCGCTCATGAGCACCTTGTCGCCCGGCTTAAGCGAGAAGATATAGCTTGAGGCTATGCCTGGCATGACATCCATGAAGCCTGTCTGAGGTTTCGGCTTGAACGGAGGTGTGGCAATTCTGACTGTGAGCATTATTCTGTCACCCTCGGCAGGATAGTTGGCCATGGAGTAGGCGCGGACTGTCGGCTCGGTATTCTTGCATTTGAGGGTGAACAGTCCGAACTTTTCCCATGAGGGGAGATACTCTTCGCCTATGAGGGCTTTGTCGATATCCTTGTCGTAGCTCATCTCGAATACCGGTATCTTGATCTGTGCATATGAGCCGGGGATGAAGTCCATGTGTTCGCCGGCAGGGAGCGCTACGATGAATTCCTTGATGAAGGTGGCGACATTACTGTTGGAGATAACCTCGCATTCCCACTCCTTGACGTTAAGCACTGAAGCTGGTACGGAGATTTTCATATCGTCCTTGACCTTGACCTGGCAGGCGAGGCGCCAGTCTTCCTTGATCTGTTTGCGTGTGAAATGCACCTGCTCGGTAGGAAGAATGTCGCCGGCGCCGGAGTGAACCTGCACACGGCACTGTCCACAGCTGCCTTTGCCGCCGCAGGCTGACGGCAGGAAGATGTCAGCGCCGGCCATCGTTGACAGCAGTGTGCCGCCGGCCGGTACGTGTACATCGGTCTCGTTATTGATCGTCACAGTCACATCGCCGCTTTTTACCATGAACTTCTTGGCTACAAGCAGCAGGACTACTAAAAGCAAGGTTATGCCCAGAAATATTCCGACTCCGGAGATAAGTGTCGGCCCGAGAAGGCTCGTTTGTTCTACTAATATCATGGTTTAAAGCTTTATACCTAAGAAACTCATAAATGCTATGCCCATCAGAGCGGTGATTATGAATGTGATTCCGACTCCGCGGAGCGGTTTCGGCACATTGGAGTATGAATTGACCCGCTCGCGGATCGCGGCGATGGCTACTATGGCGAGAAGCCATCCTATACCCCAGCCGGCACCGGCACTCACAGCCGTCCAGACACTGCCGAAGTCGCGCTGCTGCATGAACAGGGAGCCGCCGAGAATCGCACAGTTGACTGCAATCAGCGGCAGGAAGATGCCGAGTGACGAGTAGAGTGCAGGCGAATATTTCTCGACCGCCATCTCGACAAGCTGTGTCATCGACGCTATGACAGCGATAAACATAATAAGCGACAGGAAGCTCAGATCCACATCGGCATACTGAGCGCCAAGCCATGCCAGAGCTCCGGGGCGTAGTACATACTGCTCGAGCAGATAGTTGATCGGCAGGGTAATCAGGAGCATAAACGTGACCGCCACACCTAATCCCAGCGCTGTCTTCACATTCTTGCTTACAGCAAGGAATGAGCACATTCCCAGGAAGTAAGCGAAAATCATGTTGTCGACAAATATCGACCGTATGAATATATTCAGATTGTCCATAGTGATTACTTGTCTTGTAGATCCTTATTGAAGCTCCTTTGAATCCAGATGATGCAAGCCACGACGATGAGTGCCATCGGGGGGAGGATCATCAGGCCGTTATTCTGATAGCCGTGGTCATAGCACCACTGTGGTATCACCTGATGTCCGAGCAGTGTGCCGCTGCCGAAGAGTTCGCGCACGAATCCGACTATAATAAGGATTATCGTATAACCCAGTCCGTTGCCAACTCCATCAAGGAATGACGGCCACGGACGATTGCTCATCGCAAACGCCTCAAGGCGTCCCATGAGGATACAGTTGGTGATAATCAGTCCGATAAAGACCGAAAGCTGCTTGCTGACATTGTAAGCGTAGGCCTGAAGCAGCTGATTTACGATTACAACGAGGCCTGCTACGACAACGAGCTGCACGATAATTCGGATATTGGTCGGAATAGTGTTGCGTATCAGCGATATGATTACGTTAGAGAATGCGAGCACGGCTATTACGGAGAGTCCCATTACAATAGCCGGTTCGAGTTTGGCTGTAACAGCCAATACAGAGCAAATACCGAGTATCTGCACCACTACCGGATTATTCTGCGACAGCGGATTGAGGATTATACTCTTATATGAAGTTTTTTCAGCCATGACCTGCTATTTTTTTAATGTTTCAAGAAATTGGCGATAGGGTACGAGACAATTGTCGATCATTGCGCCGACACCTTTGCTCGTGATAGTACCCCCTGATATACCGTCGACATAGTCGGCATCGCCGAGAGGATGCTGTCCGGCCTTGACTATCTCTATCGGCAGGAATTTTCCGTCCTTAAAGAGGGTTTTCCCTTTGAATCTGTCGCGGAAAAACGGCTTTTCGATTTCCGCACCAAGTCCCGGAGTCTCGCCCTGATGGGAGAAGTAGGCGCCGTAGACGGTGGTCCCATCTTCATTGAGGGAAATATAGCCCCATATCGGACCCCACAATCCGTTGCCATTCATCGGAATGATATATTTTGTGCCGATTTCATTGTCTCTGAAGATGTAGAGGGGCAGAAGGCGCTCGTCGGCAGGCTTCTTGCTTTCATTGGCCACATTGATATCGAAAGCTTTCTTTCCGGCTACTGTCTGACCTTCAGCGTTTATCGTGATGCCTTCCACGCAGCGGTTGAATATGGCGGTCAGGCTGTCAATATTCTCAGGCTGCTGATTGACACTCAGAAGTATCTGTTTCATCTTGTCGGCGTCAGCATTCTTTTCCTGAAGAGACTTAAGGGTGGTTGAGACGATGGCAAGCGCAGTCCCGACTACCACCACAATGCCTATTATATATAATAATGTGTATGTATTCGATTGCTTATTCATGTCCTCAATACTTTAAGCATTAACTTTTGCGCGTTTCATGCGTCGGCGTATGTTGCATTGTACGACGCAGTAGTCTATCAGAGGTGCGAACGCGTTCATCAGAAGCACTGCGAGCATAGCGCCTTCGGGATAGCCGTTATTGTAGGTACGAATCAGGATAGCGATGACTCCCACAAGGAATCCGTAGATATATTTGCCTGTATTTGTACGGGCGGCCGTCACCGGGTCGGTAGCCATGAAAACCGCAGCGAAAGCGAATCCGCCAAGGCAGAGTTGCTGCTCGACCGAAAGGAAGGATGCGGGATAGGTCGGTGTGGCGGTCAGATGTGCTACAAGCGACATCACTGCACCACCGGCGAAGACAGACAGGACGATGCGCCAGCTCGCTATTCCGGCCAGAAGCAGAATGGCGGCACCTATGAGGATGCATAGGGTAGAGGTCTCACCGACAGAGCCGGGTATCAGACCGAAGAACAGATCCCAGTTGCTGAGTTCGGCGCCGTTTATGGCTGTCAGGTGCATCGAGGCATCGCTTCCGGCCATGGTAGCGACCTCTCCGAGTGGAGTCGCACCCGAGAATGTGTCAGCGACATTACCTCCCAGCCCCCAGATGGAGTCATGAGCAACAAAGACCTGGTCGCCGCTCATGGAGGCGGGATAGGCGAAGAAGAGGAATGCGCGTGTCACAAGCGCCACATTAAATATATTGAAGCCTGTGCCGCCGAATACCTCCTTGACGAAGATGACGGAGAATGCGGTCGCTACAGCTATCATCCACAGCGGCGTCTCGATCGGGCATATCATCGGGATCAGGATACCTGTGACGAGAAATCCCTCCTGAATCTCCTCCTTACGCCATTGAGCGACAACGAATTCAATTCCCAGTCCGACCACGTAGCTGACAATGATTTTAGGAAGTACGGCCAGAAATCCATAGAAGAACAGATGCCAGAACGGGAATGTAGTCATGCCGCAGGCAAGATGGTTCTGATAGCCCACATTGTACATACCGAAAAGCAGACAGGGCATCAAAGCCAGGACTACTATTATCATCGTGCGTTTTGAGTCGATAGCGTCGTGGATATGTGTGCCTGATGTGGAGGTAGTCGTAGGGGTAAACAAGAATGTGTCAAATCCGTCGTAGACCGATTTGAACGAGTGGAAGCGTCCTCCCTCTTCGAAGTGTGGACGCATCCTGTCGAATGTTTTCTTTAGAATTTTCAAAATATTAGGATTTATCGGAGCTATTATTCTAATTCCTTTCTCAGATAGTCGAGGCCTTCGCGAATAATTGACTGGAGTGGCATCTTGGATGTGCATACATATTCTGCTACTGCCACATCTTCGGGTGCTATCTCGTAGATACCCAAAGCTTCCATCTGCTCAATGTTGCGCGAAACGATCGCTTTGACGAGATATTCGGTCATGATGTCCATCGGTACTACCTTGTCATATTCTCCCGACATGATCATGGCGCGGCGGCCGCCGAGCAGGCGTGCGTCCGGACGGAAAATTTTGTGCAGGAAGTGTCCCGGGAAAGAGCGGCTTACACTCATCTTTTTGGGAGAAACCGAGGCCCATCCCATGAATTCAGTGACATCATCTCCTTCAGGTATCACTGTGATCTGGCGGTAGGGACTCCGCAGATACCCGTCAGCGCCGACATTCTCGCCGGTGAACACGTTGCCGCTGATGAAGCGTTTGTGTTCATCTGTCTCGGAGATGCGTCCGGCAGTGAGAGATTTGATGTCAGCTCCGATGACGGTACGGATATAGCCGGGTGAGGCAACTTCGCTGCCTGTCAGCGCTATGTATGCGTCATAATTGGCAGTTCCGTCTTTCATCAGCCGGCCGATGCGCATTAGGGTGAAGCCGTCCATGGTCCACACCGTCTCTCCTTTATTTATAGGATGCGTGTTGGCTATTATGACACCCGCATTGCCGCTGGGGTGGGGACCGCCGACGTTGACCATCTCGGCACCCTTGATATCAGGAATGGCGGAACCTTGCCTGCGCGCGACGTAGACTTTGCCTTCTGTTAGCTTGACCAGAGCGGCTACACCTGCTTCGAGCAACTCAGCATTGGCGGCAAATATCTTGTCGAAATTGCCGGCGAGAGGAGCCGTATCCAGTGCCGTGACATAAATATCCCGCGGAGCTGTGGCCGGATCGGCCACGATGTCGTAGGGGCGCTGTCGGATCATAGCCCACAATCCGGATGACATCAGAAGCGATTTTATACTTTCGGCACTTTCTATTGACACGGTAGAAAGACTGGCAGACGAATCGGAGTCGGCGGGAGTGATTTCAATGCGCAGCAATTTCCTGCGTTCACCTCTGACAATTGCTTTAATTATGCCGTTCACAGGCGATGTCAGGGTTATTTCGGGATGTTTTTTGTCTGCAAGAACGGCCTGACCACCCTTGACCGAATCCCCCTCTTTGACAACGGGCTTGAGCGTAAGCCCCGGGAAGTCGTCGGGGGTCAATGCTATGGATGTCGGTTTTATGTAGGTTGCGTTTGTCGGATCTCCTTCCGGGGCGCCGGCAATATTCAGATCAAGACCTTTTTTGATGTGCAGTGTGATACTCATGGCTTGATTACTTTAAAAACGTACAAATTTATAAGAAACTTTAGTTATGATTAACATCTTTAACAAAAAATAAGGATTTTGTCGCTTCTGATGTATTTTAAGACGCAAACTTCAAAAAAAATACGACGAAAATTTTGACGGCAAAAAATATAATGGTACTTTTGCGAAACGCTTGCGTATATATTTGAGCATCTGCATCCGGTATTTTCGAAGCGTTTATGAGACGATTATTTACCAATCCTTAAATCAAGACGACAATCAATCCGTTAGAATTCACAACTTAACAATCATCATTTATATCACTTTAAAGTAAAATTATTTGTATGGAAGCTAAAAAGCCTGCCGTAGCCGCTAAACCGGCTAAACAAAAAAAGAACGTTCGTGGTATTAAGAACGCATTTTTCGTAATCCTTGCCTGCTTTGTAGTGGCAATCTGCCTGTTCCTCTTCGTGTTCGGTCATCCCAAACACTTCGAACTCCAGGGTGACAACATTCCTCAGGACACAGTGTATGCTTCTGACGGATCAATCGAGAAAATTGTTCCCGCTCCCAACTTCTCTTCTATGGCATTTGCCCCCAAGCACTCTGCCGACGAAATGGTGGCAAACCCTGACCAGGTAAACATCACCGGAGCTCATCCTAAAGACCTCGTTGGTACTGTTTATATGGGTGGTTTTATCGTGCCTATCCTTCAGACACTCTTCCTCGTTGTTATCGTTCTCTCTGTTGAACGTTACATCGCACTCCGCGGAGCCAAGGGTAAAGGCAACATCACCAAATTCGTTGCCGGCGTTAAGCTTTGCCTCGTTAAGAATGACATCGAAGGCGCTCTCGCTCTCTGCAAGAAGCAGCGCGGTTCTGTAGCAGCTGTCGTAGCTGAAGCCCTGAAGAAATATCAGGAAATGGATCAGAATACCGAGCTCACCAAGGAGCAGAAAGTCGCTACTCTTTCCAAGGCTGTTGAAGAAGCTACCGCTCTTGAGATGCCTTCTCTCCAGCAGAACCTCCCCATCGTTGCTACCCTGACCACTCTCGGTACTCTCGTAGGTCTTCTCGGTACTGTGATCGGTATGATCAAATCATTCCAGGCTCTGTCTGCATCAGGCGCTCCTGACTCGACCCAGCTTTCTGCAGGTATTTCTGAGGCTCTTATCAACACCGCCTTCGGTATCGCAACCGCTGCATTCGCTGTAATCTCTTACAACTATTACACCAATAAGATCGATACCATGACATATGCTATCGACGAAATCGGTTTCTCTATCGTACAGACATTTGCAACTACTCACTAATCCCTTATTTTCCACATCTATTAATATAATAAAACGGTAAAATATGGGAAAAGTAAAAATGAAACGTAAGAGCACGCGCATCGACATGACCGCGATGTCCGACGTGACCGTTCTTTTGCTTACTTTCTTCATGTTGACCTCCACATTCCTCCAGAAGGAGCCCGTCACCGTCGTGACACCGGCATCGGTGTCCGAGATCAAGGTGCCTGACACCGATGTTGTGAATGTACTCGTATCTCCCAAAGGAAATGTATTCGTGGGAGCTACCGGTAGCATCGCAGCCGGCGACGACGGTGTATTCTGGTCGACCGACACACTCCGCCGCGTAGCACTTCAGCTCGCTGTCAGCGACTTCAATGCTAAGACAGGCAAGCGTGTACAGCTCACGGAGCCTATGATCGAAGAGTTTGCAAAAATGAACATGTTTGGTGTCCCTATCGAGCGAATTCCTGATTTCTTCGCTAAAAATTCCGGCGACCGTGATGACTGGTTGTCCGGTAAGAATGTCGGCCAGGGTCCCCTTGCCGATGTCAAGGAGACAGAAGTCGGTATTCCTTTGACCCCTATCAGCTATACTGACCAGGAAGGCCCGAAGGAGACTAACGAATTCCAGATCTGGATGCGCGCCTACCACAACGCTGGCTCGGATATGCTTACAAAGGCAATGAAGTCCGGTAAGGGTATCGCAGTCAAAGCTGACCACAACTCGGCTTACGAAACGGTACACGATGTGCTTGACAATCTTCAGACCATTCACATGAACCGATTCAGTGTTATGACTTCACTGAAGAACCTTGAAACTGAATAATTATGGCAGAGATACAACAAAAAGAAACCGGCAAAAAGAAAAAAGGTGCCCAGAAAAAGATGGACATCCATGTCGACTTCACTCCGATGGTTGACATGAACATGTTGCTCATCTCGTTCTTCATGCTGTGTACTACCATGATTAAGTCACAGACTCTCAATATTTCGCTTCCCTCCAACGAGAAGAAGGAAAATCTTGAGAAGACGAATGAGGCTAAAGACTCGGAAGCTGTTACCATCTATCTGACGACACAGTATGACGATGACCACAATGTCGTTGACAATACCGTATTCTATTATTTCGGTATGCCATATGTCGAGGTAGATGAGGCAACAGGTCGGATAGGTACGCCTACAAGCGAGTCCAAGGCACAAGGTGTAGTTAAGGCTGAAAAGTTCCTGAGCAACGACCATGGAATTCAGCAAGGTATCCGCAAAGTCCTCCATGACCGCAACAGCGAAGTTCTCTCCCGTATCGATGAACTGAAAAAAGAGAAACTTCGTCCCGGCAGTCAGATGACCGACGAAGAGTACACAGCCCGTGTACGTGAAATCAGTAAAGACTCTACAATCTCTCGTCCCGTCGTGATTATCAAAGCTACTCCCGATGCATCTTGGGAAAGCGTAATCACTACTCTCGACGAAATGCAGATCAATGCTATTTCTCGCTATCAGCTTGAAAACTTCGGCGGTATGGACTCATTGCTCCTCAATGACTTCCTTGTCAAGAATCCTGAATATGGTCAACCTCTGAGATGATAATCTATATTGTTTAACACTTAATCTCGAAAAGAATTATGGCAAAAGATGTAGATCTTTCATCAAATCAATGGATTGATATAGTCTTTGAAGGCAAAAATAAGGAATATGGTGCATATGAGATGCGTCGTAAGTCTGACGGCCGTCACAATCGTGCTGTATTATATGTCTTGTTAGCACTCGCTGTTATTCTTCTTGGTGCATGGGGTATTAGCGCTCATCGTGCCAAGAAAGCCGCTGAAGCAAAAGAAGCAGCACAGCTTATAATTGCCCAGATCGATCAGGAAATTCTTGATACTGTTGATGAACCCGAAGAGGAAGATATCGAAGAGCCCGAAGAGGAAGCTTACATTCCCCCGGAGGTAGAAGAAGTTCTTCCCGAAGAAGTCCTCAATACTATCATGCAGACTGAGATCACGATTAAGGCTGACGACGAGGTTCAGGAAGAAGTAAAGACACAGGAAGAAATTCTTGAGACAACTACTGCCGTCGGTGCAGTTGACTTCGATAAAGGTACCGACGACATTAACCTCGTCCGTGAATATCGTGAAGAAGTTGTAGTTGAAGAAAAGACTCCTGTTGTTGAGAATAAGGTCTTCGAGGCTGTAGAACAGATGCCCCAGTTCCCCGGTGGCGATGCCGAGCTTATGAAGTATATCAACAAGCACATCGTTTACCCGACGCTCGCTGCTGAAAATGGCATTCAGGGTCGTGTGGTAATCAAGTTCGTCGTTAAACCCGATGGTTCTGTCGGCGATGTGGTTGTTGTACGCTCCAAGGACCCCGACCTTGACAAAGAAGCTGTACGTGTAGCCAAGAGCTTGCCTAACTTTATCCCCGGCCGTATGAATGGCCAGCCTGTTAGCGTATGGTTTACACTTCCCGTCAACTTCAAACTCCAGAACTAATCCTATAGCGATAGCTATCTGACCATAAGCGGTTGCAATGACTGTATCATTGCAACCGCTTTTTTTCATGCAGAGTATTTTGATGGTTCTTTTGGTAGCGGACATCTTGGGAAGCTTGGTATATTCGATTTTAATATGTAACTTTGCCTAAACTACTATCGCATGAACAAAAGCAAATCAGTAATATTCTCGTTTGTGGCTATATTTTTGCTCTGGCTCTTTTTTGTGGGCTGGCTTCTGAATAAATATCATCAGACACAGACTCCGATTACGCTTCGTTCATTATTCCCAATCGTAGCGTCGGCCATTATTATTTTTGTCCCTCTCTACAAAAAGCATATTAAAAATCAAGGTGGAAACCGATAAACATAACGTTACGACATATTCTCTGCTTGAAAATATTGATACTCCTGACGATCTTAAGCGCCTATCTGTTGATCAGCTGCCGAAGGTCTGTCAGGATCTGCGGGATTTTTTGATCACAAATGTTTCTCAGAATCCGGGTCACTTCGCTTCGAGCATGGGCGCAATCGAACTGACGGTTGCCCTGCATTATGTTTTCAATACGCCGTATGACCGCATTGTATGGGACGTAGGCCATCAGGCATATGCACATAAACTCCTTACTGGCCGACGTGAAAAGTTTTCGACCAATCGCAAGCTTGGCGGAATAAGCGGATTCCCTAATCCCGCCGAGAGTCCTTATGATACATTCTCGGCCGGACACGCTTCCAACTCCATTTCGGCAGCTTTAGGTATGGCGGTGGCCACTTCGCTTAATGATGAAGAGCCGGCGCGTCATGTTGTTGCCGTGATCGGTGATGCTTCTATCAGTGGAGGACTTGCATTCGAGGGACTCAACAACGCAGCCAATACCAACAGCAATATACTCATCATTCTGAATGATAACGATATGTCGATTGACCGTAATGTCGGATCATTGCATAGTTATCTCGCACATATCACAACATCCAAAGCCTATAATAACTTCAGATACAAGACATATAAATTCCTGAAGAAACTGCATCTCGTCAGTGAACGCCAGCGCGGACCGATCATGCGCTTCAACAACAGTATCAAGTCACTGATCGGCCGTCAGCAAAATATCTTCGAGGGTCTGAATATCCGTTATTTCGGGCCGATCGACGGTCATGATATCCGCCGGCTCGTGCGTGTCCTTAAGGATATCAAGGATATGCAGGGACCACGCATCCTCCATCTTAAGACAGTAAAAGGTAAAGGGTATGAGCCGGCAGAGCTGAATCCGCAGGCCTGGCATGCTCCCGGCCGATTCGTGCCTGAGACCGGCGAGGTCATTTCCGGAAAAAGTTCAGCTCCGAAATTTCAGGAAGTTTTCGGGCAGACGCTTCTTCAGCTTGCGGAAATGGACAAGAGAGTCGTGGGCGTGACTGCCGCGATGTCGTCAGGAACGTCTATGAATATCCTTCAGTCAAAAATGCCGGAAAGGGTATTCGATGTTGGAATCAGCGAAGGTCACGCTGTGACTTTCGCGGGCGGTATGGCTACAGATGGTCTGCGTCCGTTTGTAGCTATCTACTCATCTTTCCTACAGCGCGCTTACGATAATATAATCAACGATACGTCCATCCAGCATCTTCCGGTCACATTGTGTATAGATCGCGCCGGTCTGGTAGGCGAGGATGGAGTGACTCATCATGGACTTTTCGATATAGCGTATTTACGCCCCATACCGGGAATGGTGATATCTGCTCCCCGCAATGCATCTACACTTCGGAATCTCATGTATACGTCGCTCAAGAATGCAAAAGGTCCGTTTGCTATCCGCTATCCGCGCGGTGCGTCAGACGCGGATCCGTCCGGCGAGCCGTTCAAGTGCCTTGAGATCGGCCGGGGAGAACAGCTTTCTGCTGGTACTGATGTAGCAGTGCTGTCGGTCGGTCCGATAGCAGACCGTGTAGCGGCTGCTATAGCGAAAGCTAAAGCCGACGGTATCTCTGTAGCACATTATGACATGATATTTGTCAAGCCTGTCGATGAGGAAATTCTAAAAACTGTCGCAGAGTCCGGAATGTCCGTAATTACAGTCGAGGATGCCTCCCGCATAGGAGGTTTAGGCTCGGCTGTTGCGGAATGGCTGAAAGAGAATGGCTATGACAACCGATTGGTCTCCATGGGGATTGAAGATAATTTTGTGTCGCATGGCAAGGTCTCGGAGTTGTATGAGTTGTGTCATCTTGACTCGGAATCTATTTATAAGACGATTAAGATGTTGAATAAAAATTGACTCCATTATGAAAATTATTATCGCAGGAGCAGGTGAGGTAGGTTCGCACTTGGCAAAACTACTCTCACGTGAGGAGCAGGACATCATAGTCGTAGATGAAGATATGTCTAAACTGGCTGTACTTGATGCCAATTATAATCTAATGACCGTGCAGGGCAGTCCGACTTCTTTTCAGGTACTTAAGGATGTCGGGGTGCGTCAGTCGGATTTGTTCATAGCAGTTACCCCCTATGAGGACCGGAACATTACGGCCTGCAGTATCGCCAGCTACCTTGGAGCGCGCAGAGCTGTGGCGCGAATTGACAATTTTGAGCTCATGCAGCCCGAATATAAGGAGTATTTTGCCGGGATGGGCGTGAAGAACGTAATCTATCCGGAATATCTTGCAGCCCAGGAGATCGTTACCGCTCTTAAGCGCGGATGGGCACGCCACTGGTTTGAGTTGGGTAACGGTGAGATAATACTTGTAGGGGTAAAGGTTCGCGATCATGCCGAGATTGTCGGCAAGTCGATGAAGGAGCTTACCAGTCAAAAGCATACTCTCCATGTATCGGCGATACGCCGTGGCCATCAGACCATCATTCCCCGCGGTGACGATATTATTCATCCTAACGATATCGTATATATCACAACTACGCCTGATCATATTGAGGAACTCAGGGTCATGTGCGGTAAAGAGCAGATTAATATTAGCCGGATAATGATATTAGGGGGTAGCCGGATTGCGGCTCGCTTTGCTGCGCTTGCACCTAAGGAATGGGAGATCAAGATTATTGAAAGAGATATTGACCGTTGCCGGAAGTTACCGGAGCTGTGTCCCGATTGTGAGATCATTCATGGCGATGGACGTGATACGGATCTTTTATCCGATGAAGGAATTCAGGATTGCGATGCGTTCCTTGCCTTGACAGG
The DNA here is from genome assembly GCA_947173955.1 of uncultured Bacteroidales bacterium. GTDB lineage: Bacteria > Bacteroidota > Bacteroidia > Bacteroidales > Muribaculaceae > JAAVFS01. Next base: position 45,821 of record CAMWHE010000009.1, on the reverse strand, counting down.
GAGCGCGGAGACGAATATCCTCGCCTGTCTTACCGCAAAAGAGTTCGGTGTGGCTAAAACCGTAGCGGAGGTTGAAAACGTTCAGTTGATATATCAGGCTGAAAATCTGAATATAGGAGTCATCATAAATAAGAAACTTCTTGCTTCTGGTAAAATATTTCAGATATTGCTTGACGCGGATGCCGATTCAAGCCGTTTCCTTGCGTTGCCTGATGCCGAAGTTGCGGAGATCGTGGTCAAAGAAGGCTCTAAGATTACGAAGCATCCGGTCAAAGACCTTAATCTCTCGCGCGACATGACGCTCGGCGGACTTGTTCGAGACGGACACGGAATGATTGTGACCGGTAATACAGTATTTCAGCCGGGCGACAGGGTAGAGGTCTTCTGCCTTTCCGGCCATATACATAAGATCGAGAAGTTATTCAGCTAAATAACGTCAGTAATCATGATGGGATTAAGCAGTAAGAAATCACTGATAAATTATCGTTCTCTTGTCAGAATCATCGGCTATCTGCTGATAATCGAGGCGATTTTCATGCTTATACCCTTTGTTGTCTCCTTAATCTACAAGGAGACGGATTACTTCGCATTTGCCGTAGGAGCGGCAATAACACTTCTGGCAGCAGTCGCTATTTTTACGTGCGTACCTCCCGGCAGGCGTGAGCTTGGCAAGAGGGAAGGCTTCCTTCTTACAGGATCGGTCTGGATCGTATTCACCTTTTTCGGTATGATTCCACTGATGATGTCGTCTCTGTCGATGAATTTTACGGATGCTTTCTGCGAGACTATGTCCGGATTTACCACTACCGGTTGCTCGGTTCTTGAAGATATAGAAAATCTTCCTCATGGAATGCATATCTGGCGCTGCCTGATGCAGTGGATCGGAGGTATGGGTATAATACTGTTTACACTCGCAGTTTTGCCGATGCTTAATTCGTCAGGAGGAATGCAGATGATGAATGCCGAATTGACGGGAATCACTCAGGACAAATTGCGCCCGCGTGTCAGCGAGACGGCCAAGCGCCTTTGGTTTATCTACATGATACTGACGCTTGTGCTTGCTCTGTTGCTTTGCGCAGGTCCGATGAACTGCTTTGATTCTATCTGTCACGCTCTGAGCACGATGTCGACAGGCGGCTTTTCCACACGCAATGATTCTATCGGTGCATGGGATTCGTGGTATGTAAAGCTCGTCATTCTTGCATTCATGTTTCTCGGCGGTGTCAATTTCGCGCTTATATATCGTGCTTCTATCGGTAAGGTCAAGACCTCATGGCGCGACGAGACTTTCCGCTCCTATGTCAAGATCATCGGCATTATATCAGTAGTACTGATTGTCGGATATGTAGTCAATTGCCATCCTAAATTCAGCGCCAATGTCATAGTGGATCCGGTATTCCAGGTGATTTCGACAATTACTTCGACCGGTTATGCCGTCACGGACTATCAGTCATGGGGGTCGTTTGTTTTCCCGATACTGCTTATTATGATGTTTGTGGGAGGATGTGCCGGAAGTACGAGCGGCGGTGCGAAGATCGACCGCGTCAATTTCCTTGTAAAGAATTGTAATAACGAGTTAAGGAAGTGTATCTATCCTAACCGTATATATTCGGTTTCAATTAACTGCAGGGTTCAGCCGCCGGAAATCGTAGCGAAGGTTATGGCCTTTCTATGGCTGTATCTTGGTCTGATACTTCTCGGGGGTATAATATTGGTTACTCTCGGTATGCCTATCAGCGATTCGCTGTTTGCATCGCTGTCATGCGTCGGTAATACCGGTCTTGGCGCAGGAGTGACAGCAGACTCCTTTGCGCTGGTTCCGGATGCCGGTAAGTGGGTGCTTTCAATTCTAATGCTTGTAGGACGTCTTGAAGTGTTCACGGTTTTAGTCCTTTTCCTTCCCGGATTCTGGAGAAAGTAATACGGATCCGCTATTGTATCACAGCAAATAGAAAAGCGGGGAAAAGACCTTCGACTGTCAGAATGATTTTGTTGGAGTAGGTGTTGGCTCCCTGATATAGATGTTTGCCATCCCAGGTGTACAGGATCTTATTGGAATATGCATAAGGTCCCTGATACAGGTGTTTGCCATCCCAGGTGTACAGGATCTTATTGGAATATGCATAAGATCCATGATAGAGATGCTTGCCGTCCCATGTGTACAGGATCTTGTTGGAATATGCATAGGGTCCCTGATAGAGATGCTTGCCGTCCCATGTGTACAGGATTTTATTAGAATATGTATTCTGACCCTGATATAGATGCTTGCCATCCCACGAATACGTAATCTTGTTGGAATACGTATTCGGGCCGGAGTAAATGTATGTTGCAGCACTCATTGCTATTGAGATTATTGATGAGACTATCAGGAGTTGCAGACGTTTCATTTTTTTGCTGAAAGAATATTTTCAAGATATGGAGCTGTCGGTGATTTAATGCCTGTCAGTTCTTCCGGTGTACCCTGTGCTACGATTTCTCCACCGTTTTTACCGCCTCCGGGACCCATGTCTATAATATAATCTGCCGATTTAAGGACATCGAGGTTGTGCTCGATAACGAGGACGGTATTTCCTTTGTCAACAAGTCTGTTCAGAACATTCAGAAGAGTCTTGATATCGTCAAAATGAAGTCCCGTAGTCGGTTCATCAAGTATGAACAGGGTCTTTCCCGTGTCTTTTTTTGCAAGTTCGGTGGCGAGTTTGACACGCTGATTCTCGCCTCCTGACAGGGTCGATGACGGCTGTCCGAGCTTGAGATATCCGAGACCGATATCTTGAAGCACTTTGATTTTTTTCAGAATTACAGGCTGATGGGCGAAAAAATCTACGGCCTGGTTGATGGTCATATCAAGGATATCGGCAATCGACTTGCCTTTGAATCTTACTTCAAGAGTTTCTCGATTATAGCGTTTGCCACCGCAGGTCTCGCACGGGATAAGCACGTCCGGAAGAAAGTTCATGGCTATAGTACGGTAGCCGTTGCCACTGCAGGTTTCGCAACGGCCACCGGCGACATTAAAGGAGAAGCGTCCGGGCTTATATCCTCTGATCTTTGCTTCCGGAAGACCTACAAAGAGGTTGCGTATATCGGAAAATACGCCTGTATATGTCGCCGGGTTGGATCGGGGAGTACGCCCGAGCGGTGATTGGTCTACTGTAACTACTTTGTCAATGTTTTCCAGTCCGGATATCTCCTTATAGGGAAGCGGCTCTTGCAGTGAGCGATAAAACTTATTGGAAAGGATAGGCTGAAGAGTCCCGTTTATCAGAGACGACTTTCCGGAGCCGGATACACCCGCTACGCATGTAAATGTCCCCAGAGGTATCGAGACTGTGACGTCTTTCAGATTGTGACCGGTAGCTCCGGACAGAGTCAAGAAGTTACCGTTGCCCGGGCGTCTGGCTACCGGAATTTCAATTTCATTCCTACCGCTAAGATAGTCGGATGTCAGGGTAGAAGTCTGAAGCATCTGGGAGGGAGTACCCTGAAACACGACATTGCCGCCATTCTTTCCGGCACCGGGACCTATGTCAACGATATAATCGGCTTCGGTCATCATTTCTTCGTCGTGCTCGACGACAATAACCGTGTTCGACGCATCGCGAAGATCTTTCAGAGACTGTATAAGGCGCTTGTTGTCACGCTGATGCAGACCGATACTCGGTTCGTCAAGAATGTATAGTACGTTGACAAGGTCAGAGCCGATCTGTGTGGCCAGACGGATACGCTGGCTTTCGCCACCGGATAAGGTCGCGGTCGCACGGGCCAGTGACAGGTAGTCGAGTCCTACGTTGACGAGAAAATGCAGACGGGTGCGTATCTCCTTTAGTATCTCTGTCGCGATCAGAGCCTGTGTGGGCGATAACTTGTCAGCAACTGTTTTTGACCATTCGTATAGATCAGATATGTCAAGGCGGCACAATTCGGCGATATTTTTCCCATCGATGAAGAAGTGCAACGCTTCTTTGTTAAGGCGGTCGCCGTGGCACTCGGGGCAGATAGTTCTTGAGAAGAACTGGCTGCTCCATTTCTGAGAGCCTGAATCGGCATCTTCGCTCTGCTGCAGTTCTATATATTTGATGATGCCCTCGTATTGAGCAAAATAGTTGGAAGTGCTCATCGTCTCAGTCTTGACATTCAGTCGCTCGGTTGTCCCGTTGAGGATGTCATTGAGAGCTTCTTCCGGCATCTGATTGATGGGAGTTTTCATCGTACAACCATACTTTTCGCATATTGCTGCGATCTGCCAGAATATCATGCTGTTTTTTGGCTTACCAAGAGGGACGATACCGCCATCGGCTATCGACAGCGATTCATCGGGGATCAGCTTGGCGCGGTCAATGATATTGACAGTGCCAAGTCCCTTGCAGCACGGACAGGCACCCTGAGGCGAATTGAACGAGAAATTGTGAGGAGCCGGCTCGCGGTAGGAAAGACCGTTTTCCGGATCCATCAGCGACAGACTGTAATGCTGGAGCGTATTGTTGTCGAGATCATATATTGACATCTGTTTATCACCCTGAGCCAAGGCCGTGTCGACAGAATCGCCGAGACGCTCGGTGTCTTTCCTGTTGACTTTTAACTTGTCGATGACCAGTTCGACTGTGTGATTTTTATAGCGGTCGAGTTTCATCCCCGGAACAATCTCTCTGAGTTCTCCGTCGACACGTACATTAAGATAACCTTTCTTAGTCATCTGTTCGAAGAGTTCTTTGTAGTGTCCCTTGCGGTTGCGTACAAGAGTCGTAAGGATATAAATCTTGTGACCGTCATATTTCTCCTGAATAAGTTGCAGGATGCTGTCGCGTGTGTATTTGACCATCTCTTTGCCGGATATATAGCTTCTGGCGGTGGCAACACGGGAAAAAAGCAGGCGCATAAAGTCATAGATCTCAGTCGTTGTACCGATCGTACTGCGCGGATTTTTATTGACAGTTTTCTGCTCTATCGCGATAACCGGGCTCAATCCGGTTATACTGTCGACATCAGGACGCTCGAGCGCGCCCAGCATACCGCGTGCGTATGAAGAGAATGTCTCGATATATCGGCGCTGGCCCTCGGCATATATAGTATCGAAGGCAAGCGACGATTTGCCCGAGCCTGACAGTCCGGTTATTACGGTTAGTTTGCCAAGCGGAATATCCACGTCGATATTCTTGAGATTATGAACACGCGCCCCCGTCACTGATAGAGTTTCAACGGAGCGGGTAGGGGAAGCGGCTTCGGCAGCCGGTGTGTATGATTTCAAGGAAGTATTAGATGTCTTTTTCATTTCTTTATCCAAGCCTGGTTATAGACGGTTACAGGTGCTGTCGAGCGATATAGGCTCTCATGGGTCGGCACCTTTACTTTATAGGATTTACCGGTTTTATTAGGAAGCGTTTTGGATCTTATCCACGGATTAGCCTCGCGTAGCTGAGCGTAGGTGATACCTCGTTGTTTAGCCCACTGGGGCCAGCTGCTGACGGGACCCGAAACCGTCTCAGTCTTGTATTCCAAAGGCTGATATAGCTGGTCGGCAGTCAGAGTAAAACCATAAGAGCCGGGATTCTCCATTATCATTTTTGTAGCCAGAATTCTGAATACATATCTGGACGTTTCGTCGACAAGCTGAAGGTCAAAAGACGTGTCAGCCATCTGTGCGTCAAGTTCTGTGGTTATTCTGGCCGGTCCACCATTATATGCTGCAGCAGCGCTTTCCCAATTTCCATATTCGGCATAGGCTTTTTTCAGATATCGGCAGGCCGCCTCTGTCTCTTTTTCAATATCGTATCGCTCGTCAACCCATTCATTGACTTCGAGGCCATATTGTTTGGCTGTTGATGCCATAAATTGCCACATACCGGCCGCTTTGGCCGGGGACACGGCGCATGGATTTAAAATACTTTCGACGCAGGCGAGATATAGGAGATCCTCGGGTACTCCATTTTTCTTCAGAATCGGGGCGATTACCGGGAAGTATTTATTAGCACGCTTAATCAGAAGCAGGGTATTGCCATGTGTATATGTCATTGCAGTCAGTTCACGATCAAGACGCTCATACATATCTACTCTGTCGAAGTCGATATGTTGCCCGGCAAATTCAAGACTTTTCGGAATCTGCGGGTTCGTTATGGCTACGACATAGTTCGGGTGACTCCTTTGGGGAGCAAATGTTTCCTGAGCTGATGAAGCTGATATAGAGATTGCCCCGAAGATAAGGGCACATGTATATATTTTGTTCATTCTGTGGCGTTTGAAGTTTCGTTACGTTTGTTGTGATTTATAATGTTGATATCACCGGAAAGCGAATATTTACGACCGTCGGAGCCAAGTGCCTTGATTACATAGAAGTAAACGCCGGACGGCACAACCTTGCCGTGATATTTACCATCCCAGCCGACAGCCGGATTTGTTGTGGAGAAGAGTTCGACTCCCCACCGATTGAAAATGTGGCATTGAAATTCGATGATTGACTTATAGCTGACTTTCCATTCGTCATTAACGCCTTCGGATGCTCCCGGAGAAAACGCGTTGGGACATAGTAGCTGCGACTCTCCGATATCAACCTGATAGGTGTCACCATAAAATTCGCACGTTCCGTCTGCATTGGCAGTGACGAATCTTACATATTGCGTACCGTTTTCGCGGAATGTATATGTAAATGAGTCTTCATTATATCTTAAGTCTATGATATCAAAGTCGGTAAATCGGGATATCTGCCACTCTTTGAATATGCCTCCGTCAGATGTTACAGCTTCAAATGTCACTTCAGCCGGAGCCGAGCCGCCAAGGTCAGATGATGCCCCTGCGATCTCATTGTCATTATTCCGCTCGGCCTGTGTGGCAGAGGTATGCGCTTCTACTGCTGTGGGCTGAACAGTCGAAGTCACGATCTCTTCCGCCATATCCCATGAGCGTAGGAAGCGGTCACCGGTAATAATATATGCGGTCTCGCATAGAGATGCCGTGACACGCGTTAATTCTGATATTGAAGAAATGGATGTTACTGTTTCTTCCTGAGCATATGTGTTGCTTTCGCTATCCCATCGAAGATTATAGTATTCTATAGTGATGTCTCGTGAAAGTTCCCGGGGTATGCCATTAATGGTGTAATATGTGATCTTATCAGCTTGACCGTCAATCCGGATTGCTGTCATAGCGCAATCGCTTTCTTCTGTATCGACCGTAGCCGAATTGATATGGCAGAAATGATCGGCATAATTTACGACCCAATAGCAGTGTTGGCGTCCATTATCTTCAACAATATACCCCATGTCGCTGTCGGTGAGATTTATTGTGGATACATTACCGGATGTCGTGGCATTGACATCCTCTCCATATGCACCTCCTAACGAACTGAAACGTGTCCATCTGACATTCGATGCATTTCCCTGTGTGTGGTATGAGAGCGTCAGGCCATCGGTATCATATATGACATATATGGCCTCTAATCCGGAAGATGATTCCGGAGTTATCACGCAAGGTTGATATGCCGAACCGTTAACGGTCAAATTGGCCTTAACGGACGAAACAGATATAAGAAAAATCAGTAGCAGGTAATTTCTCATTGTATTGGAAACTTTAAGCGAGCCGAAGCTAACTTACAAAGTTACCGAATTTTTAGGATATTACCAACACTCTCCCGTAGGCGGGAAGCTGATTTAGTATTTTTTTTGAAACCTATTTCTGGAACATTCGAGCCATCGCCCGGCGGTCATCGCGCTCTTTGATTGATTGGCGCTTATCATATTCCTTTTTGCCCCGGCCTATACCGATAACAAGCTTCGCAAGTCCCCGGTCATTGATGAACAGGCGAAGCGGGACGATAGTAAAACCTGCTTCCTTGCCGTTTTTCTCAAGTTGTGCTATCTCCTTTTTGTTTAGTAGCAGTTTTCGGTCACGCCGTTCAGCGTGATTATTGTATGTCCCGTAAAAATATTCGGCTATATACATATTTTTCACCCACACTTCACCATTGTCAACGTAGCAGAATGTATCGACAAGGCTGGCCTTACCGAGTCGGATAGACTTGATTTCCGTACCGGTAAGTACAATACCGGCGGTAAAGGTATCGGAAATGGCGTAATCAAAATTAGCGCGCCGGTTTTTTATGTTGACTTCTTTAAATTTCATGAGAACGAGGAATAGAAAAAGCGGAGGATGAATTGAGACGGAAGGATGAGCGCAGGTATAGTTATAAGGAAATATTTTCCCGTCTCTCTCTCTGATACCTGAAGAAAAGCCATCGCTCTCCAGATTATCACGACGACATATATCGGCCAAAGCTGCAGAATAGCGACCGGGATTGGTATGACGCTTTCTAAAATTGTCTGAAGTGATAGCAGTCCGGTAATATAAGCACAAAAAGACCGTATTCTGTCTTTGGGATTATCAATATCGCTGATCTGAGGCAAAAGCATTCCCAATGCAAATTCTCCTATAAAAAAAGTAGCCCAGAATGCCGCGAATATAATAACAGTAGACTGCCAAATCAACAGCGTTGAAGAGTGGTCAATGTACAGCAAACGGCATAGTGGAGAGACCGCGGCTACTATAAGCATAATCGTCATCAGCTTGAATGCACGGCGTGGCGATGAGGATATAGCGATATCCTCCCATCCGTGGTCGGGTGAGATAATCAGCTGGATAAGATTTTTAGCATATGGCCACATAATAATGCAAAATTAGCGAAAATTTATAATTGATGGTTGCGACTGCGACGGTTTTTCCGTATTTTTGTGCATGAAAAATATCGTATTATTGTTAATTTAACTGATAAAGAACTATATAAAGAATTATGTTAAAAGGAATACTTTCTATTTCGGGTCGTCCCGGACTTTTTAAACTTGTCAATCCCGGCAAGAATATGCTTATCGTTGAAAGCCTGACGACCGGCAAGCGAACCCCTGCTTACGCACATGATAAAGTGATCTCGCTTGGCGATATCTCAATCTATACCGTCAATGATGATGTGCCTTTAGCAGATGTGCTTGAGGCTGTAAAAGCCAAGACGAACGGACAGCCTGTCGATGTGAAAGGACTTGGAAAAGATGAAAATATCCGAGCTTTTTTTGCAGAGGTTTTGCCCGAATTCGACGACGAACGCGTATATACCAATGATATCAAGAAGTTGCTGAGCTGGTATAATCAGCTTCTGGCAGCCGGTATAGACACTTTTAAGGCTGTCGAAGAAGAAAGTGCGGAACCTGAGAAAACAGAAGGTGCACAATAAGCAGAATATACTGATATAAAAAAGGCTCCGAAGTCGGAGCCTTTTTTATATCTAATCATTTGTTACAGATCGCGTGGTGAAGAGACTTTTTCGTCAGTAATAGCTTTTTCGATTACTTCGGGAATACTCGTTACATAGTAGAATTCCAGTCCCTTACGATATTGTGACTCTATTTCTTCGACATCCTTACGATTATCCTCCGATAGAATTATCTCGGATATTCCGGCTCGCTTGGCTGCGAGAATCTTTTCCTTGATACCTCCTACAGGAAGCACCTTTCCTCGGAGAGTGATTTCGCCTGTCATGGCAATTCTCGCCTTGACTTTACATTGTTTTAAGGCGGAGACTATGGATGTTACCATAGTGATGCCGGCTGATGGCCCGTCTTTGGGGATCGCACCCTCCGGAACGTGGATGTGAAGATTATACTTGTCAAAAATGGCAGTGTCAATGCCAAACTGAGTTGCGTGCGCCTTAACATATTCGAGAGCTATCATCGCCGATTCTTTCATCACATTGCCGAGATTGCCCGTAAGCATAAGCTTTTCCCCTTTACCTTCTGATAAAGATGTCTCTATATAAAGAATCTCTCCACCGACAGCTGTCCATGCCAGACCTGTGACCACACCGGCATAATCATTGCCTTCATAACGGTCTCGTTTATATTTCGGAGTCCCAAGATAACCGGCAATATCGTTCGTCGAAATCAATGACGGCACCGTTTCGCCGCTCATTTTCCTAAGGATTATTTTGCGGATTATTTTGGCAAGAGATTTCTCAAGCTGGCGGACGCCACTTTCCGAAGTGTAACTTTCAATAATAGCTGCAATGGCTTCTGGTTCAATTGTTACTGCATCGGAGTCCAGATTGTGCTCTTTAAGAAGTTTGGGCAGGAGATGGCGACGAGCTATCTCAACCTTTTCTTCAATAATATATCCTGACAAATCTATGACCTCCATACGGTCGAGAAGTGGCTGAGCGAGTGTTGACAGCGTGTTGGCAGTAGCAATGAAGAGGACTTTGGACAGATCGTAATCGATATCAACATAATTGTCGTGGAAGTGACAATTCTGTTCCGGGTCAAGAACTTCAAGTAGGGCGGCAGCAGGGTCGCCCTTAAAGTCAGCTCCGATTTTATCTATCTCGTCGAGGAGAATGACAGGGTTGGAGCTGCCTGCGCGCTTTACGGCGTCAATGATACGGCCGGGCATTGCGCCGATATATGTGCGTCTGTGCCCTCTGACTTCCGCCTCATCGTGCAGTCCACCGAGAGATACACGCTGATACTTGCGTCCCATCGCTTTGGCAACTGATTGCCCCAAAGAGGTCTTGCCTACGCCCGGAGGGCCTACAAGGCAGAGAATGGGCGCTTTACCTTCCGGATAGTTCATCAGGACAGCTATCTGCTCAAGAATGCGCTCCTTGACTTTTTCAAGTCCGAAATGATCATTATCGAGAGTTGCACGTGCTGCATTAAAGTCATCGTTTTCAGTATCATATTTTCCCCAGGGAAGTGACAGTATTGTATCGAGATAGGTGTACTGCACCGAATAATCCGGTGACTGAGGGTTCAGTCTGCGCAATTTCTCGAGTTCTCTTTCAAATGTCTCACGTACACTTTGCGGGAACAGAACTTCGGCAGCACGTTGCTGGAGCTTGTCGGCATCATCCAACTCGCCGCCATTGAGCTCCTGACGGATAGTATCCATCTGATGCTGGAGAAAATTTGTACGCTGCTGTTCGGTAATGTTAGCTTGAGTGCGTTCGATGATATTTTGCTGTATCTTTGCAAATTCACGCGATACGGCAAGTTCCGACAGGAGCATAAGGGCACGCTCCTTCAATCGAGTCTGACGAAGCAACCTGATCTTGGATTCAGATTTTACGGGGAGCTGGGTCGCCACTAGATTAACTATTGTAGCATAGTCCTCAGAGTTGCGCAGATTGAATATGAAGTCTTCCGGAGCTCCCGACGTAGATTCCAAAATATCTAATGTAATCTCCTTTATATTCTGAACAATCTGGGGGAATTCCTTGTCGGTGCTTCGCGGATTACTATCTTTGAGCATTTTAACAGATGCCGTGATTTCAGCTTCAGGCATAACTGAGCCTTTGCCCGGTCCAAGCAATTCAAATCTGTCACGGGCATGTACAATGGCTGTATGTGTGCCGTCAGGCAGATCTATGACTTTTAGAACGTCGGCTGTAACACCATATTCAAAGAAATTGGCTGGGATAACCGGATGTTCGGTGTCGGGATTTCTCTGGCATAGAATAGCGATCGGTATATGACGCTCGTTGGCAAGCCGGGCAGTCGTAAGGGAATTTTCACGTCCTAAGGATATGGGTAATGTGATTCCGGGGAAAAGCACAAGATTGCGAGTCGGAAGGACGGGAACATCGTCAGTATCAATTACAATTCTTTTATCCGGCTCGCTTATATTAAATTCTCCGATAGCGACTGTTGAGGTGTTGTCTTTTTTCTGAAAATCCATGTGTATAAAAAATGTCTTATGACCTCATATTTGCAAATAGAATGCCAAAGTTACAAAAAATACCTCAAAAAATCATCACCTCATTCTTTCCGCTATAGAATAAATTCGATAACTTTGTAATTGCAATGGGTAGAATTGACCAGGAAACAGTAAACAAGATATTGGATGCCGCCGATATCGTTGAAGTCGTCAGCGACTTCGTGAAACTAAAGCGGCGCGGCGTCAATTACATAGGATTGTGTCCCTTTCATAATGAGCGGACACCCTCTTTTTCTGTATCTAAGTCTAAAGGGCTTTGTAAATGCTTCAGTTGTGGAAAGGGTGGAAGTGCTGTCGGATTCCTCATGGAATTGGAGCAGCTGTCCTATGTGGAAGCATTAAAATATCTTGCAAAAAAATATAATATCGAGGTCAAGGAGCATGAGATGACTGATGCCGAACGCGCGGCAGCCACCGAGCGCGAGAGCCTGTTTGCAGTCAATACCTTTGCCCTTGAAGAATTTGAACATAATCTGCTCGATGAGCCGGATGGCCGTGACATTGGTCTTGCCTATTTCAGGGAGAGAGGTATCAGTGATGCGGCAATAAAACGGTTCAGACTGGGTTACAGTCTCGATAAAAGGGATGCTCTGCTTAATGCAGCCAAGGCCAAAGGTTATGATGAAAAATACCTTGTCACATCGGGCCTATGTATAAAAAATGACAGCGGTCAGATCTACGATCGCTTCAAGGGGCGCGTCATGTACCCGGTTTTTAGTGTTTCGGGTAAAGTCGTAGCTTTCGGAGGAAGAACTTTGCGTTCCGACAAAAATGTGGCGAAATATGTCAATTCCCCCGAATCTCTCATATATGTAAAGAGCAACGAACTTTATGGTCTATATCAGGCGAAGCAAGCTATTGTAAGAAAGAATAAGTGCATTCTTGTCGAGGGTTACATGGATGTCATATCCATGTCACAAAGCGGAATTGAGAATGTCGTAGCTTCCTCAGGTACGTCTCTTACAGAAGGGCAGATACGCCTGTTGCACCGATTCTCCGAGAATGTCACCGTAATATATGATAGCGATCCTGCCGGTATCAAAGCATCTCTAAGAGGTATCGATATGCTTCTGTCAGAGGGATTGAAGGTTAAGGTACTTCTTCTCCCGGATGGCGATGATCCGGATTCATTCGCTCAGTCGCATACACTTGAAGAGATCGAAGCCTATATTGCTGAGAATGAGACAGACTTCATACGTTTTAAAACAAGGATTCTTCTTGAAGGGGCTGAAAATGACCCGATCCAGCGTGCATCGGTTATTACGGATATAGTCAAGTCCATATCGTTTATTCCTGATCAGATATCCCGGTTGGTCTACATTGGCGAATGTAGCCGTATTCTTCAGATTGACGAAAAGGTTCTTAAACTTGAAGTAGAAAAAAGGATATCGCAGCGTCTGGAGGCTGAGTTTAAGTCGCCGAATACCCGTGAGCAGAAAATTGACGATATTATATCTACCGAAATTCCGGTCTCAAATGCAGATGCAAGAGATAAGCGTGCGGCAGTCTCAGGGAAGGCTTTGCAGCTATTGGTCAATTGTGAAAGAAATCTGCTGAGATACGTGCTCAAGTTCGGTATGGTGGATTTCTGCGACATATTGAATGAGGACGGGCAGCCTGTTCCGATGAAACTCATTGATTATGTAAATGAAGAACTGGAAGCTGACAATATCGAATTCATATCCTCTGATGTTAAGGCTACATTTGAGGCTGCCAAGGTGCAGGCAGGTCAATACTGGAGTGAGGATGAAGTTTCCTATAAGGACGAGTTGAAAGAGCGTCGCGATAGTCTTTGGCGGGATGGTCAGAATGAAATCCAAAATACGGCGGTTGATCTGGCGGATATTAAAAGGCGGGAGACTGCGCTACAGGAGGAGTGCGACAGAATGTATGCTTTCGAATGTGAGAGATTTACTACTGATTATCTTGAATCTCGTCTCGCCTCAAGTGCCGATGACAATGTGCGCAGACTTACGACTGACCTTGTCAGCGAGAAGTATCAGTTGAGTAAGGTCTATTCAAAATACTCAAAAGTTGAAACAGAGCGGGATCGGCTTATCGAGCTTGTCCCCAAAGCGATTGCCACATTGAAGGAGGCTCATATCACGCGTCTGCTTGCCGAGGAGCGCGAACGTCTGGTTAATCTTGACAAGTCTGCGCCCGGATATGCTGAGGCTGCTGCTGAATGTCTTCACCAGATTGACGCATATTCTCGCCTGAGGATGGAACTGGCTCGCAATCTCGGCGTCAGAGTTATCGTACCGCGTCGATAATTTTATTTCTGCCAGCGCAGAGTATGGAGTTTTTTTGTAACTTTGTACTAAAATAATATATACAATAGATTAGATGGGATTATTTTCAAAGTTTTTTTCAAAAGAGAAAAAAGAAACACTTGATAATGGCCTGGAAAAGACCAAAAAAGGATTCTTTTCCAAACTGACTACCGCGATAGCCGGAAAATCCAGAATTGATGACGAGATTTTAGATAACCTTGAAGAGGTCTTCATTACTTCGGATGTAGGTGTGAATACTACACTGAATATTCTGGATCGTATTCAGGCGCGTGTGGCCAGAGATAAGTATGTTGGTACCGATGAGCTTAACAGCCTTCTGTGTGACGAAATAATTCAGATGCTCTCCGCTAATGAAGCTGATACGCAGTTACCCGATTTTACTGTTCCTAAATCGGATAATCCTTATGTGATTATGGTTGTAGGTGTCAATGGAGTCGGAAAGACTACTACAATCGGAAAACTTGCATATCAATTTAAGGAAGCCGGCAACAAAGTTGTGCTTGGAGCTGCCGACACATTCAGAGCTGCTGCCATAGAGCAGTTGCAGGAATGGGGACGACGAGCGGATGTGCCGGTCATTCACCAGAAACTCGGATCAGATCCGGCTGCCGTGGCCTTTGATACTTTACAGTCAGCGAAGGCTTCTAAGGCCGATGTTGTTATTATTGACACCGCCGGACGTCTTCACAATAAAAAGGCACTTATGGACGAGCTGACAAAAATTAAAAATGTCATGGACAAAATCGTTCCGGGTGCTCCGAATGATGTACTTCTTGTGCTTGACGGTTCGACCGGCCAAAATGCATTCGAACAGGCTAAACAATTCGTTGCCGCAACTGAGGTTAATCAGCTTGCCATCACCAAACTTGATGGTACAGCCAAGGGTGGGGTTGTCATCGGAATAAGTGACCAGTTTAAAATCCCTGTAAAGTATATCGGTCTTGGAGAGAAGATTACAGATCTGCAGGTGTTTAATAAAGAGGAGTTTGTAAAGTCTTTGTTTCTGGATAATTAATGCCGGGACATCCTTGTCAACGTCAGGGAATGTAGACTGTCACATGTCTTTTTAGTTTAGAGATAAAAAATGCGTAAGCAACGAGTTAATTTTATTTCATTGGGCTGCTCAAAAAATCTTGTCGATACCGAGCGCCTGATGAAAATGTTCAGTGACGAAGGCTTTGCGGTAGTACATGAGTCTCCGGTAAACACCCACGATATCACTGTTATTAATACCTGTGGTTTTATTGGTGACGCTAAAGAGGAATCTATTAATACGATTCTTGAATATCTTGAATTAAAGAAGCAGAAAAAGATAGACTCAGTGTATGTGATGGGATGTCTGTCCCAGCGTTATCTCTCGGATCTGCAGGCTGAATTGCCGGAGGTCGATGGCTGGTGTGGCAAGTTCGACTATTCTAAAATAGTGGAACTTGTTGTAAGCAAGAATGACCTGCCGCTCCCGATCGAACGGGTTCAGACTACATTGCCGCATTACACATATATAAAAATAGCAGAGGGTTGCAATCGGTTCTGTGCATTTTGTGCTATTCCGCTTATCACCGGAAGATATAAATCTCGCCCGATAGATGAGATCTTGGATGAAGTCAAAAGCTTTGTAGCAACGGGCGTAAAAGAGTTTAATATCATTGCTCAGGATCTTTCCAGCTATGGTCTTGATATCTATGGTAAAAAATCATTGGCAGAGCTGATGGATAGAATGGCTCAGTTACCGGGCGTTGAAATGATACGACTTCATTATGCATATCCTGCCGATTTCCCGTATGACGTGCTTGATGTAATGGCGAAGTATCCTAATGTATGTAAGTATCTCGATATTGCACTCCAACATATAAGTGACAATGTGCTTGAGAATATGCGCCGCCATATTACCGGCGATGAGACCCGTAAGCTTATCAATGAGATTCGTAGGAAAGTTCCCGGAATTCATTTACGTACGACTTTGATGGTCGGATTTCCCGGAGAGGGAGACGAAGAGTTTGCCGAACTCCTTGATTTTGTCCGCGAGGCACGTTTTGAGCGTATGGGAGCTTTTGCATATTGTGAAGAAGATGATACGTTTGCGGCCAATCATTTCAGAGATGAGATTTCACAGGAGGTCAAACAGGATCGACTTGATAAGTTGATGAAGCTTCAGGAAGAAATCTCGATGGAAATTCAGTCTGAGAAAGTTGGTCGACGGGTTCGAGTTATTATAGATAGGGAAGACAAGGACTATTATATCGGCCGTACGGAATGGGATTCACCCGAAGTTGATCCGGAGGTACTGATCAGAAAGACTGGTAAACTCGTTCCCGGTAACTTGTATGATGTCAGGATCGTAGATGCTCTACCTTTTGAATTAATAGCAGAAATAGATGGGTAAATCGTCTGAAAGTGAGCAGTCTGATAAGCTTAAAGGAGCTTGGCTGGCGGCATATCATGCATTACATCGCAAGATTCCGTTTGCATTATATATTTTGCCACATCGCAAGCGTGCAAATTTTATTTGCGATATAGAGGGTCGTTCTACAATAAGCAACCGAAGTTTCTCTATTGTTACATGGAAAGGTGTTTATCGTGACAGAGTGATAATAAGAGATACTATAAGTGCCGGCAGTTTCCTTTCCGAAATGCCTGCCGGTAATCCCGACTCTCATAGTGACTATGATCCGTGGAATGAGTCAACCTATAATCTTGTCTATAAAGGTCAGATTGTAAATATTATTGATTTACTGAATGAAATCGGTCTAGGCAAGATTGTACTTTCACGTACTATCTCAAAAGCTTGTCCGGATGCCTCTGACCCACATTTAGCTTATATTATAGCCTTGCAGCATCTGAGTGAATACAGTCCCGAAACGCTGAGATACATTTATTATACACCGGAAACCGGTTGCTGGATGGCTGCTACTCCCGAGTTGCTTTTGAATTATGACAAGTCAGGAGGCTTTTCGCATACAATGGCTCTTGCGGGAACGCGAAAACGTACATATTCAGCGGACTTGGGCAATTGGGATGAAAAAACCCTATATGAGCATAATATCGTAGCTGACGTGATTCTCGATACGCTTGAAAACTTAGGAGTACATTCTATCGAAGAGCGAGAGAATATGGTGAAAACCGGCGATGTCGAGCACCTTTGTCACGACATACGCTTTAAGGCTGCGGATGTCAGCCCGGAAAAAATACTTGATACGCTTAGTCCTACGCCGGCTTTAGGTGGTTTCCCGCGTGAGATAGCTCTGCGGTTTCTGGACTATTATGAATTACATCCCAGAAGATGCTATGGTGGGTACGTCGTAATTGATGATGAGCGTTTGCAGGCATATGTGAATCTAAGATGTGCTAATGTCGGCAAAGACAATTACTGCATATATGCCGGAGGAGGAGTGACAGCAGATTCAAAACCGGATAGTGAATGGACTGAAACAGAACTTAAGGCACAACCATTATTGTCATTCTTATCATTCGGATTTAGTTGCGTCAGTCAAGGAGGCATATTGAATTCGGAAGATCAGACTTCCTTAAGTCGATAATTCGCTGATTGCCTGATCCCCGAAATTTTAGCGATACGTCTCGACGATCCTTCTCAAATCGTCCGTCGACTATTACATCTATTTCGTTTAGGATAGGTCTAAGGCGGCCGTTTGCAAGTATGTCTTCAAGCTTATAACCTGTGTAACACCATATGTTTCGGCCGTTACGCTTAATTGCTTTCGCAAGGGCGATAAGAGGTTCAATCTGAAAAAGCGGGTCTCCGCCTGAGAATGTGACATTGAAATCTTCTTCTTCAATCCGATTTACAATTTCTTCAATTGACATAATCCTGCCTCCTGAGGGATCCCATGATTCAGGATTATGGCATTCCGGACAATGATGTGTGCAACCTGCGAAGTATATGGATGTACGCAGACCGGGACCATCTACGCTGGTCCCGGCTACGATATCTAAAACACGGAGTGATCTGTTGTCATCCATTATTTGTGAACGACTCTGTCGGAAAGTTCTGCAAGTTTAGCTTTGTTCCATCTGTCGGTTGTGCCGACAAGATAGCCGGTAATGCGTTGTAGTTTGTCGATTTTGGAACTTCCGCATTTAGGACACTTCTCAAGATTATCAGTAGCATCTTCGTAACCACAATCCATACAGCGGTTGCGGTTGTGATTTACCGAGCAATATCCGATGTTATGACGATCCATTAGATTGACAATATCGCTGATAGCCTCCGGATTATGCGTAGCATCACCATCTATTTCTACATAGAAGATATGTCCTCCGCGCGTCAGTTCGTGGTAAGGAGCTTCAACCTGAGCTTTGTGGCGTGGTGAACACTTGTAATATACCGGTACATGATTGGAGTTGGTATAGTATATCTTGTCAGTTATGCCGGGAATGATGCCAAAGCTTTTTCGATCCTTGGTCGTGAACTTTCCTGACAGACCTTCTGCCGGAGTTGCCAGAACAGAGAAGTTATGATTGTACCTCTCAGAGAATTCATTGGCTTTCGATCGCATATGAGATACGATTCTAAGACCGAGAGCCTGTGAATCTTTATCTTCTCCGTGGTGCTTACCGGTCAGAGCTACAAGACATTCAGCAAGTCCTATAAATCCGATTCCCAGTGTACCCTGATTAATGACGCTTTCGAT
Organism: uncultured Bacteroidales bacterium; assembly: GCA_947173955.1. GTDB lineage: Bacteria > Bacteroidota > Bacteroidia > Bacteroidales > Muribaculaceae > JAAVFS01. The sequence continues at coordinate 27,130 of CAMWHE010000009.1, read as the reverse complement.
AGTGTCGGTTGAGCTGAGGGTTTCGCTGCCGTTCCATAGTTTAGTCATAAGTAGTGGGAATTGCTTGGCAAGGGCTGTTTTCTGGAATTCGTAGCGGTCGCACAGTTGTCTGGCCGTGACCTCAAGCATTTCATCGAGTTTGGAGAAGAATCGGTCGATGCGTTCCTGCTTGTCAAGAATATTCATGCATTCGATAGCGATACGCACGATATTAATAGTTGAGAAGCTGAGATTGCCACGGCCGATTGACGTTTTTTCACCATATCTATTTTCAAAGACACGGGTGCGGCAACCCATAGTAGCGACCTCATATTTGTAGCGTTCCGGGTCGTTTTGATCCCATTTCTCATGTACGTTGAATGTCGCATCAAGATTGACAAAGTTGGGGAAGAATCGGCGGGCAGTAACTTTGCAGGCTAATTTATATAAATCATAGTTACGATCTTCAGGGAGGAAGTTGACACCTCTTTTTTTCTTCCATATCTGAATGGGGAAAATAGCAGTAGCTCCATTCCCGACTCCTTCGTAGGTTGAATTCAGGAGTTCGCGGATAATGCACCGACCTTCCGCTGAAGTGTCTGTACCATAATTGATGGAACTGAAAACTACCTGATTGCCGCCACGCGAATGGATGGTGTTCATATTATGGATAAACGCTTCCATCGCCTGATGTACCCTGCTGGTAGTCTGATTGATCGCATGAGCTAACATTCTATCGAGACCCATAAGTCCGTCCAGCGGACGTTTTACAAAGTCGTCAATCTCAATGTTGTAATATTCGCTGAGGTCTTCTCCCGATAATTGCTCTAATTTTTTAAGTTCTTCGATAAATGATGAGCGTACGTATGGAGCGAGATAGAAGTCAAAAGCCGGTATTGCCTGACCGCCGTGCATCTCATTTTGGGCGGTTTCAAGCGAAATGCAGGCAATAATCGATGCGGTTTCGATGCGTTTTGCGGGGCGAGATTCGCCGTGTCCGGCGATGAAGCCAGCTTTTAAGATTCTGTCAAGCGGATGCTGGACGCATGTCAGACTCTTTGTGGGGTAATAGTCTTTATCGTGGATGTGTAGATATCCGTTTCTGACTGCATCACGTGCTTCATCACTAAGCAGATAGTCGTCGACAAACGGTTTGGTCGTTTCACTCGCAAATTTCATCATCATACCGGCCGGAGAGTCAGTATTCATATTGGCGTTTTCGCGAGTTATGTCATTGTTTTTTGCTTCGATAATCTCGAGAAAGATATCACGTGTCTTGGCTCGACGGGCAACCGAACGCTGATTGCGGTATGCGATGTATTTTTTTGCCACCTCTTTTCGGGGGCTTTTCATCAGCTCGACTTCTACCTTATCCTGAATTTCTTCAACCGACATCTGCTCGGCACCTGTGATACCGATGCGGTCGGCTATTTTCATTATCAGAGCCTCGTCTTCGCCAAGAGGGGTCTGTAACATTGCCTTACGGATGGCAGCCTTGATTTTTTCTTCGTTATAGCCTACTATACGGCCATCTCGCTTAAGGACTGTTTGTATCATTTTGTCTGAAGAGATTAACTGTGTGTGATTGGTAAATTGTAATGCCTGACAAAGGTAATCTCTTTTACAATAATAGCAAAATATTTCCGGATAAATTAACTGTAAATTTTTATTTTGGGAAACTTTTCTGTTTTACAAAATGTGTAATTTGTAGATAATCAACGGCTTGATGTTTTGTTTTGGAAAACTTTTAGTTTGATGTTTTTCTGGGTTATTGTCGAAAAGTGTAATTGATTGATAGTACGCGGTTTGTTGCTGTTATCGATTGATGTGGCTGTCGAGAAGCTTCAAATCTAGCTCTTTCAGTCCGGATTTGTCGAGTTCCACAGGTTCGTTGTGGTCATTAAGGTAATAAAGAGTGGCTACAGTATAGTCAGGAGATGCAAGCGAGATCGAATTATCAAAATACGGAGTTTCTATTCCGGCCATATCCAGGAGTGTATGAAATGTCGAGGCGCTGCTGTTTACCGTTTTGTCGGTATTATTTTCAAGTGCTTGTGCCTTGTCACCATAAAGCTCTCTGAATGCAGGGGAGACCCATGAGAGCATTGCTACATTAAGCTGGTAAAAAGTGGGAGTGGGGGAGGCATGTAAAAATCTCTTTCGGCTGTCGTCCATAATATCCTCCCCATGGTCTGAGACATAGACCATACCACTGACTTTTCCTGTTGAAGATAGTAGTTCGATTAAATCATCAAGCCACGCATCTGTGTAGACTATGGTATTGTCATAGGCGTTTATGAGAGTCGGACGGTTATTGTATGTTGCTGATTTGCAGTCATCGGGCATGAATTGTGCGAATTCGGCAGGGTATCTTTCCGAGTATTTGAAGTGGGAGCCGTAGCTGTGAAGTACGATGAAATGCTTTGATATAGAGTCAGAAAGAATCTCTTTGACATACTTTACCATTTCGCCATCATATTGATGACCGGAACGCGTATTTTCAATGTATAGAGTCGTATCTGCCTCATTGCTGAAATACTCCGTATATGATCGGTTTGGCGCCTGATTGGAAATAAAGGCAGTACGGTAGCCGGCTTCTTTGAATGCTGTGACTATGCTCTTTTGCGTATGTAGCGAGTCAAAGTTTTCTGCCGTAACTGATGTCAGCAGAAGCGGAACACTCTTATGTGTGATGTTGGATTCGCTGATGGCGTGAAGATAGAAGCTTACAGCGTCTCTTACAGAAAGAAGAGGATTAGTCTCTCGATCATAGCCGCCTAATTGCCAGTTTAATGCTCTTCCGGTTTCGCCTATTACCAGAACATAGATTTCTGACGAGTCGGCCGGATGCTTGCTTTCCGCATGATATGTGAAGTCCTGCGATGTCTCGTTATAATGAGCCGAAGTTATTGTGTGATCTATGGCTAATATTATATTATAACAAACGTTAATCGGAAATGTCTTGATGTGAGGCTTGAATGTGCGGTCGATACCGAAGTTTATTCCGGCCATGGCTATTCCGGTTATTAATGTGATTATAGCGAGTCTGCGTATTCCGCCAAACCACGGACTAATCATCCGTTTGTGTTTACACCATAAGACGATTGCCCAAATGATAGGAGGAATATATAAGATAAGTACAAATATGATTGCCGGACCGAGATTAGCCAGAAGCTCTGTCGCTTCTCCCGGATTGGTGGTCAGGACATTGATGTACATATCCACTGCGATAATTGATTCTCCATACAGATAGAGTAAAACAATCTGGAATGCAGCGAGAATAAAGAACGGAAAAAGCCATAATACCATTTTACCCGTTTTTTGCGACAGACTCAGTATCCCGAGATATATACCGGCCGGAAGCACTATATTTACAATGCAGTCCAGCACCGTATAGGACTCCGTGTGGCATAACAGGATGTTAGGAACCAACAGGACAATAAGGGAATATATTGCAATATATACTGTAGCTGGAATCTGACGGATATAGTCAGCTAAAGATGCTAATTCAATGTATAATTTAGAATGCTTCATTGATGTTAAAAATAAATCCGGTTTGATTTTTACCGAAACCTAAATCAAATCGTATATTGACATTTTTTTTAAACTCCCATCTCAGTCCAACGCCGTAGTTGGGCAGCAGCTGGTGTAAATTTATTTCTGAAAGACGTGGATATATAAGTCCGGCACCTCCCCATGCGACAACCCCTATACGGCGCCATACGCGCTGACGAATTTCTACCGTAGCATCCATTTCACCTTTGTCACGATAGCGTCCTTTGTAGTATCCACGCATATTGTAGCTACCTCCCATTGTGGCTAACATTCCCCAGGGAGTATCGCCATAAGTCAGCAGAGTGTGGTATTTCAGGGCAATTACGCCATCTCGCCATGAAGGTATGTAACCTGCCGCTAATAACTCCGTGGATGCAAATCCATAGGTGTTTTTAAGCCATTTGGGATAAAATTTTTGGGATAGCTCGATATTGACTCCAGAGTGAGGTCCGGTAAGATTGTCACGGGTATCATAGGATATATTGGCGCCAACAGCGAAATTGAAGGTCTTAAGCTTTTCTCCGTTCCATAAGCTAAGATCTGCATTTGAATAGGGTTTGCCGTTGAGATATCTGATCTCAGTGAGCGGTCCGACGTATAGATGTGGAAGAATACCGAACTGGGCTTTGACTAATAACTCCGGACTTACAAGTTTGTAGCGGGTCTCATTATCATTATTAGAGTCCATTTCATATCCGATTCCCCAGAATTTATCCGGAAGTGAGGAAAACTGAAAATCATATGTCAGGCGGATCCGGTCGCGCTTGAAACGGGTTGTCCCCATGACCCCTATAGAGTAATACCCGCTTGTCGAAAAAGATGTATATAGAGATATGTTGCTTAGAGGGGTCAACGTGTCCGTCCTGTTAGTGCTGAATGCTCCGGCCGCCAATATCCCGATCATAAACTTCTTTTCAGAGGAATAACTGGGGCCACCTATAAAAGATATGTCGAATGCTTTATCTCGGTTCTCCTTATTCGCTCTTCCAAAATAGTCTATTACCCGTTGGATTATATTCTTTTTTTCCGGCTGTACACTGTCAGTATTCAGAGACACAGTGGTAACATTCTCTGATAATGACTCTTGCCCATTAAGTAATAACGGGCAGGCAATAAGACATAATATTAAGACACGTATAAGGCGTTGCATCTTTTTAAGAGTCAAAACGATTGCAAATTTACAAAAAATATCAGTACAGTCTTGCAATAGTTCTCTTTTTCGCGACTGATAGTGTGAAAAATGCGATGATTATGTCCGAGTCCTTGTTCGCTAATATATTTATAATCAGGAAGAGTGGGTATACTTTCCGAGCCGGATGATATATTGTTTTCCGTCAATAGCTGTTATTCCCATAATTCTTTCTTCTCCACTCTTTTTTATACCTAATCTCTGCCGGAGTTGTTCGGCTGACATTGGGAAATTCCTGACAGCGACATCCGCGGACAGATGAAGTCTGGAAAGTCGTTTAAGATTTCTGGAGGAAAATGGCAATACCTCAATTATACGGTTTTGTCTTCCCATAAACTCCGGCAAAAAATTCTGCGATAGATATAAATGTGTATTCGGGTGGATGGTGTCTATACCATATCTTTCTGCAATCAGTTTAAAAGGAGCTGCTTTCATCATGGCTGCAGACGGCTCTATAAGAATCATATTCTTTGCCGGAAGTAAATATGATTCTTGGGCAGCTTCTTCCGATGTTTTGGTAAACGAGAATTGACTGCCGTTATTTCTGACGTGAATAGTCGGTTCTTCAGTGTCTTTATCATGGAAGACTGCTAGTATCTCACGACATTCGCCATTCTGCTCAATAATATATATTTCCCTGACACCGGGGAGATCTTTAATTGTTTGAGTGATATCCAGCATCGGTGATAGCTTGATCATGATGGCATCACTCTTGCTTTTCATGACCGGAAGGATCTCACATATATTGGGAGAACAGTCTCGAATGTTGAAAACACGCTGCCCTGCATTATCGCGTCTGGCCGGATCTATAAATAACAGGTTGAAGTGTTGCGACGTTTTTTCAAGATATTTTACTGAATCGGCATTGAGTATTGTTACATCAGGATTTGATTTGAAATTTTCCTGAGCGATAAGTGCTATTTTCTCATCTTTCTCGATTGATGTCACCCGACAGTTTGGTATAGTTGAGAGTAGGGCAGTATCTACTCCCAGGCCGCAGGTCATATCCAGTATAAGTCTTTCGTTCGGCAGCAGGCTCATTGCAATGTCTCTATGAAATAGTGCAATCTGAGCGGAAGTAGCTTGTTCTACAGATATTGCCACGGGCATTAATCGGGGAAGAGCATCAGAATAATTGCTGTCGAGCTGAAATTTCTTTCGGCTTTTCTTTATGTTTTCGATCTGACATATCGCATCATCAATCCATTCGGACTTTCCACGCATTTTCAGGCGCAGTGTTGTGGGATCTTTGTCAAGATTAGCCTCTACCCAGTCCCAAAATTCTGAATTATATCTATTGTCATCCATAACTCAATGCCTGTCAGTGAGTCGTAATTTAGAAGGGTGTTTCAAAATCATTTTGAAACACCCTTCAGTTTAATTATTTATTTATCTTCAGTAGATGATCAGCCTTTGATTGCAGCTACACCGGGAAGAACTTTTCCTTCGATAGCTTCGAGAAGGGCACCGCCACCGGTGGATACATAAGAAACCTGATCGGCCAGACCGAATTTGTTGACGCAGGCTACTGAATCGCCACCGCCTACCAGTGAGAAAGCACCGTTGTTGGTAGCTTCAACAATAGCGTCGGCAATAGCACGGGAACCGGCAGTGAAGTTGTCGAATTCGAATACGCCTGCAGGACCGTTCCAAAGAATGGTTTTTGCATTTTTGATAGCGTCAGCAAATTTCTTCTGTGATTCGGGACCTGCATCAAGACCTTCCCAACCTTCGGGAATATCCATCACAGAGCATACCTGAGTGTTGCAGTCATTGTCGAAAGCATCGCCGGCAACGCAGTCTGTTGCGAGAACAAGGTTGACACCTTTTTCTTTGGCTTTCTTGATGATATCTAAGGCGAGATCAAGTTTGTCGTTTTCGCAGATTGACTGGCCGACATTGCCACCCTGAGCTTTAGCGAATGTATAGGTCATACCGCCGCAGAGGATGAGGTTGTCGACTTTGTCCATCAGGTTTTCGATAATACCGATTTTGGTCGATACTTTAGAGCCGCCCATGATAGCTGTAAAGGGACGCTTGATGTCGCTGAGAATATTGTCGACAGCCTTAACTTCTTTTTCCATGAGGTAGCCGAGCATCTTGTTATCAGCGTCGAAGTTGTCAGCGATAACAGCAGTAGAAGCATGTTTGCGGTGAGCGGTACCGAATGCGTCGTTAACATATACATCGGCGTAGCTTGCAAGAGTCTTGGCGAAGTCTTTCTGACGCTTCTTCATTTCTTTCTTGGCATCTTCGTAAGCAGGATCTTCCTTTTCAATACCTACGGGTTTGCCTTCCTCTTCAGGATAGAAACGAAGGTTTTCGAGGAGAAGAACTTCACCGGGTTTCAGGTTGGCTGCTGCTTCTGCTGCATTGGCACAGTCGGGAGCGAATTTCACATCAGTGCCAAGAGCTTTCGCTACTTCGTCTTTAATCTGCGAGAGAGAGAATTTGGGATTGACCTTACCTTTAGGTTTACCCATATGTGACATGATAATAAGAGAGCCGCCATCGTTAAGGATTTTCTTAAGAGTGGGGAGGGCACCACGAATACGGGTATCATCGGTTATATGACCGTTTTCGTCCAGGGGAACATTGAAGTCAACGCGTACGATGGCTTTCTTGCCTGCAAAATTGTAGTTATCAATTGTCATTTTGGTAAAGTATTGAGGTTTAAAATTAGTTGATGCAAAATTAAAGAAAAATTTATATAATACGTTTATTTTTATCTATAAAATTTTACCCTGAGAGGTGTTTGTTTTGATTATTGGAATTTCTATTTTTGCATCATAACTATCAATACATATAAATTATGAAGAAATTTTTCTCTCTATTAGCCGTGGCTGTCGTTATTTCAATGACCCTTGCTTCATGTTCCAATGGTGCCAAAGCGCAGGAATACGATTCCTATACAAAGGAAGTACAGAAGCTTTTGCAGGTGACAGATGCGAAATCACTGATGGAAACCGGTATTGTTACGATGTTGCAAAGCGTTGTTACATCAAGTACTGCAAAGTCTATCGCAGATGATGTCATTTCAGAAATATGGGATGATTATCTCCTTGACTGCAGCCAGGTCTATCAGAAATATTATTCTCTGGAAGAGTTGAAAGCCGTTAATGATTTCTATGCCACTCCGGCCGGAGAGAAGCTCGCCAAATACACAAATGATGTGACAAAAGATCTAGCCAAGATAGTTCAGGATAAATATTCCGAGAAAATCCAGTCTATTGTAATGAAGAATCTTTAACCGGTTATTATACAAAATAGCGGCAGACTTGAAAATGTCTGTCGCTATTTTGTATGATTTTCAGTATGTTTATCCGAGAAGTTGTGCCATCTGGTCGGCAAGCTTTTTTGCTTCGCGACCGGCTGCCTCAGCAAAATCTTCTCCCTGAGATGCAAATATAATTCCGCGAGAGGAATTTACAAGGAGTCCGCATGAGTCGATCATTCCATATTTAGCGACTTCTTCGAGCGAGCCTCCCTGAGCGCCGACACCGGGAACAAGCAGAAAACTGTTTGGAGCAACTTTTCTGATATCTTCAAACATTTTACCTTGTGTGGCTCCGACTACATACATCATCTCATCCGAACTCGCCCATTGACTCGATTTTTCGATCACATTTTCAAACAGTCGTTTCCCGTTGACATCTTCGATCAGCTGAAAATCATGACTCCCTTTATTTGATGTCAGTGCTAATAAGATTACCCATTTGCCTTTATAGCCGAGGAAAGGGGTTACGCTGTCTTCTCCCATATAGGGGGCGACGGTTATGGCATCGACATCGAGATGTTCAAAAAAACTGCGGGCATACAGCTGGGAAGTATTGCCGATATCACCTCTTTTCGCATCTGCGATTATAAACTGATCAGGGTAGTTTTCCTTGATATATTTTACCGTTTTCTCAAGGGCGAGCCAGCCTTTCGCACCAAGACTTTCATAAAACGCGAGATTGGGTTTGTATGCTACGCAATACGCCTGTGTCGCATCGATGATAGCCTTGTTAAAGAGAAAAATAGCGTCTTCCTCCTGTTGCAGGTGCGCCGGGATTTTTTTGATGTCTGAATCAAGTCCTACGCATAGGAATGACTTCTTACGACGGATATTTGCGACTAATTCTTCACGTTTCATTCTATTGGTGGTATTAATTGATTTTATAATTCTGTTTCTTTCAGCTTCTCGGCATTTTCTGCCACAATCAGATGGTCGATACAGTCCTGGATATCTCCGTCCATGAAGGCCTGCAGATTGTAGATAGTATAGTTGATACGATGGTCCGTGATACGTCCCTGCGGATAATTATATGTACGAATCTTTGCTGAACGGTCGCCGGTAGATACCATCGTTTTTCGGCGGGCAGCGATGTCATCGATATATTTCTGATGTTCTTTATCATAGATGAATGTCCGCAGGCGGCTGAGGGCTCTCTCTTTATTTTTAGGCTGATCACGGGTTTCCGTACATTCGATGAGTATTTCCTCTGTCACACCTGTATTCGGGTTGCGCCACATATATCGCAGGCGCACTCCGGACTCTACCTTGTTGACATTCTGGCCGCCGGCACCGCCGGAACGGAATGTATCCCATTTGATCTCGCCCTCATTGATCTCTACATCAAATTCTTCCGCTTCCGGGAGCACAGCGACAGTGGCAGCCGACGTGTGGACGCGTCCCTGCGTTTCTGTAGCCGGCACACGCTGTACGCGGTGCACTCCGCTTTCGTATTTCAAAGTCCCGTAGACGTTTTCTCCTGAGACTGCAAATACTATTTCTTTGAATCCTCCGGCGGTACCTTCGTTAAAATTAGTGACGGCTATTGTCCATCCCTTGGATTCACAATACTTGCTGTACATCTTGAATAGATCGCCGGCAAAAAGAGCCGCTTCATCGCCCCCCGTACCGCCTCTGATCTCGACAATAGCATTCTTGGCATCTTCCGGATCTGCGGGAATGAGAAGAAGTTTTATTTCTTCTTCGAGTTGTGGAACTTTAGCCGTGGCTTCATCGAGCTGTTCGCGGGCCATGGCGCGCATATCGGCATCGGTTTCTGATTCAAGAATTTCTTTTGATTCTTCGATATCATTAAGAAGCGATGTATATTTGCGCGTTGCCTTTGTCAGGCGATCCAGGTCTTTATATTCTTTAGTTAGGCGGACATATCGCTTCATGTCACTGATAACCTGTGGGTCAGTAATCAAAGTACTAACTTCTTCAAAGCGAGCTTCGATGCCATCAAGGCGTGACAGGAGTGTATTATCAGACATAGCAGTTTCGTTTTCTATTGCGCGAAGTTACGAAATTTTCATATATTTGCAGGTATGTACAGTCAGCTAATTAACTTATACACGACACTCACAGGCTATCCGCCATGTGAGATAACTCCGGTTGCCGGTTCCGGAAGCCATCGTAAATACGTAAGAATGCGTGGTTCTGTCAGTCTTATTGGTGTCATCGGGACAAATAGGATGGAGAATGATGCGTTTATATATGAGTCTGATTTCTTTTCGAAGCGCGGCATAAATGTGCCGTCAGTCTTAGCTGTGAGTAGCGACGGGATGGCCTATTTACAGGAGGATCTGGGAGATAAGACTCTTCTGGATGTCATAAGGGAAGAAGGAGAGTCTGAAAGAGTAAAATACCTTTGTAAAGAGGCCTTGACTGAGCTTGTCAAGATGCAATCGTCTACAGACGGATTTGATTGGAATAAATGTTTTCCTGTTGTTTCGCTTGATAGGCGGTCGATCATGTGGGACCTCAACTATTTCAAATATTGTTTCCTTAAGCCTGTCGGTATTGATTTTGATGAACCGCGACTTGAAGATGAATTTGTGCATCTGGCGTCATGCTTGGAGAATGCGTCCCCGAGAGGATTTATGTTCCGGGATTTCCAGTCCCGCAACATCATGATAAAGGACAATAAGCCGTGGTTTATTGACTTTCAGGGCGGACGCAAAGGGCCACTGATATATGATGCGGTCTCTTTTATCTGGCAAGCCAGAGCCGGTTTTTCGGAAGACCTGAAGAACGAACTGTTTGATTCCTATATAGATCAGTTATCTGAGAAAGCACCGGTAGATTATCCATGTAAAAAAGAAATTATTGTCTTTAGGATGTTGCAGGTGCTTGGTGCTTATGGATTCCGCGGGTTAATCGAGAAGAAACAGATGTTTATAGATTCCATACCGGGCGCACTCGCATCATGCATAAGATATCTCGATCGTGGGCAATACCCTCATTTGGCTACCTGCTTGAACAGGGCTAATGATGAGTTTGTGGCAAAAGAGCCTGCAAAAGAGCTGACAGTCTATGTGACAAGCTTTTCATATAAGCGGGGAATACCCGAGGACCACAGCGGTAATGGCGGCGGATTCGTATTCGACTGTCGCGCAATCCATAATCCGGGGCGATACCAGCCTTATAAAAAATTGACAGGAGACGAACCCTCCGTAATCGAATTTTTAGAGAGGGAAAGCGATATCGAGGAATTCCTGAATCATTGCTATGCATTGGTTGATGCCTCGGTTGAGGTGTATTTGCGTCGTGGATTTACTTCTCTGCAAGTAAATTTCGGATGTACCGGAGGACAGCATCGCTCAGTCTATTCGGCCACTCATATGGCACGGCATATTGCAGAAAAGTATGGTGTAAGAGTCGTGTTGACTCATCGTGAACAGAACAAACAAATGATTTATCCGGCGAAAGTATGAAGGCAATGATCTTTGCGGCCGGGATAGGGAGCCGCTTGAAGCCGTGGACCGACAGGCATCCCAAAGCGTTGGTGGAGGTAGGGGGCGTGCCGATGCTTGCTCATGTTATCAATCGTATGAAAGCTGTGGGTGTGACTGATATAGCCATCAACGTACACCATTTTGCGGATCAGATAGAGCAGTATCTTATTAATAATAATTTTGGCCTGAATATATATGTCAGTGACGAGCGGGAGCAATTGCTGGATACAGGTGGCGGACTGTTAAAAGCAGCTGAATTCCTTAGTGGTGATGATCCTGTTATTGTGCATAATGCAGATATTTTCTCCGATGTAGATTTGGCCGGATTAATTGAGACACATTGTAATTCCGGTGCAGATGCCACATTATTGGTGTCTTACCGCCAGTCTTCGCGCGGATTATTGTTTGATGGTAAGATGCGGATGCGAGGATGGATGAATCATGCTACGGGAGAGACACGACCGGAGCACATTGTTGACATAGAGGCGTTGAAGCCTTTGGCTTTCGCTGGAATCCAAGTCATATCGCCATGCATTTTAGACGCTCTTTCTGTGAAGAGACAGCTTGAACCCTTTTCTATAATTCCTTTTTACGCTGACAATTGCGAGAACTTGGATCTCAGGGGATATGTTTCTCCGAAACAGTATTTTTGGTACGACGTAGGGAAACCCGAAACACTTTCTGCGGCTCGCCAAGAATTCTTAGTCTCTGACACTGAGTTGAAGCTAACTGATATCCATAAATAATGAAGAAGACTATACATATAATTATAACTGCATTTATAGCATTAATCATTGTCTCGTGTTCAAAGTCAGCGTCTAAATATGCTGTTGAACTTGATAGAGCTGATAAAGTTATGTTGGCTGATGCTGACAGTGCAATGTCAATATTGGAGACTATTGAGATATCAGACCTTAAAGTCGACTCTTTGCGAGCTAAATATATATTTCTTAACGCCTATGGTCATATGATTCAGAATCGCTCGATGGTCGGCGACTCTCTCATTTCATACGCTCATGACTATTATAGAGGAAAGGATATAGTTAATGATATTAGAAGCGGAATAGCCCTCGCCTGGTATAGGTTATGGGTCGGTGATATTCCGGGCGCAATGGTTTTGCTTGACTCCATTGTAGAATTGCCTGATGTGCCTGATTCGATAATGACACAGGCTTTGAAAGTCCGCGTATTGATTGGAGTCGCGGAGTATCAAGGCAATGAGATTATTCCATTAGCCAGAAGACTTCATGACCTCGAGACGGATTCAATGAGAAAGATCGAAGCGAAATATCTCTTGGTAAGCTCTTTTGAGTTTTCAGAGAATATGGATTCTGCACTAATACTGGCGAATGAAATTATAGATTATGCCCGCAAGAATAAATTGGGCGAATTGCATTTTCAGATGATGCTCGAACGCGCTCAGATTCTGACTGAATTGGGTCGGTATACCGAAAGTAGAGATGATATTAACTATATATTCGGACATGCCGGTGCTGAGAACGGAGCTGCTGACTATCTTCACATGATTAATGCCTTGAACGCAATAAATACGGGCAACATTGAGCTGGCTTCAAGGGAGATTGCCATTGCTGACAGTCTGGTTATGCAGATAAGGCCGGAGGATGAGACATATTATCAGAGCTACAGCAATCTGATTCATATGATAATTGATTTCAAACAGACAGGTATGATGAAGTTCGGTCATGTCAATGGCCTCAACAACCGTCTGCGTGAACGCTTTAACCGAACTAAAGCTTCGCAATCGGAAGCAGAACGTGGAGCTTTGCATCAGCAGAACCGCGCTTTGGAATTAAAAGCCGAAAGTCAGCGAAAGACTGTGATTATGCTGATTACAATATTATTGGCATTGATCTTCCTGGGTTGTTCATTATGGATAATTATTGTCCGTCGTCATCGAGAGCGTGAAAACGAGGAGCGCATAGAGGCTTTACAGAAAATGGTGGACGAATATAAGTCTGCTCCTGAATCTCAGGGATCTGATAATACATATACATCGGCTTTGCGTGGTGCTATGCTCAAACAACTGGGAATAATTAAGATGGTAGCGGAGACTCCTACCGAGCAAAATCGTGAAATGCTTCGTAAAATCTCATCCATTGATGGTGAGACCAACGGCGAACTTGTTGACTGGGAGAATGTCTACAGGATAATCGATAATCTTTATACAGGCTTTTACAGTGGACTTCACCGTCATTTTGGCGGTGTCCTCAGTCCTAAAGAGGAGCAGATAATAGTACTAATGGTAGCCGGATTTTCTACAAAGGAAATCAGCGTGATCAGCGGACATACTACTTCTACAATCTATGTCCGAAAATCATCAATAAGAAAGAAACTTGGTGTACCGGAAAAGGAGGATATTGTCGGATTTCTGTTAAGTCGCAGTGTCGATTAAGGGGCAGTTAAGTCCAATTATTGCGATATAAAGATTTTTAAGCAATGCAGCTCTTGACAATCAGTGAGTTGCATTGCTGCTATTAAGACTTTTATATTTGGAGTTAAAATCCGTTTGGACATAATTTTGCGTCAGCGAAACCATAAAACTGATGCAAAATGAAAAAGATTATTTTAATTCTGATTATCCTTATCGTAGCCTTCCCCGGCTTTTGCAGGAATATAACCGGTAAAGTGGTTGGAGAGGAGGCTTTACCTCTTGATTATGTAAATGTAGTGCTGTTAAAGGCTGATTCAACCTATGTGTCTGGAACTATAACTGATGAAAACGGTATGTTTTTGTTTGAAAATGAAGAAGACAGTTCCAAATATATCAGAATTTCCTCTATAGGTTATGTCGCAAAAACACTTGATTTGCCGGCATCCGGGAACTTAGGAGTCATAACATTAGAACCGACAACAATAATGCTCGGTGAGGTCGTTGTAAAATCCAACCGTCCGGCAACAGCCATAAAGGGAGATGCGCTTGTTACCAATGTAGCAGGTTCGCATCTTGAACATGCAGGAACCGCCAACGATGTCCTTACTCAGGTGCCTATGGTATTGGGACGTGACGGTAATTTCGAAGTCTTTGGCAAGGGGGCTCCGGCCATATATGTCAATGGGCGTGAATTAAGAGATTTGAGCGAGCTTTCACAAATCAATTCCGCCGATATCAGGAATATCGAGGTTATAACTAATCCCGGCGCTAAATATGATGCGTCTGTAAAATCCGTCATATGTATTCGAACAAAAAGGCCGCAAGGCGAAGGGTTCAGCGGGAACATACGTGCTCAGGGCGCATGGCAGAAATATTTCAGGAATGTTGACTGGGCAAATCTTAAATTCAGAAACGGAGGATTGGAGATGTTCGCCAACCTTGGGCTGATAAAAGGAAAGTTTTACAGCACAGGCATTTCTGATATGGTAACCCGGTCGACCTCAGTATTAGAAGAGAATCTCTCGGGCGCAAACATAATGCATTCAAATGAATTTTTCGGAAAAGCCGGAATCTCTTACTTGATCAGTGACAGGCACTCTGTCGGAGCTTCTTATTCTAACGGACTCATCAAGTGGAAAGAGGTGTCCACGCAAGTCACATCAATCAGGTCTGACGGAGTGTTACTTGACAATCTCAATCTTAATCAGGATGCAAGATCGAACACGCTTCCCAAACACTATGCCAATGTTTATTACGGCGGTAATATAGCAGGATTAAATATAGATTTTAATATTGATTACCTCTGGCGTAAGGTTACACGTTCGGTATGGGGAGAAGAGACCAGCGAATTTAATGAAAATTCGGTAATCAGCTCCATCGGTCATAATAGAGGCAGGATGTTTGCAGAGAAATTAGCACTCAGTTATCCTTTATGGAAAGGCTCGATAGAAGTTGGCGAAGAGTTTATATCTTCACGGGTTACATCGGATTATACTACAGATGCAGCTATCGTAGGAAATGCGGATACACGTGTAGATGAAAATAATATGGCCGGATTTATTGATATAGCTCAGTCGTTCGGCAACTTCAATGCGAGTGTTGGATTGAGATATGAATGTGTGCGATTCAGTTATTTTGAAAATGGACAGAGGGATGATGATCAGAGCCGAGTCTATAATAATCTGTTCCCATCTCTATCTGTTTCCACGATGATCGGTAACGTTCAGCTTGCATTCAATTATGCTCATAAGACGCAACGCCCCGGATATTCTGAACTTGACGGTACGATAGGCTACATTAACCGTCTTACGCTTGAGAGCGGCAATCCTTATCTTAAATCCGAAAAGATTCACTCATTGGAATTGATGGGCGCATGGCGACATTTCTTCGGACAGCTATCTTATACCTACAAAAAGGATCCTATTATGAACACTACGTGTCCATATGGTGAGGATGGTGTGATAAAGCTCCTGACATTGGATAATTTCCCTGAAATCCATAATTTGCAGGCCTTTATTGGAGGCCAGTTTCAAATCGGAATCTGGCAGCCGAGGGTGAATGTCGGCATCCTGAAACAGTGGCTTACGATTGATACATCAGATGGCCGTAGGAAGCTTGATAATCCTATAGGTCTCATACAATTTCATAACGCTATACATCTCCCGGGTGACGTATGGATGAATGTTGATATGCAATGGATGAGTGCCGGTAATGATAAAAACTCCTTTGTAAAATCGTCGTCATATCTTAATGCCAAACTTTATAAGGCATTTTTCGGAAATAAATTGGGCGTTACGGTAGAAGTGACTGATATATTTAATAAAGGAAACCGATACACAGAGATGATTAATAAGGATATTACTGTATCCAAATTGATGACAACAAACAACCGTACATTTATGCTGACCCTTCAGTATACATTTAATTCGAGTCGAGATCGATATAGAGGACAGGGCGCCGGTACAAATGAAATTAATCGATTCTGATAATAATAACAAAGTTATGAGAAAAATTTTAATGATAATATTATTTGCGATAGCGAGCTTAGCTGCTTATGCAAAACCACAGTGTCATAATTTCAATAACACAGACAACAAGGTAACGATCATTTTTACTGATGATAAAGTCGGGGATAGGTATTCGATATCGGATGTGAGGCTTATCCCGGTATGTTCCGGAATGGAATATAAGGCAACTTCAGTCAGCGTCTCGATAAATAATGGCATGGTTACAGTAAGATTGACATTCCCATATATTACTAAGTTTTCTAATCCGAAAGTTAGGATGAAAATCAATGGCAAAAAGACATCATTCAAGGTGTGTCAATGACAAATGAACGCATGCGGAATCAGGGCGATGCAGCGATCCTCGAGACTCTTTTTCAAAATGCTTGGTCGGGGGGGGATGTAGTTGTACGAGGCGAGAGATCATTCTACTCGCCTTTTTTATTTGCTATAAGCCCCTTCATATACCGGCTGAGAATTTTTATGTGGATTATTCACCTTTAGACTGGAAAGTATGTGTTATTTGCTGACAATTTAGTAATTTTGCAGTCACTTAAAGAGACCAAAGATGATCAATCGAATTTTGATAAGAATGAAAGTAGTACAGTTGCTGTACTCTTATTTGTTGACACGCAATGATTTTCATATCGCTCAGCCTTTCGAAAAAGACACTCGGGACAATCGATTCGCTTACGAAACTTATTTAAGTGTTCTGAAATTAATCTTGGAATTATCCGGTTACCAAAGAGTAGGGGACTCCGGCATTATGCGTCAGACGCTCAGTTCGGAAAGAACAGATAAACTCGCGACTACTCTTGCTAAATCACTTGCGCAGGACGCCGAGTTGAGAGATGCAATCGTAAAGCATAGCGATCAACTAATTGATTTCTCTGATCAGATTAAGGATGTTTATCAGGACATTATTGCCTCGACTGTCTACAAGGACTTCAGCAAAAAACGTAAAAAAGACCTGGAGGCCGAAGTCAATCTTTGGACTGTGATAATTGATACTATATTAGCCAAGAACGATAAGCTTGTAAGTCAGAGCCGCAAATCGGATGAATTTACGCTCAGCGGATTCAATAGTGGTATCGAGTTGGTAAAGTCCACAATAGAGGCGTTCAACGATAACAGAACTTCGGTCGCTAATGCCAAGGTGGCTCTTGAAACATCTCTTGACAAGGCTTATGAGCTTTATCATCTGCTTTTGTTGCTTCCTGTCGAAATCACGAAGATACAGGCACAACGGATCGAGGCGGCTAAGGCAAAGTATATGCCTACAAGCGAAGACCTGAATCCCAACACACGCTTTATTGATAATAGTTTCGTTCAGCTTGTCAGGGATAGCAGGGAGATGGAGGAGTATCTCAAGTCACATCCTGTCAGTCTCGAGAGTGATTATTTCAATGTCAAGCGTATGCTTGAGGATGTCATCGCATCGGATACATATAAGCAGTATATGGAAGCACCCACTACCGACCGGGCTGCCGACTGTGAGCTATGGCGCAAACTTATGAAGAATGTTATCTTGCCCTCAGATGCTCTTGCTGAAATGCTTGAAAGCTCATCCGTATATTGGAATGACGACCTTGAAATAATGGGAACATTTGCTCTCAAGACAATCCGTCAGGCCGCTTCATCAGTCGGAGAGCTTTCCTTGCTTCCCAAGTTTAAGGATCATGATGACGAGGAATTCGGAGCATTGCTATTCACGGATACAATATCTAATCGGGAGACATACCGCTCATATATAGATCGGTTTATTGATGCTAAGCAATGGGATTCTGACCGACTTGCCTTTATGGATATCGTGATAATGATGGTGGCGATTTCGGAGTTGCTCAATTTCCCGGCAATCCCTATCCCGGTCACACTCAACGAGTATATTGAGATTGCCAACAGTTACAGTACCCCCCGGAGTGGTCAATTCGTTAATGGAATGCTTTATTCCATTATTAATTATCTTAAAAGCGAGGGAAAATTGTTGAAAGACTGAAATTTGTTACTATCTTTGTCAAAAATAATACTAACTAATAATAAATAAAATGATTAACGGACTTATTTCCCTATTTGCTTTTGCTCAGGAAACAGCTGAGAACGCAGCGGTGGCCGGCGGTGTATCTGACGCTGCCTCTGCATCTGCTGCCAAACCTCAGGGTAGCGGTATGATGAGCTTGATCATGATTATCGCCATGATCGCAATTTTTTACTTTTTGATGATTCGTCCCCAGCAGAAGAGACAAAAAGAAATACGCAAAAAGCGCGAAGCGCTTCGCGAAGGTGATCGTGTGGTCACTGCAGGCGGCATCTATGGTAAGATCAAGGCTGTAAAGGAAGCTACGTTCTCTATTCAGGTTGCCAATGACGTGATTATCAAGGTAGACCGCAACTCTGTTTATCCTGATTCCACTCCCGCCGAGGATATTGTTGTAGCTGAAAAAAATTAATGATAAATAGCGGTCTCACGAGAGAAAGTCTGTGAGGCCGCTCTTTTTTGTATTATGGCAGAAAGTGAAGTTAGGCAGGGCCTTAAGGAAAAAATAAGCTCAAAAAGAGGTCAAAATTTCATTACATTTCTAATTTTTGTAGCCATTGCGAGTGGACTGTGGATTGTCATGTCTTTGAATGACACTACTCAGCGCGAATATCCTATACATGTCGCGGTAGCCGATCTTCCTGAAGGAATCACATATTGCCATGATGATAATACTCCAATTGATTCCAACGGCGATCTGGGTATATATACGGTGATAGTCAAAGAACGAGGATTGTTTCATAAATCTTTTGCCAAGAAAAACCCGTTGCCGCTTGTGATCAATTTTACTGATTTCAACAGCTCAAAGGACGGAGTCTTCTACCTGACCTCGGCAAAAATGGAGACAGCTCTACAGGAATATTTGGGCGACAATGCTATTATTGTTACCTGGAAGCCGTCAGTGGTTTCATTCAAAATCTCGGATTAATAATAGTTGTCCCTATGTCCAGGATAGTTGCTGTAGTAGGAGGAATTGGAGCTGGTAAGAGTGTGGTAAGTAGAATTCTGCGGGCAGAGGGATTTAGAGTATATGATTGTGATTCAGAAGCTAAGGCTCTGATGGATTCTGATAGAGACATTCATCAGAAGTTATGTGCTGCTATTCATCCGGATGCAGTCAGGGAGGGGGTTGTCGACCGCAAACTTATAGCATCTATAGTGTTTTCAGATACACACAAACTTAATGAGTTAAATGGAATTGTTCACGCTGCCGTGCGCCGTCATTTTGCCGAGTGGGTAAGTCATCGTACCGGAGAACAGATCCTTTTTATAGAAACAGCTATACTCTATCAGAGTAGGCTTGACCAGTCGGTCGATGAAGTCTGGGAAGTAGTTGCCCCGAAAGAATTACGAATTCAGCGGGTCATGCACCGCAATTTATTATCACGGAAAGAGGTTGAGAACCGAATAAAGTCACAGGAGTCTAATGTCATTGAAAGGACTCCGCTACCAACGACCGCATTAATTAACGATGGAGTTATGCCGCTATTACCTCAAATAAAAAAGGCTTTGCAGGTAATGGATGCCTGATTACTTATCGGCATCTTGATTGAATAGCTTGTCCTCGTCGTCAAATTTGAAATAGCGGGCTAATATTGCTATGAATCTTGATATTTGCTCTAATGCCTTTTTTGTATCTTCAGATAGGTCTTTGCCTTGCATACGCAGAAGCAGGGTACCATATAGGGCTGTAAAGCATGTTTCGATTTCGCCTTTTTTGTCATCGCCGGCTTTGGTGCGAAGTTCTACAATGTAGGGTAGGGTCTTGTAGAATTCAGTGACGTATTCCGGGAATTTAGGATCCGCTAAAAGCTTCTGATGCAATTCGGCAAGTTGTGTAAGGGTATTTTTGACCAACTGAATATGACCCCCTTTTTCCACGCCTTCTCTGCGCATCATATCAATCAGCGACTCATACCATTCGGTCATTTCTTTCGATTGCTCCGGAGTAAGGTCGTATTTATCAATGATATTCGTCTTGATTTTCTCAATATCAAGATTGTTGGCGCGTATGAGATCCTCGATCTGCCACATATACAGAAGATATTCAGCAATATTGCTTTTTCTTTTTTCAGATGCTATATACATTGTGTTTATGCTTTTATTATTTAACGTCGGCGGGCGTCAAATGTTTGAAGTCATTACCACTCGGAGCCTGATAAATTGACAGATGGAAATCCTTCACGACGGCATACACATAGTCAAATATTCTTGACTGGATATGTTCATAATTCTTCCATTGAGTGTCAGATGAGAAAAAGTATAGTTCTAATGGCAGTCCTTGGGGGGTCGGCTGCAATTGTCTGACCATCACCATCATTTCTTTATTGACATCAGAGTTGTGAGACAGATAGTATTCGAGATGACGGCTCAGCAGCTCAATGTTAGCCGTTTTTACATCATTTTCGTTGAAAACAATCCCGGTTAAGTACTGTTTATCCCGGAGTTCAGTAATTTCTTGATCCGATAGGAAACGTATTGAATTAAAGTCAATGTAGATAGACCGGCTGATTCTACGTCCGCCACTGTCTTGCATCGGACTGAAGTTCTGAAATGACTCTTTTATTAATGTATAAGGTGGTACGGTAGTTACCGAGTTGTCCCAATTGCGGACTTTTACCGTTGTGAGGGATATTTCTATTACCTCGCCGTTAGCATTTGCTTTTGGAACGACTATCCAATCGCCTTTTTTCAGCATCTCATTGACTGTAAGCTGCACTCCGGCAACAAGTCCGAGAATAGTGTCCTGAAAAATCAGCATCAGGACAGCTGCGGAAGCTCCGAGAGCTGCAATTATAGCGAGTGGACTTTTGCCGATTAAGATGCTTATGCCGATAATTACTCCGATAATTATGAAAAAAAGTTTTAGCATCTGGAGAACTCCTCGCAGTGTGTGTACTTTACCGGAATTCCGTTTATCTAAAGCATCAAAGAATGCCTGAAGTACTTGATTGAGCAGGTTGATTATGGCAATAAGGATATAGAGTTCAGTAGCCTTTGTGATCCATGTCTGCAGGCTACTTCCATCAGTAAAAGTTTTAGGCAGAATTGCAGAAAAGAGAAGGGCTGGAGCCAGCTGACTTCCGGCAGATAGAACTTTTTGAGTCAGCAGATCATCATCCCAATCTGTATGTGTTCGCTTGGTCAGATTTAGAATAAGAGGCATGATGAGTCGCCTGCATACCACATACGCAATCAGTGCAAGCACGAAGATGGCAAGTAGTGTGGTAGGGAAGAGCAACTTGTTTACGACTTCCGGAGCAAACAACGAATTTAATATATCAGATATAATTTTCTCCATTACTTTTTAAATTTAAAATCGTTGAAAAACGTAGGCCCGGGGACAATATATACTTCGAGCCGCCGGTTTTCATCCCTGTATTTATATGAATTGTTAGGGAATAGAGGCATTTTATCTGACATGGAGAAGCCCGACACTAAGGTTCGTGCTCCTATTTTGGTGTCAAAGAAATCATTAAGCGAGAGTAGGCGGTTATCGCACAAAATATCGCGGTAGTCTTCAGACCCGGTATCATCGGTATGCATTGTAAGAATTACCTTGTATTTGCCGTAATGGCGCAGGAAGGGAAGAACCGGAGCAAGATACTCGGTTGCCTGATTTAACAGATTAAATTCATTTGGTGCAAACAGGTGTGAGACCTTGACGCTATATTTGATGATATACTCGTCACATAACTCGACCTTTGCGCCGGGTAGCTTAGGGAATGACTTCAGTTGTCGCGACATATATGTCGCGACGTTGCTTATCTGTTTGTTGGGAACAGCAGGTGTATGAAGTTCGGAAATAAAATCTTCCTGTACCTGCGATAGTAATGACTCAGCCTGAGATGCCAAGGGGGACAAAACTAAAGCGAGTAAAATGGTTTTAAAGCTTGGTTTAAATTTCATCTATACTTTCTTCATAAGCCAGTTCAGCGGCAACTATTGCAGGGATATCGTCGGCATCAATCAATGCGCCTTTGTCCTTTTTGATCATACGTGTCACGTAGTCGACAATTTCGTCAGACGGGATCGAATCATCTTCATCGTCAATATCCGGATCCAGGAGTCCATTTTCTTCATAATAATCCCATATCATGTCAATGACGTTCAGTATCTCGTCTTCAGGATAGGTTTTTCCGATTTTTTCTTTCATATAACCGTTGATGAATTCAACGGCTTTTTCTTCATCAAATTCCATTGCCAGAAATGTGGGTTAAAGAGCGAGTAATTTCTGGATGGCTTCGTTTATAGTAGCTTTGGTCTGAGAGCCGGTCAGGCGAATATCAGTCTTCTTTCCGTCTTTGAAAAACAGAATTGTAGGAAGTGAAGTAATGCGGTAGCTTGTGCTCAGATCGCTTTCTTCCTCAACATTGTATTTGCCGATAACTACTTGCCCGTCGTACTCAGATGCAAGTTCGTCAATAGTGGGAGCCATACGTACGCATGGTCCGCACCATGTAGCCCAAAAGTCAATTACGACAGGCTTGCCTGAGTTTATGATCTCTTCTGCGTTCTCGTCGGTAAATGTAAATGCCATAGTGATATGTTTTATAGTTATTTATAATGTGTAAATTTAGTTGAGTTTACTGAATTCATATTCTAATTCAAGGTCGTCAAGCACCTTTATAAGAGTTCTGTCGATCGGAATAGGAATGCCGGATCGTAAAGTGACACTTCGGTTTATTTCGGGATTATAAATTTCAAACTTTAAAGTTCCACGATTCTCACTTGAGCGGGTAATCTGTTCCTGTAGCAGCTTCTGAAGTGTGTCGTTAATATCGTTCTGAGTCACTTTGATTGTTACAGCGTTGATCAATTTTCCTTTCACTTCGTTGAGAAGGTCAATACGCTGTATGCCGAAACGGAGATCTCCGCTATATGTGCGTTTGTATCTTCCGGTAATATATAGCTGAGCGGAAGGTGTGCCATATTTGCTGAAATTGATGTAATCCTTATCAAACAGCATCAATTCCGTGGTGCCCGTATAGTCTTCGATTGTGAGACGCCCGTAATTGCCTCCTCGCTTGGATGGTCGGCTTTCGAAGTTTACTACCATTCCACCGAATGTATAGTCTTTATTTTCTTCTTTGGCACCCTCGTTCAAGTCTTTAATTGATGAGTTGCAACCATAAGTCAGCTCCATGTAGAATGGATCAAGTGGATGTGCAGACAGATACATCCCTACGAGTTCTTTTTCCTTCTCGAGCCGTGTTGCGGCTGGCCATTCTAATCCTTTGATTATTTCAGGGCGACCGGCTGTGTTGAGACTTAGGTCTTCGTCACCGAACAGTGATGCAAACTGATTCTTGGAAGCATTCTGATATAACTGTCCGTATTTAAGTACGGCTTCCGAGAAACTCTCATCTTTATTATTTCGCATAAAGAAGTCCTCACGTATGATTTCAGGGAAGCAGTCAAATGCGCCTGCCATTGCGAGTGCTTCAAATGTGCGTCGGTTCAGAGCGGCAAGCGGAACACGTTCTACAAAATCATATATAGATGAGAAAGTACCGCCCTCATTGCGGGCTCCGATAATGTCGGCAGCTACATTTTCGCCGACACCTTTTATGGCAGATAACCCGAAGCGGATATCGCCTTTCGCGTTTACACCGAATTCGCTGAAACTTTCATTGACATCAGGGCCTTTTACAGGAATTTTCATCGCCTTACACTCATCCATTGCAACCGTCAGCTTGGATATATCGCTACGGTTTCGACTCATCACGGCTGCCATATATTCAGCCGGATAGTTGGCTTTCAGATATGCCGTCTGAAATGCGACCCAACTATAGCAGGTGGCATGACTTTTGTTAAAAGCGTATGAAGCGAATTTTTCCCAGTCAGCCCAAATCTTTTCGAGTACTTCCGGATTGTGGCCGTTTGCCTGACCACCTTCAAGGAATTTGCCTTTCAAATGGTTCATCTTGTCAATGAGTTTTTTACCCATTGCTTTACGCAGAGTGTCACTCTCGCCTCGGGTAAAATTAGCGAGGAGTCTTGACAAAAGCATGACCTGTTCCTGATAGACTGTTACTCCGTAAGTGTCTTTCAGGTATTTCTCCATAATAGGAATATCATACACAATCGGCGACTGACCATGTTTTCGCGCGATAAAGTCCGGAATATAATCCATAGGTCCCGGACGATATAGCGCATTCATGGCTATGAGGTCTTCAAAGGTTGACGGCTGAAGTTCGCGAAGGTACTTCTGCATGCCTGCAGATTCAAACTGGAATGTGCCGGTGGTACGCCCTTCGCAGTATAGCTGATATGTTTTTCTATCGTCAATAGGGATGTTATCAATGTCTAAGTCTAATCCGCGAGTCAGCTTGATATTGGAAACAGCTTCTTTTATTATTGAAAGGGTTTTCAGACCCAGAAAGTCCATTTTGATAAGACCGGTTTCCTCAATCACTCGACCTTCGTATTGGGTTACGAGCAATCGTCCCTCGGTTTTATCGACTGCCGTACTTACCGGTACCCAGTCGGTGATGTCGTCGCGACAGATGATGACACCGCATGCGTGTACACCGGTATTTCTTACGTTGCCCTCTAATTCAGCAGCATAGCGTAGCGTTCGCGGAATGATGGAATTTGTATTAGCAAGTTCCGGCTTAAATTCTGGGACATGCTCGTAGCAGTTCCTGAGTGTAGGCTTAAGTTCTTTACCGTTGACAACAGGCATATGGCGTGGAATCAGTTTGGTAAGTCTGTCACTTTCAGACAACGGAAGGTCTTCCACACGGGCTACATCCTTGATCGCTGATTTCGCTGCCATGGTGCCGTAAGTAATGATGTGGGCGACTTTTTCTTCACCATACTTTTTAGTGACGTAATTTAATACGTCAGCGCGACCGTCATCATCAAAGTCGATATCGATATCAGGCAGCGATATACGGTCAGGATTAAGGAATCGTTCGAACAGCAAGTCATATTTGACCGGATCAATCTGTGTGATTCCGAGACAATATGCGACACATGATCCGGCTGCAGATCCTCGGCCTGGTCCTACGCTTACACCAAGTTGGTGACGGGCAACATTGATGAAGTCCTGCACAATAAGGAAGTAACCGGGGAAACCCATAGTCTTCATTATGTGAAGTTCGAACTTTATTCGCTCATTGATTTCGGTGGGCAGGGGAGAGCCATATCTTTTTACAGCACCTTCGTATGCTAACTTTTTCAGATAGTCAGCCTCAAATTTTATGCGATACAGCTTTTCATAACCTCCGAGTTTTTCAATCTTACTTTTGGCTTCTGCTTCTGAAAGGACTACATTCCCGTTCTCATCCTGAGTAAACTCATTGAAAAGATCTTCATGAGTTATGCGTTGCCGGTATTCCTCTTCTGTTCCGAAATCCTTTGGGATCTCGAAGTTTGGCATAATGGGCGCATGGTCGATATCATAAAATTCGACCTTGTTCAAAATCTCGATGGTATTGCTTAAAGCTTCCGGAATGTCAGCAAACAGCTCGTTCATTTCAGCAGTAGTCTTCATCCACTCCTGCTTTGTATATACCATTCGTTGGTCATCCGAAAGTTTTTTACCTGTAGATACGCAGATTAATCGTTCATGAGCTTCTGAGTCCTCTGAATTTACAAAGTGAACATCGTTTGAACAGATAAGCTTAATATCGTATTTCCTGGCGAAGTCAATTAATATAGGATTGACTATTTGCTGCCTTTCAAATGTCTCGCGACGCTTGTTGTCAAGTGGCGACGTCAATCGATCATCGACTCGGTGCCGCTGTAACTCGAGATAATAGTCTTCTCCAAATGTATCTTTAAACCATTTTACCTGTTTTTCAGCTTCTTCAAGGTTGCCTTCAAGGATTCTTCGTGGGATTTCGCCACCTATGCAGGCTGAGCATACGATTAGACCTTCTTTGTGGGCAGCCAGCTCTGATTTATCAGTTCGGGGATGGGAGTAATAGCCTTCTGTCCATGCTTTTGATACGAGCTTTACAAGATTGTGATATCCGGTTTCATTTTTAGCCAGAACAATTAGGTGTCGACCTGTGTCGCGTTTGTCGAGATGCTCGTGTAAATCGCCTGCAGCGACATACATTTCGCAACCGAAGATTGGTTTAAACAGTTTTTTTTCATTTTCAGCGATAGAATCTAGTGCAACCTGTGCTGCACTTTCATCCCCATTTGCCTGTGCTTCTTTCAGTGCTTTCTTCGCATCCTTAATAGCTCCTTTGACTTTCCCGTTTTTTTTGTTTACATAATTGAAATATTCCTTGATGCCATACATATTTCCATGGTCGGTTATAGCCAGACCGGGCATACCGTCGGCAATCGCTTTATCGACTAAGGCATCAATTGATGCTTGGCCGTCAAGGACTGAATATTGAGAATGTACGTGTAGATGTACAAATGGTATCATTTCTATTTGTGATCTTTCTATTATATTATGTGTATTCCGATTCAAAATTATAAAAAACTTTTGTCCCCACAAATAATATTTATCAACACATATATGGTGTAGAGGGGTATTTGATATAACTAGAGGTTATTGTATGCGTTTTTTATATGAATATATGAGTTGGATATATGCTATTTTGTGGTGACTATCATCGATATGTTATTATCGTTTATTAGAAAATATGTTTTACGGCATATTTTTAACATTTGTTGATGATGTGGAATATCAGGGGATTAGGAGCCGTGAGGGGAGCTGAGTGGCGGACGGGGGTGAAAAAAGCTGTGGAAATATTTGGTTGGAAAGTATAAAGTGA
>CAMWHE010000008.1 GCA_947173955.1 uncultured Bacteroidales bacterium | reverse complement strand
ACATTTCAACTATTGCACGAGTCCTAGATTTCCCCAGGCGTGCTTGCGCCTGGGGGACAGTGATATACCACAGAGAAATGAGCGTCGAAGACGCGATGTAGTGACAGGCTGTCATAGCGTGTGAGGACTCTGCTAACCCGCTTTTCCCTCTATATCCACCCCGGTGGCGTCCGTATGTTCCACGCGCAGGATGTGTATGGCTGAAAGCCATGTAAGATAGATAGCCGGGTACATGGAGCGGAGCGACATGTGCCCGGTATAATGATCATCGTCCATATCCGCCCAAAGGGCGTGCGCAGCCCGCCGATTAAATAGGGTCAGGATTATCTGCATATATCTTAACTATCGGTCATAGCATCTAACATAGGGCTCACGGCAAAGTGTCATTTTATCCTTTCTGGAGGCGATCCCGTAACACAAACTGACATACAAGTCGATTTGTGTTCACAAAATTTGTGAATGCTGTTATTTATTATTTACTTTGCATTGAAGTTTTGAATATGGAGATTGAATTTGACAAAGAATACTTGGCGGCATTGTATTTCAGCGGTAAAACTCCGGATAAGAAGCACCGTTATCAGCCGTCAATTATCAAGCGTTATATTCGTGTGATAGATTTGATGCGGGCTGTCGAGTCAACGGAAGACCTGTATAAATTCAATAGTTTAAATTATGAAATGCTCACAGGTGATAAACGCGGGATTGAGTCAGTCAGAGTTAATGACCAGTATCGGATCGAATTCAAATCTACTCAGGTTAAAAGTGATATTATAGTTACCGTGTGTAATATTATAGACTTGACAAATCACTATAAATAATGTGGTCTATGGATAAGAATAATTTTGGAGCGTTCCCGACACATCCGGGCGCCATAGTCAAGGACGAGATCGAATATCGCAATATATCGCAGCGAAAGTTAGCGGCGGAGATCGGCATGTCGCCTACAGCGCTTAATGAGGTTCTGAATGGGAAGCGTCCCGTTACAACAGCCACGGCATATCTCTTAGAGGCGGCATTGGATATTCCGGCTTATGCGCTGCTGAAACTTCAAACACGTTACGATATGCAGACATTAGAAACCAGTAAACCTTTTATGGAGCGGTTGGCCGCTATCCGCAGAATTGCGGCTGCTCTATAGGGAAAAATACAATAGACTAAAAAGAGAATCGCGGCTTGCATGGGTGCAGGCCGCGATTCGTCTATAATAGCTGTTGTTGAATATTGTTATTCAGCGGGAACGAGGGGTGCTGAGGAGAGGTCGATGGTCATCAACATACCCATAGCAGAGCCGGCGATGGTCTGCTCGGAGGTGAGGTTGCCGTCCTCACCAACGGTGAAGACTACATCCTGGGGTTTGATGACGGGAGAGACGGTAGCCTCCGGGTCATATACCTCGGCATCCTTAAGGGTTACGGTGTTGCCTTCCAGAGTGTAATCAACGGTTGTGTTAATGAGGTTCTGTCCCATACCCTTAATCACGAGAGTGGCTTTAGCTGCGTCCTTATCAAAAGTCAGAGTGGTCTCTGTATCGGCTTTATTGCCGAAAGCGTCCATCTGGGGAGCACCGGTGTATTTGGCTGCGAGCTCGACGGCGGGAACAGGTTCGGGCTCTTCAGTCACTTCGGGAACGAGGGGAGCAGAAGAGAGGTCGATGGTCATCACCATTCCCATTGCAGAGCCGGCGATGGTCTGCTCGGAGGTGAGGTTGCCGTCCTCACCAACGGTGAAGACTACATCCTGGGGTTTGATGACGGGAGAGACGGTGGCCTCCGGGTCATATACCTCGGCGTCCTTGAGGGTTACGGTGTTGCCTACCACGGTGTAAACGACGGTTGTGTTAACGAGGGTCTGGTTCATACCCTTAATCGCCAGAGTGGCTTTGCCGGCGTCCTTGTCGAATGTCAGAGTGGTCTCTGTATCGGCTTTATTGCCGAACGCGTCCATCTTGGGTGCGCCGGTGTATTTGGCAGCCAGCTCCACGGGGTCAACGGGAGTAGGTTCGGGTTCGTCGCCACCTTCGGCAGGAACTGTATAGACAACTTCGATGTTGATGATACGTCCGCCGCTATAACCGCTATTGGTTATGGTGACTTCGTTGGCTCCTTCCTCATTTGACCAAACGATGTTGGGCTTGGTGGTGGTCAGAGTCTCGGCAGGTGTGCTCGATGCGGTGAATGTGTAGCTGTTGGTTGAGCAAGTGATGTCAATCTTGGTAATCTTGACGTCTTCATTGCTTCCAACGAACTTCATAACGCTACCGCCGGAGAAAAGAACATAAGATGCACCATACGAGGGAACAGTAGCAGAGGGAGCCGCATAAGCGGTGCCCTTTTCAAACGAGAGCTTGATGTCGTCGTTAAGCTTAACGGGGCTTGCGGCTTCAAGGTCGGTGACGTTGGATGTAAATATGTCAGCGATTCCCTTGTTTACGGAGAGCTCGGTCACAGGCACGGGCTCCGGTTCGGGCTCTTCAGTCACTTCGGGAACGAGGGGAGCAGAAGAGAGGTCGATGGTCATCACCATTCCCATTGCAGAGCCGGCGATGGTCTGCTCGGAGGTGAGGTTGCCGTCCTCACCAACGGTGAAGACTACATCCTGGGGTTTGATGACGGGAGAGACGGTGGCCTCCGGGTCATATACCTCGGCGTCCTTGAGGGTTACGGTGTTGCCTACCACGGTGTAAACGACGGTTGTGTTAACGAGGGTCTGGTTCATACCCTTAATCACCAGAGTGGCTTTACCGGCTTCCTTATCAAAAGTCAGAGTGGCTTCTGTATCCGCTTTATTGCCGAAAGCGTCCATCTGGGGAGCACCGGTGTATTTGGCGGCGAGCTCGGGTTCGGCAGGCTTAACAGTGTAGGTCACTTCAAAGCTTGCGATACGACCAGAGGACATAGCGGTATTGGTAAATGTAACTGCATTTGCGCCCTCGGCATTAGTCCAGGTGATGTTGGAATTACCGTTCACGAGATTTTCTGCAGGTACGCTGGAAGCCTGGAAGTTCCATGTCGAGCTGGTGAATGCAATGTCGATCTTCGTGATGTTGACATTTTCATTTCGGCCTACAACTTTTACAATGTTACCTCTTTCGATGGTAAGTGCTAAAGTACCATATGTCGTTTTATATGACGGATTGGCATAACCGGATCCTTTTTCGAATATGAGGTCAATGTCGTCGTTGAGGTGGATAGGGCTTATGGCAGTAAGATCCGATGATTCTTCAGCGAAGATTTCAGCGGCTTCTTTCTTTACGGTTACTTCTTCGCCGACTACGCCGGGATCTTCAGGACCTTCGACGGCATTCTCCTGCCAGTTGAGGGCGGGGAGGTCGTTGAAGAGGAGGCCTTTGTTGAAGGCGTCCCAGGTCTTGACGGTCTTGACGTCGGTAGCAGGTGTGCCGGTAGCCATTGTACCGTAGTTGGTCATATCAGTAGCACCGGTATTGACAGCGACTACGTTTTCAAGTGTCAGTGTGACGCCGGAAGGCTTGTCAGTGGCAGCGACGAGAGCGAGAGTGGCAGTCTTGCCTTCGGAAGAAGCGACTGTGCCGGAAACGTAAGTGTTCTTGATGGTGATGTTGTTGCGGCCACGACCGACGAGGCCGGTAGCGAATTTGCCGCCCTTGACTTCAACCTGAGCGTAGGAGTTGGTGATGGTGAGGTCGGCTGCATTAGTACCGGCCAGACCGCCGGCATAAGCGTCGGGATTCTCCATCTTACCGGTTACGTAGCAGTTGTCGATGGTGGTAGCTACGCCGTCATATCCGGCATAACCGCCGATACCGCCCACACCGAGACCTGACTTGAGGTTTACGTTGACGAGACCGAGATCCTTTACGGACCCCTGGAACACACCGAGAAGCGAAGCGTAGTAGAATTCTTTGTTTTCAGCGATAGAGGTGAGGTTAGAGATGATATGGTGGTTACCGTCGAAGTGGATCGTTTTACCATAGTCGTCGCCGGTATAGCCTACCGGGGGAATGTGGTTGATACCGGTCATGTCGATGTCGTTCATGAGCTTGAACCATGTGGCGGTCTCGGTGGAAACGACTTCCTTCATGGCTTCGATTTCCTCAGCCGTTGTCAGCTGATAGGGATCTTCCTCAGTACCGGAGCCGTTGGCGATGAGCTTGGGAGCCTCGGCATTTTCCTGCCAGTTGAGGGCGGGGAGTTCGTTGAAGAGGAGGCCTTCGTTGAAAGCGTCCCATGACTTGACTGCCTTGATGTCGGTAGCGGGTGTGCCGGTAGCCATTGTACCGTAGTTGGTCATATCAGTAGCACCTGTGTTGACAGCCACTACGTTTTCAAGTGTCAGTGTGACGCCGGAAGGCTTGTCAGTGGCAGCGACGAGAGCGAGAGTGGCAGTCTTGCCTTCGGAAGAAGCGACTGTGCCGGAAACGTAAGTGTTCTTGATGGTGATGTTGTTGCGGCCACGACCGACGAGGCCGGTAGCGAATTTGCCGCCCTTGACTTCAACCTGAGCGTAGGAGTTGGTGATGGTGAGGTCGGCTGCATTAGTACCGGCCAGACCGCCGGCATAAGCGTCGGGATTCTCCATCTTACCGGTTACGTAGCAGTTGTCGATGGTGGTAGCTACGCCGTCATATCCGGCATAACCGCCGATACCGCCCACACCGAGACCTGACTTGAGGTTTACGTTGACGAGACCGAGATCCTTTACGGACCCCTGGAACACACCGAGAAGCGAAGCGTAGTAGAATTCTTTGTTTTCAGCGATAGAGGTGAGGTTAGAGATGATATGGTGGTTACCGTCGAAGTGGATCGTTTTACCATAGTCGTCGCCGGTATAGCCTACCGGGGGGATGTGGTTGATACCGGTCATGTCGATGTCGTTCATGAGCTTGAACCATGTGGCTGTCTCGGTGGAAACGACTTCCTTCATGGCTTCGATTTCCTCAGCGGTTGTCAGCTGATAGGGATCTTCCTCTGTACCCGAACCCTTGGCGATGGGGCGGGGAGCATACATTGTGTTGACAGCTCCGGTGAAAAGGTAGCTGTTGGTGTTGCCCACCATGTAGAGACGATCAGACTCGGTGTCGTCGAGCCAGAGAGAGTTCTTGTCGTCAGAAACCTTGAGGGTGATTGTGCCTATGCCGGAAGAGTTGGCGGAGGTGCCCATGTAGACATTCGTGACTACCACGGTCTGATTCTTGGCGTCGTAGAGGTAAGAGCAGAGGTCGCTGATACCGTCGGCACCTGAGAAGCCGTCGTTGCGCTTGATGTTGAAGCGGATGTCGACTACGTCTTTGCCCTTGTCGTTCTGAGTGAATTTCACTGACATCGAGTTATTGTCATTGGGCTCGCCGCCGCGGAATACGCCGCGGGCGGTGCTGAGGGTGTATTCAGCCTGACCGTCCCAGGGGTCGGAAACAGTCTCGACATAGGTTTTGGCGGCGGGGTCGATAGCGAAGTAGCGTTCGTCATTGCCGATGGTGACGGTAAGGGCGCCACCATCTTTCTTATATGTGCCTTCAGCATCGCCGAGAGTGCAGCTGCCGAAGCCGTCAAGCTTGAGGTCGCCGCTTTCGCCGGTGTATGTGCCGTATTCAGATCCGCGGAAGGTGAGTTCGGGCTTGGCACCCTGACCATGATATAAATATCTGAGGTATTTCGCACCGTCCAGGAGGAAGAAGCCGTAGCTGACTTCGCCGATCGATTTGCCTGAGGCGAGTTCGGCGGTCAGGCGGATGGGATAGATGGCATTGATGTCATAATAGAAATATGAGGCATCTGACCCGTCGGTAGGCTTGGCCTCGACGAGGATATGCTGATTATACTCGTTGGCCACGGCGACAGTCACTTCGACTTCCTTGCGGGATGCGAAGTAGCTCACGCTGTTTTCCATCTTGTCATTGAGAATGTCGTGGACTGTACCGAAGAAGAAGTCGCCGTCAAACTTGCCGATGAGGCCATACTTGACGTCTACGTCGGCCTCATTGCGAAGCTCGCCCTCATAGGTGACATAAGTTACGGAATTCTTTTCTTCGTCCCATGAGTAGAGGTCGAGGATGTCGAATTCGTGTTTGTCGGTCGACTTGAGGGTGTATGTGGTATTGGCGTCGAATGCGATAGAGGCATCAGCCTTGGCATTGACTGCGATACGGTTTTCGGCGGGAATCAGTCCGTAAGCGGAGTATGTGCCGAGGAAGGGAGCATCCTTGTAGGTGTCGAGTTCCCATGAGATAGCTTCGATCACTACGGGCTCGAAGGGCATATAGAATGCATAGGAGTCACAGTAGAGTCCGCTGATCTCCTTAAGGCTCCAGAAGACGAAGCTGGGATTGTCGGAGTAGACTTTGCCGGAGTATTCGCCTGTGATCTTGAAATCGGCTGCAAAGCCCTTGTCGGTACGGAGGATGAAGTGGACGATGCCGTCAGCCCATGCTCCGCGCCAGTCGGCCGGTTTGGACGGGTCGATCTGAGCCTCATCATATACATCGGTATTGTTACGCCAGTCGAGCAGTACTACCTCGGAGTTGGGGGCGTGGATGGTGTCGAGCTGATGGGCAAGGCTTTTGATGATGGGAGAATACTTGATCTCGGTGATATTGTCGATGTCGCGGGTCTGGACGCCGGCAGGCGTCGTCACTGAGACAGAGGTGTAGCCGTCGCCGGAGTCGGCTTTGCCGACGGTGATCTCCTGGACGTCGTCCTTCATCACGGAAACAAATTTGCCGTCCTTGCCATATATGTCAAGACGGTCGCTCGCACTCTGAGCGAATGCAGCAAAAGAGGCGGCCATGAGGACGCCGAGAGTTAAAAGTTGCTTTTTCATCCCTTTGTAGCGATTTTAAATGCGACATTATTGACCTTGACGATAACGACGGGAGCGCTAAAGTCGGCGAGGTCGACGGAGAAAGTCCCGGACACGACCTGATGCATAAGCTGCAGGCCGGCCATGTTGTAGACGTCAACGACAGAACCCTCGGGAAGGTTGTTGAAAGTGAGATTTGAACCGGTCAGGACGGGAGCGGTGATATCGGAGCCGATCTGGTCGATGCCGGCTGCCTTCTCGGTAGAGAATGCGAAGGACTTGATATCCCCGCAGGCGATTTTGACATCCTTGTCTCCGCCGGTCACAAGGAGGCTGTCGGCCTCGAATGTGGCGGAAAGATTGTCAGCAAGATTGATTTTGACGCTTGAGCCGTCGAGGAGATTGACGTCGACAGAACGATAGGCCTCGGCGTAAGCGCACAGTGAGATTGCAGCAGTAGCAATGACTGTGTAAAAATGCTTCATGATTGGATAATACAATAAAGACTCCTGAACCTAAAAACAATCGGGGTAAGCGATGCCAGAAAAAGTGTAAGAAAGAGGCTTTGGCTGCCCGGGAATCGGCACCGGAGCGGGGAGTCTGTAACCGCTACGGCGCTAATCGTTGCAAAATTAATATAAATCGTTATGAATGATAGCTTTTTGAAAACACATTAACCAATATTAACATCGTTTCCTCAAAAAAATGTTTAAAGACAGGCCGATTCGGCTGTAATTGTTTATCTTTGCAGAGCAAACATAAAGATGTATACATTATGACAGAAGACGATAGAAAGCGTCTGGCAACCGATGAAAACGGCCTGCTGACCTATGAATATATAGCCAATAACATCGACACCTGCGATGAAGATATCGACGAGCTGGTAGACAATATGATACGTGTCGATCTGTCCGGACAGTTCGTCGTGAGCGCCGCCCGCTATCTGGCGGCTGTGGATGCCGCCACATTCGCAGCTCCGATCGACCGGCTCGTAGCGGCCGCTATCGAAAAGGACCGGGAGCATAAATATCTCCCCGACCTTCTGACGGGCATCTACGGAGCTGACTATGCCGACAGAGCCGAAGAGCTCCGTGCGAGCGATGATAATTTCCGCCGGATCTACAAACGCCTATATCCTACCGGACTATGAAGTGGGGACTGGCAGCGGCCGTGCTCCTCGCGATGGCAGGATGCGGCAACGGTGGTGCATCGTCACTTCCGTCGGACAAAGACAACACAAACAGCAATACAACAACGCAAAATATCCAAACGACTATGAATACCGACAATAAAGACATAATCGTAGACATCGAGACAACCAAGGGAACTGTAAAGGTAAAGCTCTACGGCGACACTCCGGGCCACCGCGACAATTTCGTAAAACTCGCCCGTGAGGGTGTCTATGAGGGGACACTTTTCCATCGTGTCATCAAGGACTTCATGGTGCAGGCAGGCGACCCCGACTCCAAGACAGCCAAACCGGGCCAGATGCTCGGAAGCGGCGATCTGGGCTACACGCAGCCTGCCGAATTTGTCTATCCGAAGCATTTCCACAAGAAAGGGGCTCTTGCAGCCGCACGTACAGGCGATCAGGTCAATCCGGAACGCCGCTCGTCGGCCTCGCAGTTCTATATCGTCACCGGCAAGGTCTACAATGACTCGACGCTCGGGCAGATGGAGCGCCAGATGCGAATGCAGAAGGTGCAGGAGGCTTTCTATGCCCTTCAGGATCAGTACCGCGCTAAAATAATGGAGCTACGCCGCAACAAGGATCAGGCCGGACTCAACGACCTGCGCGACCAGCTCGTCAAGGAAGCCGAGCAGACGGCCGCGACAGCTCCCGTCTTTACCGACGAGCAGCGCGAGGCCTACACGACCGTAGGCGGTACGCCCCATCTCGACGGCCAGTACACCGTATTCGGCGAAGTCATCGAGGGTATGGATATTATCGACGAGCTGCAGAAAGTAGCCACTGACCGCAATGACCGTCCGACGGACGATATAAAGATACTGAAAGTCACCGTCGAAGACTGATGGTAAGCGAGGTCACACACTTCACCCTCGACAATGGCCTCCGGATCGTACATCAGCAGGATGACTCGGTGGCTATGGCCACGCTCAATGTATTATATGATACGGGCGCACGCGACGAGGATCCCGAAATGACGGGTATGGCTCACCTGATCGAGCATCTTATGTTCAGCGGGTCGGCCAATGTGCCTGACTATGACGGCGAGCTTCAGATGGCCGGCGGGGTGAGCAATGCGTGGACCAGCAACGACTTTACGAATTTCTACTGTGTGCTGCCGGCGGTCAATGTCGAGACGGCTTTCCGTCTGGAGAGCGACAGGATGCTTGCGCCGGCTATCTCGGAAGAGAATCTGAACATACAGCGCTCGGTAGTCATCGAAGAGTTCAAGCAGCAATGCCTCAATCAGCCCTACGGCGATATGTGGCATCATCTGCGCGGGATGGCCTATCGGGTGCATCCCTACCGGTGGCCGGTCATAGGGCTGACTCCGGAGCATCTCGAACGGGTCAGCCGCGAGGATGTGACGCGTTTTCTCGACCGCAGATACTCCCCGGCCAATGCCGTGCTGGCCGTGACGGGGAATGTATCGCTCGACGACACTCGGCGCATGGCTCGGAAGTGGATGGGCGACATCCCGCCGCGCCCCGTCGCTGAGCGCACATATCGGCGAGAGCCGGAAGTCACCGCGCCCCGCTATGCCGAAGCGGAGGGCAATGTGCCGCAGACAGCTGTCGTCATGTGCTGGCCGATGGACCGCTACGGGACAAAAGCATATCATAGCGCTGACGCATTGACTGATGTACTCTCCAACGGCGAGTCGTCGCGCTTCTATCGCAATCTGCTTGTCGGCACCGACCTGTTCAGCGATGTTGACGCATCTATAATGGGATCGGAGGATGAGGGGCTGCTTATAGTCAAGGCTATGTTGCGCCAGAGCGGGGCGAAAGCCGAGGAGGCGGCCATACGGGCTGTCGACGGTGAGATCGGCCGGCTGACAGACTCGGGTGTTACGGCTCACGAGCTGGAGCGCGCCGCCAACAAGTTTGAGTCAAATCTGCTGTTCTCAAATCTCCACTTCGCACAGCGTGCCCAGACGCTCGCGGCCGACACCCTTCACGGCGAGCCCTACGGAAGCCAGGTGGAGGCCTATCGCTCGCTGACGACTGCCGATCTGGAAGCCACCGCACGCACTCTATTCACTCCTGACCGGAAAATGACCCTAATATACCGCCCTGCCAATGGCTGACAACTATCTTGAACGCAGAATGGAAGAGCACCTCCGCCGTCAGGCCGCGGCAAAGCCTTCAGTCTCCCGCCGACCCGCGCTGAGAGCCGGAGAGGTGGCTGTGAGGTATCCGTCAGTCAGAGTTGTTGTTACTGATGGCTGCTCGGTGACGGGGCAGGCTGTGATCCGGGCTTTCAGAGCGCTTGGCTGCCGGGTGGCCTTCACGTCGGATGATGCAGCGGCAGCGCGCCGGCTGGCTCAGACCGAAGGAGCGCAATTCCATCCTGACGCTGACGCTCAGACTATTGTCACCCGCCTCACGGATGCCGGCGACAGGCCTGAAGCTGTGATCGGGGTCGGGGAGCGGAGGATCCGTTTTGCCGACGGGTCGGCCATCGCGATTCCCACTGGATGCGTCGAGCCGGCGGATGTGGCCGCATTCTGCTGTTATGCACTGCACCCGTCGACGGGGTGGATGCGCGGATGAACAGATATCAGGACTTAGTATAGAATCAATTATCACACTTAACAGTTTATCATTATGAAACATCTCAAATCTCTCCTCGCCGGCCTGCTGGCCGCGCTCGCGCTCATAGTAGCCGCACCTGCTGTCAATGCCCAGACAGGCTCTCAGAAGCTCTCACCCGCGGAAATGAAGATGGCTGTGGCCGCCTTCAGCTCGCAGCTCCCCATGGAGATAGCCGAAGGCGCTTCAATCGACAAGATTACACTCAATGACGACGCCACACTTCTGACTATCATCTTCAAATTCAACCCCGCCAAGATGGGCATCTCTCTTGCCGAAGCAAAGTCAGAGATGTCGGATATGTCGGCCAACGACATGCGTGCCTTGATCGGCGACGACATCGACGACCTGTTTAAAGTGTTTGACTGTGACGTCGATATCGTCATATCTTTCCCCGACAAGACTTCGCAGACATTCCACATGAAACGCTGACGCTCTCCATCCCCTACAGCAGGGCGGAGTTCCGTGTCACCGGGTCTCCGCCTTGCTTTTTATGGCCGTGTAGAAGAGCCCGGGATGACAATCCGGGACAGAAAGAGGGCGGGGTATTTTGGGGAAATGAGAAAAAGTCGTAACTTTGCGGCGTTTTTTCCAAGGTATATTTCTACAATAGGTAACAGACAGAACAAATGAGTTTGCTCGGAAAGGTCGATTTTCGACCGAAACTTTTCTCGTCGCTCCGCCATTATTCGGCGTCGATATTCAGGGATGACCTCGTAGCAGGTGTGGTAGTAGGTATAGTTGCGCTTCCGCTGGCGATAGCGTTCGCCATAGCGAGCGGAGTCAGCCCGACGGTCGGACTGATCACGGCTATCATCGGCGGATTCATGGTATCGGCGTTCGGCGGATGCTCCGTGCAGATCGGCGGTCCGACAGGCGCTTTCATCGTGATCGTCTACGGCATCATAGCCGCCCATGGCCTCGAAGGACTCGCCATAGCCACATTCATGGCCGGCATCATACTCGTTCTGCTCGGCTTGTTCAAGCTCGGTACGGTCATAAAGTTCATACCATATCCTATCGTGGTAGGCTTCACGGCCGGTATCGCCCTTACTATCTTCTCGACCCAGATGAACGACTTCTTCGGGCTTGGACTCAAAGGCGTGCCGAGCGAGTTTATCCCGAAATGGGGTGTCTATTTCCATAATTTCAATCAGATTGACTGGCCAACACTGATTGTGGGTCTTGTCTCGCTGGTAATCATCGTCCTGACTCCCCGTGTATCCAAGAAGCTGCCCGGAGCTCTTATCGCCATAGTCCTTGTGACCCTGATGGTCTATGTGCTGAACAAGTTCACCACATTCTTCAGCGGAGTGGAGACTATCGGCGCACGTTTCGGCAATCTGCCGACCGACCTGCCCGCGCCTCACGGCTTTGAGCTGACGATGGCCAATATCAACAATCTGCTCCCCTCCGCATTCACTATCGCCGTCCTGGGCGCTATCGAATCGCTGCTTTCGGCTACCGTGGCCGACGGCGTGACCGGCTCACGCACCAACTCCAATACGGAGCTTATCGGTCAGGGCATGGCCAATATCGTCGTGCCGATGTTTGGCGGCATACCTGTCACCGGCGCTATCGCGCGCACGATGACCAATATCTCCAACGGCGGCCGCACGCCTGTCGCCGGGCTGATCCATGCCGTGGTGCTCCTGCTCATTTTCCTCTTCCTTATGAGCCTAATCAACCTTGTCCCGATGGCCTGTCTGGCCGCCGTGCTGATAGTCGTGGCCTACAATATGAGCGGCTGGCGCACTGTAGTCGGCATATTCCGCAACCCCAAGAGCGATGTGGCCGTCCTGCTCGTCACTTTCCTGCTGACCGTCATCTTCGACCTCACCATCGCCATCGAGATAGGCCTGCTGCTTGCAGTGGTGCTCTTCCTGCGACGCGTCATGGAGAATACAGCGGTCAAGGTCTACGGCGAACAGCTCGATGCTGCCGACGGTACCGATATGTCACACCACGAAGTGCTCGATGTCAAGCCCGGCGTTTCGGTCTATGAGATCGACGGCCCGTTCTTCTTCGGTGTCGCCACCAAGTTCGACGAGATGATGCGCACGACAGTCGGCAATGTCAAGCCCAAGGTCCGTATAATCAGAATGCGCAAAGTGCCGTTTATCGACTCTACCGGCTTGCACAACCTGGAGATCCTCGTCAAGTCGTCGATGTCGGAAGGCATTGACATCGTGCTCTCCGGTGTTCAGCCCAATGTCAAGGAGACCCTGATGCACGCAGGATTCGACAAACTGATCCCGGCCGACCATATCTGCGACCATATCACGACGGCTGTCCGCATGGCCAATGCCGTAGCTGAACGCTGATGCGGCCTCCGGGGGCTGTCGAGGTGTCAGTCGGCAGAACCGGCACTGGAGGCCTCGAGGAGCCCGGAGGCGATGCGCGTGGCTTCGATGAGGTCGAGGGGACGATAGTTGTCGAATAGCTGGCCGGGGGTCACTGATCTGCCGTTGCCGAGGGTGAAGGGCGTATTGTTGTACCAATCGACGAATGAGTCAAACTCTTCTTCGTGTTCCTCATACCACGCATCGAACTCTTCGGGATAGCAGCCGCTGAAGATGAAATAATTATAGGCGTCCCAGTGGCCTGCATCGATTACTTCTTTCTGAAATTCCATCATATACATCGATTTGCCGTAGAGATTGTCGGTCAGGGCGTAGTAGGTATCGATGGCTCCGCGGCGTATTTCGATGAGCTGGGGTATGGAGGCTGTGAATTGCTCATGATTGAGGAGCATTGACATGAGCGGTGTCTGAAGTACGGTTTCATAGACTCCGGGGAAGTTGAGATAGACGATGTGGGTCTCGGGATCGATGCGTATCGTACGTGTGGGGGTGAGGGTCACTGAGAGCGAAGTCTTGGCCGAGTCATAGTTCAGCTTGATGTTTTCCCTGAAGCAATCGACCATCATCGAGGCCATCTGCTGATGGCGAAATTCGTTGGAGGGAGCGAGGAGGATTTCGGCCTCGGCGTAGATGAGCCCCCATACTTTACCGCCTTCCGAATTCAAATACAGGTTGGCGGCCTGGAAGTAGTTGGATGCAAAGTTCGGGTCGACACGGATACCTGTGTTGTAGTTCTCAAAAGCCTTGTCATAATCTTTGTCAAGATTATATATGTTGCCGAGCTCGAGGTAGAGCTTCCCGCTGTTCGGGTATCGCTTCAGTCCCTCATTGTATATTTCAGCCGCCTTCCGGCGGTCGCCGGTGATGTCGTAGGCGTTGCCTACAAGCTGAAAGGCCAGCTCGTCTGCATCCTTATGGCTGAGAAAAAATTCTTGCGCTTTTATGACTTGGTCATAGCGGTGGAGCGAGTATAGCGCGTATGCCCGTTCGTACTGTACGAGATAATTCTTCGGATATTTTTTCGCCAGCATGTCAAAGTCCTCCAGTGCAGACTCACTCATGTCGCCGTCGACCAGATCGACAGCTTTATAAAGCAGCTCGCGGTCGGTAGCGCTTAGCTCGTCAATACCATCCTGTGTATATCCGTAAAAACCGCCCGCCAGGAGCAGCATAATCGTCAGTGTCAGTCGTTTTAAAATCGCCATATCGTTAGCATTTAAGTAGAGTTCTGAATGCAAATATACGATTTTCGAGTAAATCTCTCACTCTCCTCACGATATATAGCCAGATCTCCGAGGATGGGGGCGGGGATGCTGACAGGGATTGCTCGCACACGCTCTGCGCGTGCGGTGGGTGCGTGCGCGGATAACGTGGGGTCTCGCCCGGGGCTCGACCGCCACGCTACTCTGCTGACACCTGCCCGGCAGGTGTCTCTCCGCTGCCGAGGTCCTCTGTGGTGGCCGGGGCGGGATGTTACGATGATATCCCGATATGAGATGGCTGGAAGCCATCTCAATCCGCAGTCCTCTGGTAGTAGCCGATATAGGTGTCTCGTTACCTGGTACATGTCGCTGTGCTCCATGTACGGGACTACTGTAATTCGACGTCCTTGTCCGGACACCATGCTGGGGAGGCTCAGCAGGCGGGGATTATGACGGAGGAGGAACGGCGACTCTTGGGGGTGCGGAAATACGCCGAGGCGGCTTCGGTAAGAGGATTGAGATAGCCGGTGACGAAGTTGAACATATTGGTCAGGTTGGTCGAGACGATGCGTGC
Organism: uncultured Bacteroidales bacterium; assembly: GCA_947173955.1. GTDB lineage: Bacteria > Bacteroidota > Bacteroidia > Bacteroidales > Muribaculaceae > JAAVFS01. The sequence continues at coordinate 49,511 of CAMWHE010000008.1, read as the reverse complement.
CATCTCGTCCTCAGCCTCATAGGCCGCGACAACGCGTCTGACGGCATCGACCGCCGCGGGAAAGTTCTGCCTGATCCAGAGCAGGCGTCGGGCGACGCTTTCGTTGATCTTCACCTCGATGGTTCCGGCCTTGACTCCGGCGCGCTGACGGTAGAGGGTCTCGAAGGCATTGTTTTTAGACTGACAGGCGGATTCGGCGGCCTTTTCGGCCTTGCGGCGGGCACGGGCTTCGGCGCGGCGGTGGGACTGCTCGACGCGGTGCTGAAGTTTCTGTATCAGTTTCTGAATGACAGGGTGGCAGCCGGCATAGCGGTCGGGGTCGATGTTTTCGGGATCATTGGCAGCCGACTGGATGATGCTTATGGCTTGCTCGCGGACGGCGGAGTCACTGATGGCGAAGATTTCGGAAATATCCGCGATAGAGAGTGTAAGAGTCTTAATGCGATTCATAGTATATCTGTTTTTTTTGATGGCAAAGGTAACTCTCGCCGGCAGGGACGCGTATGACAGTTATACACTTTTGAACGGAGAATGTCTCTCGCGGATGTGCGCGGGGATTTTATGTCGACCTTCGTCAGACGTGTCGGACAACCCGGATGGGGGAGGGGGCAGAAACAAGTGGAGGGCGTGGCCGGCATCGGCCGGCACGCCCTCGGGGTTGTATATAAATGAGGATTGGGGGATTATTCTTCGTCGCTCTTGGTGTACTGGTGGTCGTAGATCTTGGCTTCGAGAACTGAGGCCTGCTGTACGCCGACGGTACGCCATACGGCTTCGCCGTTTTTGAAAAGGATGAGGGTGGGGACTGACTGAACGCGATAGCGTTCGGCGAGTTCCTGATTCTGATCGATGTCGACCTTGATGATGGTGGCTTTGTCGCCTACTTTTTTCTTTACGTCCTCAAGGATGGGAGCCTGCATCTTGCAGGGGCCGCACCATGTAGCAAAGAAGTCTACGAGGGTCGGGGTGTTGCTTTTGATGATTTCGTCGAAGTTGTTCATAGTAGTATAGGTTTTATTGTTTTTCTGTTTTGTTTGTACCTATATAACACTGACGGGTCTCAAATTGTTGAGACCCGTCAGTGTTATAGTATAATAATGTATCCGTCAGGCGAAGAGGAGGATGAGAGCCTGAGCGGCGACTACACGGAGGAACATCGTCAGCGGGTAGACAGTGGAGTAGGCCACGGCGGGCATATCGGAGCCGGTGGAGTTGGCGCCATAGGCAAGGGCGGGGGGATCGGTGTAGGAGCCGGAGAGCAGACCCATGATGGTGAGGTAATTGAATTTGTAGTGGGCGCGGGCTATGATGCCGACGACGAGCAGGGGGACGATGGTGATGATGAAGCCCCATATCACCCACCACATTCCTGTGGGGTTGAAGACGGTCTCGGCGAAGCCTTTGCCGGCCGAGATGCCGACGGAGGCGAGGAAGAGGCAGATGCCGAGCTCGCGGAGCATCAGGGAGGCGGATGAAGATGTGTAGGTGACGAGCTTGAGTTTATAGCCGAAGCGGCTCAGCAGGATGGCTACGACGAGGGGGCCGCCAGCCAGTCCGAGCTTCATGCCGTAGCCTACATTGATGGATCCGAGGATAATGCCGAGCATGATGCCGATGAAGATGGTGATGAGGTTGGGCTGATTGAGGCGCTTCATCGAGTTGCCCATCTTGTCGGCGAGGCGGTTGATGTCGTTGATATTGCCGACGACGGTGATGCGGTCGCCCATCTGCAGGCGGAGGTTGGGCTCTGCGAGGAGGTCGACGCCGGCGCGATTGACGCGGGTAGCGTTGAGGTTGTAGCCGTTATGGAGTCGCAGCGATCCGATTGCCACGCCGTTATATTTGCTTTTGGTGATGACGATGCGGCGGGAGACTACGTTGTGGTCGCTGTCTTCTTCAGCCCAGTCCATCTGGATCTCGGGTCCGATCATGGCCAGGAAGCGATGCTCGTCCGAGGCGGAGAGGACTATGCGGAGTCGGTCGCCTTCGTGAACGGTCGTAGATGAGACGGGGATGGTGATGTCGCCCGAGGGGTGCATGATGCGCGAGATGACGAAGTTGCAATTGATGATGTTGTGCAGTTCGACGAGGTTGCGCCCTTCGATAAGCTTGTTGGTGACTTCGAATGTCAGGATGAGCGGCTTGAGCTGGCTTGACTCCCGCTCCTGCTCGATCTCGTTGATTTCCTGGTCGACACGGATACGGAAGACGGCTTTGATGATGAGCATGGCGGCGATTATGCCGATGACTCCGAGAGGGTAGGCGGCCGCGTAGCCCATCGACATGGTGTTAATGGCTTCAGGGTCGGTAGCCGTCTGCTGGGCGGCCGCGAGGCCGGGGGTATTGGTGACGGCGCCGGACATGACGCCTACAAGGGATTCGATCGAGGTCTTTCCGCCCTGGACGAAGTAGATGAGCACCACGATGCCGACGTTGAGCGCTATGCCGAGCATTGCAAGCATATTGAGCTTGATGCCACCGGTCTTGAATGCTGAGAAGAAGCCGGGGCCGACCTGAAGGCCTATGGCGAATATGAAGAGTATGAGACCGAACTCTCTGACGAATTTAAGGACTTCGCCGTTGACGACATAGCCGAAGTGACCCATCAGGATGCCGACAAAAAGCACGAAAGTCACGCCGAGCGAGACTCCGAAGGCTTTGAGCTTGCCGAGATAGATGCCCGCGGCGATGACGAATGAGTATAAAATGAGTGTGTTTGGGAGAGCTTCACTGCCCGGTCCGAGTAAATCAGTGATAAAATCCATAGAAATGTGCCTTTTGAGGGTGCAAAGTTACTCATTTTTTTTGAAAAATTTCCGCAATATGGAAAAAGTCTTGAAAATGGAAAGGCTTTGTGGAAAAAGATGAGTCCTGAAGTTCCCGATTGGGCATATATAGTGCATATATATAATAATGTGTAAGGGGAGGGTGGGGAGGTTTTGTCAAGGTTGGGGATAAAGGTTGGGAATAAAGAGAAAGCTGGCGGAAAAATGATGTGTTTTTAACGAATTAACTTAAAAACTGCTGTGGTATTAATATAAAAATTGTGATAAGAAGGTGTCTATTAACACTATTTAACCAAATATATGCATGAGTGTTCGACCGAACCGCTACTTTTGTAAAAAACTATTAAATAATTTAACTGTGTAGAGTGTCTTTCAGCGTCAAAGGTAAGAAAAAGGCGCCGAAAGTCGAAAATAATGAGAATAATAACCAATCAAATTAGTAACCTTAAATCCATTTTCTATGCGCGCTAAAAGCGAAAAATGTACGAAGGGCATAATCGGGCGATTCCAGTCAGTGCTGGTAGCGCTATGTATGCTTCTTGTATGCTCCTTTACAGTAGCGGCTCAGACGCAGGTATCGGGTGTCGTGACAGATGAGTCAGGCGACCCTCTTGCCGGCGTGACCATTCTTGTCAAAGGCAGCAGTGTAGGCACATCGACTAACATCGATGGTGAATATGCCATAAATGCTCCCGAAGGGGCTACGTTGACATTTACTTATGTCGGCATGGCACCCTCTAATCACAAACTGGCTTCCGGACAGACCAAGCTCAATGTGGTCATGAAGGAAGATGCCACCAACCTCGATGAAGTCGTGGTAGTGGGTTACGGTCAGCAGAAGAAACTCACAATGACCGGTGCCGTATCACAGGTGACTTCTAAGGATATTACAAAGACTGTAGGTACCAACCTTTCGCAGTCGCTCGTCGGCAAGCTCCCCGGCATGATTACCCAGCAGGGTTCCGGCCGTCCCGGCAATGACGGTGTGTCGATCCTTGTGCGCGGTTATTCATCTTACAATGATGCCGGTACCGTAATGGTCATCATCGACGGTGTTGAGCGCGGCTCCAATGGTCTGTCGGCAATCGACCCCAACGAAGTAGAATCAATCTCAGTGCTTAAGGACGCTGCCTCATGTGCCATCTATGGTATGAAGGCTGCCAACGGCGTTATCATCATCACCACCAAGCGTGGCCAGCAGGGCAAGGCTACCATCAACTATCGTGGTACTGTCACTCTCAATCAGCCGACCGGTCTCCCGAAGATGATGAACGGCTTGCAGTATATGCAGTGGTATAACCTCGCTCAGAGCCTTGACACTCAGATCACGGGCAACCCGTATGTGCCTCACTTCACTCAGGATATGATGGATGCTGTCAACAACGGCGACATCACTGACGGTATTGAAGACACCGACTGGACTTCGACATTGAAGAAGACAACCCTGAACACCCAGCATAACCTGACTATCAGCGGTGGTTCCGATAAGGCTCACTACTTCCTCTCAGGAGGCTTTATGAAGCAGAACGGTACGCTCAAGAATCAGAGCTATCAGCGCGGTAACTTCCGCTCGAATGTCGATGCCGAAGTGGCCGATATGTTCGATCTTCAGTTCAGTGCAGCCGGTATCGTAGCCGACAGCCATTATCCTTCAGGACAGACATATGCTACTACAAATGGTGCCTACTCATTGGAGAATATGATGCTCTACTCAGCACCGTATATTCCGAAAGTCTACATCAACGGTTCCAACCCCGACGACCCCAACAACGGTATGCCCACTTCTGCTTTCCGTAGTACAGGACATAACCCCGAGTATGCTGCCGGCCATTCAGGATTTATGGAGAGCCGCCGCGTGACCATCAACACCTCGGGTCGTGTTGACTGGAAGGCTCCCTTCCTTAAGGGTCTTAAGGCTTCATTCTTCTTCAGCTGGGACTGGTGGGACATCCAGAGCAAGACATTTGCTTACGGCTATCGCGTGATGTCGTGGAACCCCTCTTCAAAGACTTATGCCAACCTTCTGGCTCCTAACCTGATGGAACAAGGTAATATGAATGTCGGCGACCAGAAGCAGCAGCAGGTTGTCATTCGCCCGTCAATCAGCTATGACGGCAAGTTTGGCAAGCACGCAGTCAGCGCCCTCTTCCTTTATGAGCAGACCAAAATCAAGAGCTCTGCAATGAGCTCTAACCGCCAGAATTTTGAGCTGTTTGATCTCCCATACCTCTCATTTGGTCAGGAACTTCCCGCAGCAATTAATTCAGCTAACTCAGAAAGTGCAGGTCGATCTGCTTCAGAAGGCTTCGCCGGACGTGTAAGCTATAACTACGATGAGAAATACCTCGCCGAGGTGGCTTTCCGTTACGATGGCTCTTACCTCTTCGCACCCGGCAAGCGTTGGGGCTTCTTCCCTTCGGTATCAGCCGGTTGGGTGATCTCTCGTGAAGACTGGTTCAAAGAATGGACCGACAAGGTTGACTTCCTGAAAATCCGCGGATCAATCGGTAAGACAGGTAATGACAACGTAACAGCATGGCTCTATCGTCAGCAGTATGTTTCGTCGCTGGGCATCGCTGCTTTCGGTACAACTCCGACTACCGGCACTACACTCTCTCCCAAAAACGTTTATCTACAGGATAACTTGACTTGGGAAAAGACCAATTCATACGACATCGGTTTCGAGCTGACAATGTGGAACGGCCTCTTAGGTGTCGAATTCGACTACTTCTATAAATATACTTACGACATCCTGACAGGTGTAGGCTCTGCTTTCGCTCCCTCGCTTGCCGGCAACTATCCTTCAATCGACAATAAAGGCACATTTGACAACCGTGGTATCGAACTCGTGCTTCGTCATACCAACCGTATCGGTAATGTCAGCTACAATGTCAACGCCAACGTAACCTGGGCTCACAACCGTATCCTGAGCCAGACCGAGAGCGCCGGCGTGCTTCCATGGCAAAGCCGTCTCGGCTCGTCAATCGGTGACGTCTGGGGCTTTAAGACAGCCGGCCTTTATCAGACACAGGAACAGCTTGACAATATGCCCAAACCGGTAGGTAACCAGCCGGTACTCGGTGACATAATGTATGTCGATATAAACGGTGACGGTAAAATCACCGCTGAGGACCAGGTTAAGATAGGTCGCAACCAGCGTCCCGAGATGATGTTTGCCCTCAATGCCGAGGCAAGCTGGAACGGATTTGACCTCTCATTCCAATTCCAGGGTGCAGCCCTTGCTGATCGCTTCCTTGGCGCCGCCGGCACATCAGACCTCAGCCCCCTCTGCCGTCCTTGGTATGCTAACTGGGATAACGCACCCCTCTACCTTGTAGAAGGTGCATGGCGTCCGGATAATCCCAACGCCGAGTATCCCCGTCTCTCGCTCCAGCCGAGCGCACAGAACGGACACCGCTCAGACTTCTGGAAACGTAACGCATCCTATCTGCGCCTGAAGAACCTCACCATCGGCTATACAATCCCCACCAAACTTACCAAAAAGGCCGGTATGAGCAATGTGCGATTCTTTGCATCAGGTGTAAACCTCTTCACTGTGACCGATTTCAAATATCTCGACCCGGAAGGTGGCAACTGGACATGGGCGTTCTACCCGCAGCAGCGCACATTCACTTTTGGTCTTGACCTCTCTTTCTAAATGTCAGTCAACCATTAATCTTAGTAAATCAATATGAAAAAATATATTATTGGACTACTTGCCTCAGCAGCTATAGCGCTCCCGTCATGCGACACGCTTGACGTGGATCCCACCGGCTACTACAGTGAGGACGTAGCTTATGCATCGGTAGACAATCTTGACATGGTAGTCAAGAATTTCTACGGAATGTTCCATCAGTTTGCCGATATCGAGACCGGTAGCAGCCTTACCTCAATCACCGACGGTGTTTCTGACCTTCTGAAAGGTTCATGGTGGAATGTAGCAGGAGGCACATTCAACAAGATGTTCTTCCAGGACAATGTAATCTCTGTAACCAACGGCGACTTCCGCTCCAACTGGGGCAGCATGTACAACTATGTCCGCCTCCTCAACCAGTTCCTTTGGGACTATGAGCGCGGTATGATTAAGCTTCCCACGGCTGATGTCCAGCCTCGTCTTGCAGAAGCACGTTTCCTGCGCGCTCTCGCTTATCAGGAACTCATCCAGCGTCATGGCGGCGTAATCCTTCGCCTTGTCGATGGAGGTGTCGACAGCATGGACAAGAATAATAAGGCTCGTTCAACCGAAGCTGAAAGCTGGGATTTCGTCATCAACGAATATGACGCAGTCGCTGAGATGCTCCCCGAAGAATGGCCGTCTGCCGATGCAGGCCGTATCACCAAGGGCTCAGCCCTCGGATTCAAAGCCCGCGCAGCTCTCTACGCCAAGCGCTGGGACGACGCTATCGCTGCAGCTGACGAGCTTTTCGCACTCAATAAGTACAGCCTTATGCCCGGAACAACAGCTGCTGAATATGAGCGAATCTTTACCACACCCAACAACCCGGAGCTTATCCAGCCCGTTTACTTCCAGGTCGGCAACAAGCAGCACCAGTGGAACTCTCTCGTTGGTCCGCTTAGTGAGGCTCTTGCAACCGTAAGCCAGACCAGCGGAGCTGCTATCGCTCCTACAGAGGAGTATGCAAGCCAGTTTGACATTCAGGTAAACGGCAATTGGGAAGCATTTGACTGGGATAACCTTGCCACCTATGGCAACAAGCCCTTCGATAACCGCGATCCCCGCTTCTATTACACAATCCTCTATCCCGGAGCAACATTCAAGGGTAAGACCATCGAAATCTGGGACGGCGGTGCCGATGAAGCTATGACTTATACCGCAGAAGCCAAGGATGACAACGTGCATAAGACTACCACCGGCTATCTTATCCGTAAATTCCTTACCACAAAAGAGTATAACTATACCAGCAAACTTTCCGACCAGCTTTGGCCCGAAATGCGTCTGGCTGAGATCTACCTTATCCGCTCCGAGGCTTATGCCCGCAAAGGCGAGTGGGGCAAGGCTTACACCGACCTCAATGCCATCCGCGCCCGTGTGGGTCTGCCTGCCAAGCCGAATGCCGGCAGCTGGGACGGCTATCTGGCCGACCTCGAGAAAGAGCGTATCTGCGAACTGGGTCTCGAAGGCCACCGTTTCTTCGACCTCGTACGCTGGGGTAAGGCTGTGGAAGTGCTCAACGGCACCCGCGCCCACGGTATCCATACCACAAAGGCTGACGACGGCACTCTCAACTATGAGGTTATCGAAGTTGACTTCAAGGACCGTTCCTTCCCGCTCAGATATACAATCTGCCCGATTCCTTACGCTGAAATTCAGAACAACATTCTCTGCGAGCAGAATGAACTTTGGAAGTAATTCTTGAACCCCAAAAATTAAATCAATCATGAAATTAAAATATATATTCTCCGGACTACTCGCATCAGCATTCATGCTGTCGAGCTGTGCTGATGTCGATGTGACTACACCCCTCGAAGGGGTAGGCACCGCCCAGCTCGTGGTCAACGGTTATCTGATTGAGGACGCCTCCAATCTCTATGGCTCCGTAATCGACCCGGCTGCCGGAACGATCACAGTACAGGTTCCCTATTACATCAGTGATACAGAGCCTATCATGGGCGACATCACCCAGATGAAGCTCGAGGCACAAATGCCCGTCGGTTATACCTTTTCTCCTTCTCTCTCTGGTATCCATGACCTCGCTGCAGGCTATCGTACCAATTTGATATCCAATACCGGCGTATCAACTGCTTACACAATTTATGCTGAATTTGTCAAGTCAAGCGAAGCCCGCATCATATCAGCCAAGCTGACCGAAAGTGAGCGTACAGCCGTGGCAATCCGCGAGCCTGCCAACGCCGGCGAGCATGGGAAGATTGTTGTGGCCAAGACTTCATCGTCAATTGACGGCGCCCTTCGCGAAGTTGCTCTTAACGTTTCTCCCTGGGCTACAGTAGAATGTGATGCCATGGATCCGGCAACCGGCTACATTGACTTCTCCAATAAGCCCCAGATTACTATTGTCTCTCAAAACGGGGAGAACAAAACTGTCTATGATGTTGACATCCAAGTGCCTGAAGTTCTGCCTTACGGCGTAGGTTACATTTCTGTGATGTGGGCTAAGCAGCTCTACACCGATAACGACGAAGGTTGGGAAGCCAACGCCAACTCTTCAGTAGCAGTCGTTGACGACTATCTCATCGTCAGCAATGCAAAGGACTTCACCAACATGCTCGTATTCGACCGTTTCAACGGCAAGCGTCTTAATGATGTGAAAGTCAACACTGAGGGTATTCCCGCCGGACGTATCATTCACGCTATCACAAGCGATGATGCCAACCACATGGTAGCCGGCGTACTGACAAGTAACGCATGGATGGTGACTCCGACCAACTGTCTCATCTACGTATGGAAAGACGGTATCACAAGCAAGCCTACCTGCGTGCTTGACGCCGATATGGCCGGCTCATACTTCGCCGGTGTAACTGGCATGGCTTCTGTCGATATCTTCCACACCATGAGTTGCGGTGGCGACATGACAAGCGGTAACGCAGTTATTACCAATACTTATCGTGGTCATTACGGTGGTGTAATGTTATTCCCGTTCGTTGACGGACAGCCTGACGGCAACTGTATCTATGAGGGCAATGCGGGTGTGTTCGGTTCAACATGGGATGCTTCGACAGCAGTGCCCTTGACCTACAAAGCCCCCTGGAGCTATATCGTTCATTCAGGCAACGCCCGTGCAATCGTGAGCTACGTTCCTGAAGGTACCGGCAAACGTGCAGTGACATTTACTCGTCCGACCTCTCACTGGTGGGGCACTGATGCCGGCACTGACTGGACAGGTGGTAGCGTAATGGGCGCTGACTATATCGAATTCAACGGATGTCAGCTTCTGGCAATAGCAAATGCCACAAATGACCAGACCGCTTATCGTATCTATGTATCTAATATTGGCGCCTCACCCACGGCAACATCATTCGCTGATGGCTTCATCTTCGACACACGCGAAGGCAACAAGCTCGGCGATGCTTCTAAGGGTGGTCCCGCCGGCACCGGTTATGGCGTAAGCGGCATGGTTTCACAGTACACTTACGAGAGCGGTCGCACCGTGCTTGGTGACAACCTCGGTGGTGCTGTCAACCGTCGCGTAAGTTCCGTGCTCTTTGCAAGTTCGACCGACGGCAATGCCGTTCAAGTCTACATGCTCGTTCGCGACCATGGTATCCTTGCTTACGAATTGACACGCTTCGACCTCTAATAGAAAGATTGTTATAAGAAATAGGTTTTCAAATAGTTACATATAGATGACGGGTGGTGGCACCCGAGCGGCTGCCACCCGTCATCTTCTTTTTTTTATAATCTGCGCTTGCTAATAAGATTGACTCATGACAAAATTCCTTCTTGAAATACTCGAACAACCCGTTGCAATCACCAAGACATCAGCCTATTATGAGCAGGCCGGGGGAGCTGAAATCCTTGACCGGATGGCCGACGCCCTGCGCGGTGCCCCTCAGATTATCGCCACAGGTATGGGCAGCTCATTCTTTCTTGCCGGCGCGCTCTCGACACTGCTCGCTTCGCGCGGTGTCAGCGTCACCCCGCTCAATGCCGGCGAACTGCTGCATTACGGACTCGACTCCATCCGCGAGGGTGCCCTGCTGATCGCGATATCACAGTCAGGAGAGAGCTTCGAGACAGTCAACATTGTCAAGCGCCTCAACGAAAACGGGGTGAAATACACCCTCGCCACTATAACCAACGAGCCTGAGAGCTTCCTTGGGAAAAACGCACATATCCTCCTGCCGACAATAGCCGGCCGCGAGGAAAAGACATCAACAAAAACATTCATCACGGCCTATCAGGTCATCTACATGATCGCAGCGCGTCTGGCCGGCTCAATAGTGGCTCCCGAACAGTGGGACCGCATATCGGAGTCGATAGCCAAAACGCTCGATCAACGAGACACGACGCTCCCGGCTATGCTTCGCGCCCTGGGAGACGCTCCGTATATCCAGCTCATAGCGCGAGGCAGCGCCATGGCGGCCGCAAGCCAGTCGGCTCTCATGGCTATGGAAGCAAGCCACACCCCTTCGCAGGCTATGGCCGGCGGCGAATTCCGCCACGGTCCGCTTGAAATGGTGCAGCCCGGTTTTGTTTCCGTCATTCTGGCACACTCCGGCTCGGCCACATTCGGCCAGCTCCTGAAACTGACCAACGACATACTGAACTTCGGCGGACGGGTACTTCTCGTCACCGACCGTGCCGACGCAGCCGTTGCCCGCGAGGGACTGACGGTAGTAGCCGTCGATTCCCCGGCCAATCCCGAACTCTTTGCCATCCCGTCGATCATACCTGTCCAGATAGCCATCGAGGCCTGGGCGCGGGAGGCCAAGGGGATAGTACCCGGCGAATTCACCCACGGCGCCAAAGTGACGGCAATCGAATAATACATTTCTCATACATTATATAGAATATGACATCACGTGACCTTGCAATCGGCCTAGATATCGGCGGAACAAAAATGAAATGCGGAGTCGTTGACATCAACGGCAATGTGATCGGCGAACCCCGCGAAGTCCCCACCAATGCCCGCGGACCACGCGAAAAAATCGTGGCAGGCATCCTCGACCTGCTCAACGGAGCCCTCTCCGATGTGCCTGAAAACCGCCTTCGCGGAATAGGTATCGGCTGCTCGGGTCCGCTCGACATAGTCAACGGCGTGATCCTCAAATGCAACACGCTGCCGACAATGCACAACTACCCCCTGAAGCATATCGTGGAGCTGACCACCTGCAAGCAGGTCAGAATGAACAATGACGCCAACGCGATGATGCTCGGCGAGGCTGTCTGGGGCGCTGGCCGCGGACGCTCGTCGATACTCGGCATCACCCTCGGCACCGGCATCGGCTGCGCATTCATCGATCACGGCAAGATCTGGGAAGGACGCACCGGCAATTCCGGCGAGATATGGCAGTCGCCCTATCGCGACGGTGTGATCGAGGACTATGTGTCCGGTCCGGCTCTCGCCCGCATGTACAAGGACATGACCGGCACGGAGCTTACCGGCAAGGAAGTGGCTGAGCGCGCCCTCTCCGGCGAGGAAGCCGCCCTGGACGTCTTCGCCCAGTTTGCCGACGGACTGGTGTTCGCGCTGGCGTGGACTCTCAATACGATCGACCCCGACGCCGTAATCATCGGCGGATCGGTAGTCAACTCGGCCGACCTTTACCTCTCGCGTGTGCGCACGCTACTTCCAAAGTATCTCTCGGAAGAGGCCGCCGACCATATCGAGATACTGACCGCCGGCCTGGGCAACAACGCCGGCTTCATGGGCGCTGCAGCGCTGATGTTTGAAGACTAACTTACGGAACAATCGACAGGTAAACACGGAATTTTCTAATGCGAGCATTCTCCCTCTCTCTATTGATGCTTTGCACAAGCAGTGCGGTGGCTGCAGCTCAGGATCGTTTCGAACCTGATAGCTGGCAGCTGCTCGCCACTGCCAGGACCGAGGCCGCCGACTCTATCGTGTCGGCCAACGGATTTTCTGCCGATGAGTGGCATCCGGTCACTCTCCCATCGACTGTCCTCAATGCCCTTGTCGAGGACGGGACCTATCCTGATCCGCGTGTCGGAATGAACAATTTCCTGATTCCCGACGTCAGCGAGGAAGGGAGTCCGTGGCGCGATCCATGGTGGTATCGCTCGGAATTCAGGTTTCCCAAGATCCGTAAAGGGGAGCTTGTATGGCTCAATCTCGACGGCATCAACTATCGCGCCGACGTCTGGCTCAACGGGCGACAGATAGCATCGGCTGACACTATCGTCGGTATGTTCCGCCGTTTCCGGTTCAATGTGACCGATCTCATCCGACCCGGTAGGGAGAACACGCTCGCTATCAAGATACATCAGGTAGACCATCCGGGGACGCCGTCGCCCGGCACTCAGTTTATACTCTTCGGCCCCAACCGCGGACAGGCCTCCGACATCTGGCGCGACGAGACGCTGAAAATGAGCGGCGGATGGGACTGCGCTCCTGTCGTGCGCGACCGCAATATGGGCATATATCATCCGATCTATTTCACAGTGACAGGTCCGGCTACATTCGCCGATCCGCATATCACGACCACGCTCCCTGCCGGCGACACGCTGACAGCGCGTGTCGCTGTAACGGTGCCTGTCGTCAACAATTCCGGGCGCCCGCTGACCGGCACGCTGTCGGTGCGACTCTCAAGCGTCGAGGAGATTGATTTTGTCACATATAAGAAGAAAGCGTCACGCCTGATAAAGCCTGTCACGCTCAAAAAAGAAATAATGGTAGCTCCCGGCGACACGGCTGTCGCCACTTTCGCCGCCGACATTGACAATCCGCCGCTATGGTGGCCCAACGGCTACGGCGAGCAGCCGATGCAGCGGGCTGTCGTCACATTCTCGCCTAAAGGCGCGCCGTCGACCGTATGGGCCGACGACTTCGCCATCCGGGAAGTCAAGGCGCACCTTATGGAGCGCGAATATACTACACACGCCGGCGCCGACACGGAGTACGGGCTTTACTACACCGTCAACGGCCGCCGGATATTTGCCCGGGGCGGATGGCTGCAGCCTGACATCCTGCTCAACAACTCCCGCCGGAATGTCTATGATCAGGCACGGCTCATAGCCGGGCTGGGTGCCAACATCGTCGGTTCGGAGGATATGCCAGCCCCCGGCGAGGACTGGCTGGACGCATTCGACAAATATGGCCTGATGTACTGGCACGTGTTCCATCAGTGCTACCGTATGTTCCCGGGTCGTGAGTCGCAGAACAATCCCGACGATCACTCCCTCGCGATAGCCCATGTCAGGGACGAGATCAGCCGTTACCGCAACCATCCGTCGCTCATCGCCTGGGTCGGCGTCAATGAAGTGCTTCCAGCCGAAGACCTTTATGAGGCTACAAAGGCAGCTGTCAGGGAGCTCGACCCCTCGCGCCACTACATACCGACAACCTCCGTCAGCTGGGATGTCGAGAAACTGACCCCGTGGCTGAAGTCCGATCTTCCCATCGGCACTACCGACGACGGCGCGCCGGACTATGCGTGGGCTCCCTCCGACTACTATTTCGATAAAATCGATGAGGTATATACCCAGATGTTCAAGAATGAACTCGGTATGCCCGCACCTCCCGTCTATGAGAATCTGCGCAAGTTTATCCCGACTATTGACAAGCCGTTCGACGTCCGCGACCGTCTCTGGCCGCTCGACAGCGTATGGGCCGAGCATGGCGCCTGGTGTGCCAACAACTTCGTCTACCGCGGATTTGACAATGCCATCCGTACGTTCTATTCCGATCCCGAGTCGGCTTCAGACTATGCCCTGAAGGCACAGTTGCTCGGCGCCGACGGCTACCGCGCCATGATCGAGGCTGCCAACCATCGCGCATGGGACATCACCACCGGCGTGATGTTATGGAAGCTCAACTCATGCTGGCCCGATGTCGCATGGCAGGTCTACGACTGGTATCTGACACCGAATGCCGCCTACTATTTCACCAGAAAAGCTATGGAGCAGCTGCACCTGCAGCTCAACGCCAACACCGAGACCGTCTCGATCATCAATCATTACGACAAGCCTGTCGGACCACTCGTAGCCGAGGCTCGCATCACCGACTTCTTCCTCAAGGACCAGTGGATCCGGCGCGATACGCTGACAGCCTCGCCAGAGAGCTACCGGGAGCTGTTCAGGCTTCCGAATCCCGGACGCCTCGCAGCTGTCTATCTCGTCACCTTGACGCTCTCTGACCTCGACGGAAATCAGATCAGCCGCAACACCTACTGGCGCTACTCCCAGCATCCTAACTTCTACTGGCTTCTGCGGATGCAGCCCGGCACGCTCTCATGTGATACCGATGTCAGGCGCATAGGCGACGAGTATGAGGTTGACGTCACGCTTAAATGCGGCGATGACGGATGCGTCTTTTTCAAGCATCTGACAATAAGCGACTCTCCCGACGGGCCTTCAATCGACCCCGTATTCTGGAGTGATAATTTCGTGACCCTGCTCCCGGGCGAGACCATGAAGCTTAAGGCGCGATTTGCCGCCGACCTGCTCCCCGAAGGCCGTGAGCCCGTAGTCAGAATTGATTATCAAAGTAGAAAATAGACACAGATATGCGTAAAATTTTCAGCTATATATTTCTATTGTTACTCATCTCTTTCAGCGCCGGGGCAGCCTCGTTGCCGGTCATTCCTTATCCGGCTCAGGTTGAGGAGAAAGCAGGCGTCTACGATGCTTCAAGAGGATATGATATCTTAGTTTCAGACAGTACATTTGTTCAGGATGCGGTATATCTGTGCGGACGATTCCGGGAGCTCGGGCTCACATCCCGGGTGATAGTCGGAGCTGACAGGGAGGCTCCGGTAGTCATCCGCCGAAACAACAAAATAACCGACAAAGAGGGGTACACTCTCGACATTTCACGCAAATCGATATCCATCGAGGCCGCCGAGGCTGCGGGTGTGTTTTATGCGGCTCAGACTCTCCTGCAATTGCTTGAAAATTGTGCGGAGCTCCCATGTGTCGACATAACTGACGCACCGCGCTACGCATGGCGCGGATATATGCGCGACGACGCACGACATTTTACGGGTGTAGAGAGCGTCAAGCAGCTCATCGACCTGATGGCGCGCTACAAACTCAACCGTTTTCACTGGCATCTGACCGATGCGCAGGGGTGGCGCGTCGAGATAAAGAAATATCCGCTTCTGACCGAGATTGGTGCCATAGGCTCCCACAGCGATCCCGATGCGCCCCGAGCTTACTATACACAGGACGATATCCGCGAGATAGTGGACTACGCTGCCCGCCGCCATGTCATGATCATACCTGAAATCGATATGCCCGGCCACGCGGCCGCTGCGAATCGTGCCTATCCCGAATTCAACGGGGGAGGGGAGGGGATATTTCCTGACTTTACCTTCAATCCCGGCAAGGAAGGTACTTACGGATATCTGAGCGACATACTCGCCGAAGTGGCCGGTCTCTTTCCAGGTCCGTATATGCATATCGGAGGCGACGAGGTGGCTTATGGCATCAACGCATGGAAGACAGATCCGGATGTACTCGCGCTTATGGAGCGCGAGGGATTTACGGATGTGCGCCAGTGCGAGCGTTACTTCATGAACCGCATGATCGCTCAGGTAGCGTCGCTCGGCAAGACCCTCATAGGCTGGGATGAGCTCATAGACCTCGATGTCGACCCTACGACCAACATCATGTGGTGGCGCCACGACAAGCCGCAATATCTCACACGCTCACTCGATGCCGGATATACAACCGTCATGTGTCCGCGCAAGCCGCTGTATTTCGATTTCGTGCAGCATGATTCCCACACAGTCGGACGCATCTGGGACGGCTTCTGTCCGCTCGACAGCGTATACGCCTTCCCCGATCCGCTGTTCGCTTCCCTCGGTGTTACCCCTGAACAGCAGTCACATATTTCCGGTATGCAGGCTAACGCATGGAGTGAGCTGCTCCATACCCCGGAGCGTGTTGACTTCATGACATGGCCGAGACTCTGTGCCCTTGCAGAGAGTGCATGGACACTCCCAGGCAACAAGAATTTTGCCGACTTCGAGAAGCGTCTTGATTATTCCTACGATCTATTCGATCGTCTCGGCATATACTATTTCGACCACCGGAGTCCGTCTCGCGTATCCGAGCCGGCCGGACCCGTTATAAAGAAGAAAACCCGCGAAAGCGAGACCAATTATCGCGACTGATGATCAGACGACAGCTCACATATCTGCTACTATCGGCTACAGCGGTTCTCGGCGCGGCAGCTCAGTCCGACATCACTATCAGCAATGGGGAATTCTCTCTCGGAATCTCTGCCGACGGCCTTGTCAAAAGCCTTGTCTATCTCCCTTCGGGTGAAGAGTGCCTTGCGCCTGATGTCGACATACCTGTAAGCGTTATCACTCAGTATCGTCCCTACGACAACGAGAATTTCCTGATGTTCCCCGCCAAGCCCCGTTCGTTTCCGTCCAATAAGGCCACGATGAGCGGCGACACACTTATTCTTGAATTTTCCGACACCTACGATATCGCCAAAATCAAAGTCGATGTCCGGCCCGAATATATAGGATTCAACTTCGTTGACCGCGATTATCGCATCGAGGATTACGGAGTAAAGCGCAAGACCGAGCTCGACGAGTTCACACTTCTGCAGCTCCCCCTGAAGCCGCGCGAGCGCTTCGGCGAGTGGCTGAATATAATGTGGGACGACTCTGTGGCGGTGGCACTTGTCGGTACGGCGCCGACTACATTCATTGACTCGCGTGTGGAGCGCGACAACACGACGCTGCTCGCCCAGACCCAGACCGCTGTCCGCCTGTATGACTCCGGTGCCGCTCTCTTTGTGACCCGTCCGGACAGCGTGCTGGCAAGAATGGATGCCATCGAGGAGGATTTCGATATGCCACGGGGCGTGCGGAGTCGTCTGAGTGCCGACTATCCGAAGTCATACTACGAATTGCGCGATGTCACCCTCGACAATATCGACCATAACATCGACCTTGCACGTCAGGCCGGCCTGCAGACAATGGTAGTCTATTACCCCGACTTTGCCGAGGCCTGCGGTCACTTCGAATGGCGTCCGGAATATCCGCGCGGCATGGCCGATCTGAAGGAAATCTGCGACCGCATCCGTCAGGCCGGACTTATACCGGGCATTCACATCCACTATTCCAAGATGGCTGTAACCGATCCGTATATCAACGACGGACATCCCGACCGCCGCGGAGCGGTCGTCAGCCGCTACACGCTCTCCCGTCCGGTGACAGCAGATGCCGATACCATCTATGTAGAGGAACTTCCCGAGAACGTGCGGATGGAAGATGGGCGCCGCCTTCTTCAGCTCGACGACGAACTGATCATGTTCGGCGATGTCGTCAAGCAGTATCCCTACGCCTTCACAGGCTGTCAGCGAGGTGTCTACAATTCTGTCTCGGCTCCTCATGCCGCCATGTCGGAAGCACGGCACCTTGATGTCGACGACTGGCCTCTGTTTATACGCGTTGACCAGAATACCGGGATTCAGCGTGAAATCGCTGAGCGGCTTGGTAAAATCTATGCCGACTGCGGATTCCGTTTTGTCTATTTCGACGGTGCGGAGGATGTACCGATGCCTTACTGGTATAATGTATCACGCTCGCAGCTTGAAGTATACAATGCCATGCATCCGGCGCCGCTCTTTGCCGAGGGTGCGCAGAAATCCCACTATGGGTGGCACATCCTGTCGCGTGGAAATGCTTTCGACATATTCCCGCCGGAACGCATCCGTACGGCAATGAAGCGCTACACACTGCGATGCGCCCGACAGGTAGCCTGCGACTTCACTTCCGTCAATTTCGGATGGGTCAACTATCTCGCTCCGTCCGAGAAAACGATCGGCATGCAGCCCGATATGTTCGACTATATCTGCTCAAAGGCACTCGCATGGGACTCTCCCATATCGCTCGTAGCCAATGTTCCTGAAATTGACAGGCATCCCCGCACGGATGACAATCTGCTGGCCATCAATCTGTGGGAGACACTGAAGCTCGACAAGTCGATTGATCCGCAGCTTAAGGAGGCGCTCCGCGATCCTGACAGGGAGTTTACAATCCTTCCGCGGAAAGGTGGTAAGGTAGAAATCCTCGAAGTCAGCCAGCTGACTCCGGACTCGCTCAATGCCTCGATGCCTGTACGTGCGTTCACAAGTCGGCTCACCGATGGTCGTACGGCCATAATCTATTGGGATTCACGCGGGAAGTCGCAGCTGACACTGCCTCCGACCGAAGCTAAAGTATCACTTCAGACATTTGACGGGAAGACGTTGAAAATCAAGCGCGACAAAGACGGTAATCGCCTATTGCCGGCTGACAGCCGCCGGGTGCTTGTCATCGATCTTCCGGTAGAGCAGGCTTCCGAACTCTTCAACCAAGCAATATCAACTTACAAGCCATATCACATAAATGAATAGAAACTCGATTTTTACCGTATTAATGGCCTCTGCGGCCATATTTACAGCTCAGGCCAAGACGACAGCCGAGCGCAATTCCGCAGGCGATGTTGTCCTGAAAAACGACAATGTCACCATGGTGTTCTCCGGTGGCAATGATTTCCTTCTCAAGGAGTTCACTACCGGTGGTAAGAATGTGCTTCCCGCAGCCGGTTCCACCGCCCATCCGTGGCAGATGACATATCGTGGCCCGAATGGCGAGAATCCCCTTCTTATGCCTCGCTGGGGTGTATATAAAGGCACTCAGGCAGCCGACCATGAAGGTGTTCCGGCCGTCAAGGCTACATGGGACATGGTACTCGATGACACCCCGAAATGGCCCGTGACTGTTACTGTGGCGCTTCCCGATGATGCCGAGATACCTCAGTTCTATATCGATGCCGCACTTCCCGAAGACTGGGTTATAACGGATGTCGAGTTCCCGCGTATTACCGTCGCGCAGATTCCCGGAGGAAAAGCCGTTCTTCCGATCGCTTACGGTACGGAATATTCGCTGACCCGTGAAGGTCAGCTCCAGACACGTTATCCTTCCGTTACCGGCTCGATGCAGCTTATGATGATGCATGATCCGGCCGGCTCAGGGACATTCTTCTTCTCTCCCCGCGACCTTGAAGGAGGCAATAAGATAATGAAGATGAAGATGGAAGGCGATAATGTGACTTTCATTCAGGATGTCACCGCCAACTATGACTGGTCGAAAGGTGGACGGTTCGCCCTTCCTTACGGAGTCGAGATGGGCTATAATCCCGAGTCTTGGCAGGCGACGGCTCTTAAATGGTATCGCCCGTGGGCAACGTCCACAAAATGGGGCGACAGGACTGTCACCGAACGCCATATCGCTCCCTGGATAGAGAATGCCGATATGTGGCTCCGTCCCGGCGATGTCAATCCCGAGACTGTCGAGGCTCTCAACAAGGCTCTTGATTATTACGGCAAAGGTGTAGGACTCCACTGGTACTACTGGCACAACTACCCCTTCGATACGCACTATCCCGAGTATTTTCCCGCCAAACCCGGCTTCAAGGAGATGGTGGCCGATGCTCAGAAGAAGGGTGCGCACGTGACTCCCTACATCAATGGCCGCCTCTGGGATCCCGCCACACCGAGCTATAAAGCTGAAAACGCGAGCGAAGCCTCATGCCGTAAGCCCGACGGTACTCTCTATACCGAAGTCTACAGCTCCAAGGTGCTCAATACCGTCACCTGCCCCGCGAGCGACATCTGGCAGCGCAAGCTCCACTATCTCAACAAGTACATACTTGACTCTCTCGGTACACACGGTGTCTATATGGACCAGATCGGCTGCGCCGCCGCAGAACCCTGCTATGCGACCAATCACGGCCACGGTCAGGGTGGAGGCTCATGGTGGCCCGAAGCCTACCGCAAAGTACTGACCGATATGCGCGAGTCATTCTATACCCCTGATCAGGCAATGTCTACCGAAGAAAATGCCGAGCCCTATATCGACCTCTTTGATATGATGCTGATCGTCAATTCGCCCCACAACAACTACACCCGCATGGTGCCTCTCTTCCCTCTGATCTACAGCGACAGATGCGTCTACAGCGGATTTACATATATTCCCTGGAACATCACCGACGGCTCCCTACGGTATATGACCATGAAGTCGCTCCTTTGGGGTTCGCAGCTCGGATGGGTAGAGCCGAAGCTCCTTATGGCCGACAATGCCAAAGCCGAAGCGCTCATGCTGAAGAACCTCGCCAAATTCCGCAAGGACAATCACAACATCTTCTTCGGCGGCCGGTTTATGGGTGAATTTATCCCCGGCGGCGACAATCCGACTTTCAATGTGCCCAATTATCAGGAAACTCCCGTAGTCATGGGTGCCGAATGGCTGGATGTCAACGGCAAACCGTTCTATGTCGTAGCCAATATGAGCGCCGATGACCATGTGGTGACTCTTCCTTCGGGCAAATCTGTCAAAGTCAAGGGCTACTCAGCCGAAAAGACAAAAAAATAAACGGAGGGCAATATACATAGTAACCAATAACAAATCAATATCATATGAAACTGTTTTATTCACTTACCCTCGGAGCGCTGACTCTGACAGCAGCTTGCTCA
This sequence comes from uncultured Bacteroidales bacterium, assembly GCA_947173955.1. Lineage (GTDB taxonomy): Bacteria > Bacteroidota > Bacteroidia > Bacteroidales > Muribaculaceae > JAAVFS01. The sequence goes on along the minus strand of CAMWHE010000008.1, from coordinate 28,582 downwards.
AGCAGCGATCCGGCAGTCGAGACAACCCTTAATCCTCCCTCCAACGTGGAGGCCCAGCAGCTCAGCGAGACCGATGTCCTTCTCACATGGCAGGATAACGCTACCGGCGAGGATGGCTATGCGATCGTCATCCGTCAGGCCGATACCCCCACATTTACGGAGATAGGGACTGTCGCCGCCAATACAGAATCCTATACAATCACATCCGGCATCGAGCAGGGCAAGAAATACTATATAGGCGTGAAAGCATATAACTCAGCCGCTCAGTCGCGTGTCATATCCACACTCTTCGATATGCAGGTGCTCGCCGACCTTCCCGGTGTCTCATTCAGCGCGCTCAATTCCGGCGACAACTGCATCTGGGGCACATACACACTCCGCAATGTAGCCGGTCTTAAAGTCACTTACGGCCTCTGCTGGAGCGCAACCGGCATACCCACCATAGACGATGCTCATCTCGAAGGCCCTGCGGCCGATGCATCGGGCAATGTATTCCAGGTTATCCCCAACGCACAGCTGATGTATAACCTCGACTATAATGTCCGTGCTTATGTCAAGACAGCTACTGACGTTTATTACAGCGAGTCCGCCACCGCCTCGATGACAAAAGAGTACCCCGCTATCACCCTCCAGTGGAACAAACTGGCCGATACCGGTCTTCCCGCTGAAATCGAAGTCTACGAGACTACTTCCCCCCTTAACGGCGATCCCTTCCATGCCTGGTATGCTGTCGCCGATGTGACAGGTAATGTGGAACTTCGTGTCAGTGTTCCTTCTCAGGCCACTACAATCGACGATCAGGCCGCCGCATTCAATGGTGACTGCTATGTGCTCGTCAACGGCGGATATTTCTATAATGGCCGCAACACTGGTCTTTCAGTGGTAAATGGCGTGGCTGCGGGCTCTATCAGCGACGTGCGTGGCTCGCTCATCACATCCGATGCCGAGTATAATGTGCTTTACCCGATCACTCGCGGTGTGTTCGGTGTTGACGCGGCCGGCAAGCCCTCGACATACTGGGCAGGCACCACCGGCGAAGCCAAGCCCCTCTACTACACATCACCCCTCGCTACAGTCAAGGGTGAAAACAAATACGCCAACCCCTCGCAGACTCTTCCGCAGGCTCCCGTGGCATGGTCGCCCAAGTACGCTCTCAGCGCAGGTCCCGTGCTGCTCGCCGACGGCAAGATTCCTTTCAACTTCACCACTACCGCCAAGGGTTCCGACTTCTATCTTACCAACTATGAGGTGATGCCCTACGACATCTTCGGCCCGGATGTGACTCCCGACCGTACTGCTGTAGGATATCGAGCCGACGGCAAGGTGATACTCTTCATCTGCGACGGACGCATAGCGTCTTCAGGCGGAGCTACCCTGCTTGAGCTCGCACAGGTGCTCAAAGGCCTCGGATGTGTCGGCGCTGTCAACTTCGACGGCGGAGGTTCTACAGGCATGATGGTCGGCAGCAAGCATGTCAACGACGTGACTCCCAACAATCGTCCTGTAGTCTCCACGATAGGATTCTTTAAGAAATAATAACTACCGGATACCGTTCTCCCGGTACGGTTTTTTGTAACTTTGTACTGAGAGATCCGGTTGATCTGTTTCGGGCGGGGATGCCTGCCGCGAATGGTCTTCTGTCAAAAAACATTCTGTCAACCAACAATTATAAGCTGTTGCAGAGACCGGTCCGGACTCCCCGCCCATTTTATATTGAACTCTGAACCTTAACATTATTATCACAGACATGAAATTTCTGACACACTCCACACTTGCCTTTATCGCTGCATCATTTATCGGCGTCACGGGAGTATCATGCTCCGAACAGGATCATACCGTCCCGCCCATCCCCGGTTCCGGCGACTCATCCGGCAAAGTCGAAATCGAGCCGGGAAAGATCTATGATTGGGAGGCTTCCCGCACGGAAGTGGCCGATTATACCGACATGGTGCTTCTTTATGGCGGTGGCACCCAGCGCTATGTCCCCAACTGGGAGGGCGAACGTCTTCAGTCCTATGTGACTTACACTGACCGTTCAGGCCATAAGAAATGGTTCTTCGATGCGTTTCTTTTCATCGAGTTTGCCGACTATGGATACGGCTCTGCCAATGTGACCTATGCGACAGGCTACCGCGACCCGTCTACTCAGCAGTATCTCAACTCGGCTACCAAAGCCGACTGGGAGCGTCTTGCCGAATACTATTTCAAGCCCGGCAAAAACATTATGGCGCTTGATGCCTTTGTAGGGCAGGCGACAAAGACGCTTGGCAAGCCTTCGCATCCGCGTCAGGTGATAATGACCATACCGGAGCCGATCCGTAACCTCAACTGTCGCGATTATTCATCGCCGACAACCTACTGGGGTGAAATCGACGGCCGTAAGCTCGACTTCTCCAAGACAGCCGACCGTGTGGCCGCTGTGCAGTGGTATATCGACTATATCCGCGCGCTATTCGATAACGCCAACCTCAAGAACGTAGAGCTTGCTGGCTTCTATTGGCTTGCTGAGCACGCTACAGAGTCGACCGACATTCTCGATCCGATTTCCGAGTATCTCCACAAGATGAACTATTCATTCAACTGGATCCCCTACTTCAATGCCAACGGCTATGCTAAGTGGAAATCCTATGGATTCGACTATGCTTTCCTGCAGCCCAACTATTTCTTCAATGAAGCCACTCCCATAAGTCAGCTTGAGCAGGCGTGCCAGATGGCCGCATCGGCCAATATGGCGATGGAAATGGAGTTTGATGACAATGCGCTCGCCCGCAACGGTCGTGCCTACAAGCTCCGCAACTATATGGACGCTTTCCGCCGCTACAAGGTCTGGAACGACCGTCCTCTCGCCTACTATCAGGGCAACAACACAGTCTATACGCTCCGCACTTCGTCAAGTTCCGAGGATGTAGCCCTCTATCATGAGTTCGGAGAGTTCGTGACAACACGTCCTTACCGTATCGGTCGCTGACATTTCATCGTCAATAAGCAATAAGGAAAATCCCGGAGAAGGTCTTCACGCCGAATCCGGGATTTTTATATTGCCGGCTCAGAACAAATACTCTTCCGGGAGTGTTCAATATTAAACACTCAGACCTCACTCCCGATGCTAAGAAGACACGCACAAATTCTCACATTAATCCTTGCCATTTACGCAATGGCATCCGCATTCGCCGGTCCGAAACATCTGACGGACTCGGCCGAAATCCATTTTCATCAGAGTTATGCCGACTATCTACCCGATTATAAGGGCAACAGCCATCATCTTGACTCCCTGCTGAGCCGTCTTGATGCTCTTGATGACTCAACTTCGCGCCTGCGCATCAGTAATATCCGCATCACCGGCGGCGCATCACCCGAAGGAACGATCAGCTTCAACCGGGCTCTCTCGCTACGTCGTGCCGACACGCTCGGCACGCGGATAGCCTCGTCGCTTTCAGTAGTCCCCGATGAGGTCGAAGTCGACGGAATAGGCCGCGACTGGTCGGGACTGCTCGCGCTCGTCAGAGCCGACGGCAATGTCCCGTATCGTGACGATGTGATGGCACTTCTCAGCGACATAATAGCCGATCCTGACCGCGGAGGAGATCTGGCCCGGCTCAAAGCTCTTGACGGGGGCATCCCTTACCGCTATCTCTACGACAACATCTTCCCGCGTCTGCGCGCTTCATCGGTCATGATCGACTATTATGTCTATAACAGACTGCCGGCTCTGAGGGCGGACGATCCTGACTTATTCCCATCAGCGCTCCCCGAACCCGTGCTCTCGCCCATACCTGAGCGCAAGAAGGACAAGCCCTTCTATATGGCGCTGAAGACCAATATGATATTCGATGCGCTCGCAATCCCCAATGTCAGCGCCGAATTTTATGTCGGGAAAAATATCTCCGTTCTTGCCAACTGGATGTACGGCTGGTGGGACTCCAACACCCATCACCGCTACTGGCGCTATTATGGCGGCGATGTCGCCCTGCGCTGGTGGTTTGGTCAGGCTGCAGCCGACAAACCTCTGACCGGCCACCATATCGGCGTCTATGGCGGTGTGTTTACCTTCGACTTCGAGTGGGGAGGCAAGGGATATATGGGCGGTAAGCCGGGAGCTACCCTGTGGGATCGCTGCATGACTACAGCCGGATTCGAGTATGGCTACTCTCTCCCTGTCGGACGTCGTCTGAACATCGACTTTACGATAGGCTTCGGCTACATAGGAGGCAAATATATCAAGTATGAGCCGTTCGGCAACGGATACAGGTGGCTGTCGACCCATCGCCTGCGCTGGATCGGACCTGCGAAAGCCGAGATATCCCTCACATGGCTCATTGGCCATGGCAATTATAACTCTCAGAAAGGAGGCCGCCGATGAAACGTTTGGCTTATTTCTCAGTTCCGGTCCTTGCAGTTCTTCTGACAAGCTGTCACCACAAGGATCTATGGTTTGGCGATACGGCCGCCTCTTCGGTCGATGTAGTCTTCGACTGGCGTAATGCTCCCGATGCCGATCCGGCATCAATGAGCCTCTATCTATATGATACGGAGAGCGCGTCTCATCCTCTCCACTACGTGTTCAGCGGTCGCGACGGCGGTGCGGCAGCCATCCCCTACGGTACATATACCGGACTGGGAATGAACGCCGACGACACATCATGGGCTGTGATCACCGGCGGCGACGATGCAGAGACTTTCGAGCTCTCGACACTCGATGCGCCGACACTCTCTGCATTCAGCCTGTCGCCTCTCGAGGTTCCGCGTGCAGGCGAGTCGTCGACGGAACGCGTGGCGGCCACTCCCCGGATGGCCTGGAGCGCCCGCACCGACAACATCTATCTGCCTGTCGATACCGGCCGCCGAACGATTACTCTCTATCCGGAGGAAATCGTCTGTCACTACACGGTTGATATCCTCGACGTAGTCAATCTCGAAAGTGTCGACGGATCTTCGGTCGATGCCATCATTTCCGGAATGGCCGAGGCATATCATTGCGGGTGCGGTCAGCCTTCAGGCAATACGGTGACCCATCCGTTCGTATTGACCGCCGACGATGCCGACAAGTCGCTTCACAGCGAGTTCCTGACATTCGGCGAGCATCCTGCCAGACAGGTGCCTCACACATTATCGGTCTATATGTATCTGACCGACGGTTCCAAGTGGTCATACGACTTTGATGTCACCGACCAGGTGCGCAACGCTCCCGATCCGCACCATGTGCATATTGTTGTACGCGGACTTTCACTTCCTGAACCTCAGCATCAGGGCGGCGGTTTCATCCCCGACGTGGAGGAATGGAATTCCGAGCATATCGACCTGCAGATGTAGTCCGCCGGCAGATTGAGTGAAGATTTACCATACATCTCCGAACTTTTATGCCTTAAAATCTATTATAATACTATAAGAAAACAAAAACGAAAAACACGCACATTATGAAAACCGCATCTCTTACCCTCCTCACTGCCGTCGCCGCGCTGGCAATGGTATCTTGCTCGGAAGACGAGCCTCTCAGTGTAGCAGATTCGCACCACTCGATTCAGTTCCGTCCCGCTATGGGCAATGTATCCCGCGCAGCTGAGACTAACAATACCAACCTCGCCGCTATCAATGTGGCCGCTTATCTCAACGACCAGCTTTACTTCCCTGTCCTTGAATTTGACAAAGGAGCCGATGGCGTCTTCTCATCTTCCCCCGACTATTACTGGCCTACCGACGACAGCCGCCTCTCCTTTACAGCATATGCACCTGTCAATCCCGGCGGTGATGTGGCTTTGGATGCGACTTCCCATGTGATGACCGATTTCTCTCCCGCCGCTTCGATGGGCGATCAGGTCGACTTCATAACTGCTGATGCCACAGGCTACCGCTCGGCCAACGAGGCTACCGGTGTCGAGCTGACATTCTCCCACAAGCTTTCTCAGATTGAAGTCCTCGCGAAGACCGACAATGAGAATTATACCTTTAAGGTGTCCGGTGTCAGAATCGCACAGCCCGTAGCCAAGGCCGACTATGACTTCAACGCCGATACATGGACACTCGGCACAGACAAGGCTGTCTATGAAGCTACCTATGATACGCCCGTCGTGCTGACCTCTACAGCCGCCTCTGTCATGGGCGACGGACACTCAGCCATGCTTATCCCTCAGCAGCTTACAGCATGGGATAATGTAAACGACTCCACCAATACGGCCAAGGGCGCATACCTTGCCGTCAAGCTCGAAGTGGCTACAGCCGCTACCGGTGTGACAGTCTATCCCTTCCCCTCCGATGCCGATTGCCAGTGGGCCGCCATACCGATCGATACTGACTGGCAGCCCGGTAAGACATATATCTATACACTCGACTTCACTCATGGCGGCGGATATGTCGATCCTCATGATCCTCAGCCCGGCAAGCCCGTACTCGGCGGCCCGATCCGCTTTACAGTCGACGTAGCCGACTGGGTGGCCGAAAATGTTGACCAAACGATGTCGACCTCGCAGAAATAAGATCTTCCCCTACAAATAATAAGCCGTAGCGAGCCCTGAGAGGCAAGCTACGGCCTACGTTTCAACCTATTTTGACTGTGATGAATATATCTGACTTTAAAATTAACGCAAAACTGGCGGTCGTACTGATCCTACCGACTGTCGCCGCTGCTTGCAGCGACGATACGGCTGACAGTTTTATCGCTTCCGACAGCCTCCTCATCAGTTTCAGTGTGGCGACTGCGGATGCCGTGCATTCCAGCCGTGCGGCTGCCGATGTGTTTGCCTCGGATGCCATTCCGCTCAGCTCCGCGGATGCCGACACTCTCTTTCTCGTCGCTTCGTCAGAGCCGTCGGCAGCGCATTCCCGTGCAACCGCCGTCGATGCTTCTTCGATGGATGATTTCGGGGTTTACGCGCTTCTGGGCGCTTCGTCACAGTCAGAATTATACATGGACAATGTTGCTGTCAGCCGCGAGGGCGATGGTTGGGCTCCCCGCGATGAGTATCTCTGGCCCGGCGACGGATCGCTCCGCTTTCTGGCCTACTCGCCCTATGCAGGCGCACCCTCGGATGAGGGTGTGACAGCCCTGCCGGACTATACTTCTTCAGGCAACTTTGTTATCGGCTTTACGACACCTTCAGCCGTAGCCGATCAGTTCGACCTGCTCCGCGCCCTCCCTGTCGAGGCGTCAGTTTCTCCATGCGCCCTGCAGTTTGAGCACGCGCTGGCCGGTGTGAGATTTGCTGTCGGCAGCAAAATGGCACCATGCCACGTCGACCGGATCGAGATCACCGGAGTAGCTTCCAAAGGCTCCCTTGATCTCATGGACGGCACGTGGTCAGACGTTTCAGACGTCACCTCCTATGCCATAGAACCCGATTGCACGCTCGCGGCAGCTGAGGGATCCGACTATGTAGCTCCCTCGACACCTATCTCGGCTGAGGATATGACCATGATGTTTATTCCTCAGACCCTTGGCGACGATGCTTCTGTCAGACTGACCATCACGACGGCCACTGGCGGCCAGTCGGAGCTGACTGCATCGCTGGCCGGAGTCATATGGACGAAAGGTACGACTGTCACCTATCATCTTTCGGCCGATCCGGCCGTGGCTTCGCTCTCTATCGAGCTGCTTGATGTCGACGGCAACAGGCTGGACTCTATCGCTTCACCATATACCGGCGCCGCTTTCGGATATACTGTGCGCAGTGTATGTTCCGACGGATCTTCCGCCGCTACTCCCGTAGCCTGGAAAGCTACATTCCTCGATGCCGACGGAAATCCTCTCGCGTCTGCACCCGACTGGATCACATCGTTTGTGACAGAGGGGAGCGGTATTGACGACTGCACCGTCTCAACACAGATGACCGAGCCCGAATTTCTTGCCATGAGCCCCCATACCGAGGCCCTGCGGCAGGCTCCCGACATCAACGCATCCTCGGGTCACACTCCTTACAATCTCTCATCATCCGATGGCTCCGCCACTGTCGTCAATACGGCCAACAGCTACATAATCAATGCTCCCGGCAGTTATTCTATACCTCTTGTATATGGCAATGCCGTCAAAGGGGGCGCTCCTAACTCAGCAGCCTATATATCTTCGATAACATCTACTACAACGCATAAGAAGAAAGCTCTGCTCGACTTCGTCAATCATCTCGGAAAACCTATCTCCGATCCCTATATCTACAATAACGCAGGCTGCACGCCCGTTTCGGCATCGCTGCTGTGGGAGGACCGACTCAACCTCATACGCAATGTGGAGCTCAGTTCTGACGGTCATTCAATCCTGTTTGAAGTTCCCGCAGCCTCGATACGTCAGGGCAATGCTGTCGTGGCTGTCAGCGATGCCGACGGCAACGTGATGTGGAGCTGGCATATCTGGGTGACCGACTTCGTGCTCGGTCAGGGGTGGGTTGACTTCGACGAACCCACGGCTACCGAGACACACGTCCTGTCGATACCTCTGGGTCGGCTCTATGCCGGCGACAACACCCTCTTCCCGCGCCGCGCCTCCCGCGTGAGATTCACTCAGACCGATGTTCCCGCAGGTATGGAGCCTGCCTCGGTCGAGATGATCGTCGCCCAGGAGTCAAAGACAGTCTATACCGGCGACTGCTATACCTATTTCCAGTGGGGACGCAAAGACCCGATGATCTCCGGACTTGATGTCTATTATAACGCGGCCCATCAGGAATTGAATGCTGTCAGCATCCCTACTCAGGCTCCCGGAAGCCGCCATGAGGAGATGATTGTCAACACAATACTCCATCCGCAGCTGTTTGTCGCAGGCGACGATGCCTCGCTGTCGGCCATCAGGTCGAGCGGAATATTCTATCAGAATCTCTGGAGCATCAATCAGATAGACCTCGGTGCCAACGGACCGTATGCGGCAAATGTAAAGACGGTCTATGATCCCTCTCCCTTCGGCGCGAAAGTCTCTGTGGGCAATGCCTTCCTTACTATGCGGTCACTCACAGGCGAATATGACGCGGCAACTATGACCATGAACTATACGCTGCCATCCGGAACCGTTTATGGTGTGCCGATGCTCGGCTATCGTTCCGGCAGGTCTACGACTCCGTCGGTAGGCAGCGGCGAATCCTGGGCCTCCTATGCCCGTAATCCTACTACGGGAACTTACTGCAGTTTCGCAACCTCCGGTCAGGTCTCTCCCCAGCATATAAATATCCTCTACGGTTACGCTCTTATACCTGTAGCAGATAACTGATACTGTTAAATATTGGTCCACACTTGCCTGTAAAGATGTTTTTTCTTACCTTTGCGCCATCGTTGGCTCAAAGCATCATTTACGAGTCGCGAGTGTGGACAAATTTGGCTGCTTGCAACCACTTGAAAAAATGCTAAAACTGCGTCTTCGCGCCTGACCTCCGGATCATGGTCGCGTCCTCAGCAAGAGGCAATCATTACTTATGTCCAGCCCGCGCCGCTCTGAAATCGGGAGCCTGCGCGGATTTTTTTTTGCCTCTGAATATTAACGATATAATATATTTACGTATGAACTATCTATTTACCTCCGAATCAGTGTCCGAAGGACACCCCGATAAAGTCGCCGACCAGATATCCGATGCCGTGCTTGATGAATTTCTTGCTCACGACCCCGACTCAAAAGTGGCCTGCGAGACACTCGTTACTACCGGTCAGGTCATCGTAGCCGGCGAAGTCAAGAGCAAAGCCTACATAGACCTGATGGACGTGACCCGCAATGTCATCAAGGAAATAGGCTATGACCGTAGTGAGCTCAAATTCGACGGTGAGGCCTGTGGCGTCTTCTCAGCTCTTCATGAGCAGAGCGCCGACATCAACCGTGGCGTCGAGCGCGAGGAGGCCACCGAGCAGGGAGCCGGCGACCAGGGAATGATGTTCGGCTATGCCACCAATGAGACTCCGCTGTATATGCCGCTGACAGTCACACTCTCTCATGCATTCCTCAAAGAACTTTCGGCCATCCGCCGCGACAAGTCGGCCATGACCTACGTCAACACTCGTGGCGAGCGCGTGTCCTATCTGCGTCCGGACTCAAAAAGCCAGGTTACAGTCGAATACGACGAGCAGCATCGCCCCGTCCGCGTACACACCATCGTCATCTCCACGCAGCATGATGACTTCATACTTCCCGATACTACCCGCACTCAGGAGCAGGCCGACAGCGAGATGCTCGACGTAATCCGCCGCGACGTACGCGATGTTCTGATTCCCCGCGTAAAAGCCGCTCTCCCCGAGCATCTACGTCCACTGCTTGACGACAACTACATACTCCATGTCAATCCGACCGGAAAATTCGTTATCGGCGGCCCCCACGGCGATACAGGTCTTACCGGCCGCAAGATCATCGTCGACACCTACGGCGGTCGCGGCGCCCATGGAGGCGGTGCCTTCTCGGGCAAAGACCCCTCCAAAGTCGACCGCTCGGCTGCCTATGCAGCCCGCCATATCGCCAAAAATCTGGTGGCGGCCGGTGTCTGCGACCGTGCGCTCGTTCAGGTAGCCTATGCTATCGGTGTCGCACAGCCCGTCAGCCTGTATGTCAATACCGAAGGCACCGCCCATGTAGACCTCACAGATGCTCAGATCTCGGAAATCGTAGGCCGCATCTTCCCCATGACACCCCACGCCATCGAGAAGCGATTCAATCTGCGTACGCCTATCTATCTCGAGACTGCCACTTACGGCCATTTCGGACGCACACCGCGCACTGTCACCAAGACATTCAATTCCAAATACGAAGGACCCAAGACAGTGACGGTCAAAATCTTCCCCTGGGAGGAACTTGACTTCGTTCCCCGCGTCCGCGCCGCCTTCGGCCTCTGATCAATGATGTTTCCGCTGCATTCTTCTGGGAGTGCCGGTCGCTCTGCATACATGAGTATGAGAGCACCGGTGCTCCCTGAAAGCACAAAAAAACTGAAATGCTTTGACAGCTCGCAAAAAAAAAGTATCTTTGTGGACTTATTGCCTGAAGCCTCGTGCAGGGCATTACAGTATGTGAATTAAAATCAATCAAAATCATAACTCATTTAGAACCTAAATGTCAGCATTAGAACAAATCCGCAAACGGCCTGCCCTGATTATCTCAATACTTGGCCTGGCCTTGTTACTGTTCATTCTCACAGCTATCAGTAACCCTGAGAAACTTTTCTCCGACCCCTCGACTATCGCTAAAATCGACGGCGAAAAGATAGACTACACTCAATTCCAGGACCGCCACCACGCAATCATGGAGCAGGACGAGCAGCGCGCACGCGCCAACGGTCAGGCTTCGAAGACCGACGGTGCCATCCTCGAAATGCAGACAATGGACAATATCGTCGATGAAGTGCTCCTTACCAAGAAGCTTGAAAAACTCGGTATCACAGTCACCGATGCCGAAATCACCGAACTCGTCAGCGGTGCTCAGCCTCATCCCATCGTAGCCCAGTATCTTCAGGGTCTTGGCTTCCCCACAGCCATCGAATTCTATAACTTCGCTTTCGAACCCGAAAACAACGGCGTTGACCCCGAATCGGCAGCTATGCTCCGCAACTATTGGATGCAGATGGAAAATTCGCTCCGCCAGCAGCTCCTCAACACCAAGTATCAGCAGATTTTCGGCTACACACTCGTTCCCAACAAGGTCGAGGCTCAGAACTACTTCAACGAAAGCCAGACTGTCGATACCATCCGCTACGTCCGCATCACACCGGCCGCCATCACCGACGCCGAGGCTGATCTTACAGATGCCGACATAGAGAAGATGTATCAGCAGGAGAAAAACCGCTTCGCTCTCACCGAGGATCAGAACCTCATTAATTATATTAAGGTCAACATCACTCCCAGCGAGGCTGACCGCGCACAGGCTATCGCCGAAGTCGACGCTGCTCTCGCAGGTCTCCGTGAGATGCCCGGCACAGAAGGTGTCTATAACAACCTCAAATTCATCGTTGAAAACCACAACACATCAGCCGACAAGCTTCCCGCAGCTATATCCGGCCGCATAGAACAGCTCGAAGCTGACTCCGTGATGCAGATCTCTTTCTATGACAACGTATTTACTCTGGCTAAATTCCTCGGCAAGGACAAGGCCACAGATAAGATCAAGATCGATGTCTTCCAGCTTGTCGACAACAATCAGGCTACTACCGACTCTGTAGTCGGTCTGCTCGCAGCCGGTGTTCCCGCCGACTCTCTCTCTACTCTCATCGCACAGTCGATGCTCGATCAGGAAGTTTCGCTCCTCGAGCCCTCGATGAGCGGTGTGGCCGAGACATTCGCCAACGCTGAGGTAGGCAAATACTTCGCTCCCTCTACCGACGAAGGCTTCCCCGGCAATGTCATCTATCGCGTTGCTTCTAAAGAAGCTCCCGTCGACGTGTATGAAGTGGCTGAAATCAAATATCACCTTGAGCCCTCTAACGCTACTATCAGCGACCTCCGCGACAAGCTCAGCTCATTCGCTTACAACAACCACACCGCCGCTCAGTTCGTAGATTCTGCCGCTGCAGCCGGCTACACCGTAGTTCCCGCACACGTAGGCAAGAGCTCTCTCATCGTCGACGGAGTTCCCGAAACCCGCTCGCTCGCAAAGTGGGGCGCCAATGCCGACAATAAAGGCCAGGTATCGGAAATCATCACCGACGCTGCCGGCACATACTTCATGGTAGCCGCTCTCAGCGACGTCTATGACAAAGGCTTCATCCCCGCTTCCGATCCCTTCGTCAAGAATTATATCACACCTCTCGCCCTCACTCAGAAGAAGCTCGGCATCATCGCCGAACGCTTTGCCGGCAAGGGTGACAACCTCGACGCATTCGCCGAAGCCACCAACCTCCCCATCGAGACGGCCGCTGTATCATTCTCGGGTCAGGGTAGCAACATCCTTTCTGCCGACGGCAAGCTTCTCGGTATCGTAGCCGCCACTCCAGTAGGTGTCTATGTAGCTCCCACTGCTACTTCAAATGCCGTGATTGCATTCGAGAAAGTCAGCACCCAGGCTCCCGCACGTGAGTTTATCGAGACTATCGACATGAACGATTTTGCCCGCCACATGGGTCATCCGATGTTCTCAGCCTACAATGCACAGGGTATGCTCCGTCACGGCAAGAAGATCGAAAACCGTATCCAGAAATTCTCTAACGACTGATCCCAAGTCGGAAAACCTATACGCAGAGGCTATGTCAAATTATCAGTTGGCATAGCCTCTGTTTTTTTATATTATACATATTGATTATGCGTATTTTCAGCTTCATACCGGCGGCCTGTATGGCGGTAATGGCCTATGCGGGCTGCCCTTCATCAGTCAATCCATGGAAATGGACATCTGTCGAGTCTCCATCGGCCGGCTATTCGCCTGACTCGCTTGTAAAGCAGACCTTTGTCTATGCTGTCAAGGGCTGCGACACACTGCGTCTCGATGTTTACTATAATCCTACGGCCGACTGGACCTATGGAGAGCGGCGTCCGGCCATATTGTTCTCATTCGGCGGAGGCTGGGAAGCGGGCGCGCGTGCCGATGGTGCGGGAACGCATACGCCGTTTCTAAACATAATGACCCGCTACGGCTATGTCGGCATCGGCATAGACTATCGGCTCGGCTATCTCAAAGCCCGCAAGAGCGGTCGGGTGGACGATATCTCTGTGGGACACTATCTCGAGGGGAAGGACTATACTTCCGAGGTGTTTCAGACAATAACTGACGCGATAGAGACGGGTGCGGACGACATTATTGATGCAACAGCTTTCGTAGTAGCCAACGCCGACAAGTGGAATATCGATCCGGACTGTGTCATACTCTGTGGAGCAAGTGCGGGCGGCTGTAACTCGCTTGCGGCTGCCTTCCGTGATCTTGATGGCGCGAAGACAGGTTTGCCGGAAGGATTCCGATATGCAGGCGTAATAGCCGGATGCGCGGCCTTGTGGTATGCCGCCCCGGGTAGTCCGGCTGAAGCTCAGGGCGATGCGGTGGCGCCTGCTCTTGCAGATATGCCCGGCGGTCGTCCATGCCCTGTCCTATTCATACATGGAGATGCCGACCCGCTGATTCCGTTTGACCGTCTGTCGCTTCCGGGGGGTCTCTGCATAGACGGCTCGGCGGCTCTCGTGCGCTACTTCGCGGAGCGCGGATGGCCATACGTCATGATCACCGGCCCGGGGTGCGTACACTCATTCGGCGGCGAACAGTTTTCCTCCGGACATGACTTTGTCAACCGATTTATTCTCGACTATATCGTGCGCCTGTAGAGTGTACTGACAAGATTGTCTTAAAGTGTCACTTTAAGCGGGGCATAAGATCGTCGGTAGACATCGCCGTACAATACTGCTGGATGAATGCTTTGAGGAACTCGACATTCCGGGCAAGCATCTCAGGCGTGATGGTGCGCCCATCAAACTCGACCTCTTTCCCGGCCAGAAGGGTGGGGAGCAGGTCGGTCTGGAGCAGGGGATCGGCGGGCAGATAGTAGAATGCGTGAGGTTCGTCGTTGTTGAACTGCAGGAACATGCCGTCACGCGTGAACTGGTACAATTCGTTGTAGAAACTGAAAGCCCATGTATCCTCGGGTGCGGTGTTGAACAGATCCTGTCCGAAAGCCACATACGGCCGGTCATAGCCGATGTAGTTGAGTACTGTCGGCAGAATGTCGATCTGCTGGGCGATGCGCTCATAGTCCATTCCGCGCAGGGTCGTGTCGCCGGGCGCGAAGAATACGATGGGCGCCGCGTAGCGTTCGAGGTCGGTGGCATATTCGGTCAGGACGGGCACCATGGAGTGGTCGCTCGTCAGCACGAACAGTGTATTGTCATACCACGGCATCTTGCTTGCCGTCTCAAAAAATTCGCCCAGAGCGTGGTCGGCATACCGGATGCACTTCAGCAGCGGGTGGGGACCTTCTTCGGGGAAGCGCTCCGCATATTCTTTCGGCACTTTGAACGGATGATGCGAGCTTGCCGTGAAGACACCGGCCACAAACGGCTCAGGCATCTCATTGAGCTCCTCGGCAAAAAACTGCAGGAACGGCTCGTCCCAGATGGCCCATGTCCCGTCGAAGTCGTCCATGCCGTTATGGCGCGGCGACTCGCAGAACTCGGTCAGGCCGACGTATCGGTCGAAGCCGCAGTGGTTCGAGTAAGCTTCGAAGCCCATGCTGCCGTTGGGAGCGCCGTGGAAGAAGGCGCTTGTATAGCCCAGATCGCCAAGATAGCCGGCAATGGAGCTGAGATCGTTGAGCGACGCCGGAGTCAGGAAGAAAGGCTCGATCATCATCGGTATCGACGACAGTACCGACGGCATTCCGTCGATTGATTTCATACCGTTGGCGTAGGAGTGCTTGTAGGTCTTTGAGCGGTCGATGAGCGCGTCCATCCTCGGCGTCCATCCGGCGAAAGTGCTGTCGTTGATTTCGCGGTTGAGTGCGCCGATGTAACCGCGCGAGAAGCTTTCGACTATCAGCACGACCACATTCGGACGCCGGATTGTGTCAGCCGGTGCCGCGGGAGTGTGATGATATGAATATATGCTCTCGGCTTCTTCCGGGCTCATGTATTTCGGGGCCACAAAGGCCGGCTTGCCGAGTGTGCGGATTATGGAGAAGGGTGTGTTGAGCACAGCCGCCGCGTCGAGCGGATGATGCACATACTGATATGCATTACTCAGAGTGATAGGGCGCGTCGTGCGTGTGAAACCTCCGCGGATACTCGCGATGGCTATGAGTACAGTCAGTACCAGGGTCGCCAGACGGCTGATATAGTATTTCCATCCGAATGGTTTGCGTGCGATCGGCGGCCGGAAATATACGCGCCATATGAACCATCCCGTGGCAATGGTCAGCAGAACGAGCGGCCAGCTGCGCAGCAGCTCCTGACCGACTACCGAGCCACCGTTGCTGTCGTGGGCGAACTCGGCCAGAAAGGATCCTGTGGTGCGACGTCCGGTAAATGTCACATAGACAGAGTCAAACAGATTGAGCGCGAAAGCTGCCAGATTGGTCACAAGAAATATGATTCTCAGCGTCAGGTAGTAGGCTCGGGTCTCCTTCCACTGCAGGGGGAGGAGCAGCAGGACGATCCACAATCCATTGACATAGAAGAGCGTGGAGAGATCAAAGCGGACACCTCCGCGGAATATGTTCCAGGCATCGGCCCAGCTCATGGTCTCGCGGAAGAGATGCCAGTTCCAGGCTACGAAAACAAATCTTGCAAGCATGAATATAAACATGGCCAGAAGAAGGTTATAGACCATGTAGGCTGCCAGCGAGCCGCAGCCTCTTCGTATGTAGGGTAAAATTCGTCTCATAACTCTGCAAATATAGTCATTTTTTTGTGTAACTTTGTGCAATACTCGCTACTTGTACAAATAATATATATCTATGACCACAGTACAGCAATCGATGCGTGAGATACTCGAAGCCGAGAGCCGCGCCATACTCAATATCCCCGTTACCGACGCCTACGACAAGGCTGTCGATCTGATAGTGACCAACGTCAAGGAGAAGGGGGGCAAGCTCGTCACTTCGGGCATGGGCAAGGCCGGACAGATAGCCATGAATATCGCCACAACATTCTCGTCGACCGGCATTCCCGCTGTCAATCTGCATCCTTCGGAGGCCCAGCACGGCGACCTCGGCATCCTTCAGCCCAACGACATCATGCTCGTCATATCCAATTCGGGCAAGACGCGTGAGATCATGGAGCTCATCACTCTTACCCACATCCTATATCCCCAGATACCGATCATCGGCATCACGGGCAATCCCGCAAGCCCGCTCGCCGAGATGACCGACGTGTTGCTCCCTACCGGCGGAGCGCCTGAAGTCTGCCTCCTCGGTCTGACCCCGACAACATCCACTACAATGATGACCGTCATAGGCGATGTTCTGGTAGTCAACGTCATGCGCAAGACCGGTTTCACCCGTGCCGAATATGCCAAGCGCCATCATGGCGGATACCTCGGCCACGTTTCTCTTACAAAGGATAAAACCGCTACAGAATAATGTCACGCATCATCGTAATAGGCGAATGCCGGCTTGACATAGACTATCCCGCTGATTTCGCATCCGGGCAGGCTTTCGCGCGCCCTTCCGGACTGATGGCTTCGATAGCTCTCAGACTGGCGGCAAAAGGTCATAATGTCTTGTTTCTGACGGAAGCTGCCGTTGACTCAGTCGGCGATTCAGTGATGCAGTATCTCGCTTCTCACGGCGTCGATGTAAGCCATGCCGACCGCTATACCGACGGCCTCACGCCGCTCGCCGCCTGCTGCCGCGGGGCAAAGCCGACGCTCTACACATCCTATCCTCCGACCGACGGCTTCGACATCACTTGGCCGCGCCTTGACGACAAGGAGGATATCGTCATATTCGGCGACTATATGACTCTGTCGCAGCGTTGGAGCCGCAATTATCTCAACTTCATGAGTCATGTCGTGTCGAAGGGATGTCAGACTGTCTATGTCCCCGGCGATATCTCATGGCGCGTATCGCGCGTGACAAAAGTGATGCCGCAGGTCTTCGAGAATCTTGAGATGGCTTCGGCTGTCATGCTTGACCCGGACACGTGTGCCTACTATTTCGGTACGGATAGTCCCGAAGAGGCTTTGAAAAAGACGGTCGGCTACTATTGCCCGACTATCCTGTTCGCCGGAGCCGGGAGCGCTACCCCTGTCGAGGTCGGCAAGCCTCTTCCCGACAGCCTGAAATCGCTCGTCGCTGACATCCTCGGCTGATCAACAAAGATATAAATAAAAGAGTCCCGTAGCATTGACGTTGCGGGACTCTCTTTGTTATAGCTATATCCGTTTAGCGGATGATGACCTTGGCTGTGTGGCTGCCCTGACGGCGGATGTAGATCTGTCCGGCGGCGGGGTTGTCTACGCGGATGCCCTGGAGGTTGTAGTAGACGGCCTCGCAGGCTGCATCGCTGTCTACAGTGACATCGTCGACGCCAGATGCGTCAGCCATATTGACGGTCACAACCTTTGAGGGGGCTGAGGTGCGTTCGCCATCGGTCGATTTCACGCTGTAGTTGTAGAAGGTATGGGGCAGTCCGGCTACATTGACAGTGTGTGAGGTCACATTGCCTACAGAGAGGTCGGTGTAGTCGGTAAGTTCGATCATGCGGTCGCCGCCGGTGGTGACTGTAATGTCGTCGACAGCCATATTGCCGATCTTTTTGGTGTAGACAAGGCGCAACTGCTTCACTCCGGGTCGGAGGGTGCCGGAGTAGGTCTCGCCGACACCGTCGGTGGGCCATACGACGTCAAGCTCAACCCAATCGGAGTCGATGAGACCGTAGACAGTCATATAGGAATTCTTTGAGCCATTGCCTTTATGCCAGAATGTCAGTGAGGTGATGTCGGTCTCGAATAGGCGGGTCTCGAGTTTATAACCGTCATTAGCGAATTTTAGCGACGGGATGGCCTTACCGCTGCTTGCGGCGGTCTTATAAGCTTCTTCAAATGATTTAGACCAGCCGGGTGGCATGGTCTTGCCATCATAGGTCTCGGTCTGTACGCCCGTACCTTTCTCGAGCGCGGTGACGGTCAGCAGATAGCCTGTCGCATCGTCGACGGGTAGCCATGATGCCGTGAAGCTGCCGGAGGTGATTTCCAGCGGGTCCAGGGCGTCGGGAGAGGCGATAGGCTCTTTGCCACCCATGACGTCAAAGCCAATGATGCCGTTCTTTTCCGAGATAGCTGTAATAGGCACATCTATAGCCTTCCCGCTCCAGTTTTTTAAAGCGGGAGTCGAACTTGATGTAAATTCAGTCCTTTTGGATGTGCCGGGCCATGACCAGCCTGATGTGCGGTTGGTGTTGTTGCTGGCCGGAACGATGCGGACATACATGTGGGTGGCTGTGTTGTTGACAGCGTTGGAGTCCCAGATGCTCTGCACGAAGTCAATATGCCAGATAAGCATACCATGCCCCGGGAGGTATTTGTCCCACCCCTTGAGCTGACGGTTTTCCAGAAGGAAAAATTCACTGTCCTTGCCGGTAGGAATGAGGCAGGCCTGATTTGAGGTCAGTATATGCTCGAGCTCGATCTTGCGCGGGCCGTCGAGGACGATGGGTTCTAACCATCCCATGGCGTTACGCTCGAATGCCGAATAGGCCGGAGGAGTGCGACCGTCATTATTGTAGGGACCGTAGTCAAGCGCCGACCATTCGCCGGGCGTCTTGCAGGCATCGTCATAGTTGGTGCAGTAGAGGTCGGGCAGACCCATCACGTGCGAGAATTCATGGACGAAAGTGCCGATGCCGCATGGAGTGGAAGCTCCCCATTCGTTGGTGCAGGCATACTTGTCGATCTTCTTGCCGTCTAGGGTCAGGTTTCTGCCGGCCGACGAGAGTTCCCACTGGTGGGGCCATACACAATCGGATGTGCCATAGTCGGCCTGACCCTGACCTGCATAGAATACGAATACATTGTCGACATATCCGTCGCCATCCATGTCATAGTCGGCAAAATTGATCTCGGAGTTGAGGCCGTTGCACGCATGGTAGACCATCATCTCAGGATGCTGGTCGTCGCCATCTCCGTAGGCGTCGGCACCGTAGTAGCTTCTGTTCTGGGGGAGGGTATAAGGGCCGTAGACATCAAACTGAGGGTCAAACTGGCCGTTGGAGTTTTCCTTGAAATAGTCGTAGGCAGATCCGGTAGCGCCATATTCGTCGAAGCCCTCTTTCATGAGAAGATCTTCGAAATAGGTCATGGGGTCGTCGAGAGTGAACTTTACATCTTTATATTGTACGAGTATCACCAGGCCGCGCACCTTGCCGTTGCGGGGGAAGTTGCCGGAAAAGCGACCCATACCCGTCTGAGCTATCGAGCGCCGCGGACCGACGGTCGCATCGCTCGCAGAGGCTGCAGCGCGACGTACGCTTATCTCATTGAAGTTGAGATCGGATATAAGCTGCATCGATGTGCGGTCAGCGCTATCCGAAACCTTGACTCCGGTCGACCGGATGTAACCGTCTTCGGCCACTTGGCCATAGAAATAGTAGCCGTCAACATCAGTCAGCAGATATCCGTCGCGGTCAGCCACGAAATGCATCCGCTCGTCGCCGAAGCGCTGAATCATTACAGTGGTGCCGTCAGGTTGGGTGACAGGTGTCAGCCCCCGACGGGCAGGTACAGCCTGTGCAAACAGAATAGAAGTCGCGGCTGCGGTAGTAAGAAGAAAACGTGATAAAAACATTATGATAAACGTGTATGGTCAAAAAACAACTTTTCCCACCTTTAATCAAGCGTGGAGCTTCTTAACAAGGCGAAAAGCTGACAAATTTACACAAAACATCTCACATTTCCCGCATTTCCACCCTCACATTCCATTATTTTTAACATTTTCCCACATCCTGCACGTCGGTGCAGGAGGAATAATGCCGGCGTTCATCCGGTATATATTTCCGTTGTAGCACGGATTGGTGCCTCCGTCCTCATACCACAGTTTCTGCGTGAAGCCTTTGGTCATAATTTTCTTGATCTGATATTATAAACCAACGTCATTCTTCTCCCCAAAAATACGTATCAAACCAAGGTCCATACATATATTTTTCAATTGTACTGTCCGGAGATTCATATCTTAAATCTCGTAAATATTTTTTTGGAATCTGCCCTTTCCCGTAACATTGCTGAAAAGTCCAGTAGAAATGTTCCTCGAATATGATTGAAGAATGTTCAACAATCTTTCCGTTTTTGAGAATATATTTGTGTGCCTCTCTATCAGGAATTCCTTTACCGGAGGATTCCAAAAGGCATTTAAAATCCTCAATATTCCAGTCGAATAGCACATTGAGCATAATCATACCCGTGAATTGATAAGGATTCCCTTCAAATCCTTTATACAGGGGGCGGTCATTAATTGGCTTTATTATGAAATGGTCAAGTTTCGAATTCCCTTTTTCCCAATTGTATCTAAGCCCCACGAAAGCCTTCTTATTACCATATTTTATCTCTAAACAATGACCCATATTGTCATGACCCGTATAGCTTTTAACTACAATGACTGTATCGTTTGGCCCAATCTTTAAGCTATCGCACACCATACGGCTTAAGTTTGGGTGTCTGCTGACAAGCACTTGAGAAATCTTTTTCCCGATAATGTTACTTTTCCGGACTTCTTCGGAAAAAGTAAAGCCTCCATCAGTAGAAATCGTATATATGGTATCGTTCGCTACCTTTGCATGCGCATTGAAGCTGGTAAAAATAAGTAATACCAGTACAGCTGTTTTACATAATAAAATATGCGAATAATTAATTAGGCGAAGATACATTAATAATTGTACGGTTTTATCTGAATTCAGGGTGCTTAATTGCACGTGGAATAAGGATTTATACAAAATCTGGATATCCACCCGACTACAATTTTATCATCATAAGTAAAAATGACCTTTGCCAATGTTTTCCCGTCCTTTAGAGCGAATTCCAATACTGTCAGGACTTGCGGAAGCATGAGGTTCCCATCGTCATCATTCTGGCGGTAAAGAATCGGATCAGTTAGAGTGGTATCGGGATATAAATACATATATCCAACACCATCCTTGTAAATGTTCACATCTGAATATACGCCACATTGAGTTTTGTCAACCCATCCTTCACAACTGTAGTAAAACTCTTCTGAAATATCCGGATAGAGAGAGACAAGCACTTTAAACCGAAGTTCAGATGTTTCGATAACTTCAGCACAGTACCACAAATCATCCATCGAACTTTGGAGTATCACTGTTTTTACTTCATGTCCTGTGGCCGATGTATATATATTTATTGGCGTATTCATCTGCCATAGAAGAATGTCGTTATTTTGTCCATAAGAGGCATGAGAGATAGATATGAGCATAAATATCCCATAAACTATTGACATTAGACGTGTATTAGGTTTGGTGACTCTCATCCTGTTAGAATGTTCCGTATTCATTAAGTGTCTGCATAGCAGATGGAGAAGGGGGATAATGCTCTCTGACGCAAATATAATTCGCGAAGGGGCCACTTTCCAAACATTTTATTCACTTTTTGGGAAAAACTTCTCCACATTTGTGTGCGGAAGATAAGCCGGTCGGCGATGTGGCTTTAATCGGCGTCCTTGTCCGGACGCCATACCGGGAGGATTCATCCACCCCGCACATGTCGCTGCGCTCTATGTACGGGGCTACTGTAATTCAGCGTCTTACAGACGCCCCTATGTAGTGGCGATGGTGGGATAGCGGCGTCGAGGATGGCTTCGATCTGCAGGTGGCGCTGCCGGGCGTGGAGCTGCTTGACGGAGCGGAGATAGGAGGCGTAGAAGATCCTCGATTCGCGGGTGTCGGTGCAGGTAGAGGTGGGTGGTGTGTCGGTTGTCATAGCTTTAAAGGTTTTTTCAACTATGCAAATGTAAGCCCGGCACCCCTGCGGCAGAATGTATGTTTTTCACTTTTGCAAAACTTTTCTTCTTTTCAGAAAAGAGATAAGTTTTTTAAGTGTAAATGTAATTATAATCAGTAATTGTAATCAGATAAGTATAGTCTGTAATAATAGCAATTGGTTCTCCGATTGGAGCGGATGTCGAGGTTTATTGTATATAATATGCGCGGAGATCAGTCGGTGAACATCCGGCGCTCCATATATTGTAGCAATGCCTCGTCGCTCCAGTCGTAGTCCATCCAGCAGTCAATCGAGTCAACGTCGATATGGATGCATTCTTTAGTTCGGGTCAATATGCTGTCGAGGGAATATTTTAAGTTTATCTGGTATTTTTGGTCAATAAGATTGAAGTTACGGTTCAATCGGTATCGGCTTATCTCTTTGTGGACGAATTCGGAACAGAAGATGCGCGATACCTCTATTTCGCTATTAATCGTGTCGATTTTAAAGGATGCCAGCCGGGCACACTCGCCTCCTCCGTCTATGATCAGTGATGGAGGATATGCGGCGGTATCGCTCAGGCAGGTCAGGATAGTGGCATATTCGCTTGGAAAATATTGGATAACATAAATCAGATACTTCAGACTGTCGAATGTAAATGTCCCAATGACCGTCAGCTCAAACCACGGATA
This sequence comes from uncultured Bacteroidales bacterium, assembly GCA_947173955.1. GTDB lineage: Bacteria > Bacteroidota > Bacteroidia > Bacteroidales > Muribaculaceae > JAAVFS01. The sequence goes on along the minus strand of CAMWHE010000008.1, from coordinate 5,608 downwards.
GGAACTTATATTCATCGGGGCGATCCTCATCAGGTCGCTGATATTTTGGAATTGGATAAGCCGGGATATTTCTTCGGCGTCTAAATTATCCCTGTAGGTGAACGCTACCTGTTTCATAAAATCGTCGCACTGCATATTAAAGGAGTCTTCCTGAAGTTTTCTTCTTTCCTGAAACATTTCCATCATTGTCCCGGCGTCGGTCGGGACGGACCGGAATTCGTAGCTTTTATCCATATATCGGGGTGGCTTTGACCAGAGCAGCATCGGGAGCAGCAGGCAGATGAGTATCAGCTTCTTCATTTTGTTGAGGGGAGCTTATATTAATATAGGCGGATCGATATGCAAATATATCAATAATAATAGTGGAGCACAAGCCGCAGGGTGCTTTTTTGAGTGCGGGTTCTAAAAAACGGCATAAGGGGGCGTAATATCGCCGGGCGAGGCGAACAAATCGGGGGATGAGGCGTTTAACTGTTATCAACTATTTAGCGCAAGAAAATTATGCGAATGAGAGCTATCCTTTCTGTCACGGCTGCAGCTGCCGCCCTGGCTCTTCAGGCCAAAGATGTAGATAAGTCTATGGCCAGTATGACTCCCGAAGAGATCAATACGGAATTGATGAAAGACGGCCATAAGGTCGTAATGGTGGGGGACGGTGAGACTGCCGGATCAGACTCTATCAGGAGGATGATCGATATGTTTTATGTCGATCAGTTTCACCATTTTAAGGATCCGTTGGCTCCGTATTTCCTGCTGATGAGCCGCGACGCGACGCTGGCTATGGGTGTCGGCGGTGCTGTAAGGATGCGCGGCTGGACCGACTTTGACGGCTCGGTGCCTGCCAACGGTTTTGCACCTTATATGATATCGGTGCCTTCCGATCCGACCCTGCGCAGACGAATCGGCGGTACGCCGGGGGGGACGTCGCTGTTCTTCCGTGTGATAGGTTTCAATCCTTTGTTCAAGAATTTCAACGCATATATTCAGTGCGATTTCTCCGGGCCTGACAATGTGGGCTTTAAGCTGAAGAAAGCTTATGTCACTGTTCAGGACTGGACGATAGGCTATGCTACGACTACATTCGCTGACCCGGCGGCCGAGACGCCTACCATAGACGGCGCGGGCCCCAACGGCAAGGCGTCGCGCACATCGATGCTCGTCAGGTGGATGCATTCGTTCACTCCACGATGGTCGATGGCGGCCTCGGTCGAGATGCCGTCATCGCATGTGGATGCCGACGGCGTCAAGACCAAGCAGCTCCACGACTGGATGCCTGACTTCGTTGCTTTCGGGCAGTACACGTGGGCGCATGAGCAGCATGTGCGCCTCGGAGGCATACTCCGCACGATCCCCTACCGCGACCTCGTGGCCGGCACCAACCGTACGCTGATAGGCTGGGGGGCTCAGCTCAGCGGCATCTTCCATCCCGTCAATCAGCTTGCGCTCTATTCGGCTGTCAACGGCGGGCGCGGCTATTCGAGCTATCTGGGCGATCTGTCGATAGGCAATTATGACCTTGTGGCCGAGCCTTCTACTCCCGGCAAGATGTATGCTCCCTGGTCGATGGGGCTGAGCGTAGGCGCCAAATACAATTTCCGCTATAATGTCTATACCTGCGTAGTCTACGGTCACGCCCGCTATTTCAGCGATCATGCGACGCTTCTGCCCGACGACTATCATGTCGGCAACTATTATGCGGCCAATATCTTCTGGGATGTGACCCCCCGCATACAGGTCGGCGCCGAGTATCTCCACGGTGAGCGCCGCAACTTCAACGGCGAGCATGGAACGGCCAACCGCGTCGACGTCCTCTTCCAGTTTGCATTCTGAACAACTCTCAAAAGCATGATAAGGACCCGGAATTTAACGTATGTTATTCTACATTCTTTAACTACATCGTAGCTCCAATGTAGCTATCTTTGCAACGTAGTTAAACGAATTGTTAGACGAAATAATATACTTGAATTTTGGTTATGAGGAAGGTGTGCTCCTGCGAAGAAGCGCACTTTCGTTTTTTGGAGTGGGGGGATTAGCGGAGCCCGGAGATCACGGCTTTCAGGGAGGCGCGCTGTTCGGGCGATGTGCCGTACTCGAAAGCGGCTATGTGGCCTGATTTGTCTATGACGATTGTGAGCGGATAGCCGTTATTGCCGATAAAAGATTGGAACTGTGTGTCGCTGACGAGCGGAATCCAGTTGAATTTCATTTTCTCGATCACCGGACGGGCTATCTCGGGAGCTTCGTAGGTGGCGGAGAAGAACATGACGTCAGGCATCTCGTCCTTCCACTCCGATAGCTCGGGCATCTCGCGTCGGCAGGGGCCGCAGCCGGTGTACCACAGGTTGAGCACCATGACTTTGCCTCGGACTTCGGCGTCGGTCCATATGCGTCCTTCGATGTCGGTAGCATTGAACGCAGGGAATGTGTCGCCTGCCTTGATGAGCGGCTTGACGGCTTCGAGTGACAGACTGATCCCTTTTGACCGCTCTTTCTGCTCGTTGTAGCGGCGCAGAAGCTCGGCGCCCTCGGCTACATTCTCTACGGGGACGGCATAGCGGAGCGCCGAGTCGGAGAGCGTGACGGAGGGAGAATACATACCTACGGCCTTAGTCCCGTCCGGAGTCTCGATGAAAAACATCTGCATATCCTGAGGTGTCTGGCCGCTTTTGACGGCGGCCGGCAATTCATTGAAGAAGTGGCCGTTGAAAATTATTGTTTTTTTCTTCTTCTGCTGAGCCGCGGCTATAAGGCATAGAAATATCAGGATGGAGAAGATGATTGATCTCAGATGGTTCATGTCGGTAGGGGTTAGGGTGTGTATTAATTCGGTAGAGGGAGGTCGTTGCGGCGTATAAATTTGACACGGGTCTTGTCGTCAGTAGTCTCGTTTTTCTTAAGTATCATCAGCGTCGCGGTCAGCCGTTCGACGATATAGTGCTCGGTGTTTTTCCAGGCGTCGTCGCCGTCAAGTAGTCCTATGAGAGTCATGTCGAGATAGACTGTGGGATCATTTTCGGGGTCGGAGACATGCCATTCGTAGACCTTGTCGTGGAGTGGTGCGCCCGACAGGGTGAGGTAGTAGGTGGTCAGCAGTCCCCAGCTCCATGTGTGGTCGCTCTGAGTAGTGAAATTGTAGATACAACCTCTGTCCGGGGAGTCCGGCGATGCGACCTCCCATTGACCTTTGATCAGGCGCGTATCTATCAGTCCGTCGTCATCGTCATTGCAGCTGCCGAGCGCGAAAGCTATGACTGGCAATAGAAGATAAAGCAATTTTTTCATCGTAGGAATCTGTTTGTCGGCCACAAATCTACGACTATTCCCCCAATAAACTCTCAACAAATGTTGAAAAGCGACGATTATAGGCCACGCATTTGTGTACTTTCAAAAAATATGCTGAAAAATTTGGTTTATATTATAAACCTTATTAGCTTTGCATCCGGATAGAGAGCGGAATCGCGCGACCGCTCTTTTTTCAGAGAGAAATGGTTTATAATATAAACCTAATATCAAACCCTCAAAAATCTGTAAAAATGGAAGATAAAAAACTGACTGAAAAAGAGAGCCTCGAAGTGATAACTTCGATGATTGCCCGCACGAAGGTCCGCTATCTCGGCAGCGGAAACATACTGCTGATGTGGGGCTATCTTATTGTGGCCGTTTCAATTCTTGTGTGGGTGCTTCTCGCAACAACACGTAATGGTATTTGGAACTGGCTATGGTTTGCCATTCCTGTCATTGGAATACCGACAACAACGATAATGGATCGTCGGGAGGAAAGACGAGCCTGCGGGGCAGTAACTTACTCCGACAAAGTCACGTCACGCCTTTGGACAATATTCGGTGTGTCGGAAATCGTTTTAACGCTGATCTGCCTTGGATTCGCCCTCATCGGAGATGTGAAATGCTGGGGTGCGATGCTCGTATATACCCTTATCGCCGCACCATCTGCCGAGATCGCGCAAGGACTGATTGTCAAGGAAAAATCTCTGGCATGGGGCGGCGTTGTCGGTTTGGCTGCAGGAATGGTTACAGTGTGCTGCGTGGTTGGTGGAATACCTCTCTTAGCCGACTGGTTTATGCCACTGTTCATTCTTGTCTGGGTAGCTATGATGATAGTCCCGGGACATATACTCGATCATAAAGCCAGACAGGGATGAAAGAACTTAATCCGCTTCTGCATTCGCAACTCCGGCTTGCCATAATGTCCATTCTGATGAATGTGGAAGAAGCTGATTTCGTGTATCTCAAGGAGAAAACCGAATCCACTGCCGGAAACCTGAGCGTACAGATTGATAAACTTTCTTCAGCAGGTTATATAACCGTTGAAAAAGGGATGTCAGGAAATCGCCCCCGGACTATTTGCTCGATCACGGACGAAGGGATAAAAGCCTTTGAAGAATACATAGATGTCCTGAAATCCTATCTCAATTTATAAGTAAAAAACAACGTGCCGTCGAGGTACGTTGTTTTTGTTTTTATGTGACAAGCGTAGCTGGCGTCAGAGGACGGCTGCGATTTTACGGATAGCGGCTATGCGATTCATGAAAGATGCATCTGACTTGGCAATCTGCATATTATAAGCGCCTTGAAGGTTAAGCCATAAGTTGGCCGGGATATCAAGTGCAGCTTCCAATAATAGAGCCATTTCTGTATTTATGCCTCGTTTGGCCTTAATGATTTCATTAAGTAACGATGGCTTTACGCCTATCTGTTCGGCAAACTTGGCTTGTGTGATATTGCGGCTTTCAAGCTCTTCTCTGAGCAATTCGCCGGGATGGGTGGGCTCAAACGGAGTAAGATTGTTCGCAATCAAATTCGGATCAATTCCAGGTAATGTTATCATATCAATCGTAGTGGTTTGATAGTTCTTCTCTGAGCAATTCGCCGGGATGTGTGGGACTGCCTGTCTTTGACTTGTCCGACCTGTCGGACAAGTCTGATATGAGAGGAATCGCTTCTTGAGGGAAATCAGCGGAGTAGGCGGTAGGTTTCCCAGAGGAGGAGGCCGGTGGAGACGGAGACGTTGAGGGAGTGCTTGGTGCCTTCCTGGGGGATTTCGACGCAGAGGTCGGCCATGTCGACGACGCGCTGATCGACGCCGTCGACCTCGTTGCCGGCCACGATGGCCACTCTGGCTCCCTCGGGATAGGTCAGCCGGGACAGATCGACGCTACCCTTTACCTGTTCAAGCACGACGATCATATAGCCCTCGCTGCGGAGTGTCTCGATGGCCTCGGGAGTGGTGGGGAAGTAGCGCCAGGCTACTGACTCCTCGGCGCCGAGGGCTGTCTTGTGTATCTCCGGGGAGGGTGGGGTGGCCGATATGCCGCAGAGGCACAGATGGTCGACGCGGAAGGCGTCGGCGGTGCGGAATATCGAGCCTATATTGTTGAGGGAGCGTATGTTGTCGAGCACGACGACGATGGGCAGCTTGCCGGTGGCGCGGAATGTGGCCACGTCGGGGCGGTGGAGATCCCAGATAGTTTTCTTTTCCATTGATAACCGACTCTAAAAAAGAAAGCGGCCCGACAGAAATGGATGCCGTGCCGCTTGTTGCGCTTCAGGATGGGCTTGAACCAACGACCCCCTGATTAACAGTCAGGTG
>CAMWHE010000007.1 GCA_947173955.1 uncultured Bacteroidales bacterium | reverse complement strand
AAAGCGTGGTGCCGAACTCTCCGCTCGTTCCACGTCTTGAGGCCTTCGCATTGCCTTGCATCATAGAACAAGCAAAGTAGAAGACCCACGCTATATGCAACCAGTCCCCTCACATTTCCTCACGGAAAAATAAGGGCGGAATGATATACACATAACTGTGCCGCTACTCTTGCTCTGTTCCGAAGATGCTATAAGAAGTTGCGAAGTTCCAAGACATCAGAACAGAAGCGTCATAGTAACGCTATATGTTATTGATCCATCAGCAGTCTCCACTCCTGGAGGCGGCCGATGACGCTACAAAAGTAAGTGGTTTTTCGGATTGTAACAAATAATCATCCCTATTTTATTACTTTTCAAGCGTCGCGGCCTGACGGTGGATAACGCGGGTCTTTCTCCTTTGCTGAAACAAATTTAGTGAAACTACCTAAAATAGGTGTCGTCCATTCCATCCGTTTGGCGAGCGTCGCCGCCCGGATTTTTGGGATTGTTCCCTGGAGGGTACAATCCGGCGAATTGTATCCTGGAGGGTACAATTTGTGAAATTGTTCTTTTGAATGAACAATTTTGCTATCTTTGCAAAAAAAATATAGTATAGTATGGATATTTTAAGGCAAAGATACAAGAAGCTTCTTTCAGACGTCATAACTGATATTCATAGGTCTCTTTATTATGAAATTGACTGGAGTCAACCGTTGATAGGCATCAAAGGGCAGCGTGGTGTCGGGAAAACGACTCTCATGCTTCAGCGAATCAAGGAAGCGGACCCGACCGGCGAAACATCATTTTATGCTTCTCTCGATAATCTGTGGTTTGCGGAACACAGTCTTATAGACTTAGCGGAGATACTGATACGACAGGGCGTGTCCAATCTATATCTTGATGAAGTACACCGTCTGCCCGGATGGGAACGTCAGGTTAAAAACTTATATGATATGTATCCGGAATTGCGGGTGGTATTCACAAGTTCTTCACTTCTTGTTATTGACCATTCTATAGGAGATTTGTCCCGACGGGCTTCATTGTATTTTCTCCCCGGCCTATCATTCAGGGAGTTTTTAATGTTTGAAGGTCAGAATCAGGCGGAAAGGCTTACATTGACCGACATACTGTTCTCTCATGAAACTCTCGCGCCTTCAATATCTCACGATGTTAATATCCTTGCATATTTCCGTAAATACATGTCTAAGGGGTATTATCCATTCTATAAGTCGATGCGGACGAATGATTATTACAGCAGATTGGAACAAACAATATCAACCGTTGTCGACTCGGATATTCCTGCTGTTGAAAACAGAATTGATTATGAGACACTTATTAAGGCAAAGCGCCTTATCGGGATAATAGCCGGTGCACAGCCATACCAACCGAATATGAGTACACTTGCAGGACTGGTAGGAACAACCCGTAGCCAATTGGTGAAACTTTTTGAACTTCTTGACCGGGCAGGAATAATCAGGCAGATATTTGCAACCGCAAGCACGCCCAAGAGTCTTGCCAAACCCCAAAAAATACTGCTTAACAATTCGTCGCTGATGTCTGCTCTGGATTTACCGAAGATAGGCGCGGAAAGAGAGTGTACATTTGCTTCATTCCTCAGCGTGAACCACCGTGTCGGGTATGCAAAGGACGGAGACTTTATAGTCGACAACCGATACCTGTTTGAGATTGGTGGCAAAGGTAAGGGTTTTGCTCAGATTCGTGATATTCCTGATAGTTTTGTCGCTGCCGACGATATTGAGTTCGGATTTGGCAATAAAATTCCTTTGTGGTTGTTTGGATTCCTTTACTGACAATATATTGGAAATATATGTCTAAGTTCATAAAGTCCACAGACGCAAGCGACTCGGACTACTCAGCGGAGATAGATTTTGACGAGGCTGTCAGGCTCCGCGGGGGCGGCACAACGTGCGATCTCTACAAGACACGCTGGCAACGGCGTGAGGTGTTTGTCAAGCGGCTCCGGGAGGAGTATCGCGATATGCCGCTCTATCTCGACGCGCTCGATAAGGAGTTTGACATCGGCGTCAGCCTCAGGCATCCGTCGCTGCCCGAATACAGGGAATTCCACCGCGACTATGTCATCATCGACTATATCGACGGCAGCACCCTCGCGGATATGATTAGCCGGCGCGATCCGTGGCTCGCCTCGGAGAAGCATGTCGTCAGGCTCTTCAGGGAGCTGGTGGATGTGGTGGGGTATCTGCACCGCCGTAATGTCATCCACTGCGACATCAAGCCCGACAATATTATGATCACGGCCAACACGGGCAATCTGATGCTCATCGACTTCGACAAATGCTATACCGACGCGCAGAGCGACACGCCGGGCGATCCGGCGCGCTACGGGCTGTCGGCCGACGATGTGGGGCGGCAGGCTGTCGACTTCCGCGCCATCGGGATGCTGGCGGAGCGCCTGAGGAGCGAGGTGCCGGGATTCCGGTTCAGGCAATACGCCCGCTTCGTCAAAGCGTGCTATGATCCCGATGTAAGCTGCGAGGAACTGGTGGCTATCCTGGATGACCCGGGGCACTCGCGGCGCCGTCTGGTGGCAATCGTTGGAGCGGCTCTGATAGCCGTGTTGGGCGGCTACTGTCTCATGCATACGCGGGAGGGCGGGGGAGAGTCAGTGGCTGAGCCTGGGGAGGAAGTCATGGCTGCGCCGGCACCGGCTGTCGCCGATCCGGAAGCTATGCTTACTCAGGAAGAACCGGCGGCTCTCGATAAAAGTCAGGCGAAAGCTCTTGACGATGAGCAGCGTCAGGCACATCTGAATGGCATGGATGAACGACTCTATAAGGCTTTTCGTCGCAAGCAGGAGTCAAAAACAATGTACAAATGCGTCCCTCGCTACCTTTCTATCGGTACCTTGCTGGCAATGAAAAACATGACGCAGAACGATATCGAGGAAGCTGTCAAGTATGGCGATTGCTTTCGTCTGCGAAATCTGGCCGGAGCGGAGAGTCGTGGAAAGCACTCTACAGATCAGCTTGCAGTAGAGATGTTTCCGCATAATACTGTCTACGGATGCCTTATTGACCGGCAATCCGATATCACCATCGTGTGCCCTACGGCATTGAGCGAAGCCGGAATCGGAAATTTCTCATATTACCTTGCATTGATAGGTGGATTCAACTATATCAGCAAGGAGGTCGATGAAGATATCGACGACCCTGCGAGTTTCTATATAATCTCTGACCAGCAGAGGAACGGGGCATTGGCTCAGTATCTTGCTGACGTCAAGCGGTTGTCGGCAGGTAAAGACCGCTGGACAATATTCGTCATATCAAGCGAGACAGCAAAAGACGCGGATATCCATTTCCTTACGGATGCAAACGCACAGACCGGCCGGAGGACGACCGTTGTTGACGCAATCCGCTTTGACAGATTTTATAGTATGGCAGCTACGGATCTCTATGATGAATTAGGAATAAAATCCGACCTCAACCAGCTTCGGGCTGCCGGGCCGAAGAATGTATCGGTAATAGCCGGGGGTGGAATGGACGCCAATACCTTCACAATTCGCATATTCTCGGAACTGATCGTATGGGACTCCCGGTATATGGCTGTGGCCAGGACTCTTGCTACTGCAATGGCGCTCACCCTCGGCGACTCATGCCGGGAAACGATGACCCCGACTGCGGTGCTTAAAGAATCCGGATTCGGTTATCAGCCTTAGCGCTTATGAGAGTACCTCCACGGATTTCAGACCCTTGTATTTGGCTGACTCGTAGGCTCCCAGATCATTGCCGTCGCGGACTACGTGAGCTGCCACCAGTCTGTGACCCACGGCGAGCTGAGTGATGGTCAGCAGGTCGCCCTTACGCAGGTTGCGGCTTCCGTCGATGTCATTGATTATAAACCGGAAGTCACCCAGATAAGTGAGCAGCAGGATGCGTCCAGGGTCGTAGGTGATCCTGACCTGCGAGCCCTGCTCCAGCTCTCTGACATCGAGACAGTCGATCGGGTTGAACAGGGAGATGTCGGCATCTTCGCCAAGCACCTTGAGCAGCGAGTCATAATCCTCATGACCGAGATACCGGGCGATAATGTCCATTGTCGACAGCCGGGGCACTACCTTCTCAGTCTTGAATGCGAATAGCCTTTTCAGCGTGTTGACTCCGAGGCTTTCGTTAGTGGTGTCCTTGATAGCCTGCGCCAGCACATCAAAATCAGTACTTTGTGTCATCCCTAATCCGACTCTCTCGCGGAGCTGTCCGAGTATCTCGTTGTCACTTGCCATATAGTTACTGTCTGAAAAATTATGTGCAAATATACGATGATTTGACTGATCAGCCACTCATCTTCCACAAAATGGATGAAGTGGATGAAATGGAATTGTGCAGACTCGGATGGCCGACACGATGCGAGGGCAACATAAAAAAGATAAATACATATCGCATTAATCATATTCTTTCGTACATTTGCAATCCCGAATCAGAAATCCGATTCCGCCATGAAAAAGTCAAACCTATACACCCGCACCGGCGACCTCGGCACGACATCGCTCGTCGACGGCTCACGCGTCAGCAAATCGCATCCGCGCCTCAACGCCTACGGCACTGTCGACGAACTCAACGCCGCCATCGCCCTCCTCACATCCGATCCGGCCACGCTCCCCGAGTGGCGGTCGACCTTGACCTACATCCAGCATAAGCTCTTTACCATCGGAGCATACCTCGCTACTCCCGTGGCCGAGCCCGGCGCCATCACTACGGCCATAGGCCTCGGACAGAAAGCCATCTCGCGGCTCGAGCAGGACATCGACGCACTCGACGCCACATTGCCACCGCTCCGCCAGTTTGTAATCCCCGGCGGAACCCCCTCGTCGGCCGCAGCCCACATGGCCCGCACCATCTGCCGCCGTGCCGAGCGCGAGATTGTAAGCCTCACGGAGACAGGAGTGTATGTCGATCCTGATGTCAGGCGCTTCATCAACCGAATCTCCGACTATCTCTTCGCCCTCTCGCGTGCCTATAATCATTCTGCCGGCGCAGAAGAAATATTTTGGGATAAAGATTGTTAGTTATCCAACTAATAACTACATTTGCGCAAAAATAACGACCAACCCGCATAAAAACGAAAACTATGTATTGGACACTCGAACTTGCGTCAAAACTTGAAGACGCACCCTGGCCTGCAACCAAAGACGAACTTATAGACTACGCCATGCGCTCCGGCGCTCCGCTCGAAGTAATCGAGAACCTCCAGGAAATGGAGGACGAAGGCGAAACATACGAATCCATCGAAGACATCTGGCCCGACTACCCCTCCAAAGAAGACTTCTTCTTCAACGAAGACGAATACTAACGCCGAAGCCGTGAGTATCGAGTGTCGGCATTTAGTATGTGTCTGACGGCTTTGTCGAGCGTAGCGACGTGAAAGCCTGTAAGGTATGCGATGTCGAAGGCAAAACTCCCTAACGCAATATTGATAGAAAATCACTGATATCTCGGTGAACACTACACATCCACTAATGAATTTCCGACAGCACTGTATCACAATATTGACTGAAGTTTCCCATAATCTTCGCAATGATTATGGAGTTAAGTCCTTACGTATATTTGGTTCAGTAGCGCGCGGAGAAGCTGAAGAAGGCAGTGATGTGGATCTTTGTGTCGACATGCCTCCTAAAGCATTGAAAGTTGTGGCTCTGAAAATTTATTTACAGGAAATTCTTGGACGCAGTGTTGATATAGTTCGTGCCCGTCCCACACTTGACCCGTTTCTTAAGAACGAAATTGACCGGGATGGAATCACTATATTTGCATAATATCCCTCTGGTCAATCATATTATTGGTCAGATGATTGATGCTTGCCGGTTGATTAATACATGGAATGAAGGTGTAATGTCGGCTGATGACTACCTTATATCGCCTGAAGGAATGCAGAAGATGGCGGCATCATGTATGTTAATTGAAAGTATTGGTGAAGGAGTCAAGAAAATAGACCGTCTTATACCAGGATTTTTATACGAAAGATTTCCTGATACTCAGTGGAAAGAAATTATGGGACTTCGAGATCATATCGCCCATGGTTATTTCAATCTTGATGCTGATATTATTTTTGATGTAGTCAAAAATAATATTCCGTTACTTCAGACTACCTTGATAGAAATGAAGTCGATACTATAATGAAGTCGCTTCAGTCACTTACAATAAATCCACTTCGGTTCTCGAGGTGGATTTATTTTCTATAATGGTGAGCTACTGAGCTATCCAGAGGAGGCGGGTGGGGTCGTAGCCGCGGCGGCGAGCTTCAGCGAGGATGAGGTCTTTTGTCTCGTCGGAGAGTTGCGGGGTGCGCGACAGTATCCAGAGGTAGTCGTCGCTGCCACTCCCGATTAGAGCGTATTGATAGTGGACGTCAATGAGCATGACGCGGTAGTCGGAGTAAAACGGGCGCCAGAACGAGACGCGGAGCAGTCCCGGCGTGTCGGTAATCTTGGCGATCCCATGCGCTTCTTTCTCTTTGCCGTCTTTCACACCAGTGTTCAGCACGCTGACGTTGCCGTCAGGGCGGAGTGTGTATGAGGCGCGGGTATGCTGCATTCCTCTCTCAAACCTGTGATCGAAGCGTGCTGTTTCATACCAGTCGCCTAAAAAGCGGTTCAGGTCAAAGTCGGTCACTACGGAATTGTCTGCTGTCAGTTGTCCGCGCCCTGTCAGTCGTCGAAGCAGCACGGATAAGGTGTTCATCTTTTTCATGTTGCTTGTGTTTTGTGTTGAAAATGATACTACTTTAATAACAACTCACCGGGATTAAAAGTCGCTATCCGCTGGCTCTTTAACTACTTTTATTATCTATTTGACTCTGATAAGTGAAGATGCTTGTGGAATTGACAGCATCTTGATATTGTGATGTGTTAAATATTCTTAATTTTAGATATGGGGATGAATGTCAATGAGACTCAGTATCCGTGTCTGGTATTAACAGATGGTAATATTTTTCAATGAAAATTTGTGATATTTCTTACAAAGTTGCCATATTTTTATAAAAATCTGTATCTCATTGAAGAAAAATGATTATTTTTGTCGAAAATTATCACTTACATAATCCATATGAAAAATTTTTACCAATCTATTATCACAGCTGTCATGGCTGTAGGGAGCGTATTTGCTGTAAGTGCCGCTCCGGCCGGGCTGAATAATTTTGATCTTACAAAATTTCGCTATCAGTCTGAAAATAAGTCGGTTTTCTCTGATAAGCAGGCTCAGCGCGCAGCGGCGCTGACCGACATGGTCGAGAGCCGCTACGGGCGCCAGAAGGCTGCCGCTATAGAGAACCCCGCGCCCGCTGTATCGTTAGCTCCTTCTACCCAGACCGGTAATATCGATGCTCCCAACGGTGAGCTCTGGTATTATACGGGCGATTTTGTCTATAAGGAGATCCCTCCGCACGATAATGTATGGTTTACCGACCGCATCCTGCAGTCATGGACATTCAATATCTATGACTCTGACATGAAGCTGATCGGTACTATCAAGGACAAGATGGATTATGCCGACAATGAGGTGCGCGTGCCGATGTGTGAGATCACTCCTATCGCCACACGCAATTTCTTCAATACTGACGATAATGTCGAGCTTATCGTAGGTCTGGCCGTCAATCGCGAAGGGGGTGGCAATAACTATCGCTCGCTTGTCTATGCGCTTGGTGGCGAAAAAGATGCTGATGGCGATGATGTACCCGTGACTTCGTTTAACGAGCTTATCAGCGACGTTATCGAGGGGCCTGTCTCGCCCGACGGCAGCGACAACTACTATATCTCGGTAATGGCCGATGTATATGATGAGTCGGAAATCGATGAAGATGACAATTCATTCTGGGGCTATCTTCTGGCTCAGAAAGCCTCCATCACTATCTATGGCAAGGCTCTCGACGACAAGGGGCCGCGCGTACTTTATGAGACGGTGATCCCCCTAATCCAGCTTCCCGGCAATCAGGAAGATATCGGCCCGATGATGTCGCTGCGCAATGGCGACGAGGTAGTCTACTCAATATCATATTATAAGGAGCCGTTCTATAACCGCTATGACGACCCGATTTCCGAGGATATGTCGCAACGTGAGGGCAACAGCCTCGTCATCGACCTTTACAAGGCTACCGAGTCGGCGTTCACCAAATTCTCGACTACGGAGATTCCTGTCGTACGCGACCCGATGAATGACTCGTCAGGCAATCCTACCTGCCTCTTCTCATATTTCAGCATCGGCAATCTCCGGTATACCGGTGACATTCTATTCGATGCTCCCGGAGCTTCGGCTGCAGCTCCTGACTTCATCGTGACACGCGGCAACTATCAGGTGTCGACCGACGGTATCACCAATTCTTACTTTACCTACAAGAATGACGGCTCGCTGAAGAATACCCTCTTCATCTATGCCGACGGCACCATCTCGCTCGGCGATCTCAAGGGCTTTGAGCCTCAGCAGATGTTTGTCAGCAAGGATTCCTACGGTTATATCTATAATTTCATTGACCTTTACTCAGCAAAGAAAGTGACGGCCATCGAGGCTGATTATTACTATGACGATGACTCCGATCCGGAGCTTCTGACAGCCAATGTGGCTCGCTTCATCGACGGAGACACTTATAAATATGTGTTTGAATTGCGTTATCCGCTGGTCGATGAAGATGAGAACGATATCCTCCGCTTTATGTATATTACCAACAAAGGCGAGTATGATCACACCGATCTCGTCAACATGGGCAAAGGTGTGGCCTATGCTCAGAGCTTCCTGTCCACTGAAGCCATACAGCCCCACGCATATTCCGTATCCGATGTGCCGACATATATGTTCCTCGTGAAGCGTGGTGTAGAGGATACCGATCTCAAGGTCGAGGAGCTGATGATAGCTGAGGCTGTCACAGAGGAAAATCCAGAAGGAAAGACACTCCTGCAGCTCGGCGACAATCAGAATGGCGTCCTCGCCTCGATTGTGCCCGAATTTGCCACAGAGACCGAGCCGGGTCGGCTTTTTGTCTACTATTTTGACAACACGACATCCAAATACGCCCTTGATATCTACGCTCTCCCGATCGGCGAAGATAATAATGGCGGCATCTCGGAGGTGATCGGAGATACTCCCGGATTTACTGTCGAAGGAGGCAAAATATGTGCTGATGGTCATATCGTCGTCTACACGCTCGACGGCCGTGTGGCAGCCTCTGCGACAGGTACTCTTGACGCAGGAACTCTTGGCCACGGTGTCTATATCCTCGTTGCCGGTGGCAAGCCCTATAAATTCGTTAAGAAATAACATTATTCACATTATTATAAATCAATTTTGATGAAAAAACTTTATGCCTTTTGTCTGTTGCTGACAATGTTGCTCTTCACGGGCTTCAGGGCATCCGCTCTTTCTACGACGTTGGAGTGGGACACCCCCGGGTCAGTAATGCTCAGGGTCGGCGGCACAACTGCTCCATACGTGGAACTTGGTGAAGATCAGACCTCGTATGTATACACGACCACCGACTCATACGTCCGTATATATGTATATGCGGCTGACGGATATGCCCTTGTTGATGCGACAGCAAGCAATGGCGATACCCTCAAGCCTACCTCTTGGGGCGCGCAGCCGTTCTTAAATGTTTATGTTTCTGATGGTAACAACTTGGATGGTGCGACTTTTAAGATCAACTGTGTCAAAATCGAACGTAATGACACTTTCGATATCGATGTAGTCAACGGTCTCGACTATCTGAAAGCTACTTTCGCCTCCGGTCATGAACTGGAGCTTAAGGATGGTGACAACGCCTACGCTTTCAATCCTGCTATCGACGGTCAGCTTACTATCTCTCTTGATGGCATTTCTTCTGCCTACAGTGTGACCCTCAATGACGAGCCGATTGAAAAGAACTTCTTCAGGGCAGAATATCCGGCCGATGTTACTCCCGGCAGCAAGCTTGTCATCCAGGTGTTCGAAAATGAAGGAGAAGAGCCTGTCGACTGTAACTTTACTATCGCGTATGGCGACGGCATGGAAGGCTGCCTGCATAATATCTATAACCGCTCGACCGGTAAATTTATCGAAGCTAATGATATGGTCGATAATTCGGTCGTGCTGAAAGGTGGCAGTGAGCTGAAGATCAATCTCGTAGCTGACGACTACAACTATACCAAATTTACATTCAACGGTGAAGATGTCACTGACAAATACAATACCGCGCAGAGCTGTCTCGAACTCACTCTTCCCAATGAAGAAGCCGTGACACTTGCAATCGAGGGTACCGTCAAAGTATATCCCGATATCGACTTCACCGGCTATATCTCCGGAATTGATGGCGTGGAATTCTGCCTGTCATATGGAGGCGAGGCTATTGAGATTCCTCATGGAGAGGCTCTTACAGAGTCTTATACCATAGGTGATTATACACTTACGCCCGATAATGCCGAGAAATTCATTATCCCGGTATCAGCAAAAGTGGGTAAACTCTTCTTCCGTCCTAAAGCCGGCTATTATATTGCCGAACTCTATTCATCAATAGGCTCAGCCACCCCTGAGCAGCATAGCGCTTCGTCGTCAATCTTCCCTGATTCCGACGGCACGACTTTCTATATGATTGTCAAAAAGCTTGAGGCACCCTATACATTCACCCTCACTACTACCGGCTCTACCTACTCCGGAAAAGTCGGGAGCGCCAATCAGGCCGTCATGGACAGCTGGGGCAATCCCGCCGGACTGTATCTCACCCTTGAAGAGGGCACAAAGGATGTGTCGTTTGAACCTGAATATGATGTTCCCGTATTAGTCTCCGTATTCGGCGATGATTCGATGAGTCCGGCAGTCTATCTCGACGGCGCGGCTCTGACCGGCGAGACCAATTCTAACAGCGGCGCTAAGGAGTTTACCTTCTCACCCTGTGTTCCCTCTGAAAGCAATGGTATAGCCGAGGGTGTCAAGTCTGACGTCCGCGTCTATCTCTCAACAGCACGTCCCACCATGTCGGGCGCATCTCTTGTGCTTGAGGGTGATGCCAAGGCTGAGTTCTACTATAGCCCCGTGCGCCATGAGGCTGATCCCGACGGTCAGGCTGTCATCTCCGGTACGAAGATGATTGTCAAGCCTGCAAGTAAGAATATGACAGTGACCTACAAAAACGCTACTGTCGAACTTGATGAAAACGGCGAATTTATATTTGAAGCTACCGGTAACGCCCGCAACAACGTCGTCACTGTCGCTCCGGCTGAGAAGAATTATGCCGAAATACAGGTTTGGCCTGCCGACGGAGCTACTGTCAAGACTCTGTCAATCATCAGGGTGACACTTCCCAACATCGATCCGACCTTCGGAAGTATGCTCGACTATAACGAAGATGTGCTTCCGCAGTTGGCAGTCAAGAAAGGTGACGAGGTAGTAGCTACCTTTGGAGAGGTTGGTGATGCAACTACCGATGATGAAGAGAATGTCATAGTGCCTATCATCCTTTCGCAGACAATTACCGAGGCCGGCACCTACTCTATTGATATTCCCGAGGGCGCTTTCGTTCAGAAGGCTTGGAGTGATGCTGCCAATGCAATGGTTCCTGTAGAAGGAGGCTTCGTGTCAAAAGCTTATGACGGTACAGTGAAAGTCGATCCCGCAATGTTATCCATCTGCGAAAAGTACACGCTCGACCCCGAAAGCGGATCTACTGTAGAGGAGATCGAGGTTGTCACACTGACATTCACCGAAATTTCCGCGCAGGACTATCTGGATGTGTGGGAATTCCCGAATGCGACCTTTACCAATGGTGAGACAACTGTTCAGGCTGCTATATCTTATGACAACAGCTCCGAAAGCCCGAACCGTGCGATGACCATCCGTCCCATCGATGCTGCTGATGATGATGCATTCATGCCCATCACCGAGGCCGGTACATGGACTATGACAATTCCCGCCGGAGCATTCAAATATAATGGCGAGACCAATGGCGAGATCACGGCCGAATATACTGTCGAAGCCGGTGTCAAGTATGCCGAAATACAGGTTTGGCCTGCCGACGGAACCACCGTCAAGACTCTGTCAACAATCAAAGTGACGCTTCCATGCATCGATCCTACCTTTGAAGCCATGCTCGACTATAATGAGGAAGTGCTTCCTCAGCTTGCCGTCAAGAATGGCGAGGAGACAGTGGCTACCTTCGGCGAGCTTAGCGATCCCGATGCCGATGAGGAGGGCAATGTCATCGTCCCCATCATCCTCTCTGCACCTGTGACAGCAGCCGGTACATATACCGTGGAAATTCCTGAAGGAGCTTTTGTCCAGAAAGTATGGAGTGAGGCTGATGAGGAAATGATCGTTGTCAAGGGAGGCTATGTGTCTGAGGCATATAACGGCACCGTGACAGTCGATCCCGAAATGGCATCGATATGTGACAAATACACTCTTGACCCCGAGAGCGGATCTACGGTGGAGGAAATATCGGTAGTTAAGGTTTCTTTCAGCGAGATATCTGCTCAGGAATACTTCAGCGGATGGGAATTCCCGAAAGCCACATTCACCAATGGAGATACGACCGTTGAGGCCATTGTCAACTACGACTGGATGAGCGAAAGCGAATTCCGTGTGATGACAGTCACCCCCGTCGATGCCGAGGAAGAACCCGCTCCCATCACCGGCGAAGGGACCTGGACAATGACCATCGCAGCCGGTACATTCAGCATCAACGGCGAGACCAACACCGAGATCACAGCCGAATATACTATCGGAGCTGAGACTCCCGCTTACACCATCACGCCCGCATCCGGCAGCGTAGTCGACAATCTCTCGGAGATCACCATCGAGTTCAACGGCGCTACCGAGGTCGAGTACAACGATATCGCAGTCACTCTGACAGGCGATGAATACAGCGCGACATCGACCGACGTGCTCGGCACAGGCGCCAGCCGTACCGTTGCCTTCCGCAATCCTACCGCCGACGGCGAGTACACCGTGACATTCCCTGCCGGTGCATTCACTATCGATGGCAAGCCGAGCGAGAAAGTTACCGCAAACTATACATTCCGCAGCACTTATGTGCTCACTCCCGAGTCCGGAAGCACTCTTGAATCATTTGAGGTCGCTATCGCATTCCCCCACGCGACTGATGTAGAACTCGTGGGAGAGGCAACATCCATACTGCTGACCAACAATCACTCTTACGCTTCTCCCTCTATCAGCTGCGTCAAGGATGCCACAGCTTCCGTCCCGACATTCCTCCTGACTATTCCCGAAAGCGTCCAGCAGCCTCCTGTCGGCTCTTACGACCTTATCATCGAGGAAGGAGTCTTCAATATTGACGGTAAGCCCAGCGTAGCCATCTATGCCGAATATACAATCGAGCATCAGGTAAGCTCCGAGTACATCGTTACTCCCGACGGCGGCGTGATCATCTACAACGACTGGGGCTATGACTTCGCCTTCATCTTTGATGAGACAGCCACACTCTCCCGTCCCGATCTCTCGAAAGTTAGCATCACATTCGACGGACTTGCCGTGCCTGCGACTTCTTATGAGACCGGTGTCGAGATGAATATGCTCATGTTCATGGTGACCGATGCGGAATACTGCAGGGAAGGCGTTCTTAAAGTCAGCATAGCCGAGGGTGCGTTCAAGCTCGGTTCGACACCCAGTCCCGCTATCGAGGCCGAATGGAAGCTGACAGCTCCTAAGGCTTTCGAGGCTACAGTCACTCCCGAAGAGAATGATGCCGATCATAAACTTACCGACATCGAGACAGTCTATGTGACATTCCCCGAGGCCGTGTCCGGCGAAGTCTTCAATGAGTATGGCGCTTCGCTCCGCTCTGACAGTTATTCTTACTACGAGACCGGAACCATCGAGAAGGTGGAAGCTGCTACCAAGGCCGATGCCGATGCCAAGGGCGTGACATTCGCCATCACATTCGTGAAGACCACCTCGGCAGGTATCTATACACTGAGTGTCCGCGAAGGCACATTCGTCCTAGATGGAGTTCACAATTCGCCTGAGATTGAAGCCGTCTATCATGTCGATCCTCAGTTCTCAGGTATAGATAGCATCCTTGCCGATGAAAATGGCAATGTAACCGTCTATACCGTAGATGGACGACTTGTTCTCGAAAATACTCCCGCAGCCGAAATTCACAATCTCAAGAAAGGTCTTTACATCATCAACGGTGTGAAAACAGTTCTGAAATAAATCCGGAGTGTTGCGATATTCCGGCAACTAATAACCGAAAGGGAGGTGAGTCATGACATATTTGTCGTGACGCACCTTTCTTCCGGTTTATCATCAACAATTAAAACGCAGATAATCTTATGAACAAACTCCAATCCGGACTACTGTTGCTCGCTGTGGCCATGGCGCCGTTGGCCTCGGCCCGCGAGCTTACCCCCGCTGAGGCGCTCGGGCGTCTTTCCGCCGGTAAGGTCTCGGCGAAGTCAGCCACGAAGGCCGAACGTATCAATCCGGTTCCCGCGCACGTAGCCCGCACCGTGTCCGGTCAGGCAGCCGTCTATGTGTTTTCTGAGACGGATAACGACGGATTCCTCGTGCTCAGCGCCGACGATCAGGCTCTCCCGCTGCTCGGATATTCCGATAGCGGAAGCTTCTCAGCCGACCGGATTCCTCCGCAGCTCGAATGGTGGCTCTCTGAATATGCCGCCCAGATCGAATATGCCCGGCAGAACGGCACGCAGACGGCCGGCTCCCAGCTCGCTCTTTCCGTCCTGGGCAATCGTGAGCCTATCGCACCCATGCTCAAGACCAAGTGGGACCAGGTCGCTCCTTACAATGACCAGTGTCCGCTTGACGGCACATCCCGCACATGGACCGGCTGCGTAGCGACAGCTATCGCGCAGGTCATGAAATACTTCGAATATCCCAAAAAGGGACAGGGACAGATCACATATTCGATCGAGAGCCTTGAGAAGAAGGTCACCATGAACTTCGCTCAGAAGGAATTCGACTGGAGCAATATGCTCAATACCTATATCGACGGAAATTACTCCGAGACACAGGCCGATGCCGTTGCCTACCTGATGAAAGCCTGCGGATATGCTGTCAAGATGCAGTACAGCCTTGACGCCTCCGGAGCTCTCGCCCTTAATATACGCAACGGTCTCGTCAAATATTTCGACTATGACCCCAACACGCTCTATACGCTCCGAACCTACTATTCCACACTTGAGTGGAATGAGATGATCTACAACAACCTGAAGAATGTCGGCCCCGTAGTCTATGGCGGAGGATCAGTCATGGGCGGCGGTCACTCATTCGTCTGTGACGGATATGACGGCGAAGGCCTCTTCCACTTCAACTGGGGATGGTCAGGCATGTCCGACGGCTACTTTGCCCTCGAAGCCCTCAATCCCGGATCGCTCGGCACAGGCGGCGGTGGCGGCGGTGGCTATAACTTCACACAGGATGCCCTTATCGGTCTGCAACCTAACAAAGGTCAGGCCGTCGAGGAACAGCCCGAGTTTATCACACAGGAAGGCGAGCTGACAGCCAAGCTGACCGGCAGCGTAGTTCAGCTCTCTATTGCCAATACATCCAATCCCGCATGGGTCAACTATAACCCGGCAACCCTCTACTTCAAGTTCGGAGTCATGTTTGAACCGCAGGGCGACACTCCAGGCGAGTCGATCTATCAGGAACTCCCCGGCGCTGCCGTCATGCTTGAGCCCGGCTATGGCGTATATCTTGGCAGTACGGCCAAAATCAATCTTGACGAAGTCGGTCTCAGCGACGGTACCTACAAGATGGTGGCCGGAAGTACAGTCGTAAGCCGCAGCCAGATCGACGAGCCGACTGATGGCTCCGGATGGATCGCGGTCAAGCCCTCCTACGGAATGCCCAACTATGTCACTGTCAAAGTCGCCGACGGTAAATATTCAGTAGCCGATCATGTATTGCCCAAACTCAATATAAAGGGTGAATTCCTGTCTCCGCTCTATTACGGATGCCTTACCAAGGTCAGAGTCACAGTCGAAAATCCCGGCGATATCGACCGTGTCAGCGGCTTCGCGCCGGTCATAGCCGATGAAGAGGGAATTCTCATGCTCGGCGAAAGCGTATTTGTGGATATCCCCGCACACACTACTGTCGTGCGCGAGTGGGTTACCGACTTCCAGCAGTACGTGCAGTTCTTCGACCCATATCTCGAAGTGCCTCTGGTCTTCACATTCTTCAATGAGGAGAATTACAACTTCTATCTCGACGACTTCCGTAAAGAAGTAAAAGTCCTTACCCCTCCAGATCAGCCCAGAGTCAATGTGACGGGTCTGAGCCTTCCCGGTGCTAAAATCGACAAAGAATCAAACTATGTGGTTCTCGATCCTAACGAAATCAAAGTGGCGGCCAACCTCAGCATTCCATCCGGCTATTTCGCCTATAACGTTCATGCCTGCCTCTGCGAGCAGACTGCGGGCGATCAGGTAGGTATTCTCGAGACAGCCTCGATGCCTGTATTCCTCGACGATACCAATCGCAAGGCATCCTTTGAGGTTACGATAAGCTATCCTGCCGTTACCCCCGGAAAGACCTATTACGTCCTTCTCGCTTATGTGGCTCCGGGCGGACTCGTGCAGATGACCGGCGTCCTTCCACTCAAATTTGCCGACAAACCGTCAGGTATAGATGAAGTCGAAGCGGCTGCTGACATTACCTGTGTAACCGACCGTGCCGACCATACCGTTACCCTCACCTCAGGGGCCGGTATCGCCTCGGTCGAGGCCTACGATATCACCGGACGTCGTGTCGACCGGACTGTCGCACTCGACGGTACGACCGCTACACTGCGGCTCGGCAGCAGCGGAATGACCATCATCCGCGTCCGCGACAACGCCGGCCGCCTGAAAACCTTCAAAGTAGCGCTGTAACCCCGTTCAGCTAAAATCTTCCACCCCTGAGGAGGCGCGCGTCAATCCGACCGCGCCTCCTCTGTTTTTAATTTATAAATAAATTTGATTGGTTGGGACATGATATATGAAATCATTGTCCGGCGGTATTGGGAGAGTCATTGTTTTGGTGTAACTTTGCCGGACTAAAACCGCACTGATGGACAGGAGCAGACTCAAAGGACATCTGGCGATGCTGGGCGCCAACACTATGTGGGGACTTATGTCGCCGGTGGCAAAGATGGTATTTGCATCGGGCGTGGTATTGCCCGCCGTCATGGTCGATTTCAGAATCGCCGGAGCGGCATTGCTGTTCTGGATCACATCTCTCTTCACGCCCCGCGAGCATGTGCCGTTCATGGATATTCTGCGGCTGATGGGTGCCGGGATGCTCGGCATCCTGCTCAATCAGGGCGCATTTATAATAGGTGTAAGCCTAACGTCGCCGGGCGAAGCCTCGCTCGTGACAACTACGATGCCTATGTGGGTCATGTTGCTGGCGTGGCTCATCCTGCGTGAGCCGATCACGGTCAGGAAGGCTGGAGGAATCGTTCTGGGAGCCACGGGAGCAATAATCCTCATCGCCGGCGGAGGGATGGCGGCGCGTGGCAGTAACCCTGCGCTGGGCGATGTGCTTGTATTGTGTACCCAGCTCAGCTATGCGCTCTATCTGACTCTTTACCGCAACTTCATAAAGAAATACACTCTCGTGACGCTGATGAAATGGATGTTTCTGTCAGCAGCCGCCGTCGGCCTCCCCGGCAGTATGCGCTGGCTCGCAGCCACGTCATGGACGTCGATAAGCCTCTCAGAATGGCTTGGAATAGCCTATGTCGTGATGTGCGGCACATATCTGGCCTATATCGGCATCATGATCGGCCAGAAAAATCTGCGTCCTACGGTCGTCGGCATGTACAACTATGTGCAGCCCGTCGTAGCTACCGTCACAGGTGTCTGTCTCGGACTCGATGTCTTTACCCCCGTCAAAGGGGTGGCGGTAGTGTTGATCTTCTCCGGAGTGTGGCTCGTCACTACGAGCCGTGCCCGCCACGCATAAGCTTGGCTCCACTCTATAAATTAAAGACACGCTTTGAGAAAAAATTTGGATATAAGAATGTAAATCACTACCTTTGCAGTCCGATTATATCCAAAATTGTGAATCGTTCACTCCCTGACGCGGCGCCTTTGGCCGGGCGCTGAGGATGGTGTGAGCAATTAATTAACTTATTTTTAACTATTTAGACGTGGATACTCTAAGTTACAAAACCATCACCCCCAACGCCCAGAGCGTAGACCGTCAGTGGGTTCTCATCGACGCCACCGGTCAGCATCTCGGCCGTCTTTGCTCTAAAGTCGCAAAGATCCTCCGTGGCAAGAACAAGCCTTGCTACTCTCCCTTCGTCGAGTGCGGCGACAATGTTATCATCATCAATGCTGACAAAGTCGTGCTTACCGGCAAAAAGATGACCGATCACGAATATCTCAGCTACACCGGCTATCCCGGCGGTCAGCGCGTTGCTACCCCTGAGGTACTCATGAAAAAGTCTTTCAACAAGCACCTCAAGCCCGGTATGCACCCCCTCTTCATCCATGTGATGAAAGGTATGCTTCCCAAAAACCGTCTCGGCCGTCGCATCATTGAGAACATGCACGTGTACAACGGACCCAATCACCCCCACGAAGCACAGAACCCCGTCGTTCTCGATATCAATAACTTCAAATAACCTTGAGCAATGGAAACAGTTAATGCAGTAGGTCGTCGTAAAGCAGCTATCGCTCGCGTAATCCTCAAAGAAGGCAACGGCGCAATCACTATCAACAAGCGTCCTATCGAGGTTTATTTCCCCTCGTCAATCCTTCAGTACATCGTCAAGCAGCCCCTTACGAAGCTCGACGTCGCTGAAAAATATGACATCCATGTCAATCTCGACGGTGGCGGCTACAAAGGCCAGGCCGAAGCTCTTCGCCTCGCTATCGCCCGCGCTCTCGTCAAGATCAACCCCGAAGACAAGGCAGCTCTCCGCGCCGAAGGCTTCATGACCCGCGACCCCCGCTCTGTCGAGCGTAAAAAGCCCGGTCAGCCCAAGGCACGCAAACGCTTCCAGTTCTCAAAGCGTTAATCCGAGTTTTCAACCTATTTCTCTCTCCGCGGCCGCATAAGTCGGCCAACCCAGTGTTTAGTATCTAAATCCCGGCGATGGAAACACGTTCCCTACCTCGGGGTTGTAACACACCAACAGAACGTAAACAACACATTAAAATCATGTCAACACCTACATTTGACCAACTTCTCGAAGCATCTTGCCATTTCGGCCACCTCAAGCGGAAATGGAATCCTGCTATGGCGCCCTACATCTTCATGGAGCGCAACGGTATCCACATCATCGACCTTTACAAGACAGCCGCTAAGCTCGACGAAGCTGCCGCTGCCCTGAAAAGCATCGCTAAATCCGGCAAGAAAGTTCTCTTTGTTGCCACCAAAAAACAGGCCAAACAAGTAGTCGCCGACAAAGCACAGAGCGTAGGTATGCCCTACGTTATCGAGCGCTGGCCCGGCGGTATGCTCACCAACTTCCCCACCATCCGCAAGGCCGTTAAGAAAATGGCTTCCATCGACAAGATGACGAAGGATGGCACATTCGACAACCTCTCAAAGCGCGAAAAGCTCCAGATCACACGTCAGCGCGCAAAGCTTGAGAAGACCCTCGGCTCTATCGCCGACCTCAACCGTCTTCCCTCAGCTCTCTTCGTAGTCGACGTGCTCAAAGAGCGCATCGCCGTAGCTGAAGCCAACCGTCTCGGTATCCCCGTATTCGCTATGGTAGATACCAACTCTGACCCCAACAACATCGACTTCGTGATCCCCGCCAACGACGACGCATCCAAGTCAATCGAGCTCATCCTCGACACCGTCTGCACCGCAATGGCCGAAGGTCTCGAAGAGCGCAAGGCAGAGAAAGCTGACGCCAACGCCGAAGCTGAAGAAGCAGCACCCGCAGCTCCCAAGCGCGAACGTCGCCGTGTGAGCCGCAAAGCTGAGGAAGCAGCCCCTGCTGCCGAAGAAGCTCCCGCTGCCGAAGAAGCTGCTGAATAATTTGCTGCAACTTCTTACCTTTCCAATTATTAACCATCAAAACACTACCCTATTATGGCAGTAACAATGGCTGAAATCACCAAGCTGCGCAACCTTACCAGCGCCGGCTTGATGGATTGCAAAAAAGCCCTCGCCGAGACCGATGGCGACATCGAGGCAGCTGTAGAAATCCTTCGTAAGAAGGGTCAGGCAGTAGCCGCCAAGCGCGAAGACCGTCAGGCAGCCGAAGGTTGCGTGATCGCCCGTACCGACGGCAAATACGCAGCTATCCTTGCCCTCAATTGCGAAACAGACTTCGTTGCCAAGAACGCCGGTTTCGTGGCTCTCGCCAACCAGCTTATGGATCTCGCTATGGCCAATAAGGTCAAGAACGCTGAAGAACTCAAAGCCCTTACAGTCGACGGACGCACTGTAGCCGACCTCATCACAGAGGAAAGCGGCAAGACTGGCGAAAAGACTGAGATCGGCGCATACGAAGTAGTTGAAGCTCCCACTACAGCTGCTTACAACCACTTCAACAACAAGCTCGCAGCTATCGTAGGTTTCAACCTTGAAGGTGTCGACGACCAGGTTGGTCGCGAAATCTGCATGCAGATCGCTTCCATGAACCCCGTTGCCGTAGCTCGCGAAGACGTTCCTCAGGCCACTATCGACCAGGAAATCGCCGTTGCAGTCGAGAAGACCAAGCAGGAGCAGGTGCGCAAGGCCGTTGAAGCCGCTCTTAAGAAAGCCGGCCTCAACCCCAACCACTTTGACAGCGAAGATCATATCGAATCCAACATCTCCAAAGGCTGGATCACAGAAGAAGACGCAGCCAAGGGTCGCGAAATCATCAAGACCACAGCCGAGGCTAAGGCCGCTAACCTCCCCGAAGCAATGATCCAGAACATTGCCAACGGCCGTCTCAACAAGTTCTTCAAGGAATCTTGCCTCATGGAGCAGGAATACGTTCAGGACAGCAAGCTCACCGTTGGTCAGTTCCTTGACCAGACCAAGAAAGGTCTCGTAGCTGTTGCCTTCAAGCGTGTAAACCTCAACCAGGACTAATCGCTTAGTCATAACAACCAGCTATAACAGGCGCCCCGACCGGAAGAAATCATGTCGGGGCGCTTCCTATTTCATATTACTATAAATCGTCATTATCCGGCATGCACGATAACAGGTTAATCACACTGCTGACCAATTTGCGGTTACCCCTGATATTAGGAGTCATCTTCGTGCACTCCGATATCCTGTTATATCTGCCGCAGGCTGACAGTACACTTCCTGTCTTCTGCAACTTCATGAAGATATGGAAGATGCTCATCAGCCTGTGTGTGCCGGCATTCTTTTTTATATCAGGATACCTCTTTTTCCGGAGCGGACTCCCGTCCGGACATGAATTCCTGCAGAAGCTCAAGCGCCGGTGGCGCAGCCTGATCATACCCTATATAGTCTGGAATCTTTTGGGTCTGATTGCTGTATGGATTAAAACGTTGCCGTTTCTGGCCTCTGACTTTCCGCAATATCAGGGTCTTTTCAAGTCGGTAGGCACGGTATTGGCGGGATTTTATGAAATGCCTCACGCGCCTTACCCATACGACTTCCCGCTGTGGTTTCTCCGTGATCTGATCCTCATTGTGCTGTGCACGCCGATTCTTACTCTCCTGTTCAAGGTTTTCCGCCGGTTTACTCCGCTGATATTCCTTGCCCTTCCATTGTTTTTTCCTGATCTTCCGGGGTTGCTGTCGCAGCCGCTATTCTACTTCGTCCTGGGCAGTACTGTGTCGTTATACGATTTCAGATTGGAATCTCTATATACGAAGCCGGGCGTTACTACTCTTCTGTTTGCCATATCACTGACCGTGTCCCTTTTTTATTCCGACCCGTTGATAGGAATAGTAAGGACGGTTCTCGGCATACTGTGGCTTATCAGCATGGCGGCTCACATCTCCCTTTTGAGAATCAATGAATCCGGATTTTTAAATCAGGCTATATTCTTCATATTCGCCTGCCATGGCCTCTATGCTACCGTAATCACCAAATTCAGCCTGTACATCTACTCTCCGGTCGACAACTCCTTAAAAGCCTTTGGCGCCTACTTCTCTATCTTCTTGATCAATGTGGTGCTGACCCTCATGATCTATCTCGTCTGCCGCCGTCTCTTCCCCCGGTTGACATCGCTTCTCACAGGAGGCCGCAGGGGATTTACTCCCGAATAAAGCGATGCCGCCCTAAAATGAGATAGGACGGCATCTGTCTTATAATATCAGAGTTATTGATTATATCAGAGCAGATTTTCACGCTCCGTGATTTCTGCATCGGTCATCGTGTAGCCCTCGAGGCTTCCCTCTTTAGCCTGAATGCAGATATATGCCATCGGTTCGGCCGACGTGCACTTCAGATTGCGGTCGCAGTTAGTGGCGACACGTACTACTGATCCCTCGGCAACATCAAATACCTCGTCGTTGACCTGAAAGCGACCGGCTCCTGAAAGGATGATGTAATTCTCCTCATTGCCCTTGTGGCTGTGGAAGAACGGCACAGCTGCCCCTGTGGGAAGTGAGCCGAAAGAGATCTCACACGAAGTGGCGCCGGTAGCATCCTTTACAAACTGCTTGCCTTCAAATCCGGCGAGCTTGCCGACCGATACATGGGCAAACTTCTCGCCCTTGTCCATAATTTTCATTTCGTTCATTTGATAAGATATATAATTGTGATTAACTTTGCAGTCGATAGTCGCTATCAATTTGATAGTGCAAATCTACATATAATCACACATATTTCCAAGATGTTACCTCTCCGTCAGTCACTTACCCGGAGGTAAGCAATGTTGAAAATGAAGTAATTGGAACAGAAAGAAAATCTCAAAAAATTCACACGCCTCGGCTCATGCCCGGTGCGCAACGTAATCGCACGCTTCTCCGGCAAATGGTCAATGCTCGTCCTGTGTGTCCTTGCCGAGAACGAGACAACCAGATTCAGCGAACTGTCAAAAGCCATTCCCGACATCTCGCCCAAAGTATTGGCGCAGACCCTGAGAAATCTTGAGAGCGACGCCCTGATATCGCGTACGGTCTACGCCGAGATACCTCCGCGCGTCGAATACTCGCTCACTTCCCTCGGCCAAAGCCTTATGCCCCACATCCATGGCCTTCTCGCCTGGGCTCTCGCCAACTTCCCCTCCCTGACCCTACCTGATACAAAGGGTTAGTCGAAGATGATCTTGCCTTTGGTGTAGCCGAAATTTGACTCGATAATGATGACTACTTCTTCGGAGTAGGAGGCCCATTCGTGGCAGTATCGTGTCTCGATGCAGATGTCGGTGCGCAGTATGCGGTAGAGGTTGTCGCCGATCTTCTTGACTTCGACGACGTATTTGCCGGTATCGACACGGGTGGGTGTCAGGATATATTCCACATCGTCGGTTTTGCTGAATCTTCCGATAGCTTTGGTGCCGGATGGCGGTTCTGATATCTCATATATTCCGGCAATATCGTAGCTGCTCTCGGCTTTCGCATAAGACGCGGCGAGCAGACAGAATGCGATGGTAATAAGGGCTTTGAGGCGTTGCATAGATTTTGTGTTAAATCGGATCAGCGGGGAGTGACGGTTGCCGACAGGGGAGTGATAGCTACGCTGTATGGAGTGGCCTGCCGGCGTGGCTTGACGCTCAGGATATAGTAGAATGAGCGCTGGGAGTCCCATGTCGGGAAGCCGGCAAGGGTGGTCTCGCCGGGCGGGAGCATGACGTTGAGTGCCACTTGTCGCTTGTGAAGCTGGCGGTTCTGCCGGTCGAGATAGGTTATTTCAAGCGTGACGGATGTAATGGTGTCGGTAGCTGACAGGTTTGTCAGGTGCAGTGTCTCGCGTGCGGCTGTCAGCGGTTTGTCGTATCCGGCCATGGCGATAATATAATCAAGGCCTGAGGTAATCGTGTCACAGGGCACTGTCTGCTCTGATGCGCTTCGGCCCGATGCTTCGATGGGAGAGCCCTTTATTGTGGTCTTCTGCCTGCGAGCCTGGGCGGTCAGAAGGGATAGTGACAATATGATGGCGAGAATGTAGCGCATAGATCAGAGGTAGACGGGTTGGGCCGGCTTGCCGGTCGAGGCGGGATATATGCGTGTCATGCCGTCGATATCGCGCTCGGCAGACGGATCGGCGTAGAGGCCTATCCGCATCAGGAAGTGGAATGTCTGGCGCATGAGCAGCTTCCATTGCTTCTTTGCGCGGGTGACAGAGAGATGGCTGTCGTCGGCGGATAATGTAAGTGTAAATTTATCCGGTTTTCCGAGGCGGGAGCGCAGTGATGTGGTGTAAATGCGTGCATCGTAGGTGTTGGCACGCCCCGAAGGTGCGGCATATCCGAATACAGTTCCCGGGGCGATCGACGGACGTGGAGCCTCGACGATAGTCAGCTGATAGATTTCTGCGCCGGGAAGGGCTACGGCCGGATCAGTGCATAGCTCGATGGCTATCACGGCCTGATCGGCTCCGATTTGCCATAGGCCTTCGATATGGCGCATGGGGGTGGCTTTCAGACGGGCTTTGACGGAGTCGGCATCACCGTAGCCCGGCACAATGAGGGAGTGAGCCGGCACCATGTCATCCCATGCGGCCGCCGCCTGTATCCGGGTGGAGACGGCAACGGCCAGCAGGATTATGGCTATGAGGCGGCGCATCCGGCTTTAGATGGTGCTGAAATTGTAGGTAAAGCCGAAGCTGAGTATTTCCTTGAGCTGCCAGGTATGCCACTTCGTGTCGGGCAGACGCTTGGTCGACGAGTCGTAGCGCAGGTGGACAAATATCTGAGTGGATAGGAAGCGGTTGATATCAAACGAAAGTGTGTTTTCCCAGTCGCCCTGAAGGTAGGAATAGTTGGTGAAGGCGTAGATTCGTGTGGCGTACTTGATATTGTAAGCCAGCTTCCAGTCAAATTTCACCTCGATATTCGAACCATACTGGCTCACGGACTTGTGTCCCTCCTTGATGCCTACGGTAGTCTCGTCGACACGCGAGCTGAGACACATCTTCAGGTTATATGAGAGCGGGTTGATGGAGACATTGAGCGAGCCTTTGGGATATGTCTTGGAGTATGTCATACCGAGACCGATGTTGAGTTCGCCGGGAGAGAGGAACGAGGCCTTGGGCTTCCGGCCGTTGGTGGGGTAATTGTTGAGCAGCTGCGTCTTGAAGAGGAGGGAGGCTGAGTAGTACCAGTTGTTGGAGGCTTTCAGACCGAAGTTGGAGTTGACCTGAAACAGATCCTGGCTTATGCTGTAGCTGCGCAGGGAGTCGTCAGGCGCGTTTGTGATTGCCAGACGGTACTGTACGGTTGTCTCGA
The DNA here is from genome assembly GCA_947173955.1 of uncultured Bacteroidales bacterium. Classification (GTDB taxonomy): domain Bacteria; phylum Bacteroidota; class Bacteroidia; order Bacteroidales; family Muribaculaceae; genus JAAVFS01. The sequence continues at coordinate 41,884 of CAMWHE010000007.1, read as the reverse complement.
ACAGGAGCTTGGGGTGATAGGCCGGATTGAGCTTGACATTCCACTTGAGATCGCTGATGAGGTTGAGGTTGTTGTTGCCGCCCTGATACCAGTTGGGAGATATATAGGCCTGCGAGAAGTGGAGTGAGCCGTTGAAAGTGTGCAGCCAGTGTTTTTTCTTGATCTCGCCCGGAGTGATGTCCGAAGTGGCTGCCGCCATGTCGGGATTGAGTTCGCGCACGGTGATGGTGGCTGTCTTTGGGTCGATGGCCGCATAGTAGCGTTTGGGTACTTCGGGGAGGTTTTCGAGATTGTATCTGACTGTCCAGGGATAAGCCACGGCAAACTGCTGTATGGTGGCTTCCATATCCTGATGGCGCGTCAGAAGCGAGTTGACCCAGTTGAGCTCGTTACCGAGCGATTTGGGCTGTGGAGCAGCCGGGGTCAATACGTCGCCGTAGGGTGATGTGAGGTTGATGTCATATGGCTTGTAGACGACCGGCAGATAGAAGAGGTCGGGCAGAAGCTGATCGCTGACATCGATCGATGTGTCGGTTTCGAGGGGCTGTTCGAGTCTCTCTCTTTCGGCGGCAAGGCGCTCGGGAAAGTCGGCGAGTGGATCGACCGGCTCCGCTTCCATGCTCTCGCCGGCAATTTCTTCGGCGGAGGTCAGAGTAGCCTCGTCGGCCGTTTCAGCCTTGTCGGCTGATTCGATCAGATCGCCTATCGTATATACTTCCGTCTCGCTGACGAGTGTGTCGGCATCGAGCGGGGTGACGGTTGCGGGAGGGAGAGGAATGACGCTTTGAGCGGAAGCGGGGAGCCACGTTGCGAGCATCATGGATGCAAGTGTAGCGAGATACAGTTTGCCGTGTTTCATTGGAGGTAGTTGGTTGCTGGCGGTATTTATAATTATTTTTTAAAGTCAGTCTTTGAATTGCTCGTTGAAATACTGGAGCTGATAGAGGATGGCGTTGCGCCAGTAGGTGTGTGTGTGCGAGCCTGGGCGTGAGATATAGTCGTGGGGAATGCCGGCTTTGAGGAGCGCCTGGTGGAGAGCTTCGTTGATATCGGCGAAGAAGTCCTTGTTGCCGCAGTCAAAGATGATATTGACCTGTCCGGGTTTCAGTGTCGGGACGAGCGACATGACGGTATGGCTGGCCCATTCGGCGGGGTCGTCGCCCAATGCGCGGTCGATCTTCCATACGCGGATATACTGAGGCAGGGCGGTGAAGTCCACTCCGCCGCTGGTCGAGCCGGCCGATTTCCAGATATCGCTGTGGCGCATGGCGAGCCAGAGGGCTCCGTGGCCGCCCATCGAGAGTCCGGTGATGGCGCGGTGCTGCGCGTCGGCTTTGGTGGCATAGTTTGAATCTATGTAGGGTACAAGGTCGCGGGTGATAAATGACTCCATCTGCATCTTCGGATTGTCCTTGGCGTCGAAATACCAGCTGTCACGTCCGTCGGGGCATACGAATATCATCCCCCAGTGAGTGGCGAGCGAGTCGAGCGCGGGCTGTGTCTTTGACGGCCAGCAGCGATAGTCGTCGCTGAAGCCGTGCAACAGATAGACGGTCGGGAATCGCTTTCCGGCCTTGACCGCTTCTGCATACCCGTCGGGCTTGACGACTACGACCTTCATCGCCGGGTCGATATATTTTGAACTGAGGAGCAGGGTGTCTGCCTGAGCGGGTTTGGCCATGCAGGTGGTTGCCGCAGCTATGACCGTAAGGAGTGACAGGAGTATTTTTTTCATATCTGAACTGTTGGAGTGAGAAAAATGTGATTATTATGACTACAAAGTTAATACTTTTTCATAGGGGTAAACATTTTTTCAGTCTAAAACTTTAATAAAGTATATCATAATATCCAACTTATACCTAACTTTGCGTCATGATAGAGCGAATTATAATAATCGAGAATGTCGACCCGGTCAGTTTCTATGGTGTCAACAACAGCAATATGCAGCTCATCAAGAACCTTTTCCCAAAGCTCCGCATCGCCGCTCGCGGCAATGTGATGAAGGTAATAGGCGACGATGAGGAGACAGCGGCTTTCGAGAAGAAAATCAAGGAACTGGAGGCCTACTGCGCCAAATACAATAAGCTGCCCGAGGATGTCATCATCGACATAATCAAGGGCGCCGAGCCGCGTCAGATGAAGATGGACGATGTCATCATCTACGGCATAAACGGCAAGCCGATCCAGGGACGTACGCCCAATCAGCAGAAACTCGTCGACACTTTCCTCAAGAACGACCTCACATTCGCTCTCGGTCCTGCCGGCACAGGCAAGACCTATGTGGCCATAGCCCTTGCTGTCAGAGCTCTTAAAAACCGAGAGGTCCGTAAGATCATCCTCTCGCGTCCGGCCGTAGAGGCAGGCGAGAAGCTCGGCTTCCTTCCGGGCGACATGAAGGATAAGATCGACCCGTATCTGCAGCCGCTCTATGATGCGCTCGAAGACATGATTCCCGCCGTGAAGCTCAAAGAGTATATGGAGACCAACGTCATACAGATCGCACCTCTGGCCTTCATGCGCGGCCGCACGCTCAACGATGCCATCGTCGTGCTCGACGAGGCTCAGAACACCACAACCCATCAGATCAAGATGTTTCTGACCCGTCTGGGCATGAATGCCAAGATGATAATCACGGGCGACATCACCCAGATCGACCTCCCGCGCTCCACCACCTCCGGACTCGTCCAGGCGCTACGCGTCCTCCGCGATATCCCGGGCATCGGAAAAGTAGAGTTCGGCAAGAAAGATATCGTCCGCCATCAGCTCGTCCAGCGCATCGTCGAGGCTTACGAAGCATTCGATAAAGAACAGAAGCCTGACACACGGACCGGACATAACCCCGAAAACGAATAATCATATCATATTTACTTAAATGGACAAGACACTTGTAACCACCGATTTCCACTTTCCGAAGCAGACCGCAGTCTATCACGGCAAAGTGCGTGACGTTTATACCATCAACGATGACATCATGGTCATGATTGCCACTGACCGCATCTCGGCGTTCGACGTAATCCTTCCCAAAGGGATTCCCTACAAGGGACAGGTGCTCAATCAGATAGCCGCCACATTCCTTGATGCCACCGCCGATATCGTACCCAACTGGAAGCTGGCTACTCCGGACCCGATGGTGACCGTGGGCTACAAGTGCGAGGGATTCAGAGTCGAAATGATCATCCGCGGCTACCTGACAGGCAGCGCGTGGCGCGAATATGCTGCCGGAGCACGCGAGCTCTGCGGAGTCAAGCTCCCTGACGGCATGAAAGAGAATCAGAAATTCCCCGAACCCATCATCACCCCGACCACCAAAGCCGACGCCGGCCATGACGAGAACATCTCACGCGAGGAAATCATCGCACAGGGCATCGTCTCCGAAGAGGATTACGCACAGATGGAAAAATATACCCGCGCACTCTTCGCCAAAGGTACCGAGATGGCCGCTGAAAAAGGTCTCATCCTCGTCGATACCAAATACGAGTTCGGCAAGCGTGACGGCAAGGTGATACTTATCGACGAAATCCACACCCCCGACTCGTCACGCTATTTCTATGCCGACGGCTATCAGGAACGCTTCGAGAAGGGCGAGCCTCAGCGTCAGCTATCCAAAGAATTCGTGCGTCAGTGGCTTATCGAGCACGGTTTCATGGGCAAGACCGGACAGCAAGTCCCCGAGATGACCGAAGAATTCGTCGACTCCGTCAGCGAACGCTATATCGAGCTATACCAGCACATCACCGGCCGCGAATTTGTCAAAGCACCTGAAGAACATCTCACAGAGCGCATCGAGCGCAACGTACTCGACTGTCTCGACCAACTCCAAGCTTAATCCTGAGCGTGGAAGATTCTTCACACAAATCCGGCCGTCTCCAAGGCTCCGAGGCTATCAATCCCTACGACGACTCACGTCCCAAGACCGAACAGGTCAGGGACATGTTTGACAGCATAGCCCCCGCTTACGACTTCATGAACCGCGCCATGACGCTCGGTATCGACAAGCTGTGGCGGCGGCGTGCGGTCAGGATGGTGGCCAGGTGCAAGCCATACCGCATCCTTGATATCGCGACCGGAACAGGCGACCTCGCCATAAAACTCGCACGCAACACGTCGGCTGACGAGGTAGTAGGTATCGACCTGTCTGAAAAGATGCTCGAAGTCGGGCGGCATAAGGTAGAGAAAGCCGGCCTGACCCATTGCGTGTCCTTCTGTCAGGGCGACTGCCTGTCGCTTCCATTTCCCGACGAGAGCTTCGACTGCATAACCGTAGCCTACGGAGTCAGAAACTTCGCCTGCCTTCTGGACGGCTACAAAGAAATGTATCGCGTACTCCGGCCCGGAGGCACACTCTGTGTCGTCGAGCTGTCGACACCGCGCGGACGCATCGTCAGCCCTCTTTATAAATTCTATACCAGCCGGATGATACCCTGGCTCGGCCGTCTTGTATCCAAGGATGTGCGGGCCTACAGCTACCTGCCTGAAAGCATTGCCGCCGTCGCGCAGGGAGAAGAAATGCTTGACCTCATGCGGCAGGCCGGCTTCGCCGATGCCGGATGGCGCCCGATGACATTCGGAGTCTGCAGCATATACACAGCCCATAAGCCCTGATCCTCTCCTGTCGCTCCGGTTTTGACTGGAGTATACGGAGATTTTGGCGGGGGATGTGTTTTGGCTTTTGGGGTTTTGTTGTATCTTTGCAGGCGACTATGGATAGGAATCTGCTGTTTGCTACGTCTTCGGAGCTTGTGCGCGTGCCGTCGGAAGCGCTTGTCAGCGTCAGGGCTGACGGCAACTATTCGGCTGTGCGTCTGGCTGATGGAAGCGAATACTACCTGACGCTTCAGCTCGGGCAGATTGAGCGACGTATAGCCGAACAGTCGGCTGACGGCGACAATAAGTTTATCCGTATAGGTAAGAGTCTGATAGTCAATCGAGAGTTTATAATCTATATCAATCATGCCCGCCAGAAGCTCGTGATGTCTGACGGCCGCTCATTTCGTTTTGAGGAGTCGGCGTCGCGCGAGGCTCTCAGGTCGTTGCGGGAATATATTGAATCTATAAGCAATGAGTAATAAAGGACACGATATCGACGACGACGAGATCAGAATCATCTCATCACGCCCGCAGCCGGTCAAGCCGGGGAAGTCTTCCTCGGGACGCAGGCTCAGAGGGGCTCTTGCAGGACTGTTTGTCGTGATTGCTGCGGTCGTGCTGTTTTTCGTTCTTAAGGGATGCAGTGGCACGGTGGCTGAGGATGATGCGGAATATCCGTCAGTGACCGGAGGTTCTGTATCAGGCGACCGCGGCTTCGTAGCTGCTGATTCGCTGGAGACTGACTCTCGGGATAATGATGAGGATATGGCGCTCGATTCCAAGACCCCTGTGACGCAGGAGCCCAAGGGCTACATCGCTATGCGCGACACGACGATCGCAGGCGCGCGGCTGACTGTCTATACCCCGGTTGATGCTGTCCCGGAGCTTGCCATAGGCGTCGACGTGCTTGCTGATTCGACGGTGCTGATGGCATTTCAGGCCGCCGATATCCGTGCTGACAACGGGCAGATCGTCAGTGCTTTCGTCGATCACGGTCAATTGATATCGACCGGACAGTCGAAGGCCGGTTTCTGTGCTATAATCGATGGCAAGATAACGCTTGGAGTGGCTGATGTGACGCAATATTTCGAGCAGGCTCTGACGACTGACGGCTATTTCTTCCGTCAGTATCCGCTTGTCGTCGGCAATCAGGTGATTGAGAACAAGCCCAAGGGACGCTCGCTGCGTAAGGCTCTGGCCGAGCTCAACGGAAAGATTGTGGTGATAGCCAGCCGAAATGAGCTGACATTCGGCGAGTTTTCCGGAGCTATGGTGGATATGGGAGTCTCTACGGCCATCTATCTTGTCGGGTCGAAGAGCTACGGTATAGTCCGTCTGCCCGACGGTGATGTTCTGGAATACAATCTGAGAGGAGTCCGCAAATATCCCGAAAATACTAATTTTATAGTCTGGAAATAGAGTTTGTACACTCTGAGAGGGGTTTCATACAACGGGGCTTGAAAAACTTTAATTGAGCCTCCGGATGCGCTACTTTTGTAAAAAAATCAGTAGCAATGCATCTTATCCATCGTTTTATTCTTACCCTTTCCGCACTCGCGGCGCTGATGCTGCCGGGTTGCTCTCATGAAGTATCCTTACAGCCCGCAGCTACGCGGGAAGCGCCTGTCAATTCCATCTACTACTGGAAGACTGTGTTCAGCCTTGATTCGGCGGAATATGACTTCATTCAGCGCCACGATATCGGGCAGATCTATCTGCGGATGTTTGATGTCTGCAAGGTCAAGGATGTGAGTCACAGATGGAGCGTGGTGCCTAACGCCACGATGCGGTTTCAGGAATGCGACTCGGCCGGAGTGCCGGATCCGCGCCTGTCGGATCTGAAATTTACGCCTGTGGTATATATCACTCTTGACGCACTCAGGGATATGGCCGGGCGTGAGGATTTTCTGGCGGAGCTGATCGTGGAGCGTGTGGCCAATATGTGCAGCTACAACAGGCTTCCCAATGTCGGTGCATTGCAGCTCGACTGCGACTGGACCGGCACGACCGAGCAGAGCTATTTCGCCCTGTGCCGGGAAGTGAAGAAAAAGATCAGGTCGCTGTGTCTTCCCTGGAAGCTGAGCTCCACGATACGCCTGCATCAGCTCAGTCGCGCGGTGCCACCGGTCGACCACGGAGTGCTGATGGTCTACAACACCGGCCTGTTCAGCGATCCTGATGCAATCAACTCGATACTGAGCCTCGATGATGTCAGACCATATGTGGGGAAGCTTAACAGCTATATGCTCCCGCTCGACATAGCTTATCCGGTCTATGGGTGGCAGCTGATTTTCCGTCACCGGCAGTTTGCCGGGATTGCTACCGGCATTGACGTCACGGATTCCTCCGTATTCGAACAGGAAACCCCAAACACATATAGGGTCAAATGGAATGCGTCGCTTCGAGCGTATGGCTTGCGACCCTACGACGTGGTGCGCAACGAGCTTTCGAGCTATTCCGACGTAATCAGTGTCAGACAATTGATAGAGGAAAACCTCGGAAAGCGACCTCACTCCAATATCTTATATCACCTTGATTCTTCACTCCTCACAAACTTTTCCGACGATGAAATTGACTCAATTTATTAAATATAGCGCTGTCCTGACGATATTCCTCCAGGCCGGCAGTCACAAAGCCGTGGCGTGCGGTCCGTATTATGACGATATCCCGACACCGAGTTATTTCCAACCGCTGTGCGACTACAATGTAGACTACGACCGGAAAACCGAAAATCTGGAGCAATGGCGCGCGCTGACTGCACATGACATACCTCTCGCTGATATCGACAGTGTGGTATATAAAGCTCCGCTGAAAGCGTTCCTTGACTCGGTCAAGGCTCCCGACTCTCCCGGATCAAATCGGTTCTATTCTTATCTTCGAAATACACACGACAGCGAGGCTGCCGACTTTCTGACCCTCGCCAAGGAAATCGAGACCTATCGCGCCGGGCTCGCGTCGCCGTGGTATTACCCGTCGTCGCGACTTTACATGACGGAGACCGACGCGCTCAATGGTTTCACCGACCGCTGTCTGGCCTATGGCGGCACGCGTCTGCGCGACCGCTATGGCCTCCAGGCGGTGAGGGCTCTGTTTGCCTCCCGGCAGTATGAGCGGTGCATCGCTACATATGACTCCATCTTTGCCGACCTCCCCGCCGACAATCTGTTCAGGCGGATGTCGCTCGACTATGTTACCGGATGCATGGAGAATCTCGGTTTGACAAAAGATACCGACGACTACTATGATGAGGCTGGAGCGGTTCTTTGTATTGCTGATAAAGAGGGGAGGCTGCGTGATAGAAGAATCAATGTCAACGCTCCGGAGTGGATTTACTATATACGTCGCGAAATCGACCATATTGATCAGGAGGTCTTATGGGACGCAGCCCAATATTATGCCACAAACAAGGATGTGGCAAATAAGGGCGACTGGTACTATATTCTTGCCTATCTCGCCGGGGAGAAATTCGGCAAAAACGCAGAGGCGCGCCGATTTGTCGATGCGGCTCTAAAGGAGAGTTTTACATTCAATGACTTCGCGGGACAGGCACATGCCTACCGACTGAAAATCAGTGGACGGACAGGCGATATGACCACACTGCTCGACGATCTGCGCTGGATTGAGTCCAGGATAAATTCCGATGCTAATGACAATCGATTCTGGAGTCGTATACTTCAGAATGCTGTATATACCGAGTGGGTGCCCACGCTGTGGGATAAGGGCCGATACGCCGACATGGCGCTTCTATGCAGCTATGCCGATAAGTTAGGACTCAACTATGTGGATAGTCAGTATGGTACCCTATCATTCCGTCTGCTCGAGTCGCTCAAGGCAAAGGATGTAGCGCAGATAGGTGTCGAATTGCAGAAATCGACGCCGCTCTATCGCCATCTGAAGCGTCACAGCGGGCTGACACCCGACTTTATGAACGAGCTGACCGGAACGCTCGCCATGCGCGAGGGAAACTATCAGATGGCCGTCAACTATCTCTCCGGAGTCAGTCCCCGATATCTTGAGGGTATGAATATATATAATTGCAACTACCTGTCTCGCAATCCGTTCTTTCAGTCAGCCGACCGTGTTATGTATTGCGATATGGCTAAAAAGCCTCTTTTCAGGGAATTTGCTTTGGACTCATATCGTATCTCCGACTGCGCGCCCGACAGCAAGTTGCGCTTTGCCCGTCAGATGCTCAAACTTGACCGCATTGCCCGGACAACTCAGTCGCCCGACGTCAAGGCTATGGCTCAATATCTCTATGCGTGCGGTCATTACAGCTCATTCGAAAACTGCTGGGCGCTTACCCAATACTGGAAAGGGGAATATTGCGGTATTTTTTATCCATATATGTTGACCTTGACAAGCCGCTGGAAGCTGGAAATGCCCGATGGGAAGTGCTTCACCCGGCTGTTCGACTATGAGCGCAGCAAGTGTCCCGACTATGTGAAGAGTCTGTATGGTACGCGATTCTACGAATTGATGGATTCCGACGCCTCCGATGAGGTCAAGGCCGAGATAGAGTATCTGGCATTCAATCTGGCAGACGTATGCAGCGATTACGAAGACACATATATCGCACAGATAATCCGCACTCATTGCGACGGCCTGAAGGACTGGGCCGTCGCCGATAGCGACGAAGACGAATAAACGAAAAAAAGGTTAGTGTTAGAAAAGTGAGGGGCCACGTGTTCACATCGACATCCGGCCCCGCATTTTTCTTATAAGCGTGAGGTCCGGGTGGGATTCGCTTTTGAAATCTTTTACATAAGTAAAAAGTTTTGTACATTTGGCTCAAAAACATATCAAGATGAGTATTGTGATTTTGAAATGGAATCCCGGCTTTTCTTCTTACACTATGGCCCGGTTTCTAAAAGATTTAGAAAAATGTGCGCTTGACAATAATGGCGAGGCCGGCATGAATTGGTCAATATGGGATTTTGACAAGGTGAAGGAAGGCGACTCCTGCTTTCTGCTCAAAGTCGGATATGGCCAAACAGGAATCGTAGCTCGAGGCACGATTACGTCCGACCCATATTCAGGCGAAGATTGGTCATGGCGCAATCGTCCTACGAAATATTGCGATTTTGACTTTGAAACAATGATCAATCCCGATGCTTTCCCCTTGTTGAACTCTTCGGAACTGACGCAATCCATCCCGGACTTTGATTGGTATGGAGGCCACTCTGGAATCGTTTTAACCGAAAAGCAAGGAGAGGATTTAGAGCGCCTTTGGCATGATTATATGCAAAATCAAGCGTCATACTTTGAAAAAGCTTCTGATCAGAATTTATTTCTTCTCGCTCCCTCCATTTCAGACGAAGGAATCCCTTATGATATGGAGCTCGACACCACCTACGATCGCAAAATACTGATAAAGAGTCGAGAAGGCGATGTAATCAACAGAGTATCAATCTACAATTATCACCGGGTATTAGGGAAATTTGGTGTCAAATCTTGGCGAACCCTGCAACAGCTGTTCCATGAAAAATATCCGACGGTGAGTGACCTTCAGCATCTATGTGCGGAATTATTTCGTGGGCAGATTGAATTTAACGTTGATTTCTACAAACACACGGAAGACGGCGATGATGATTAATCATCGCAAAAATATGTCACAAAAGTTGTTCCGATTTATGCCTGACTGAAAGAAAATTCAGTCAGGGGATGCGGAGTTTGCGGCCCGCGGAGACGTAGAGTCCCGGAGGCAGTGGGCGTTCGGTGACGAGGCGGCCCTGAAGGTCGAAGACGGGCCGGTCAGCTGATACGTTGTCGGAAATGACTTCATCGGTAGCTGAGCCGGAGTCGAGGGAAAGTATTACGGTCACACGCCCGCTGCCGAGAAGCGTTTTGACAGATTCGGCTGTCGCGCCGTCAATATGGCCGAGCGGCGTGTATGACCAACTGTTCGACCCGTAGAAAATTACCATCTGATTCCCCTGATAGAGCATGATGTCGCCGGGCACGGTGGTGATCTGGCGGTTGGATGTCGTGAAGCTGCGGGGCAGGGAGCCTACCTTCTCGAAGCCTCCGTAGTCGCTCATCTCGACGGTGACAGGGCCCGAAGCAAGGAGTTCGGCCAGTTCGGCGGTCGCTGCATTGTCGGCCAAAGTGGCTGTGGCAGTCCTTCCGCCTGCGGTGATAGTGATTTTAATCTGGGCTGAGGCCATAATAGGGATAAGCAGGATTAAGGGAAGTACGATTCTTCGTATCATATTGTCTTGATAATTTTGGCCGGGACGCCGGCGGCGACAGCGCGTGCCGGGACATCGCGCGTCACTACGGCACCGGCAGCAAGGATGGCTCCGTCGCCTACGGTGACTCCCTGCAGGATAGTGACATTCGCTCCGACCCACACTTTGTTGCCGATCCTTACCGGAGCGGGTATCATGTCAGCGCGCCGTTCGGGGTCTGCCACATGGTTGAGTGTGGCTATCACGCAGTTATGACCGATGAGCGTGTCGTCGCCGATCGTTATTCCTCCCTGATCCTGAAATTTGCATCCTGAATTGATGAATACTCGTCGGCCGAGGCGTATATTCTTTCCGCAGTCGGTATAAAACGGCGGAAACAGACCGGTCGACTCGTCGACCGTGCGCCCGGTCAGTTCTGAGAGGAGCGCGACAATCTCCTCATGAGTATGGTAGGCGGTGTTGAGCTCCATAGTGATGCGGAGCGCTTCCTGACTGAGTTCGTGCATCTTGGCATGAACGGGGGAGCCGCCTGTGACTACGGCTCCCGAGTCCATGATTCTGATAAATTCTTCCGTCGTCATTTTACGGGGAGATAGGTGGTGAAGAATGCGGCGATCTGGTTCATGGGGATTTTGTCGAGATTGTCATAGAGGTCGCAGTGGGATGCGTCGGCCACGATCAGCAGCTCCTTGTTGTCGCCGTGAAGGAGTTTGAAGGTGTCTTCCCCGAAGTAGCGCGAGTGGGCATTCTCGCCGTGGACTATCATAACTGCCGATTCGAGCTCGCCGGCATATTCGAAGAACTTGAAATTCATAAATGGCATGACTGAGGTCATGTTCCATCCGTCGGTCGAGTTGCCTGAGCGGGGATGGAATCCGCGGGGTGTCTTGTAGTAGGCGTGGTAGTCCTTGACAAACTGCGGAGCATCGTCAGGAAGCGGGTCGACCACTCCGCCGGCACGCTGATATGAGCCGGCGCGATAGTCGGCTGTGCGCTGAGCGGCGAGAGCCGCGCGGGCGGCATTGCGCTTTTCGGCTGAGTTGTCGGCGTCGAAATAGCCGTTGGCGCTTACGCGGGTCATGTCATACATGGTCGAAGCCACGGTCGCCTTTATGCGCGGATCGTTGATGGCAGCCTGAATGGCTATGCCGCCCCATCCGCATACACCCAGAATGCCGATACGATCCGGGTCGACCTCCGGCAGCGTCGAAAGGTAGTCAACTGCGGCGGAGAAATCTTCGACATTGATGTCCGGAGATGCAACCCGGCGGGGCTGACCTCCGCTCTCGCCGGTAAACGACGGGTCAAAGGCAATAGTGAGGAAGCCGCGCTCGGCGAGTTGCTGTGCATAGAGACCGCTCGACTGTTCCTTGACGGCGCCGAAGGGTCCGCTGACTGCTATGGCAGGGAGCGGAGCGGTAGCGCCCCTGGGGGTGTACATATCGGCTGCGAGAGTTATGCCGTAGCGGTTGACGAATGTCACCTTGTGATGGTCTACCTTGTCGCTTTTCGGGAATACTTTATCCCATTCGGATGTCAGGGTAAGCTGCTCGGCGGGAGCGAGGGATGTGACGGTATTGTCCATGATTTCAGGTTTTGCGGTCAGTGCTGTCAGAGTGAAAGCTGCGGCCAGGGTTATACTTTTGAGGTTCATGTCTTATATCAAGTTGCTTGGGAAATTTCCTACAAATATATACGTTATTTGTATATAAATCCTACCAGAATACCGGAAATCCCAACCTAAATCTTCTGTAAGATATGTCTTATCTCCATCTCGGTATACCGGCAGGACATTTATGTGATATTCCCTACCTGCTATACTCGCCCTATCTTACGTGTCTGAGTTGTTGCCAGCCCGGGGACTCCACTATCACTCACTGCAAACAAAATAATCCGCGAGAGACAATGGCGTGCCGTCAGGTACGCCGAATTACCGTAGCCGTAGTACATCGAGTGCAGCGAGATGTGCCCGGTCATATTTGTCGCCTCAACCACAGGCTACTCTGCTGTCACCCGCTACTGCGGGTGACCTTTGGGCATATCTGACTCATTGCCAGCCCGGGACGGGCTGAACTTCGGTAACCGCGGGTTCTTGAATCCGTGGAAAATACCGGCCCCTACACAGAAAAGCCACGGAGCGGCTTCACATTCCGCACCATCTCCCGATAAATGAGATTTTTTCACTCAAAAGTGTATAATGTGCATCCGTCCGGGGCGGTTTTGTATGCATCTTTGCGATGGAAAACACAATAACACACAATTTACTATGAATAAATCAAAGACCATCACACTCACGATCGACGAATTTTCACAGATTATCGAAATCTCCGACCCCGTACTTCGCCAGGCCATCCTGACTGCCGTACAGAATGCCGCTGCCGCTCCCGAATCTATCGACCTTTCAGCCTATACTGACGCTCATCCGCTGATTCAGAGCCTTGTAAAGAAGCTGAAAACTCGCGCCGAAGCTGCCCGCAAGCGCGCCGAGAAGCGCAAGGCCACTCCTGCGAAACAGCCAAAGAAGAAACAGACCACCGCGGCGAATACCACGGCAGTGTATATGCCGCTTAACGACAACAATGTGCGCCGTCTCCTCTGGATAAAGCAGCATTATGCCGAGACGATTGACAACATCATGCGCATACTGACCGCCCAGAATGGTAATACACTTGGACAGCATCTGTCGTCTTGCTTCAGCGAAGTGGCAAGTGCCGTCCAGGCCTACCTTCGCCCACTGATCGACGTGGCCTCCAACTACTTCCGCACGCCGAAGCATCGCCGCCCCCTCACCGTCCGCATCCCCATGCCTTCCGGCCTCTGATTCGGGATGGAGGTCAGTAGGTGGATATAGCGAGAGCGCGCCAGTATGGTGGCTTAGTCGAAGTGCGCGGAATGAAGATGGCGGTAACGCTGACGTAGGTGCCGTCGTCGGTAGATCCGGATTCAAGCAGCTCTGGCGGAACAGTGACATCGCGCACCGACCATTGGCCGGATGCGCTGCATCGCAGCGGGCCGGACAGGGCCTTGAGCGCAGGGCAGTCGTCGGGTGATATGGCTTCGGCCACGCTTACAGGTCGTCTTCGGCCGTCTGTTCCGCGATAAAAGTACAGCTCCGCCGGTTTGTAGAGGTCGATGCCGGCCGCGAATTCGGCAGGGATTGTCCCGGGCTCAAGCTCCGGGCCTGCTGAGTAGTCAAGGCTTCCGTCGTTGTTACGGCGATAGGGAGCGATACGGATGTGGTCAAAGTGGCGGCGTGCTTCGGCTATGTCGGCTCGCTGAGGATTGATGGCGCGACGCGTGCCTGACGGGTCGCGGTAAAGCCGGAAGGTGACCGTCTGACCGAGGGCTAACCTTGCATCAGTGTCGGCGATGACCGACTCCGCTTTGCCGGCGCACTGTATGGTCAGCGGATCGAGTCCTGTCACTATGCCGTAGTAGGTCGGCAGGGAGTCGAATGCCGGGCGGTCGACAGGTCGGAGCGAGACGACACGTCCGGTGGAGTCGATCCTGACATCGAGGGTTGATCCGGGATGCAACCGGGCGGTGATAGGCCATGCGCGGGTGTCGATGCTGATAGCCTGCGAGCTTCCTGACGAAAGGGTCAGCCGCCGGTCGTCTGCTTCTATGACCGTCATGGACTGCGACGGCAGATTACTGTAAATCAGGTCGAGAGCTTCAGCGGCAAGGGTGTGGTAGAGCATCTCGTTGGAGACAGACGCTATCGCGTCTGGATCGATAGTGGCCGCGATTGCGCCGTAGCGGGCCGACGGTTCTGCGGCCTTTGATTCGACAGTGTCGGTATATAGTCGGAGTTCAAGCGCGGCATTGTCGTCGCGCCCCTCGAAGTGTAGCAGTTGGGCAAGCGACAGGCGGAGCGACTGTATGTCGGGGTCGTCACTGTTTGATCGTATGAGTCCGAGAGCGATCATCCCCATCTTAAGCATACGGGGCTGAAGGATATCGGCGAAGTCGAGCCAGAAGCGTGCTGACCGCACCTCGGGACGACGCGCCAACGCAGAGAGACGGTCGACAGCCGTGTCCTCACATTCCGCCCATGTGAGCAGCATCGCGCGGCGTCGCTCCAGGAGTTCGTCGGCTCCCCCCGGCATTGACTCGGCTATGGTGTCGAAAGAGCGTATAAGGGCTGGCAGCAGATAGGCGAAACGGGGCAGGTCGTTTTTGACGGCGGTGAAGCACCGGCTCATGGCCCGGCTTGCCGTCGAAGGTATGTGCCGCCCGTCGGAGGCTGTGTGGGGAAGGAAATCATCGGGGCGAAGGTAGGACGCATCCCACTGGATAAAAAACTCAGGGAACCGCCATTCCTCACTGCCGGTCATCACCCGCAGAGCCATCCCGAGCATCGATGAGTGGCGTCGGGAGGCGGAGTGCATCGCGCAGTTGGAGGCATAGAGAGTGAGTAGGTCTATGGCTGATTTAGAGTCATCCGCTTCTATCGCCTTGCGGGTCAGGAGGAAAAATGTGTCGCGCATGACGGAAGCCTTCACTTCGCGGGTTGCCGGCAGAAGCTCGAGCAGACTTGACAGCTCGGCAGCCTGGGGCGAGTCGACTACGCGTGCGAGGGCTGATACAGCAAGCGATACCGGCTGCGATCCCTCGTCCCCTTCGGTCTCGATGTCTTCGGGACGCAATGTGCGCGGATCCCAGAGTCGGAAGAACCGGGCGAAGTTGAAGTCGGGGAAACGGCGGGCTACTCTGACCGCCATCCGTAGCATCAGCGAGTGGACGCGCGACGGCCGAGGCACGGTGAGTGCCAGATAGTCGGCCAGCACGCGGCGCGCGGCCGATGACTCCATCGCCGTGTAGCAGGCGCGCAGATAGCGGTAGAATATGAGTGCCACCATCTCATGTAGCCGTGGGTCGACGGCCTGTTCAGTCAGTATGGCCCGTACTTTCGTGTAGGCCTCCTGTTCGCATCCGTCGTGGAGCGAAAGTTCATCGAGAGCCTGTATGTCGGCATAGCCGGGCAGCGAGTTGTTGCGGAGTGCGCGCCGGCGTGCCTCCTGGCGGTCAGACATCATGTGCTCGGCCGTCAGAGTGTCTATGCGTTGTTCTATTTCAGGGATGTAAGCGGTGACACCCGCGTTCTGACACTCTTCCTGAATATCAAGATATATATCTATCAACAGGGCGCTGACTGCTGATTCATCGGCCTCGCCGGATGCAAGCAGTTCCTCTCCCAGACGACGCGCCCCCTGGAAGTCGCCCTTTCGGCGTAGCTCATTGATCCGGTCAGTTGGTTTCATCTTTTAGGAAGGTCGGAGTGTGGGCTGACGAGCAGAGTGGCGGTCGGGAGGGTGACGCTGCTGACAGTGAGGGTGGGAGCGGCATTGCGCCGTGTCTTGACAATGGCCTGGGCATAGCCCTGATAGGGCTGTCGGTTACGCACATGATAGCCGGTCAGATCCTTGGGGTCGGCGTTGCCGGTGGCAAGAATCTCCCCGTTGGGAGTTGAGGCGAAAGTCAGTATGTTTGTGGCTGTCGGATTGACTGTGCCGTCAGCATCAACAACCGAGGCCGTCAGATATATCAGATCGTAGTCGGCATCGTCGCACGGATAGCGCTTGGCTTCAAGATTGATGGCAGTCGGGGCTCCGGCTGTCGTCAGAGATTTTTGGGCTACGGTCTTTTTCTCGGAGTCGGTAACCTCGGCTCGGATTGTGCCCGGTTCATAAGGAAGAGTGAATATAGCCTTATATTCGGTGCTTTCATCGACTTTTTTAGTCTCGACAGGTATGTCGTTGAGGTAGAGTGTCACGGAGGGGAGGGTGGTGGCCACCTCGACTTCTATAGGCTTCCCTTCATGTCCGGGCCACGTCCAGGAGAATTCTGTGGGATAGTGGCCCCACAGGGTCTCGCGGATCTCGCCGCGGTAGCCTTCCGGCTCACGGACGCTCAGAGTCAGAGCCGGCTCGTCCGTGTGGAGCATCTGTCGGTAATAGGATATCGGCTTGCGGAGGCCGAGCAGGTCGATGTCGCCGCAGACAGCTGCGTGCCAGGGCCAAAGGTTGCGCTCATAGTGTTCGCCGGGTACATCGCCCTCGTAGTAGTGGCGTCCGATGCCCGACTCTCCGAGATAGTCGATGCCGGTCCAGACGAAGTCGCCTATGATATAGCTGTGATCGCGGACGGCGAGATAGTTGCTGAAAGCGTCGCGCGGATATGATTCAGTCTGCCAGATGACGCGCTCGGGCACACGCTCATGGTCGCCCTCGGCTTTGTGTATCATGTAGTTGTAGCCTATGATATCGTGTTGGGCAGCCAGCGGATCATAGATTTCCCAGTCATTATCCCACGAAGCGAGAGCTTGTGTGACCGGACGGTCGGCATCAAGCGAACGGCAGATGGCGGCCATGTCGGCAGCCAGTTCTACGGCTTCGGGCGATTTGCGTTCGAGTATCTCATTGCCGATGCTCCATGCTATTATGGAGGGATGATTGCGGTCGCGGAGTATCATCCGCTCCAGATCGTCGGCATAGTATTCATCAAATATCTCGCCGAAGTCATGGTCGTTTTTTTTCTGACGCCATCCGTCGAAGGCCTCGTCGATCACCATCAGTCCGAGGTGGTCGCAGGCTCGCAGGAAGGATGGCGACGGAGGATTGTGGGCGGTTCGGACGGCGTTGAATCCGGCCTCCTTGAGCAGTGCGGCCTTCCGCCATTCGGCGGCTGAGTGGGAAGCGGCTCCAAGTAGCCCGTTGTCGTGGTGGACGCAGGCTCCGTTGATTGTCATGGGGACACCGTTGAGCGAGAAGCCCTCTTCGGCGCTGAAGTCGATCGTGCGCAGGCCGAACTCGATGACATCCTCGGCAACCGTACCGTCGGCATCGGTGACAGTCAGCGTAGCCTCATAGACTGCAGGAGTGTCAGGCGACCAGAGCTGTGGGTCGGCAATGGGGAAGTCGATGTGTATAGGGTAATTGTGCTCGTTGACACCGAGGATGAATCGGTTGGAGTGCACCTCTGCATCACCGTCAGGCGACTTGACCGTCAGCGTGGCGACGTATGTGGCCGGAGCGGTGCGCCCTGTCGCGGTCTCTATCAGATTGGCGTCGATTCGGCCGATCGCCATCCCGGGGCGGATGCCGGGCGATGTGAATACCATGCTTTCAGGCTCGATGTAGGCCTGACCGTAGTGCTCGAGCCACACGGGGCGATAGAGGCCTGTGCCGGTGTACCAGCGCGAATTCTTCTGAGCTGTATTGTCTACGCTGATTTCCAATGTGTTGTCGCCTTGTTGGAGAAGTGGCGTTATATCTACACGATAGGATGTGTAGCCATAGGGATGTCCGTCGGCATATTCGCCGTTGACGCTGACTTCCGAGTTCATGTAGGCTCCTTCGAGATACAGATAGTAGGAGCACGGCATTATGGTGTCGAGTGTCAGTGTGCGGGTATAGGTCAGTGCTGCGGTCGGCAGATAGGCGCCGTCATTACCGGCAGGGGCTGTCTCACTGAAATTGTGGGCGATGCTCCAGTCATGGGGGAGTGTGGCGTCAGCGGGCTTAGCCTTGCCGTCGGTTACCGTCCATCCCGAATCGAGAAGCGTGCGGTCGGGAGTCAGCGCGTTTATTGAAACTGTGGAGGCGGATATGAGAGCGCCGCAGAGTAGTGAGCGTATTGTCATATTACTTGAATTATGCGTGTTTCGGTGTCTGAGATATACCATAGATACCCCTTGACCCTGACTTTTTTAGCTTTGGCCAGATGGCGGCAGTAGGTGGCTACCTGGCGCGAGTAGACATCGAATTTAGGTTCTGTCGTCGGGTCGTCGGGAAGGTCGACGACGAATTTGTAGTCGACTATTTCGGCCGAGCCGTCGGGCATCAAGACTATGCGGTCGGGACGTCGGTTGATCATTTCGCCGTCTCTCTGCCATGTCAGCGCGCGCTCGGTTATGACTCTGGAGAATCCGTCAAACCATCGTGCAGCTTCAGGCTCTGCAAGCGCCATCTCGAGACGGCTCCTGAGCGCTCCGCGCATACCTTCCGGTATACGGTAGCGGTAGAACAGGCGTTTGAGAGCCGAGGGGAGACGGTCGGGGGTGGTGACGAGACTCATGACGGCGTGGAGGAAGGTGCCGATATGGCGCGGGTCGGAGGGGCTGAACGGGTCAACGGCATCGGTCTTGGCCTTGATTACCGGACGGTATTCATCGGAAAGCTCGTTGCGGAGATTGCGGGTTGCGTTGTCTATCAGGTTGTAGCGGTCGATTATGATGTCGACCGGTCTCTCTTCGCCGGGCTTGCTGTCGGCTTGTTCCTGCCGCTCATCCTTGACAGTCGGACTGCCGAGGGTGAAGACCCGCTCGTTCAGTTTGTCGTTGAGCGATATTGTCCAGAGACGTTTTTCGTCGGTAAGACCCGCATTCGGGGCATTCAGCGCCTCTTCGTCGATGGCCGAGATGATGCTGTATAGATTGGCTCCCAAAGCAGAGCTTTCGTCTGGTTTTGATGGAATGGGAGCGCATATCAGTAGCTCGCGTACGGCGCGTGTGAAGGCCACGTAGGTGACGTTTAGTTCGTCGATAGTGAGCTTGGTGACGTGTTCGCGGAAAGCGTCACGGTGTATGTCGGAGTCGGCCATGAGTTTCGACATGGTCAGGGGAGCGAATTTTGGGAGCAGTTCCGGTCGGATATCAAACCGGTCGGCAATCAGACTGGTGTCGAGCTCTACCCATTCAGGCTTTGAGGTGTCTGGTGACCCGAGATAGTTCTCGCCGATGGGGAGGATGACACAATCGAATTCAAGTCCTTTGGACTGATGGATGGTCATCACCTTGAGGGCGTTGAGGCTGGTCGGCGTGGAGACTCCCGTGCGGTAGCCACCGCCATCCCACCATTTGAGGAACTGCCGGATGTCATGGTTGCCGCGTGACGAGAAGTCAATCACCGCATCCTGGAAGGCTGAGAGGAAGATGGTCTCGCTGTCAGTAAGCTGTTCAGGGATGTATCTCGCTATGATCCTCTCGATGACTCCCGGCAGGTTAAGGCATTCCATATCGAGCAGCGAGGCGTAGTCGGCCTGATCGCCGTCGGGAAGGTCGGGATTCCTGATAGCTTCGGCGAGAGCTTCGTCGGGTGTGAGCGGTCGTGACCGGCCGTCGTCGTCACTGACTGTCTTATGCAGATAATAGTGGTAGCGGTTGACGAGCTTTGCCCGGCGATAGGCCGGCGAAGGCTTGAAGCGCTGATCCTCGCCGAAGTCGGGCTCCAGAAATTCCGGAAGATTGACCAGACGCAGGATGCTTATGATCAGATTGACCGCGCGCGAACTGCCGAGCGTGAGAGCGTCATTGCTCATGATGGGGATACGTGGCAGCGGGTCGTCGGGGCGGTTCATGGCCTCAAGGAGGTTATGAATGATTTTCGCGGCTTCATCATTGGACCGCACGAGGATGGCGATATCCGAGGGCTGATATTTGCCTTCGGTAAGGATGCGCCTCAGCTCGGTC
This sequence comes from uncultured Bacteroidales bacterium, assembly GCA_947173955.1. GTDB lineage: Bacteria > Bacteroidota > Bacteroidia > Bacteroidales > Muribaculaceae > JAAVFS01. Next base: position 21,634 of record CAMWHE010000007.1, on the reverse strand, counting down.
TCGATGAAGAGCTGCTGCGTCATCTGCTCCGGAGCGTCGCCGTCAGATGTTTCGGCTTTAGCCTTTTTACCCTTAGGAGCTGAGGCAAGAAACTGTATCCTGACGTAGCCGGGCTTGAGGTCGGGGATATGGACAGGATGTATCTGCTGTATGATGCCGCGATAGGTGTCGGTGATCTGGGGTGCATCAAACGTGGCGCTGAGCCGGCGCGGCAGGAAGTGGAAGATCGTATTGTTGAATGTGATGACTTCGCGCGAGCTGCGCCAGTTGGAGTTGTCGGCGAGTGTCTCGCCGCGAGTGTCTATCTCGGCTTTCGCCCATGCTTCTTTCTTTGTGATGTCGTCGGCGACGATGTGTCCGAGCAGTTCGGGATCGGCATTGCGGAAGCGGTAAATGCTCTGCTTTTCGTCGCCTATGACGAGGTTGTCGCATCCTCGCGACAGACTCTCGAGAAGAAGCGGCTTAAGGTTGTCCCACTGCATCGCCGACGTGTCCTGAAACTCGTCGATGAGGTAGTGGTTGAGATAGAAGCCGAGTTTTTCGTAGATGAAGGGGGTCTCGTCGTCGTTGATGATTCCCTTGAGGATATTGTTGGTCTCCGAGAGGAGTATGAAATTGTTCTCGCGGCAATAGTCGTCGACGGCGGTCAGTATGCGTCCGAGCAGACCCAGTTTGAAGATATTGTCGGCGATAGGGGCGAGAGTGTGCTGATATTCGTAGCAGTTGATGGCGGCCTTGACGACAGCCTGCGCGCAGATCCCCGCCTCATCCGTGAATTTCTCTTTTGCCTTGAATGCTTTGGCCGGATTTTCAATAATGGATAGCAGCGTGGAGTTTAGGGCTGTCACTTTCTCGCCGTTTTCCCATTTTTTGATGTTTGAGCCGAATGTCGTGCTGAGATTGAAGTCGCCTGTGGAGCGGAACGCCTCGATGGCGGAGCGTAGGGTCTGATAACGGTTGCCGGAGATTTCGGCAAGTCGGTTGCGCAGCCCGACGATGAGAGCGGGATTGGAGTAATAGTCGCGTATCGGTCCGATATTCTTCTTGAATGTCTCGTTGATGAGCTTGCTGAACGATTTGACCATACCGCCGAACATATTGGATGTCGGCGAGAAGAGGTTGAAGCTCTTTCCGGCTGTCATCATCCCTTTCATGTAGTCGACAAGCCAGTCAGATAGCCACTTGTTGCTCTCGGCGCGGGGAGATCCCTTCTCAGCCGGCTCATTGATGGAGTTGAACAGTTCTGTCAGGCCTATGGTGATAGCGCGGTCGTCGTTGAGGTCGACATTGAAGTTGTCCGGCAGCTCGACTTCGCGTGTAAAGGCTCTCAGCACGCTCTGAAAGAATGCGTCGATTGTGCTGACATTGAAGCGCGTATAGTCGAAGAGCAGATCTTTGAGCGCCTGTGCCGCGGCTTTGTGGAGCTGATCGGGCGAACAGCGGAATTCGCGGACAAACTCACTCTCATAGGGGCTTTTCCTGTCTCCCATGCCAGACAGGAGCGCGAGAGCCTTGACTATTCGCTCCGACATCTCGGCCGTGGCCTTGTTGGTGAAGGTTATGGCCAGAATATGGCTGTGGCGGCTGTGCGGATTGTCGCAAAGACGGTAGCCGTCGGGAGTCTTCCGCGCCAGCAGAAAGCGGATGTAGTCGCGGGTTAGATTGTAGGTCTTGCCGGAGCCGGCAGATGCTTTGAATATTGTCAGCAAGGCGTATCGGAGTTTGAGAAGTTAGATGCCCTTTACCTTGTGGCCGAGGCTGCGGAGTATGTCGGCGGCATCGGCGCGACGGTCGCCCTGTATCAGTATCTCGCACCCGCGGGCTGAGCCGCCTGTGCCGAGCCTGGTCTTTAGCATAGAGGCAATGGAGGCAATGTCGTCGTCGGGAGTGAACCCCTCGATGATAGTGGCTGTCTTGCCGGCCCGGCCCTTGCGCTCGATGCTGACACGCAGTTGCCGTGACGTTGCCTTGGTGTCTGTCTCGGCTTCAGCCTGAGTCTCTTCGCCGGCCGGAAGGTCGGGGTTGGCTTCAAGGAAGCGCTTCATTGCGTCTTCAAGGGAGTTCATCGCCGGAACATTCGGGGGTGAGATATTCAGGATCGATATCGGTGCCTTCATCGATATATGTGTCGCGGTCGGCGGAGAGCAGCGGCTCGAGTTTCGACATCAGGTCGACATGACGAGATTCGTCGAGAGGAAGTGTCTCATAGTAGGCGTTCGCAGCTTCGGCGTCAGAGTTGATGGCCATCCGGTAGCAGCGTGTTGCCAGAGCGGTGTTGATATCGGTATCAAAGATATCGCTGAATTTCATGTAGGCGATTGAGAGTTGGCAGAGCTGGCGGGTGGATAGGGTGAGGGTGGTATCATTGCAGAGCTCGTCGGCCAGCGAGCGTGCGGCCTCAAAGTCGCCGGAATAGATGAGCGACTCTATATCCTCTACGGTAGTTGCCGGGTCGGCCGATTTGCTGCCTGAGCACGCCGATACGCCGGTAATCAGCAGAATGGAAAGAACAATAAGGGAATATATGCGTTGCATGACAAAATGTGATAATGGAGTTTCTACAAAATTAGCAAAAAAAAGCGAGATTCAAGTCATGCGGCCGCAACTGTTACGAATTTGACATAACAGAATATATGATAGCCGCAGTAGGACTATATGATGGCAGTCTGCTGCGGCTATTGAGATGGGAATTATGATCAGACGTACATATTGACTATCGCTTCGTAGAGCTCCTGCTTGCCGGATGTAGCCGGCGGCTCCGGCTGTGTGCGGGCATAGTCGGCAAGCTGCTCGAGAGTCAGTCTGCCTTCTTCGAATTCCTTGCCCTTGCCGCTGTCAAACGACGCATAGCGGTCGGCAAGCATCTGCCTGTAAGGCGATTTCTCAAGCACGTCGGCAGCGCTGAGCAGAGCGCGGGCCATGGCGTCCATGCCTGCGATGTGGGCTATGAAGATATCCTCGGGGTCGGTCGAGTTGCGGCGCGTCTTGGCATCGAAGTTAGTGCCGCCGTTGCCGAGGCCGCCGTTGCGTATGATCTGCATCATGGCCTGTGTCAGCTCATAGTTGTCGATGGGGAACTGGTCGGTGTCCCAGCCGTTCTGATAGTCGCCGCGATTGGCGTCGATGGAGCCGAGCATTCCGTTGTCGACCGCCACGGCGAGCTCATGCTCGAATGTATGGCCGGCGAGTGTGGCATGGTTGACCTCGATGTTGACCTTGAAGTCACGGTCAAGTCCGTGGGCCTTGAGGAAGCCTATGACGGTCTCGGTGTCGACATCATACTGGTGCTTGGCCGGCTCCATCGGCTTGGGCTCGATGAGGAAGGTGCCGGTAAAGCCTTTGGCCCGGGCGTAGTCACGCGCCATGCGGAGCATGGTGGCCAGATGCTCTTTTTCGCGCTTCTGGTCGGTGTTGAGCAGGCTCATGTAGCCCTCGCGCCCTCCCCAGAATACATAATTCTGACCGCCGAGTGCTATCGTGGCGTCGATGGCATTCTTGATCTGGACAGCGGCGCGGACTACGACTTCAAAGTCGGGATTGGTGGCCGCGCCGTTCATGTAGCGGGCGTTGCCGAACACATTGGCTGTGCCCCAGAGGTTCTTAATGCCTGTTTCGGACATTTTCTCCTTCAGGTAAGCTGTGATATCTCTCAGGCGAGCTTCGTAGTCGGCTATATCTTCGCCCAGATCTCCTATGAGGTCGGTGTCGTGGAAGCAGAAATATTCGATGCCGAGTTTCTGCATTATCTCAAATCCGGCATCGGCTTTCTGCCGTGCTATGGTCATCGCGTCATCGCCCTCGTTCCAGGGAAATTTCTTTGTGCCTGTGCCGAACTGATCGTTCCCTTCGGCGCAGAGCGTGTGCCACCATGCCATCGCAAACTTGAGCCATTCTTTCATCGGCTTGCCGAGAACGAGGCGTTCTCCATCGTAGTAGCGGAATGCCAGCGGGTTGTAGCTGCCGGTACCTTCAAACTTTATTTTCCCGATCGAGGGAAAGTATTCTTTTTTCTCCATATATCGTGTAATTATAACAGGTATTGTTTATTTATTCATTCTTCGGGAGAGTTCATCTTCAAGTGTTTGCTTCCAGCGGGCATACGCTTCGAGATAGGGTGCGCGGTCGGCGGACGGAGGTATCTCGTCGAGTTTAACAAGCGACCGGAATGCCTCGCTGCTGTCGCGGTATATGCCGGCTCCGATGCCCGCACCTCTGGCTGCGCCGACAGCTCCGTCGGTATCAAAAAGCTCAATGGTCGCGCCTGAGACGGATGCCAGCGTCTCGCGGAACACCGGACTGAGGAACATATTGGCGTGGCCGGCGTGTATTCGGTCGATTTTCATGCCGATGCTCTCCATTATCTCCATACCGTACATGAGGGCGAATACGATTCCCTCCTGGGCGGCGCGGAGCAGGTGACGGCGGTCGTGAATATTAAAATTGATGCCGTGAAACGAGCATCCGATGTCCTGATTGCGCAGCACACGCTCGGCTCCGTTGCCGAACGGCAGTATAGTCACACCCTCCGATCCGACAGGCACTTCGCCGGCCAGACGGTTAATCCCGGCATACGAACATCCTTCGGGAGCGACATTGCGTCTGCACCACGAATTGAGTATGCCGGTACCGTTTATGCAGGTCATCACGCCTATGCGGGTCTGAGTGTCCGAGTGATTTACATGAGCAAAGCAGTTGACGCGCGACATCGGGTCATAGTCAGCAGTGCCGTTGATGCCGTAGACCACTCCTGACGTTCCGGCTGTGGAAGCGACTTCGCCGGGATTGAATACATTGAGCGAGAGAGCATTGTTTGGCTGGTCGCCGGCGCGGTAAGTGACGGGAGTCCCTTCTGCAAGGCCGAACAATTCGGCTCCGGCAGCCGTGACACATCCCTGTTCGCCGAATGAAGCCTTGACTTCGGGGAAAATATCGGGAGAATATCCGAAATGCTCCATCAGGAAGCGTGCCGGCGCATTCTTGGTAAAGTCCCAGAGCATATATTCCGAGAGCCCTTCAGGATTCGTGCATATATCGCCCGTCATCCGGTAGGCTATGTAGTCGGCCGGTAGCATCACCTTATATATACGGTCAAACAGCTCCGGCTCGTTGCGGCGCACCCACTGCAGTTTGGCAGCGGTGAAATTGCCGGGCGAGTTGAGCAGGCGTGGCAGACAGACATCCGCTCCGAGAGTCTCAAATGCCTCCTCGCCATATGGCACTCCGCGTGAGTCGCACCATATTATAGCATCGCGAAGCACTTGTCCGTCGCGGTCGACCGCCACCAGTCCATGCATTTGATATGACAGGCCTATCGCCTTGATATCCCGCCGGTCTATGCCGGACTTGCCGAGCACCAGCGCCGTTGCCTGCCTGACAAATTCTACCCAGTCAGCCGGACTCTGCTCAGCCCAGCCCGGATGCAGTGCTTTGATAGGCGCCTCGGCCTGCGGATACTGCGCCGACGCCACACACTGCCCGGTAGCTGCATCCACGATGGCTGCCTTTACCGACGACGTTCCGAGATCATATCCCAATAAATACATATCGCTGTCATTAAGATTAATCGGGTCCGTCCGAACCCTTTTGAGTGCTAAGATAGCATTTTAATCTCAAATTATCATATAACACGGATAAACGAAGTCCAGCTCTGGATTTTTGAGATAGCTCAATCTGCGTAAGCCCATATTCCTTACGCTTAGCTTTAATATATTTTATCAAGGCATTAAAAGTTTAGGCCTTCATTTCTGCAACCTGAAGAATAGGATATCCAAGCACGTTCTCTATTGATGATATAGTCTCAATAGTAAAGTTGTGAGTACCTCTCATCCACTTACTGATTTCAGACTCCTTCTTACCAAGCATGTCTGCAAGATCCTTTTGTTTAAGACCTCGTTCATCTAATATGGCGTGTATTCTGTCCACAATAAGGAATGACAGAGTGACGCTCCTACGGACTTCAGGCGAAACTTTAGCCCGACGAGCTTCAATAATGCTACTTCTTTTCATCGCGGGTAAAATTTAGATTTCCTATAATTTCTTTATCAACGAGATAGAGAGTGCCATTTGTCAATCTGGAAGAAATAAAGCGACTCGTATCAACCAACATCTCCACATATTCTGTTAGTGTCTCGCTCTCCTGCCATTTGGCACTGTCTTTTACTCCTCCATTTCCGAAGATGAGTATCTTATCTGAAAGACGAATACAATAAAGACGAAGATTGCTTGTCTCAATGGGTATCGCGCTAACTCCATCGCCAAATTTACCCTCATAGCGGAAATATCTTTCTAAGGCACCACTATCACCAATTCTATCAAGCCAAGCGATTATAGTGTCAATATCACGATCATATTCACTCCCTTCGGGAAACTTCTCAAAGAACCTTTCAAGTTCAGAGAGCTCTTCCTCGTCAAGCTGAATACTATAGAAATTCACGGCATCGTGCTCCTCGATCAATTCAATGGAATATTTCTGCGTCATACTTAACTTATAAATTAACTATTCAAAGTTAGTTACTCATTTCCAATAAAACAAATAAATTAACCTTAAAGTTAAGTAGACCGTTTATTTTTTATTCACTTTTATGTAATAGAAAATCCTGCAATTTGGTGAGTTGCAGGATTTTCGTAGTCTTTTATTAGATTTTCGGTGGAGTTGGAGGGACTTGAACCCTCGTCCAAACGCGGAACTAATGAGCTTTCTACATGCTTAGTCTCTACTTGGTTTTCGTATCGGCGCAGGCAAGAGACCACCAACGCCGGTCTTATCCTCTAAGATTTCGGGGGCTTCTCGAGGCGGCCGGCCCCCTATACCCGATTTTTCTGCACCGCCTGTTCGAGGAGCCTCGGGTCGCCGGCTCTCGGGCGATGTCTTGTCTCCGCAACTGTTGCGGAGATTAAGCTGATCTACTGTACTTCAATCAAGCAGCAAGAGCATAGTTGTTGTTGCCATTTGAAATTGCGATGTCCCAGATTATAGAGCGTAGCCATCATTGCTCTGCATGCTTACTCACCACCTCTACACGCTGTCAAAACCGGTCAACCCCGTAGTATATGGTGAAATGGTCTGCAAAAATAGCAAACGTAGTCGCGGCAACAAATTATTTAACCAATATTAACTCTGATCTATGCGTACATTGCCTCGATCTCGCGGGCGTAATGGTTGTTGATGATGGGGCGACGGATCTTGAGGGTATTGGTCAGCTCGCCGTTTTCCATCGTGAACTCGCGGGGCAGGAGGGTGAATTTCTTGATTTTCTCAAAGGGTGCGAAGCGAGCCTGGAGGGCGTCGATACGGCTCTGGATGAGTTGCCTGATGTCGGTGTTGCGGACGAGATCGTCAAGATTCTTGTACTGTATCTTTTTCTTGCGGGCGTATTCCTTGATGGCTTCGAAGGCGGGTATGATGATGGCTGTGACGTATTTACGGTTGTTGCCGATCACGGCTACCTGTTCGATGTATTTGTCCTGACCGAGGCAACTCTCGATGGCCTGCGGCGCGATGTATTTGCCGTTGGAAGTCTTGAACAGATCCTTGAGGCGTTCGGTGATGACGAGTGCGCCGGAGGCGTCGATATAACCGGCATCGCCTGTGCGGAACCATCCGTCGGCAGTGAAGGCTTCGGCAGTCTCGAGGGGCTTGTTGAGGTAGCCTGTCATGACTGTGGGACCTTTGACGAGGATTTCGTCTTTGTCGCCTATCTTGACTTCGACGCCGCTGACGGGTGTGCCCACGGTGCCGATCTCGTAGCCGGTGAAGGGGTATGCGGTCACGGTGGCTGTGGTCTCCGACAGTCCGTAGCCGATGATGACGTTGACTCCCGCGCTCTGGAAGAATTCTACTATTCCGGGGCTGAGCGGGGCGCCTGCGGTCGGGAACATCTTGCCTCGATCGATGCCGATGGCGCGGCGCATTGTTGCGAATACGCGGCGGTCGTAGAAGCGGTAGCGCATTTCAAGCCAGCGCGGTACTTTCAGACCGAGGCGTTTGTAGTGGAGGTTGCGTCGGCGACCTATGTAGAGTGCCCTGCGCACAAGCGCACGCTGAACGGCTCCCATTCCGGATATTTTTTCCTGAATGCCGGCATAGGCTTTCTCCCAGAAGCGGGGCACGCTGCACATACAGGTGGGGCGCACCTGCTTGATGGCACGCTGTATCTCGCGCGGGTCGGTATTGATGTAGACCTGTATGCCGCGATAGAGACAGAAGTAGGTCCATGCTTTCTCAAAGATGTGGCTCAGGGGGAGGAAGCAAAGGGAGGTGTCGCTGTCGTCGAGATTGGTCAGCCAGCGGCGGTGTATCTCCATGCAGGCGTTGAAGCATGAGTGGGGGAGGATAGCGCCCTTGGGCTCTCCTGTTGTTCCGGATGTATATATTAATGTCGCGATATCGCTGTCGGTGGCTTCGGACGTACGGCGTTCGACGGCTTCGCGGCATTTGTCGGTGGCATGGGCTCCGAGGGCGAGGAAGTCAGCATAAGTCATGAAGTCAACGCCTTCGGGTGTGAACTCAGGAGCCGAAACGGAGTGAGCCAGACCGATGATATGGGTCAGCGAGGGGCATTCACCTGCTATTGACAGCGCTGCCGATAGCTGAGAGTCGCTCCCTACGAAGATAATCTTGATAGACGCGTCGCGCACGATGTAGCTGACCTGGTCGGCACTGCTTGTGGCATAGAGCGAAACAGGCACTGCTCGCAGGGCGTAGGCGGCAAAGTCGGCTACGACGCAACCGAGGCGGTTGGATGAGAAGATGCCGATGCGATCCTGCACATCGATGCCGAGTATCTCAAGGGCGCAGGCTGCCTCGCGTGTCAGGGTGTCGAGTTCCAGTGCGCTGACGGGTTGCCATTCTTCCGCTTTATATTGGAATATGACGGCTTTCTGCGAGTCTTTCGATTGGGCGAGACGGGCGGTCAGGCCTGTCAATATGTTGTTGCTTTTGGTTTCTTTATTCATAATTAGGCGCAAAGTTATCTAATAATGCTTACCTAATTAACAATTGGGACTCGAAAAGCGTAGCCCGATTAACATTTATTTAGTCTTTTGGCCGTTCTTGAGCAGGTTTTGATAGGTTTTTTTATCGTTTATGAGTTGCAGGGCGGCTATATACTCGTCGTTGAGCACGGGGTAGACTATCTTATAATATGTGGAAGTCTGAAAGAGATCGCGGCCGATGAGTCCCTTGAGGATGGTTCGGAGCATCGGTGTCGAACTGTCAAGTTCGTCCTGATTGAGCTCGATGCCTGATGTAGTAGCCAGGTCTGCGACACGTGCTATCAGATCAGGACTTACAGAAAATCCGTCGATGAAAGCCTGCTCGGAGGGGAATTCGGTATGGAGCGAGTCGCGATTGTCGTCGACATAGGTGATGGCCAACCGGTTGATGATTCCCTTGGCGAGCAGCTGGCGATAGTAGGGGGTGACGGCAGTGGTGTCGAGCGGAACAAACAGGTCGGGCATGATGCCTCCTCCGCCGTAGACGGGGCGACGGCGGAGGAGCGTGTAGTGAAGCTGCGACTTGTCAAGCTGTACGCTGTCGGCGCTTGTGAACTCGCCGTGCTCGAAGCGGTGGAGTATGTCGAGATTATAGTCGTCGATATTCTCGCGGTCGTAGGGACGCTGGATGCAGCGGCCGGAGGGTGTGAAATAGCGGGATACGGTCAGGCGTATCATCGACCCGTCGGGGAAGTTGAACGGACGCTGTACGAGCCCCTTGCCGAACGTGCGCCGGCCGACTATAAGTCCGCGGTCATTGTCCTGAATGGCTCCCGAGAGTATTTCGCTCGCTGAGGCGGAGTATTGGTTGACCATTATGACGAGACGTCCGTCGAGGAATGACCCCTTGCGCATATTGTCAAACTTGTTGGTGCCGAGTTTCGGAGCCTCTGTGTAGACTATCGGGGCGTCTTTCGGCAGGAATTCGGACGCTATCTCGGTGGCTGCTCCCAGATATCCGCCGCCATTGTCCTCAAGGTCGATAATGAGGTTCTTCATACCCTGCGACCTGAGGCCGGCGAGAGCTTCCTTGAGCTCCTCGGCTGTGTTTTCAGCAAAACGGGTGATGCGGACGTAGCCTGTGGTCGGGTCGGCCATGAATGACGCGTCGACGCTGTGGATCGGAATGTCGTCGCGTTCGACGGTGAATATCATCGGCTCTGACTCGCCGCGACGCACAACAGTCAGCGGGACAATCGAGCCTTTGGGCCCCCGGAGGATATTCAAAATCCTCGAATTGGGAAGCTTCCGGCCTGCGAGCAGTGAGTCGCCTGCCTGGATTATGCGGTCGCCGGGCACAATGCCCACTTTCTCGCAGGGGCCGCCGGGAATGGTCTGTATGACGAAAACGGTGTCTTCAAGCATACTGAACTGGATGCCGATGCCGGAGAAATTGCCTTCAAGCGGAGTCGTCAGCTCGCGTGTCTCCTCGGCGTCGGTATATGTCGAATGAGGGTCGAGGGTCTTGAGCATGGCGACTATGGCACTCTCGACCGTCTTGTCAGAGTCGATCGAGTCGACATAGTAGGACTCGATGATTCGGTTGGCCATGCGCAGTTTCATTTCGGAAGTGAATCCCTCCTGACGTGCGGTAGTCTGTGCTGAAAGTGCGGGTATATATAATAATGTGATCGCGAGAGCGATAAGGGTGCGGATCTGTTTCATAGTCAGGGTAGATATTTGGATGGATCGTAGCCGAAGTGGGCGAGTTCGCGTACTACGGATGAACTGATGGCTGCGTGTTCGGGCAGTGTGGGGATGATGATTGTCTCAAGGCCGGCTATGTCGCGGTTGATAGTAGCAAGGGTGGTCTCATAGTCGAAGTCGGCGGCAGTACGTGCGCCACGGAGCAGATATGTGGCACCGAGTCTGCGGGCCAGATCGGCTGTCAGACCGCTCCAGGATGTGACTTCGATTTTCGGGCCGAGCGCGGCGGTCGCGCGCCTGATGGCCTCCATGCGGTCGGAGGGCGTGGTGGCTCCGGTCTTGGATTCATTGACCCCGACTGCTATCACGAGCTTGTCAAACAGCGGGAGGGCTCGGGTTACAATCGACAGGTGGCCGATCGTGAACGGGTCGAACGAGCCGGCGAAGAGCCCTATTACCTGTTTCTGATCAGGAGATTTCGCTGTCATCTTCGACTACAAGATTGTTGATGATGAAGTTCTGGCGGTCGGACGTGTTCTTGCCCATATAGAATTCGAGAATGTCGTCAAGGCCATCCTCCTTGCGGAGCTTGACGGGATCAAGGCGCATTCCGGGGCCTATGAAGTCGCGGAACTCGTCGGGCGAGATTTCGCCGAGACCTTTGAATCGTGTTATTTCGGCATTGGCGCCGAGGCGTTCGATGGCGGCGACGCGCTCCTCGTCGGAGTAGCAGTAGTAGGTCTCGTCGGGGATTCCCTCTTTCTTCTTCGACGAGCCCATGCGGCGTGTCGTCTTCTTGTTGCGCACTCGGAAGAGAGGGGTCTGAAGGACGTAGACATGACCTTTCTTGACCAGATCCGGGAAGAACTGGAGGAAGAAGCAGAGCATCAGCAGGCGGATGTGCATGCCGTCGACATCGGCATCGGTGGCGATGATGACCTTGTTGTAGCGCAGTCCCTCGATGCCGTCCTCGATGTTGAGCGCGGCCTGCAGGAGGTTGAACTCCTCGTTTTCGTAGACCACTTTCTGGGTCAGTCCGTAGCTGTTGAGGGGCTTGCCTCGGAGAGAGAAGACGGCCTGTGTCTCGACATTGCGTATCTTGGTGATGGAGCCGGCAGCCGAATCGCCTTCGGTGATGAAGATTGACGATGCGAGCTTCTTGTCCTCGGAGCCGCGTGTGTCGTTGAGATGTATGCGGCAGTCGAGGAGCTTGCGGTTGTGGAGGCTGACCTTCTTGGCACGCTCGCGGGCGAGCTTGGTGACACCGGCGCGGGCCTTGCGCTCGCGCTCGCTCTCCTGCACCTTGCGCAGGATGGCGTCGGCCGTGTCGAGGTTGCGGTGCATATAGTTGTCAAGCTCCTTCTTGATGAAGTCGCCGATGAATTTCGCGACAGTCGGCCCATCGGGACCCATATCGCGCGATCCGAGCTTCGTTTTGGTCTGCGACTCGAATATCGGCTCCTGCACGCGGATGGCTACGGCGGCCACGATGCCGTTGCGTATGTCGGAGTATTCGAAGTTTTTGCCGAAATAGTCCTTTATAGTTCGCGACACGGCTTCCTTGAATGCTGTCAGATGAGTGCCGCCCTGCGTGGTGTGCTGTCCGTTGACGAATGAATAGTATTCCTCGCCATACTGATTGGAGTGGGTTATGGCTATCTCGATATCGTCCCCCTTGATATGGATGATAGGGTAGAGTGGCTCATGGGTCATGTTCTGGCTCAGGAGGTCTTCGAGGCCGTTGCGCGAGATGTAGCGCTTGCCGTTGTAGACTATCGAAAGGCCCGTGTTGAGGAATGTATAGTTGCGGATCATCGTGACGATGAAGTCGTCGCGGAATTCGTAGTTGATGAATACCGTCGGGTCGGGCGTGAACTCTACATAGGTGCCGTTGGCTTCGTCGGTCTGTGTGATTTTTCCTTCTTCGATGAGATTGCCGCAGCTGAATCGGGCCCACTTCATTTTGCCGTCATGGACGCTGCGGATCAGGAAGTCGCTCGAGAGGGCGTTGACGGCCTTGAGACCCACACCGTTTAGACCCACCGACTTCTGGAATGCCTTTGACTCGATTTTGCCACTGGTGTTCATGACGGAGCTCGACTCGATGAGCTTGCCCAGAGGAATGCCGCGGCCGTAGTCGCGTACGGCTACCCCCTGCGGAGTCACTTCGACTGTGACCTGGCGGCCATACCCCATGGCGAACTCGTCGATAGTGTTGTCAAGCACTTCCTTGAGGAGGACATAGATGCCGTCGTCGCTTTCGGAGCCGTCGCCGAGCTTGCCGATATACATACCGGGACGCCGGCGCACATGCTCGTTCCAGGCGAGGGTGATGATGTCGTCTTCAGTATATTCTACGGCAACTTCCGGAGTGGATACGGCGTTGCCGAGCTCTAAGTCTTTATCTTCTTCAGCCATTTGGGTGGTGACGTTATTTAATAGGTTTGGAGCTTATTTCCCAGCCGGTGATGGTCGATACGACGGGGATAAGGCACATGGCCATCTTGCGCTGGCCGTTGTAGTTGGGATGCCATACGGAGCCGAGGTCGGTCGTATTGTTCATCATCAGGTCGGGCAGGCGCACAAGATGCAGATCGGGATCGGCAAGGTCGCGGACTATCTCTTCCATATACGGGTAAGCCACGGCATTCATCGTGGGGGGGAAGACGCAAAGGATCGGCTTCTGCCCGTAGGCCTCGCGTATTTCGCCTATCAGCTCTTTGTAAGCACCGACAAACTCACTGCGGTAGGGGTGGGGCTCGGTTGAGAAGTCGTTGGAGCCGAGGTTGATGATGACCAGGTCGGGGGTATAGCGGTTGAAGTCCCAGCGCGACAGGGTGTCCATGTCGTAGGTCTGTAGGAACTTGTGCTTCATCGTCACGGCCGATGTGCGCACGCTGTCGCCGTAGTTGCGGGCGACCCCGCGCCCCGAATGGGCTATCAGCGAATAGTCGGCGTCGAAATAGCGGGGCAGGATGGTCGAGTAGGAGAGGTCGCAGTTGAGTGTCTCGACGCTCCAGGGCTCGGAGCGGTCCTTGCCTTCGGTGCCGAAGCCGGCGGTCAGGGAGTTGCCTATGATTTCGATAAGTCGGGTGCGTGTGCGAGGCTCCTCGGAGAGGGTGGCTTTTGCAGGTATCAGCAGCTCATGGAATGTAGTGCGGCCGGTCTCGCCCTCGGTGCGTTTCTGGATGCGCAGCGAGTGGGGCTTATTGCCTTTCAGTCCGCTTACGAAATTGATTATCGTGTCGTTGCCGATGGATTTGACTACCTTGTGAAGGTCGCCGTCGACGAATACGTTATAATAGCTCTTGCCGGTATCCGAAAGGCGGATGTCGAGGTCAGAACCGTTGAGGCGGGTCTCAAGGTAGACACCGGCCCAGTCAAACGATGTAGAGCCGTCGGCGAGCTGCTCGACACGGCCTGTATAGCGGAGCGACGGGTCGGTAGGAGCGACAGATTTCTGAGGCTTTGCAGCCTGCACATTTATAGCCACGGCGCAGCCGGTTATGAAGAGAGCGAGTTTTTTCATTGCGTGAAAGTCTTGGTAATTCGTGATATTATCCTACAAAGATACACAAAAAAATCATCATTTCCCCCTCGCAGGTGCGAAAAACATGATGAGAGTGGGTCTAAATCCGTGTGTAAATCCGTGTGATTGTAATATCTTTGTCTGAGAATTGGTAAGTTGCGGTCTCATGAATCTTAAACAACTATGCATAAGTGCGTTGTTTCTTGTGTTGGCAATACTCTGTCTGACATCTGTCATTCCGGGTCATACCGACGCGGAGTCATTATATGGCTTTAATGAAAATCAAACAGTTATGGAAAAAGATTCAAACACATCATATATTGAGCAAACGGAAGAAAGAAACGGACCGACATTAGCCGTATCTGTATTGCTCTCCAAGGAGGAGTGGGATTGCGTTCAGTTACTTTCCGACTTGAAAAATGATTGGGGTATTGAGCCTGACTCAGCCGATATCTCAGATATCGTTGCAATAATTCATACTGATGATGCTATGCTGACCGTCGCTCATATGGGATTCCATATACCGGGCGGGGAGGCAGAAGAGTTTGCACGCTTCAATTATTTATGGCCTGACGCCGAAGAGGTGGCGCGACGGCATGAGTCACATCTGTTTGTGTTTGTCGACGTTTCGAGCGATAAATTAAATGACTTTGAGGCGGCCAAACTGCTTACAAAACTTGTATGTTCCTGTCTGAAACAGAAGTATGCAACAGGTGTGTTTAATGACGCTACGGTACTTTCTCCGTCTCAGTATGTCAAGTTTGCAGAGCCGTTATGTGACGGTCTGTTTCCGGTCGGCGATTGGGTGTGGCTCGGCAGAGCCGAACACGAGGGCAAATCAGGCTTTTACACATGGGGACTGCGGGATTTCGGTAAGGAAGAAATAGAGATGTTCGGCGATGAAGATTCAGATATAAATGAAATGTATTGCAGGCTCTTTAACATTGTTTCGTATGTAATGAACGATGACGTGACTTTAAAGCCCGGCGAGACCATCGGCTATACTGACGATGAAAAGCTTCCGATCACTTTGAGCAAAGGATGGGTGATCGATGGCCGCACCTTGAAAATTCCACCTCGCTGACCGCCTGGGCAAACAGTATATCGCCTGTTGCCAGGCGCTTGAAGAACTATGATTTAAATACACATTTGTAATTAAAGAAATATGTATCTTTGCTCTCAAAATATCAATGGCTGCTGACTATGGAACACGATAAGATAGAAATACGCGGGGCGAAGGTGCACAATCTCAGAAATATCGATGTGGATATTCCGCTTGGAAAGATTGTCGGGATAGCCGGTGTCTCCGGCTCCGGCAAGTCGTCGCTTGCCCTCGGTGTGCTTTATGCCGAGGGGTCAAGGCGTTATCTTGAAGCCTTGTCGACCTATACGCGCCGTCGCATATCGCAGGCCACGCGTGCCGATGTCGAGGATATCCGCTATGTGCCTGCCGCGGTGGCGCTCCATCAGCGTCCGGGCGTGCCTGGTGTCAGAAGCACGTTCGGTACCGGCACGGAGCTGCTCAACAGTCTGCGCCTTATGTTCTCTCGTCTGGCAAGTCACCGTTGCCCCAATTGCGGCCACTATCATGAGCCATCGCTCGACGTGGCTGCTGAGCGCGAACTGATATGTGATAATTGCGGCACACGGTTCTATGGACCCGGGGCTGAGGAGCTGGCATTCAACAGCACGGGGGCCTGTGAAAAGTGTGGCGGTACGGGAGTGGTGATGACGGTCGACCGGTCGACCCTTGTTCCTGACGAGTCGCTGAGCATCGATGAAGGAGCGGTGGCGCCGTGGAACAGTCTGATGTGGTCGCTCATGACCGATGTCTGCCGCGCTATGGGAGTGCGCACGGACGTACCGTTCAGTCAGCTTACAGAAAAGGAGCGCGACATAGTGTTCAACGGGCCTGCGGTCAAGAAGACTATACTTTACAAGGCAAAAAAGAGCGAGACTGCCGGCGAACTTGATTTCACATATTATAATGCCGTCTATACAGTCGAGAATGCTCTGGCGAAAGTCACTGACGAGAAGGGGATGAAGAGAGTGGAAAAGTTCCTGAAAAGCGATGTGTGTCCATGTTGCCGCGGTACGCGTCTGTCGGAGCGGGCGCGAGCGCCCCGCATTGCCGGAATCGGGCTTGACGAGGCCACGGCAAAAACGCTCAGTGATGCTATCGGGTGGGTAAAAGGTGTGCCGGCGACCCTACCGGCAGAGATGAGGCAGATGGCTGCGAATATCGGCGAGTCATTCCTGCTCACGGCGCGTAGACTCGTCGATCTGGGGCTGGGCTATCTGAGTCTTGACCGCGCATCGTCGACACTATCGACCGGCGAGCGCCAGCGTATGCAGCTGGCACGCGTGGTGCGCAACCGCACGACCGGCATTCTTTATGTGCTCGATGAGCCTTCGATCGGTCTGCATCCTGCCAATATCAACGGACTGAAGGATGTGATGTGCGACCTGATCGCCGACGGCAACTCGATAGTGCTGGTCGACCACGACACGCAGATACTCCGCGACGCCGACTGGCTGGTCGAGCTCGGACCGGGTGCGGGCGTCCACGGCGGCAGGATAATCGCAGAGGGTACTATCAGCGAGGTAGAGCATAATCCCGACTCTAAAATCGGGCCATTCCTTGCCGGGGACGGCGAGCAGAGGCTCAGGCCGGAGATAGCTTCTGACCGGATTTTTGACGAAGGAGCGATATCAATGACCACTACCGCTATCCATACAGTAAAACCGCTTGAAATGAAAGTGCCCAAGGGGCGGCTGACTGTAGTGACGGGAGTGTCAGGATCCGGCAAGACCACGATGGTACTCGAGAGCCTTGTCCCGGCTCTGCAGGCGGCGGTAGATGGGAAAGCTATGCCGGATCATATAGTGAGTGTCGCGGCTCCCGGTATCCGTCATGTCAAGCTGATTGACTCGACGCCTATCGGAGCCAATGTGCGGTCAACTGTCGCCACCTACGCCAATATCCACGATGAACTGCGCAAGATATTCGGACGGTCAAAGGATGCGAAGTCGCAAAATCTCAAGGCCGGGGATTTTTCCTATAATACCGGCAGTCTGCGCTGCCCTGTCTGCGACGGCACGGGGACGGTAAGCCTTGATGTACAGTTCCTTCCTGATGTCGACATCCCCTGTCCGGAATGCAAAGGCTCGCGCTATGGCAAGACGGCATGGAGCATCAGAATTCCCGGGTCATCCGGCCACGATGTATCGCTCCCGGAGCTGATGGATGGCGATATCGACAGCGCCATAGAGGAGTGTTCCGCCCACAGGAGTGTCGCTTCGCGTCTCTCCACTCTGAACGGTCTCGGACTCGGCTATCTGACGCTGGGCGAGGCTACACCGAGCCTGTCGGGCGGCGAGGCTCAGCGGCTTAAGCTGGCTACGGAGATGGGTCGGGAGCAGAGCGACACGCTGTTTGTGTTTGACGAACCGACAATCGGACTTCATCCTCTCGACGTCATAAAGCTCATCGATGTCTTTCAGCATCTCATAGAGCGCGGAGCTACTATTGTCGTCATAGAACATGACCTGGATGTAATCCGCAATGCCGACTATATCATTGACATGGGCCCCGGCGGAGGCGATGCCGGCGGCCGGATCGTTGCTTCCGGAACACCGGTCGAGGTAGCTGCCAATCCCGAAAGCGTCACGGGCAGATTCCTAAGATAGGGTCTACCGGCGGTATTTCTTTTCAAAGATATCCATATGGGCTTCTCCCCATCGGAGCATGGCGTCGATTATCGGCAGCAGGCTGCTTCCGAGCTGTGTGATCTGATAGACGGAGCGTGGCGGTAGTTCAGGGAATATCGTCTTGCTGACGAGTCCGTCTTCCACCAGCTCTTTCAGCTGAAGGTCAAGCACGCGCGGGGCTGCCTCGGGCAGGAGCTTGTGGAGCTCGCTGGGGCGCATCTCCGCTCCTGACCGCAGCTCGTCGAGCAGGCATGATTTCCATTTTGATTCTATAAGACTCATCGTAAGTCGCAGCGGGCAGTCGAGATCGACAGGAATTTTCTTTTCGTAAGCCATCGGTTTTGCATTTTAGTGCAAATATAGCGGATATGTCGCTCATTTGCTATATGGAAAAACTTTTCAGTACATGAAAAATTTTTCGGTACTTGACTGTTCCGGCATATATAAATAATTTTGCCTTCGAAAATTAATCAATAATCCCAACAGATATGAGAGACGAAATCAAGGAATATGAAGCGGTGGCCAAGGCTGCCGAAAAGTTTGTCAAAAGTGTTGCCGAGGGCAATAGCTCGTATGCCAAGACCCTGTTTACCGATGATGCCGTGCTGTTCGGCATACTCGACGGCGATGTAGAGCGCGGATCGATCGAGCAGTTCTATCACAATGTCGACACCGTAGGTGCTGGCGCCGACTTCAAGGCGCGCATCGATGTGCTGGCTGTTGAGGAGACGGTAGCTGTAGTTCGTGTTCTCGAAGAGAAGTGGGGCGAACGAATCGACTTTACCGACTTCCTGCTCCTGCTTAAGCTTGACGGCGAGTGGAAATGTGTGGCCAAAGCCTATAATCAGAATTCAGATACAATAAAAAAATAACGATTATGAAAGAAACTGTTTCTGCTGCCGAACTATCAGCTATCCGTAAGCCGCTCGATCTCTATGTACAGGCCGCTGTCGAAGGTGACAGCCGGGTGGCCCGTCCAGCTTTTGCCGAAGGTGCTACCATCTCTCATGCCGAGAATGACACTCTCATCTGCCTTCCGATACAGGCTCTTTTTGACTATTATGATCAGACCGGTAAACATCCCGCTTCCTATGAGATTGCTGACTGCAATGTAGCCGGTGACGTGGCCACAGTACGCATCGAGTCGAAATTCGGCGACGCGGAGTTCACTGATATGTTTGCTCTCGTCAAAGCCGGTGGCGACTGGAAGATTGTAAGCAAAATCTTCACTGTCAAATAAACATAGCACGTCAACTCGTTGTTGTAAGATAACGAAACCACAGTATAAGAAGAATGAAAGTATTGGTAATCAATGGCAGTCCGCATCTGACCGGCTGTACCGACCGCGCACTGCGCGAAGTAGAAGAGACTATGAAAGCCAACGGAGTGGAAGTCGAACGTGTCAACGCGGGCAACAAGGACATCCGCGGATGTATCGGATGCAACTTCTGTCGCGAGCATGGCCGGTGCGTGTTCAGCGATCTTGTCAACGAGACCGCTCCAAAACTTGCCGAAGCTGACGGCGTGGTAATCGGCACGCCGGTCTACTATGCCGGAGCCAACGGACAGCTGCTGGCATTCCTTGACCGACTGTTCTACAGTACATCCGGCACTGTCGACAAGACGATGAAGGTAGGTGCCGCCGTCGTTTCGTCGCGTCGCGCCGGGTCGACATCGGCCTTTGATGAAATCAACAAATATTTCACGATCAGTGCAATGCCAGTCGTGTCAAGCACCTATTGGAATGAAGTACATGGCTTTACCGCCGATGATGTCGAGGCTGACCTCGAGGGATTGCAGACGATGCGTAATCTGGGCAAGAACATGGCCTTCATGCTCCGCGGTATAAGCCTCGCCGCTCAGGCTGAAGGTCTCCCGGCGCAGGAGCGCGGCGTCTTTACCAACTTCCATCACGAATAATCGTATATTTATTATCAAAAAAGAAGCGCTCCGGCCGCCTGGCTTGAGCGCTTCCTTATTTTGTGTAGGTTCAGCCTTTCAGCTGAGTGACACGTACGCGCGTGTTCTTGAGCTTGTGTGGCGCAACGGCCTTGACTACATCGCGGGCTTTGTCGCGGGGTACGGTGGCGATAGCCGAGTGATCCGACAGACTGATCTTGCCTACCTCGCCGGCTGTCAGGCCGCCGCGGTTGATGAGGTAGCCTGCGATGTCGCCCCGCGATATCTTTTCTTTCTTGCCTGCATTGAAATATATTGTCGCCACGTCGCTACGTATCGGGTCGGCTGACGGTTCGCCGGGCGAATACGGCCGGTCGAAGCTGACGAAGTCAGGGCGATTGTCTGCCTCGGAGGTGATTGCATAGACGGTGCCGGTCGCCGACTGACGGGCTGTGCGTCCGTTGCGATGCGTCCAGCTCTCGACTGTCGGCGGGAGATGATAGTGGATCACCGACCCAACTTCGGCGATGTCGAGTCCGCGGGATGCGAGATCAGTCGATACCAGGATGGGCGTGGTGCCGTTGTCGAGCAGGTCGATGGCGAGCTGTCGGTCGCGCTGTTCGAGTCCGCCGTGATACAGTCCGGCAGGGAAGCCGGCTTTGACCAGGGCTGCATGGACGCGCTCGGCGCTCTCGCGATGATTGACGAAAACGATGACTTTCTGATTGTCGAGCGAGCGGAGCAGCGCTATGAGGGTATCAAGCTTGTCGCGCGACGGACTTTCGACCTCGACGATCTGCATCCGGCTGCGCGGTGCGGGGGTGGAGGCGGTGAAATCGATGGTCTCTATCTGCTTCATGGTCATGAAATCCGGTATCTCTGCCAGGCGTGTAGCCGAGGTCAGGACGGTGTTGGTGCGCTTGCCGAGTCTCCTGATTATGCGCGACATCTCGTCGGCAAATCCGAGTTCCAGAGATTTGTCATACTCGTCAAGGATAAGGATGCTTGTAGCGGACAGGTCAATCTGCCGACGCTGCAGATGGTCAAGCAGTCGGCCGGGTGTGGCTATCACGATATCAGGCGTGACAGACAGCGAATTGACCTCGTCGGTCATAGAGTGACCTCCATAGAGCGCCACGCACTTCAGCCCGGTGGCAAGCGGGCGTATTACATCATATATCTGGAGCACAAGCTCGCGCGATGGTGCCAGTATGAGTGCGCCGGGTTTAGGTGTCGAGGTTTTGATGCGCTGAAGCATATACAGTGTGAACGCAACCGTCTTGCCTGAACCGGTCGGAGCGAGCAGCATTATGTCGGCGGCATCCGTGTCGGCCATGACCCGCTGCATTGCGTTTAGCTCCGTGATTCCGCTCTTTGAGCGCAAATTTTCTATAATAATTTTCTTATCCATGCCATTATAACAAATCTCCCGGCAAAGTTACCCTTTTTTAACAGAGGATGAAACATTAAAGAGTATTAATGTAAAAAAACAGAGTCAATGTAAAAAGGAGGTTGTGAAAATTAAGTTAGTTCAAGCGCCTGAAAGGCGCGTTATTGTGGTGAACCTCAGGCGTGCTTGCGCCTGAGGATTAGGGAAATACAGTCCGAGTTGAGCGTCGGAGACGCGATGTAATGACAGAACAGCACAATCGGGCCGAACAGCCTTAGACGACTCATAATATAATGAGTCACAATATCGCGTCTCCGACGCTCGCAGTGTGGCGTTATCTCCTTACCCCACGCTCAATTGTCAAATTAAACTTTTTGAGATTTGGACGGTCATAATTATGTTCCTAATTATAAACATAATGAAAAAAGTTTTTTTACTTACATTAGCTCTGCTAACCTGTGTAT
>CAMWHE010000006.1 GCA_947173955.1 uncultured Bacteroidales bacterium | reverse complement strand
CGGAGTCGTCGTGGAGAGTCGCCGTGAACCGGTTGGCGGGGTCGGCGCTGTCGGATCCGTCACCGAAGAGACGGTAGGAGTAGGAGGCTACGGTCTCTCCGGCAGTGTTGCGCTCGGATGCGAGCCGCCCGGCCACGTAGCCGAACTGCCGCTTGCGTCCCGACGGCGCCGTGATGGAGGTGTAGCCAACGAACGGGATAGAGGTATATGTGGTGGTGAGCCCAACGTCGGGGAGAGACAGTGTGTCGAGCAAATCATACTGAAGCGCCCAACTGATTGCCATCCTCTTACCCTCGGCATCTGTCATCCCTGCTATACGTCCGAGGAAATCATATTCAGTATATTTCTGCCGGCTGATTTCATTGACACCGTTTTTATCCGGAGCTGATACGCTGACGGCTGTCGGTCGTGTCAGCGGAACGCTATGGGTCGGGAAACGTCCATATTCGTAGCGACGAAGAACAGAATCTGATCCCCCGGATGTTTTTACCACCCACTTTTCCACCACAGGAAGACGCCTGAGTCCGCGGGAAACGGCACTATTATAAAAGGCCGAGTTGATGTGTTCGGCACGGGCGACATAAGCCGAGATCGATTCGTCGCCACAACTTGTTATCATACCGAGCGGCTTGAACTGGAGGCTGCCGTCGGTCATTATGCTGTCGGCTTCGCTTGACAGGAAGCCGGGATGCTTTAAGTTGCCGGTGCCTGTACCGGTATTGATGTAATCCTTGCTGACAGTTCTTGTGCTTCCGTCGGGATATGTGTATCTGGTTGTGGTTTTAGTGGGGGTGACCCGGATGCCCTTTATATAGGTATAAAAATATCTAATATCTTTTTCTAACTCTGTGACATTAAGGATCGGATCTTCTTCAAATAAAATATATTGGAATGTCATGGATTCGCAGCTCATACCTGTAAGCTGCATACCACAGTCTTGTACAGAATATTCCATGGATTCGTGAACTCGTTCATGATAGACCCCGGCTATGTTCTCATAGGTTATTTTAGAGCTGAGAAGGGGAGTTGCTCCGACTGTTTCCTGAAAATAGCCTGATATACCGTTTTGAGAGAAAACAATGTCTTGTTCTTTCGACAATCCAAAGCCCAGTTGTTTGGAAAAGCAACCTAAATATTTACCTTGCTCAGGTTCTGTCCCAAAGCCAGCCCCCTTTGGCGCTTCAATAAATCCATACCAACCTTTTACGAAGTTGCATAAAATATGCGTGAGATTATAGTTGTATTCAGTTCGTATCGGGGCATAAATTGATATGTCAGAGCCTGATATATCTTCAATAACTTTTCCGTAATAAATCTGAGCACACTCAACAGGTCGTCCTCTTGTTGTAGCAGATACGGAAAACGAGGCTCCAAGATTATATATATATTTAAATTGCCCTAAGGCTTTGTGCCAGCCGAAAAGTGTAATAAAATCCTTATATTTTAATTGGAAAAGATCCATGTCACACACAGGATTCTGATATGTGAATCTTCTATCGCGGTAACGGCCGGTCGCAGTATCACTGACTCGGATCTGTTTGATCCTCACTCCGATAGTCGTCTTCCCGCTTATAGGACCGGAAGTATTGCCAAAATCTACTGTGGACGGCTCATAGGTAATGTCGGTAGTCAGTCCGTTGATATCCTCAATTTTAAGCAATGTATTGGAAGACACATATTTGTTGTCGGTTATTCGTCCTTCACCTCGCAATAAAAATGGTGTAAGGATACTTGCGTTACCAGAAAAATAGCCGGCATTATTACTGAATCCAAACATATCATATCCGTCTCCTTCCGTACCATTGTCATATGTAAATTTATAATTTTCAATCAGGACTCCATCGCGCTCTATCTTTATTCCGGCAAGTTTACGGCGGCCGTCCGCGAACTTGGCGGGATCTTCTTTAGGAGAGTTATAGGTTCTATTAGAACAATTATCTAAAGTAACTTTAATCACTGCATCCGTTCCGGATGAAGATTTGCTCAGTACGATTTCCTTTATATAATCGCATGGATTATAGGATTTTGCATGTGAATCCCGCGCAATGGTGAAATATATCGTTCCTTGCCGGCTTGAAATCTTTTTCGGGAGTTTTTGACTGAGAAATTTTGTCTGAATATATGATCGCGGAGATGTATATCCGTTGGTTATAGAAGGTGGTGTTAATTGTCCGATGTATATAAGTCCGCAGGTATTAAGGGATTTATTATGTAGACGTATCCATGGTGTCATTTCCTGATAATCTATCTGAATCCCATCGCCATATTCAGGATCGATTATCCTTGTCAGATTCCACGATGATATGGCATGGTAGTCGTTCAATATAAATGGCCAAGAGATCTCTTCCTTGAGTTCTTCATACTTGATGCGTTCCTTATCTGTAAATTCATATCTGACACCCTCCGGCGTCAGGAATGAGAACGAATCGATCTCTTTGCTGCCCTCACTGATATACTGGAAACTGATCTGCAAGTCGGTATCGGTCAGATGCCGTAACTCACCGTCGACAATCATAAATTTACCTGAGTAGCCGGGGAAACTGTAGCTGTAGATATCGTACTGCGTATCTTTTTTGCCAAGAAGGATGTCGCAGTAATAAGACAGGTCATCCTCGAAAACTCTTAAATCAAGTTTGCCGAAATCGCCATGCCACTCGTCGGGGAAGCCGTTGATCTGGCGTGAGACCGAGCCCAGGCCGGTCAGCGTCCAGCCCAGGCCTACGCCCGTGGAGATGTCGGTCTTGCGGATGCCCCCCGTGTGGTAGCTCAGGCCGAGCTGTACCGAGGTAGCGCCTCCCGGCAGCTCCAGCAGCGGGATTGAGATGTCGGCCGTACCCGTGGCGTAGGAGACCGGATAGTCCTGATATCGGCGCATCGCCGTAGCCTCGGGCGACGGCTCCGTGATCGTCTCGCCCCCCGTTCGCGGAATGTCCCACACGCTCCCGTCGCCCGTCTGCGCGAACATAAAGGGTGCCATCATCGCAGCAGTCACAAGCACCATCAGGTGTCTGAGAAATCGGCAAATGAAACAAGCCCTGTACAATACCCGCGAAATTTAATGATAATGACACAATTAGTTTTTCGCTTCTAAGTTACATCATTATCTAAGCCTCTCCAAATAAATTGGCGTAAATATGTGTTTTTTTTATTAACGTTTTATGAGGTGCAGATTATCGGGAGGGAGAGTCAGATGCGGTTCTTCAGGTGGTTGAGGGCGCGGAGGACGTTACAGAGCGTCGCACTCCAGTAGGCGCGGAAGTCGTCTCGGATGGCAATGATAGCAAGCGCGGTGACTTCGTCGGTCGTGTCCTGAACGGTATAGATGAAGTTGAAGAATACCTGATAGAGGTCGGCCAGTCCTTCGGCTATGCTTGCCGATACCGGGGTCTCGCTGTATTTCATGTCTTCTTCAAATACTTCAAGATAGATGTCGTCTTCGCCCATCAGAGCGGCTACATCGCGACGCACCGATTCGTAGCCTTCCTCTTCGAGAGCGCTGTCGATCATTGGCTCTTCGTCTTCGACATAGTTGACGCTCAGGTCGGTAGCGGAGATGTAAAGCCGGGGCAGAAGATGCAGCATCTTGTCGATAAATTCGTCCGGCTCAAGCTGAGTAGCCTGACGCATGGCCATGCAATATTCGTTGGCAAGACCTATGAAAGCTATGGAATTGGTATTGAGTACGGAATTGTTGTCGTTCATGAGTATAATTTATTAGTCATGATATAACTATATACTCCCCGGGGGAGGAAAAAGTTCATGTCAAGTCCGTCACGGATGGACTGACGGATCAGTGTGCTGGAGATGTCGATGCCGGGCGACTTCACGAGTCGGGCTCCCGGGTGGCTGATTTCGTCGACGGGGTAGCCGGGTCGCGGATAGACGATGATGCCGAATACGTCAAGGATTGACTGATAGTCTTTCCATTTGTCAAAAATGAGCCAGTTGTCACTTCCGATTATCATCCGGAAGTGACAGTCGGGAAAGTGCGCGGCGAGATGCCGCAGGAAGTCAATGGTATAGGAAGGGCGGGGGAGACTGAGCTCAATGTCGGTGGCGGTTAGCCTGTGACCCAACTCGACGGCGAGCCGGAGCATCGCCATACGGTCGGCATCCGAGGCATTGACGCGGCAATCCTTGAGGGGATTCTCGGGCGACAGGCTGAGCCACACTTCATCGAGTCCGGCGACCTGTCTGACGTAGCTGGCTACCATCAGATGGCCTATATGGACGGGATTGAAGGATCCGCCGAGAATGCCTATCTCACGCATTGATGTATCGGGATATGATTTGTTCGGTCTCCGTCACTGCTTTATCGAGGTCATCATTGACTACCACGCAGTCGTAGCTCGGAGCGAATGACAGCTCAAATTCGGCGCGCCCGACACGCTGGTCGATCACTTCGGGAGAGTCGGTGGCGCGGTTTTCAAGGCGCTCGCGGAGAGCGGAAATGCTCGGCGGCTGAATGAAGAGGCTGAGAGCCTTGTCGCCAAACTGTTTTTTGACGTTGACGCCCCCTTTGACGTCAATGTCGAGGATCACGTTGTGGCCTGCATGGCATTTTGACTCGATCTCGGAGCGGAGTGTACCGTAGAACCGGCCGGGATAGACTTCTTCATATTCCACGAAGTCGTTGTCGGCGATATGTCTGCGGAATTCCTCGTCGGAAAGGAAGTAGTAATTGACGCCGTGCTGTTCGCCGGGACGGGGCGACCGGTTGGTGGCGGAGACGGAAAAGGCAAGATCCATCTCGCCTTTTGACATGATGCGGTTGATTATCGTTGACTTTCCGCAGCCTGACGGGGCTGAAATTATTATCAGTTTGCCGGTGGACATAATGGTGACGGATTACATTACGTTAAGAACCTGCTCTTTGATCTGCTCCAGCTCGTCTTTCATCTTGACGACGAGGATCTGAAGGTCGGCCTGATTGCTCTTAGAACCGAGGGTATTGATCTCGCGACCCATTTCCTGGGCGATAAAGCCGAGTTTCTTGCCCTGACCAGGCTTGGCGGCCATAGTCTCGAGGAAGTAGCTGAGATGTTGCGCGAGACGCTGCTTTTCCTCGGTAATGTCGAGTTTCTCGATATAGAATATCATCTCCTGCTCAAGGCGTCCCTTATCGTATTCAACCTGAGGGATGCGTGTCAGGGCGTCTTCGATGCGTGTGCGGATCTTGGCTACGCGGTCGGTCTCATAGCGCGGCACTTCGTCGAGCAGGGCGGCTATCCGCGTTATCCTCTCGGTAAAGAATGCCTCGAGTTTAAGGCCTTCCTTACGACGGAATTCGATGAGGGCGTCGACAGCATCGTTTACAGCCGACCGGATGGCCTTGACTTCATCTTCGGTAGCGGGGGCGGGTGCTTCCGTGCGGATTGTGTCGGGGAGACGCATCAGGATTGAGAGCCAGTCGGAGGGCTCGGCTACGCCGATAGTGGCGGCCGCAGCAGAAAGTTGCTGCTTGTATGATTCGAGGCGGTCGACATTGACAGTAGCCGATGTGTCGACACCGAGATTCTCCATATAGACGGTCATGTCGACTTTGCCACGTTCAAGACGCGCATTCACGATATTACGGAGATCGAGTTCATACTCCCGGTAGGCTGCCGGAACACGCGACGCCATGTCAAGCTGCTTGCTGTTGAGAGATTTTATTTCTACGGTAAATTTTTTTGAGCCCTCTTGCACAATGGCTTTACCGAAGCCGGTCATGGATAGAAGCATATCGGGAAGAAATGTATGTTTTGATGGTTAATACGTGAAAACCGTCTGATATCCAGCAATGAGCGATCGCTTTGACGTCATTAGGAGATCTTTGACGAATGATTTCACCACAAAGTTACCTCAAAAAGAGAGAAAAAACGTAACTTTGCACAAATAAATTTACGCACCAATGGCCACAATCCTTAATATAGACACATCGACAACAGTTTGCTCCGTAGCTCTCACCGCCGACGGGATGGTGATACATCATCTCGAAGACTTTGCCGGGATGAATCACGCCACGCTTCTGAGCGGATTTATCAAGGACTGTCTTGACGTGGCGGCCTCGCGCGAACTGAAGCTCGATGCCATTGCAGTGAGTCTCGGTCCGGGCAGCTATACCGGTCTGCGGATCGGCCTGTCAGAGGCCAAGGGTCTGGCCTATGCGCTCAATATCCCGCTGATCGGTGTCGATACGCTCATGCTGATGGCCGTGCATATCATGTTCAACGTCGATGTGGAGCCTGACGCTCTGTTCGCTCCTATGATCGATGCGCGCCGTATGGAGGTCTATACAGCCGTCTACGATATGTCGCTCAATACTCTTACATCTCCGACGCCTCTCATTCTTGAGCCTGATTCGTATGACAGATATCTCAATGACAGGGTGGTCTATTTCGGCGGAAACGGCAGCGACAAGGCGCGTGAAGTCATCAGGTCGGCAAATGCCCGTTGGGTCGAGGATGTCCATCCGCTTGCCGTCGACATGGGTGCGCTTGCCGACAGAGCATTCATGCAGGGCGACTTCCTTGATCTGGCATACTCTACGCCCAATTACCTGAAAGAGTTTCAGGCCACCAAGCCGAAGAGCCTGCTGGACCGGTAAGTGATTTAAAAAGTATAGGAGCAGGAGGCGAGGACTCTGAACTTGCTCAGCTGTGAACTCCCTTCGAGAGGTATCGACAGGATCGGAGAGACCGACAGCGGACCGACCTTGGCGTCAAAGCCGGCGTGCAGGCGTTTTTCGCTCATGCGGTAATCGGGAATCGTGGTGTATTGCAGTCGCACGGCTATCGCCGGAATGAAATTGACCGAAGCGCCGGCAGCAAAGCAGGTATTGTAGCCGTAACCGGTGTCATAGTGGGGATTAAGCGTGCCGAGGATATGAAATCGTTTTGCAAGCGTATAGCGTGCGCCGATACGTGCTCCAGCCGTCTTGTAGTCGCCGTTCCAGGTTGAAGATCCGTAGGCAGCGGCGTTGTATCTGAGATCGCGCCACGCATTGGTGTAGTCAAATGTGAACTTGATCTCCTGAAAAGCTGGCTTTTCGGAGAAAAGGCTGTGTGAAAGCTGAAAGGTATAGTGGCTTTTGAGCGTATAACCTATCTCGGCGAAGCGCGTATTGTGAAGGCCGACGGCAAACTGAGCTCTGACGGCAAAGGATGAAAGAGTCAGGAGCGTGACTAATAGTAGTTTACGAAATATGCTCATAAGTGTTTATTTGTCTAAAAGTCCTTTAAGAAGCGAAGCTAAAACCTCATATCCGTCACGGCTCAGATGCAACCGGTCGGAATAAAGCGCGAGGTCGATCTGACCGTCTTTGTAGAAATATTCGAAAGCGTTGATGTATGTGATGGCCGGATTATCAGCTACTGCATGGCTGACCATATCGTTGAATTTCATTATGCGGTCGTTGACAGCAGGATCGTCAGACGCAAAGTCGCGTGGCAATACTGAATAGAGGTATATGTGATTGGCGTCGGCCGACTCTATTGTCGAGACGTACAGGCTGACATAGGAGTCGATATGTCCGTCGGAGAATGAGTAATTGTCGTTCGTCCCGCTCAGAATGACTAGGTCGTCGAAACTACGGCCGGCGAGAGTGCGTTGCAGATAGCCGATTCCCGATCCGCTCAGACCGAGATTAGTGTGGGGATAATGGGGAAAGAATTCGTCGAGATCCCAGCGGGCTACGATCGAGTCGCCGACGAAAGTGAGTTCAGGCTGATTGTCCATGCACCCGGTGGACGCAACTACGAGCAGCATTAGGAATCCGTGCATCCGTATTTTGCTGAATAAGCGTTTCATAGGTCAGAGGCTTTCTTAAGACGGGATATTACGGTGTCAGTATATATTTTTGCTCCGCTGATGTTGAGATGAACGGGATCATAGAACAGCGTGCTGTCGCTGACGAACGGCGGCAGCTGTGTGTCATTCCAGACAGCGGTATTCGGATATTTTTCAGCAATAGCGGCTACACTGTCGATAGCGGTCTGATATGCGAATGAATAGAGCGGCGTGAAGATTATAGTAAGATCGATGTCATTGGCGTGGCATATATCCATTATATCCCCGATCTGATCGAGTCGTTCGCGGCTTATGCCGAGCGAGTCAAAGCCCTGTATGAGAGTCTCTCTGGTCGGAAATACCGGCGGAATAGGCTTGGCTACGAAGCCGGTCGGATTGTCGGGCGCCATAGATAGGAGTTCGTAAAGCAATATTCTGAACCACGATGTATTGTAGCGGTAAAGGTTTGACCTGAGCAGAATCGGCTCGATAGCTCTGCGGCTGCTCAGCAGTGAGTCAAGATATAAGTTGCCCTGATTGTAGTAGGGAGCGAGGATATTGTAGCGGGAGCCGTTTCCTTCGGAGTAGAAGTCGGATCCGTGCAGTCCGAGCAGAATGGTCTGAGGCATTTTGCCGGCGGACTCCATCCCTTTGAGCAGTGTCAGGACAAAGGGGAGCCTTTGGCCGTTGACAGCGGCATTGTAGGCCGATGTCGAGAGTGAGTCACCGAGAGTCCGGGTGTCGATGCTGTTGAGAGCTACCGAACTTCCGAGGACGAGAACCGAATCCGGACATCCGTTGATGACATGTTCGATCATCACATAGTCACCTTTAAGTCCCGACCGGGAGTGATAGGTGCGCATGATGACGCCTGAAAGCATATCGACGGCGACAAGACATACAACGACTCCGGTAAGCCAGATTAGAAGACGGCGGGCTGTGATGACGGTGCTTTTCATGGTCAGAACTGGAAATAGATAAACTGGCCTCCGTCAAACTGACCGCAAAGCAGGATGATCACAAACAGGGCGGCCACAGAGAGCATACTCGCTATGGAGAGCGGACGGCTGACAAGCTGTTCAGGTTTTCCGGACTTGCGGCTGCGATATTCGAGCATGGCTTCATGGACGAAAAGCACCATAATCAGTATGATTCCCATAGCAAGAGCCGGCTTGCCGTCACCTTCGAAAAGCATTCCCGACGGATGTGCCATCTTCCTGAGCGCAATCCATGCGTCGCCGATTGTATTGGCCCTGAATATCACCCAGCCTATGGCTACAAGAATGAAAGTGAGGACAATATCGAGAATATTGAAAATGCGAGAATTGAGGCGGTTGAGCGCCGGAATGTGGCGCTTCTGTGCATAGGCCACCTGTAACGCTCCGTGGAAGCCGCCCCAAATGAGGAATGTCCAGTTGGCTCCGTGCCATATTCCGCTGACAAGGAATGTCGTCATAAGATTGCGGGCGTGTCTGACCCGAGAGCACCGGCTCCCGCCCAGCGGCTTGTAGACGTAGTCTGAAAACCAGGTCGAGAGCGAGATATGCCATCGGCGCCAGAACTCTTTGACCGAAGGCGCGAGATATGGCTGACGGAAATTCTGCATAAGGCTGAACCCTATGGCGCGTGCCGTGCCTATGGCGATCAGCGAATAGCCTGCGAAGTCGCAGAATATCTGGAAAGTGAAAAATATCGTTGCGAGCCAGATTGACTTGCCGTTGTGTATTCCGATATTGTTGTAGACGGCATCGACGTATGGCGACAGATTGTCGGCGACACACACTTTCATGAAGTAGCCCCACATCATAAGTCTCAGCCCTGTGAACAGGAACTCGTTGTCAAGCTTATGCCGGACATGAAACTGGGGGAGGAGAGACCTTGCCCGCTCGATGGGACCGGCTACAAGCTGGGGAAAGAATGCCACGAAAAGCGCATATGTCAGCAGCGAGCGCTCCGCAGGGATATCACGGCGATTGACGTCGATGATATATCCCAAAGCCTGAAATGTATAGAATGAAATGCCGACGGGGAGCAACAAATCGAATGTCGGGACGTGCATCCCGATGCCCCACGCGTCGAAAGCATGCTGTATCTGGTCGCCTATGAAGCGCAGATATTTGAATGTGAACAGGATTGCGAGATTAAGGCCGATACACAGGCCGGTGATAAGTCGGCGACAGGCTTCAGGCCGGTCGATCAGACGTCCGGCACCCCATGTGGTCACGGTAGAGAGAAAGATCAGCAGCGCATAGACAGGCTCCCAGTTCATATAGAAATAGTAGCTCGCCGCGAGCAGCATCGGGTTGCGCCATCTGTGCGGCAGCAGCCAATATAGCATGACTACTGTCGGAAAGAAAATCAGAAAGTCGAGTGAATTGAATATCACGGCTTATTCGGATTCGCGCCGGCGCTTGGGAACGAGCAGCGCGCTGAGTTCCCAAAGTCCGTATAGAGGGATGAATACAAGCAGGAGCGTGAACGGGTCGCCTGTCGGAGTGATGATTGCGGCGAGAATGACAAAGACCACTATCGCATGACGACGGAATTTTGAGAAGAACTTCCTTGTGATGAGACCCATTTTGCCAAGCATCCAGCAGAGCAAGGGCACTTCGAATGCAAGTCCCATCAGGAAATTCATCATCAGGAAGTTGCTGATGTATGAGCCGAGAGATATTGTGTTGGTGATCGAGTCGGTGATCTGGTAGTCGGCCAGAAACTTCAGGCACATCGGGAAGACGAGGAAGTAGCTGCACAGGATCCCGAGGAAAAACATTATGTTGCCGAATACGAATGCCGGGACGGCGCTGCGTCGTTCATGAGGGTAAAGTCCCGGCGCCACGAATGTCCAGAGCATATAGATGATGAACGGGAAGCAAAGCACCAGTGCGCCCCAAAAAGCCAGCGAGACGTGCGTATTGAGCTGAGCCGTAAGTTCATAGTTGATCAGAGTTAGATGAAATCCTTCTCCCGACAGATTCGGCAGGAACGTCCCGTCGCCCTTGAATGCGTCAAAAAAATGGTATGTGATAAACGATCCGTCGCACGGCGCAAGCACGATATGGTCAAATATCCATGGCATATAGATAAACAGCACCACAGCCGTGGCTATTACGGCTGCAGCAATCTTGAACAGGACTCCGCGGAGCGCTCCGAGGTGCCCCCAGAAGTCCATTTCAGTGGTGTCGTTCTTTTCTGCCACTGCGGTCAGACGGAATTATGATATTTAATGACGCAGTCTGAAAAATTTATTTCTCAGCGTCAGCGTTATCTTTGGGTTCGGCTTTCTTTTCGGCTACAACCTTTGTGGTCGGTTTGGTTGTCTCGTTGAGGGTCTCATCGACCTCGTTCATGCCTTCCTTAAAGGCGCGTACGCCTTTGCCGACACCACGCATCAGTTCGGGAATCTTCTTGCCACCGAAAAGGAGGAGTACGACTAATAATATGATAACCCATTGGTATCCTGCAATGAGGCAGGTGATAAGTGCTGTATTCATAATCTGTAAACTGAAGTGATAGTAACGGTAAAAGTGGCGACAGCAGGACTGTAGGCCGACTTCAACGAGTCAAAGTTAATAATAAATTAGTGTATTATCACTATCGATAAGCAAAAAAAATGTTACCTTTGCAGTAATTAACGAAACAATAACTAATCATTCTTTATATGAAAGCATTTGTATTTCCCGGCCAGGGTGCCCAGTTTGTGGGCATGGGCAAGGACCTCTACGACAATAATCCCGAGGCCCGCGAGATGTTTGAAAAAGCTAACGAGATCCTCGGTTTCCGTATTACCGACCTGATGTTTGAGGGTACTGACGAAGATCTTCGCCAGACCAAGGTCACTCAGCCTGCCATTTTCCTTCACTCGGTGATTCTTGCCAAGACCCTCGGCGAAGAGTTCAAACCCGACATGGTCGCCGGCCATTCGCTCGGCGAATTTTCAGCACTGACTGCCGCCGGAGCTCTTTCGTTTGAAGACGGCCTGAAGCTTGTCGCAGCCCGCGCTATGGCGATGCAGAAAGCCTGCGAGCTCAAGCCTTCTACTATGGCTGCCGTGCTTGCCCTCCCCGATGAGAAGGTCGAGGAAATATGCGCTTCAGTCCCCGGTGTAGTGGTTTGCGCCAACTACAACTGCCCCGGTCAGCTTGTGATCTCAGGCGATATCGAGGCTATCGATGCCGCTTGCGAGAAACTTCTTGCCGCCGGTGCGAAACGTGCGCTCAAGCTCAAGGTAGGCGGTGCGTTCCATTCTCCCTGCATGGAGCCCGCGCGAGCCGAGCTTGCCGAGGCTATCGAGGCTACCGAGGTACACACCCCCTCTTGTCCCGTTTATCAGAATGTGGATGCTCTCCCTCATACCGATCCCGCCGAGATTAAAGCAAATCTTGTCGCTCAGCTCACAGCTCCCGTGCGCTGGACTCAGACCGTGCAGAACATGATAGCCGACGGAGCTACCGAATTTGTTGAGCTCGGCCCGGGCAAGGTTCTCCAGGGTCTTGTCCTCAAGATCGACCGTAACGCAGCCGTTTCCGGTAAACAGTAAGCCGTGATGAATGCGAGAATACTGGCTGCCCTGATGGGGGTGGCCGCGCTTTCAGCCGTCGCACAGGACAAACCGAAAGAGCAGAAGGATTCAGCGGGATTCGTCTTTACCGATGTCCGTGTCGTGGAGTCGACCCCTGTACGCGATCAGAATAAGAGCGGCACATGCTGGTGCTTCGCCGGGACTACTTTCTTTGAGGATGAGATAATCCGTAAGGGAGGCAAGCCGGTCGACCTCGCCGAAATGTACACTGTCCGCAAGTGCTATGAGGACAAGGCGGACCGTTATGTGAGAATGTATGGCACTGCCAACTTCTCGCAGGGCGGCAGTCTCCTCGATGTTCCATATGTATGGGCCAATTATGGCATCGTGCCTGAAAGCGTCTATCCCGGTCTCAGCTATGGCGAAGACAATCATATGCACTCTGAGATGGAAAGTGCTATGAAAGGATATCTCCGCGGTGTAGTTGGCAAGCCTAACAAGCGCCTCTCTACCGCATGGGCCAAGGGTCTCTCAGGCATCCTGGACGCTTACCTCGGTGAAGTCCCCGAGACATTCGTTGTCGATGGAAAGACTTACACTCCCAAAACCTATGCGAAGGAACTGGGTATAAATCCTGACGAGTATGTGGCTCTTACATCCTTCAGTCATCATCCGTTCTATGAGCAGTTTGTAGTTGAGGTTCCCGATAACTGGCTTTACGGTCAGTACTACAACCTGCCTCTTGATGAGTTTAAGGCTGTCATTGATAATGCTGTCGAGAACGGCTATCCGATGGTATGGGCTGCCGATGTCAGCGAGCCCGGCTTCAAGTGGAAAAAAGGTGTGGCCGTGATTCCGGCTGAGAAAAACACCACCGACATGGACGGCACCGAGCTCGCCCGCTGGGTCAAACTCACAGATGCCGAGAAGAATTCTGAGCGCTTTGATATCGAAGGTCCGGTCGATGAAATCGTTGTCACTCAGGAGCTGCGTCAGGATATGTTTGATCGTCAGGAGACTACTGATGACCATGGCATGGAGATCGTAGGCTATGCTACCGACCAGAACGGCAAGCGCTACTACAAAGTGCGTAATTCATGGACCGACAAGCAGGTATATGGCGGTTATCTCTACGCTTCAGAGCCGTATGTGCTTGCAAAGACCATGAATATCTATGTTCATCGTGACGCTCTCCCCAAGGATATCGCTAAAAAATTAGGGATAAAGAAATAACTTTTTACCTCAGAAATCTGCGGGCACCGGAACAAAAGCGTCCCGGTGTCCGTTTCTTTTTTACACAGAAGATAATGAAAAGAATAGGCATACTTTCCGATACTCACTCATGCTGGGATGACCGCTTCGCGCTCCACTTCAAGGATTGCGATGAGATATGGCATGCAGGCGATGTGGGCGATATCTCCGTCATAGCGCGTCTCGAGGGGGTGGCGCCGGTTGTCCGTGCGGTCAGCGGTAACATCGACGGGCAGGTAGTGCGTCGGCGATGTCGTGAGGTTGAGCAGTTCACGGTCGAAGGGATCAATGTCCTGATGACTCACATCGGTGGCTACCCCGGTCGATATGCTCCAGGCATTCCCCGTATGATACATGATTCCCGCGCAGCGCTTTTTGTAGCCGGGCATTCCCATATTCTGAAAGTAATGTACGACAATGCGCTTGAGTGTCTGCATATAAACCCCGGAGCGGCAGGTCATCACGGCTGGCAGAAAGAGCGTACGCTTATCCGGCTGACTATTGACGGTGCCGATATGAAGGATCTGGAGGTAATCGAACTTGGAAAACTAAAGGTATGAAGAAGCTTATTTTCCCTTTTTTATTAATTCTTTTTCTGGGCGGATGCCGCACGACAGAGGCTAATTATCGGGCTGCCTATGAGAAGGCAAAGGCGCATCGTGACTCTTGGAACGGCATCGACGGCACTGTCTACGATGAGATCAGGCGTCAGAGCCGCCCCTCCACGGTTATGGCTGCCGGAGTAGAGATTCCGGCAGTGACAGTCAGGGTAAAGGCCGTTGACGGTCAGTCTGACGAACCGTTGGCCGGGCGGTATGTAGTCGCGGCACAGTTCAAGCAGCTTTTCAATGCGCGCTCGCTGTGCAGGAGGCTGCGTGATGCCGGTTATGACGATGCCTGCTTGCTCGTTACAGCCGAGCCGCTCTACTATGTGGCGGTCGGTGCGCCTGCTTCGGATCAGGAGCTCGCCGACATTTTCCTGCGGTTGAAGTCGGAATCCCCTGTCGCATTGTCAGATCCTTATCCCATGCTTCTCCTGCCGGCAAAATGATTTGACCGGTCGCCGTAAAATTGGTTGCAATCATTTGCAGAAATCAAATTTTTGCGGTTATTTTGTATCAGTCCTGACAGTATTAGATCAGGTAATGATATAATCAGCTCCAAAGGCTAAAATACGAAAATGGAAGAACTCAAGATCAGCGATGTTTATCGTGCGCAGCAGGTACTTGCCGATGTAGCACGTCATCCGCGCCTTATCGGGCCGACACAGTTGGCTCCTGACGCAGAAGTATATCTGAAACCCGAGAATCTGCAGTATACAGGCTCTTTTAAATTGCGTGGCGCATATTTTAAGATATCACAGTTGACTCCGGAGGAGAAGTCCCGTGGTGTAATAGCCTGCTCAGCCGGTAATCATGCACAGGGCGTGGCGCTCGGCGCAGCCCGTAATGGCATAAAGGCTCTGATATGTCTCCCCTCCGGCGCTCCGCTCTCCAAGGTTGAGGCGACAAAGGCTCTCGGAGCCGAAGTATGTCTTGTCGACGGTGTCTATGATGATGCATACAACAAGGCTCTTGAGTTGCGTGACAAAGAAGGCTACACCTTCGTCCATCCTTTTGATGATCCTCTGGTTATTGCCGGTCAGGGCACGATCGGACTCGAGATTCTTGAGGAAATGCCGGATGTCGAGGCCATCATAGTACCGATAGGTGGCGGTGGCCTTATCGCCGGAGTCGCATACACAGTCAAGACTCTGCGCCCCGATATCAAGGTATATGGCGTTCAGGCAGCCGGCGCTCCGAGTATGTTCATGTCTATAGCTGATGGCGAGCGAAAGCGTCTCGATGCCGTCTCGACCATAGCCGACGGCATTGCCGTCAAGGAGCCCGGGACACTCACATTCAAGGCCTGCAAGGAATATGTCGACGAGATCGTGACCGTGAGCGAGGACGAGATTGCTGCCGCGATCCTGACTCTCATCGAGAAGCAGAAGCTTGTGGCCGAAGGTGCCGGGGCAGTAGCCGTGGCCGCCGCAATGTTCGGTAAGCTACCTATAAAAGGTAAGAAAGTCGTATGTCTTGTATCTGGCGGCAACATCGACGTTACTATATTGAATAGAGTGATTACCCGTGGCCTGACCAAGAGCGGACGCATCTGCCGGATAACCCTTGACCTTAACGACAAGCCCGGACAGCTGTCCGGTGTCTGCGACGTCATCGGCAAGCATGGTGGCAATATCCTCAGTGTCAACCACGGACGAACATCCAACAAATCCGGTATAAACAATTGCGAGCTTCAGGTTGAGCTTGAGACACGCAATCCCGAGCACGTCAACGAGATCCATTCAGCCCTCGAAGCTGCCGGATATATTATTATCCGCTAACATTTTCAGCTGACTTATATGCGAGCGAGCATCTCTTGCTCGCTCGCTTTTTTTATTACACATTAAAAAAACTTACGGCCATTTGCACAATTGACAGAAAGTCGCTAACTTTGCACCATCCTGATGAATGCGCATGTGGCGTAATGGTAGCCGCGTTAGACTTAGGATCTAATGACTTAAGGTCGTGGGGGTTCGAGTCCCTTCATGCGCACAGAATAAGCTCCTTAACTATTCATAGTTAAGGAGCTTATCACTTTTTAGATGTTCCTGTGGTTTCGGCTTGTCGCCTTTACCACAGGCTACTCTGCTGTCACCCGCTCCTGCGGGTGACCTTTGGGCATATCTTACTCATTGCCAGCCCGGGACGGGCTGAACTTCGTTATCCGCGGGTTCTTGAACCCGTGGAAAGCTCAAAAGTGTATAATGTGCATCCGTCCGGGGCGATTTTGTGTGCATCTTTGCGATGGAAAACACAATAACACACAATTTACTATGAATAAATCAAAGACTATCACACTCACCATCGACGAATTTTCACAGATTCTTGAAATCTCCGACCCCACACTCCGTCAGGCCATCCTGACTGCCGTACAAAATGCCGCTGCCGCTCCTGACTCTATCGACCTCTCAGCCTATACTGACGCTCATCCGCTGATTCAGAGCCTTGTAAAGAAGCTGAAGACCCGAGCCGAAGCCGCCCGCAAGCGCGCCGAGAAGCGCAAGGCCGCCCCTGCGAAACCGAAGAAGCAGACCGCCGCGGCGAATGCCCCGGCAGTGTATATGCCGCTGAACGACAACAATGTGCGCCGTCTGCTCTGGATAAAGCAGCATTATGCCGAGACGATCGACAACATAATGCGCATCCTGACTGCACAGAATGGTAATACGCTCGGACAGCATCTGTCGTCTTGCTTCAGCGAAGTAGCCAGTGCCGTCCAGGCCTATCTTCGTCCGCTGATCGACGTGGCCTCCGACTACTTCCGCACGCCGAAACATCGCCGTCCCCTCACCGTCCGCATCCCCATGCCCGCTCTCTGATACGCGTCAGCCGGCGACTTCCGGGAAGCCGGTCATGGAGGTGACATCCTCGGTGAAAGTTGCATGACGGCAATCGGGCTCCCGCACGGAGATTTTTACGTTGTCGAATGTGATCCCGTCGATATGGCGGAGGAAAAATCCCCACGCGGGCAGTTCACCGAACATGTGGAATTCCGGGTATTCAGCCCTCTGTTCCGGTACACTCCGGTAGCTCCCGACATAGGCCATTCCGCGGGTGCCACGGCCCGGATAGGAGATGTTGATGTTGCTCAGGACGATGTTTTCGACTTTTGCGTCAGGCAGCCCTGTGATACTGGATGGAAAGGGATTGTGGATGGTGTTGATATCCGGCCCGCGCAGATCGTAGTCGGTATCAGGGCGCCCGAACGGTATCTCGCATGTCAGATTGCTGATTGAGACGTTCTTAAGAGTCCCGGGATGCTCTCCGCGACGGTGGCCGAGGCGGATGAATATGGCGTTGCCTGTGTTGACGGCAGTGACATTGTCTACAGTCACATCCTCAAGCTTTGCGCCGTCGACACTTTCAAGGGCTATCGCGGACCGGAATGTGTCAAACACTTTGATATCAGACACCTTGACACGTCGGAATCCGCCAAACGACTCTGTCCCCAGTTTTACGGCATTGGCGCTGCTGCGTATCTCGCAGTCGGTTATCGTCACGTCCTCGTTGCCGTCAAGCGGGTCAAACGATTTCAGTACGATTCCGTCGTCAGCCGAGTTGATCCTGCATCCTGTGATCAGCACTCTGTGGCAGTCAGCGATGTCGATACCGTCGTTGTTCCAGTATGCGCGGTTGATGAAGTCAATATCGCGTATGGTCACGTCGTTGCATTTATTGAGCGACAGACCCCATGACGCTGAAGCGCGCAGGCTGATTCCTTCGATAAGCAGAGTGTCGACCTCGTCGAAATCGATCAGTTTCGGCCGGATAGAAGGGCGCATGCGGCGGGTGTTGTAGGTGGGGTCGATCCGTTGCCCTATGTGGTGCAGACTGTCGATGGCGAGGGCTACTTCGAGTCCGCGGCCGTCGATGGTGCCGTGTCCCGTGATGGCGATGCGCTGTGTGGCGTGTGAGCAGATGAGCGCCAGCATCCGCTTCGAGCATTTGTCGGCCTGGAGATTGACCTCCGGGGTATCTGTCGCATAGCCGGCGTAGTCATACGGATCGAGGCTGCCGAGGAGTGTGGCGCCGGGGTCAAGATTGATTGTGACACCGGTCGGCACGTATATGGTTCCCGTCACATAGACTCCAGCCGGAAACAAGACCTCGCTGCCATCTTCCGCCGCTTTGTCAAGTAGCTTCTGTATGGCTTCCGTCTGCACTTTCTCCTGATCGGACCGGATGCCATGGTCGGTTGCCTTAAGCACACGGCCATAGCAACATGATGCTGTCGCCAATGCCAACAAAAAAAGACCTACTCGCATTTGCAAACTATTATTTCATATTTATTAATTTACAAAGATAGGAATTTGTGGATTTGTTTTTGTAATTTAGGGGCAAATTATCGGGTATGACGGAATTTGTGTCGCAATATTTCAATCTGACGTGGATCTACTGGTTTTTCACGCTGATCTATGCGCTTACAATTATCTCGATAGTAGGGGTGGTCATATCGCAGAACCGCAACCCCGTCAAGACACTCGCATGGGTCACGGTGCTTCTGGCGCTCCCGGCTTTCGGCCTGATTCTGTACATCGTATTCGGTAGAAATATCAAGAATAAGCGGATCGTCTCGCGAAGCGTCCGTCGCAGGCTGCGCCGTCGCGAGATAGGCTATAAGGGCGATCTGCGTCGCCTTGACCTCACAGACAGCTCCGTGCAGCACATTCGCCTCGCGCAGTCGCTTGCCGGCGCCCCTTATTTCATCGACAACTCGGCCGAGCTGTTCAATAACGGCAGCGACAAGATTGATGCCATGCTTGTCGAC
The DNA here is from genome assembly GCA_947173955.1 of uncultured Bacteroidales bacterium. Taxonomy (GTDB): domain Bacteria; phylum Bacteroidota; class Bacteroidia; order Bacteroidales; family Muribaculaceae; genus JAAVFS01. Next base: position 56,508 of record CAMWHE010000006.1, on the reverse strand, counting down.
ATCTCCGGAGCCACCAGATACATCAATCTCCAATACTATATCCTCTCAGACGATGAAGTCGGATGCCGTCTGCGCGACGCGCTGATAAAGCGTGCCCGTGCCGGTGTGAAAGTCCGTGTCATATATGATCATGTGGGGTCGTTCCGCGTCAGGAAACGTTTCTTCAGGTCGATGTCTGACGCCGGTATCGAGATCTATCCGTTCTATAAGGTTTCGTTTCCGCTTCTTGGATCGCGCATCAACTGGCGCAATCACCGTAAGCTTTGCATCATCGACGGCGAGACGGGATATATCGGCGGTATGAACATTGCCGACAGGTATCTGACCGGCGGCAAGTTCGACGTATGGCGCGACCTGCACCTACGTATCAAGGGGTCGGCCGTCATGGCGCTCGAATATTCGTTTGCCGTCGACTGGTATGCCATGGGTCATAAGCTTGATGAGGAGACGTCAGAGCCGGCGACTAAACATCACAAAGCGGGCAGCTACGGGATGCAACTTCTGACATCGGGTCCTAACGACCAGTGGAGCAACATCGCCTTTGTCTTCCTGCAGGCCATATCTCAGGCTAAGAAATGCATCTATATCCAGACTCCTTATTTCCTGCCTACCGACGCTCTCCTGCGAGCCCTGCAGGCATCGGCGCTCGCCAAGGTCGATGTCAGGATCATGATTCCGCGCCGGAGCGACTCGGAGATATTGCGCTATGCTTCCTACTCATATATCAATGAGTGTCTGCAGGCCGGCATCAAGTTTTATCTCTATGAGCCGGGTATGCTTCACAGCAAGTCGATGCTTGTCGACGATGAGTTTGCCACGGTCGGATCTACAAACTTTGATTTCCGCAGCGTGGAGCATAATTTCGAAAGCAATATGTTCATCTATTCCCGGGAGTTTAACGAGAAGCTGCGGGAACAGTTCTATGCCGATCAGGCCGAGTGCTATCGCGTCAAAGGCGCCGAGTGGCGTCGCCGTCCCAAGCGCCAGAAAGCCAAAGAGTCGCTGATGCGCATCTTCGCCCCGATCCTATAATGTAAATCTAACCGCTCGGAGTTACTCGGCGTAGAGGTTCTCCGACTGCTCCGGGATATACTGCTCTACCAGCTTGGCGATTTTCTTCAGGTCGGGTTTCTTAGTCGCATAGTCGATAAGAGTTCCGATGGGGTAGAGGTCAGGGTCGGAAGCCGACTGGAAATCTGCTGCATCTTCCGAGTAGTCGCCGTCTTCTACAGCGTCAGCCTCGATGGCATAGTCGCTGTACTCGATGTCGCGGTCGGCATCTCCGCGCCGCTCGATTTCGACGATAAGGGTTGTCGGGACTATACTTATCTGAGGGTCTTCGCCCCAGCTTTCAGGATTATTAAGGACTTCCGCTACTTTAGAGGCGATCAGGTCTGTTAGTTCTTTTTGTGTCATGGTATTAACTGTTAGTTCTGTCATTATAACGCCTGAACCTATGAAATAGTTCCGCTTTCCCTCAGTTACAAAGTGTATGGGTTGACAGTCTTCTTGTATTAATTGAAAAATAGCTGTACATTTGCAGTAACAGACCGTATCGCCTATGCCCGGCTAAGGGCAATGCGTGAGAGCTGCATTAAATATTGAAGCGTTTATCCGCGCTGATTCTTGTCCATTGGGAATTCTCGCAAGATTCACTTAGATGTCAAGGAGTAGCAACGGTAGATGCCTGTTAGTATGTGATATCATGCGTCCGGCAGATCGTCCCGTGAGTGATGAGGCCGAAAGCATCTGTAGCATATACTGGCGTAGGCGTCGCTGTTGCCGTTCGACATCTAAAGGCAATGCGAGAAGCCTCCAATGGTAAGACGGCAACAGATACAGATTCCTACGCTTTTTTCGTATAATAACAAACGCTAAGGAGGGGAAGCCCGAGGCTAAGATTCTATGAGAAATGTATTTGTTAAAATTTTTAAGTTAAACTTTTCTAACGCGTATAGTCTGTATTATCATTGCTTTACGCCGAGGAATTCGTGAAGTGTTGTGTTTTGAAATATCTATTTTAACAAAAAGATACATTTCCCAAAAATCTCGATCGTATAATATATATAGCACCAATTTTTTTATATATAAATGAAGTTAGCTATAATCGGGACTATAAATCCCACACTCTCCTATCATGATTGGGTGAGAATCTTCCGTCATCATTTCTGGAAAAAATCAGTATCGGAATTTCGTATCACCGGAGGCGATACGCTTTTGAACTCTTATGTGAGAAAGTATGCCGTTCAATTCTCGATACCGATTTCAGTGTTTAATTGTTTAACTGACGAGGCTGAATCAAAGCTGGCGCGGAATAATGCACTTATTGACGATGCCGATATGGTAGTAGCATTCACTACACGGTCTGTGGCAAAAATATCCCGCGTAGAGGATGCCGGGGTATCGTATGGATATGGGAAAAATGCCCTTGTTGTATTTGCCGATGAGCCCATAGCATCAAATCAATCCATATCAAACTGTCATATGGATTATTCTGATGATACCCGGCGGGAAGACCTTCTCACAGTGGAAGAAGAAGTAGCGCTTGTCCGGCAAATCAAAGCCCGAGAGGGCGACGTCGATGCCGCGAAAGACAGACTGCTGCTCGCGTGCCGACGGTTTGTTAAGACAACAGCTATGAAATATGTTACAGCGAATCATCCCATTGAGGAACTGATTGCAGAGGGAAACAAAGGACTGATACAGGCTGCCTATGAATATGACCCGTCGCAAGGATTCAAATTCACGACCTACGCCATCCGGTGGATAAGACAAAGCATCGAAGAGGCACTAAGTAGATAATTCAACCAATATATTTATTATTAACCATCTAATTGCAATTTATTATGACAACAAAAACGCAGAGTGTAAGTCACGCAAATTACACAGACCGAGTGTTAGAAGTCCTTACCAAGGATATGAATTGGGAATGTGGAACATATGTACGCAATGGTAAAGAGTATTTGAAAAAGCATATTCTTCCATTAAAGAACAATGATAATACTCTTCGTAATCGCGCAGATGCAATTAAAAAGTACTTTGAATTCGACTGCAAGCCATATCTTCCCGGTTTAAGAGGATTACATCAGTATGCACATCATGTTAATTCTTCTCAGATTCTATGCATGATGTTTTTTTCAAAACTAATTGATGTAAAGCATTGTGCCACTAAAGAGATGGTCAAATTTATGAAGGATGCTTTCAATATTGAAATTCATGAGGGAGCTAAATGCGATTTTGAATACAAGGAAGACATTAAGTTTGATGTTTTGGGTAAATCGGAAAATGAAGGGACTTCTTTTGATTTCCATATCAAAGATGATAAAGTTGAAGTCTATTTTGAGATAAAATTCACGGAAGACGGATTTGCTAAAGAGAAAAAGGATGCAGATGAACGTCATAAGTGCAAGGCTCGTCAATATGAGAAACTGTTGCCGGAATATCTTAAAGACAACGCTACCGCAGAAGATATTCTACTGAATTATCAGATATTCAGAAATATAATTCGTGCAGATAATGATAAAAAATATGTCATATTTATTACGGATGGTAATAACCCTGCGACTAACGAAGATATAAAAGCATTTTTAGAAAAATTCGGTACATATATTGATTCAAATCACATCCAATTCAAGACGTGGCAAGAAATAAAGGATAAGTATCCTTTTAAATTACCCATGCAATTTGAGGCATTGTAGGGACATATAATTTGTCACTTAAATAATGTGAGTACTATATAATCAAGTACCCATCTTGTATGATAAATGTCAGATAATAAGGCGGATGTCCGGCAGGACATCGATTTACCAGTAACCGTGTACGCCGAGGCCGAAGGCCAGCGTGCGCGGTTTATCATATATCTCCCGCCAGGCATTTGGAGAACGCCGATTAAATCTGCTGAGAGTAAGTACACTGGTCATAACAACGAGTCTCCGGCACTCATTTATGATAGCAACATGGTGTAAGTAACCCCTCCAATTTAGGATCAGTCTTCGGAGTAGTGGCGGAGGACGCGGCGGTAGGAGTTGAAGATCTTTGATTTGGAGACGAAGCCTACGTAGCGACCGTCGGCGTCGATGACGGGCAGATTCCATGCGCCGGTGACATCAAATTTCTTCATGACCTGGTCCATCGGTTCGTCGACAAGGATTTTGTCGGAGGGCATGGCCATGAAGCGACTGACGTGCATGCGCCTGTAGAGGTCGGGGCGGAACATGATGTTGCGGATGTCGTCAAGAAGCACTACTCCGAGAAGTTTCCCGTCGCCGTCGACCACAGGGAAGAGGTTGCGGTTGGATTCGGAGATGACCTTGACCATGCTGCGCAGATCCATGTCGGGGGTGACGGTCTTGAAGTCGGTCTCGATGACGCTGCCTATCTTCAGCAGGGTCAGCACGGCTTTATCCTTGTGATGTGTGAGCAGTTCGCCTTTCTGGGCGAGACGGCGTGTGTAGATGCTGTATGGCTCGAATATTCGGATTGTGCCGTAAGAGATGGTCGAGACGATAAGCAGTGGTAGGAAGAGGTCGTAGCCTCCGGTCAGTTCGGCGGTAAGGAAGATACCCATCAGTGGGGCGTGCATGACGCCGCTCATGATGCCGGCCATGCCCATCAGGGCGAAGTTCTTGACCGAGAGATCAAGGGCGAAGCAGTAGTTGATAAGAAACGCGAAGAGGAAGCCGGTCATGCACCCGACATAGAGCGACGGAGCGAATGTGCCGCCGACACCTCCTCCGCCGTTGGTGGCCGCCGTGGCTATCGATTTGGTCACGATGATGAGGCCGATGAAGAAGATTATGAACAGGGCGCTGCCTCCGTCGTGGTAGAAGATACTGCCGTCGACGATCGACGAGGGATTGCCGTTGAGCAGGTCGTTGATAGCTCCGTAGCCTTCGCCGTAGAGCGGCGGGAAGAGAAAGACAAGGCCTGCGAGGATTACGCCTCCGACAGCCGTCTTGCGCCAAGGGGTCTTCAGCCGTTTCTTGAAGAAGCCTTCCATGAAATTCATCGAGCGCGTGAAATAGAGCGAGACGATGCCGCAGAAGAGGCCGAGGCAGATGGCGTAGGGTATACGTGTGGTGGCGAACGGTTCGCTCTGAACGAAGAAGAATTCAAGCTCCGTGCCGGTGAAGATATAGGCAATGGTGGCTGCGGTGATCGAGGCTATGAGCAGAGGCATGACCGACACTGTAGTCAGGTCGAGCATCAGGACTTCAAGAGTGAAAAGCATACCGGCAATCGGAGCCTTGAATATACCTGCGATGCCGGCTGCGGCACCGCACCCTACGAGTATCATCAGGATACGGGGCGACAGGCGAAACATCTGTCCGAGGTTGGATCCTATGGCCGCTCCCGTATATACTATAGGACCCTCGGCTCCGACTGATCCGCCGAATCCTATCGTGATGGAGCTGGCAAGGACGGAGGTGTACATATTATGAGGTTTCAGTCGGCTCTTGTTCTGCGAGATGGAGTAAAGCACGCGGGTGACACCGTGGGATATGTTGTCCTTGACGACATATCTGACATAGCATCCGGCGAGGACAATACCCACGACGGGATAGATGAGATAGATATAGTTGCCTTCCGTCATGCTGGCGCTCGCGGTCAGGTTTGACCCGATGAGATGGATGAGGTATTTCAGCAGCATGGCCGCCATGCCGCAGGCTATGCCTACTATGAGGGCCAGGACTATCAGGAAGGTCTTCTCGCTGACGTGGCGTTCGCGCCATAGCATGAAGCGGAAGACGACATCATGGAGCCATTTCTGAGCGGAGGGTGGTAGAAGTCTTATCTTGATGTGTTTCATTGGTTGGTCAGGGTCAGATGCCTTTGCCTGTGATGACAGTGTTGATGGTGTAAAGCAGAATCTTGAGGTCGATGGCTATCGATACATTCTCTATATAGATTATGTCATAGCGCATGCGGGCAATCATCGCGTCGATATCGGATGCATAGCCGTATTTGACCATTCCCCAGGAGGTTATCCCGGGACGAAGCTGATGGAGGAGGGTGTATTCCGGAGCTTTCGCGATGATCTGTTCTTCGTAGAATTCGCGCTCCGGACGGGGTCCGACTATCGACATTTCGCCTTTCAGTACATTCCAGAACTGGGGGAGCTCGTCAAGGCGATATTTGCGAAGCGTGCGTCCGAAGCCCGTGATGCGACGGTCGTCCGGTCGGGATAGTGCCGGTCCGTCCGGCTCGGCGTCGGGTATCATCGTGCGGAATTTGTATATCCTGAAGCGCTTGCCGTGGTGGCCTATACGCTCCTGCGAGAAGAATACGGGGCCGCGGCTGTTGAGCTTGATGCAGACGGCGATAATGGCGAAAACGGGGAGAAGCAGTATCAGTACGATCGTGGAAATGACTACATCGAAGGTTCGCTTGACATTGCGGGTGCTTTCGGAGATTACTGCCGAGGAAATGTCGGTCAGCGGCTCGCCGGCCACATTGCTGACGCGTGTACGCATACTCAGTCCGGAGTCGAGCCATGCAGGCTGGAGGATGGTGCGGTTGAGGGGATAGAGCTTGCGCAGCAGCGTCATGCGCTCCATTTCAGAGCAGGACGGCGGGAGCGCGATAATGAATTGCTCGATGCCGAGCCTGTCGGCGTCGGCTGCCGGATTGTCAAGCGAGAAAGGGGCGACATCGGGCGAGGCGGTGTACGGTGTGTCTGTCACGGAGGCAGCCGCCATGACTTTCAGGCCGAGCGCCGGAGTCTTGACATTGAGTCGACGGATGCAGTCGTCGATAGTCTCAGGGGTGCCTATCACAGCGACGTTGAGCCATATGCGGCGCTGGTAACGCAGCCGGAGGAATCGGTTGGTGATGATGATGCGCGACAGGCTGACGATGGTGAACATCAGCCCCTCAAGTATGAGTACAAGCTCATAGTTGCTGTAGCGGTCGGGGATCGGGTCGTCGATTATAGCAATGAAGTAGATGATTACCGTGCCGATGAGCGTCGATCCGAGTGTAGTCATGATGCTCTCGATGCGCGACTTTACGAATGCTTTATTGTAATATCCTGAGAGCCAGTAGAGAGCCATCATCATCAGGGGAACGACAAACTGTCCGGCGAGCACAAGCGGATAGAGCAGATAGTTGCCCAGCGATGTGAAGTTGTTGACGGGATCGAGCGTCGTGTATCTGACGATATTAAAGAGCAGCCATGCGAGCGACGTTGATATAAAGTCGCTGACGATGTAGATTGCGCTATGTCGCGAGTCGCTCTTCAAGGGCGGAGAATTTTGAAAATGCCGTTGGAACTTAGTTTGATGACCGATGATGGTTTGGATCTCTTCATATCGTCGCGCCGGCTCTCCATGACGTAGTCGACCGAATCCAGGATCTCAGGCGTGATCTCGCAGAACAGAGCCGGAGCCGGCGTGCCGCTGATATTGGCCGAAGTGGAGACGAGGGGTCGGCGCAGACCGCGGCAGAGGCGGGAGGAAATCTCTTCGGATGTTATGCGAATGCCGATGCTTCCGTCGGAGGCCAGCAGCTCTGGGGCTATCCGCCGGCCACGGTCGTAGACTATTGTCAGCGGGCTGACGGCAGCCTCGATAAGCTCGAAGGCTATGTCAGGGACATCCTCGACATAATTCCACAGGTCGTCAGGCCGCGACAGCAGCACGATCATTGCCTTGGAGTCGGCGCGATGCTTGATGTCGTAGATGCGTCTGACGGCATCGCTCCGTGTCGCGTCGCAGCCTATGCCCCAGACCGTATCGGTGGGATAGAGTATCGTTCCGCCATCGCGCAGAGTCCTGAGAGCATTGGCGATGTCTTCTTCTATAGTCATTGTTCAGCTCAATTTTACGCAAAAATAATAAAAAACTATAATCTGTCAAAAAGTAGATTTCTATATTTATTGGCCTGTGACGGCAAATAGCTTGAAAAAAATGATTAATTTTGCAGATATAAAAAACGAAATAATTACAAAGGATATGAATAACGTCATTACACGTTCGATCACAGGGCTTGTCTACATCGGCCTGATCATCGCGGCAATCTTCGCCGGCGGCTACTGGATGCTCTGGCTCGTCATGCTTCTGGCCTTCCTGGCTATAAATGAGTTTACCGGTATAACCAATAAGCAACGTATTCCCGCAGTCCTGCGTGCCCTCGACCTGATGACGGCCGGTATGGCGTTCCTGATGCCCTATGCGCTTTTCGAAGGCTCATACAGGACGGGTCTCATATTCCTGGTAATAGCGTTCTTCATGATTTCTGTCAGAATGATCGCCGCGTTATATGTGAAAGTGGATAACCCGCTTAAGGAGACTGCCTTCTCACTTATGGCTCAGCTATATATCACGCTCCCGCTTCTTCTGCTGCTCATGATATATTACCAGTCGGCTCCGTTGGTGCTTCTGATGTTCGTAATGATATGGCTTAATGACACGGGCGCGTTCTGTGTAGGTTCGCTTATCGGAAAGAATAAGCTTTTTGAGCGTATCTCGCCTAAGAAATCGTGGGAAGGATTTGTTGGCGGAGTCGTCTTTTCTGTGCTTGCCGGCGTGGTAGCTCACTGTATCTGGGGTGGCACGGCCTTATCGCGCTTCTCGATGGTAGATTTAGCGGTCCTCGGCCTTCTGGTAGCGGTGTTCGCCACATTCGGCGACCTCGTTGAGTCGCTTATCAAGCGCACGCTCGGCATCAAGGACTCAGGATCTATCCTTCCCGGCCACGGAGGCATCCTCGACCGTATCGACTCGCTGCTCTTTGTAGCCCCTGTCACTTTTATCTTCATATCAGCCAAAGATTTATTCTAATCCAATAATAAGACCTCATGTCAAGTCAGCGTTACGATCTGCGCGGCGTGTCAGCCTCGAAGGAGGATGTCCACAATGCCATTAAGAATGTAGATAAAGGCCTCTATCCGAAGGCATTCTGTAAGATAATCCCCGATATACTCGGTGGCGACCCGGAGTGGTGTAATATCATGCACGCCGACGGTGCCGGCACCAAATCGGCTCTGGCGTATGTATACTGGCGCAAGACCGGCGACATGAGTGTATGGAAAGGTATTGCCCAGGATGCGCTTATAATGAATATCGACGACCTGCTGTGTGTAGGTGCGACCGATAATATCCTTGTATCCTCGACTATCGGGCGCAACAAGCATCTGATACCCGGCTCGGTGATCGCCGCCATCATCAACGGCACCGAGGAGCTTCTGTCAGAGCTTCGTGAGGCCGGCATCTCGATCTACAGCACCGGTGGCGAGACGGCCGATGTCGGCGATCTGGTACGTACCATAATAGTCGACAGCACTGTGACCTGCCGTATGCGCCGTGCCGATGTCATCAACAACGCCAACATCAAGGGTGGCGACGTAATTGTGGGTCTGGCTTCCTATGGTCAGGCCACTTATGAGTCAGCCTATAACGGCGGCATTGGAAGCAACGGCCTGACTTCGGCCCGTCATGACGTGTTCAACAGGGAAGTGGCCGAGTGCTATCCCGAGAGCTATGATCCGGCCGTACCTGCCGAACTGATCTATTCCGGAAGCGTGGGGCTGACCGATGCCGTCGAGGGTGTCCCTGTCGATGCCGGTCATCTCGTTCTGTCGCCGACACGTACCTATGCTCCTGTCATCAAGCGGCTGCTCGATGTCATGCGGAAGGATATCCATGGCATGGTTCATTGTTCGGGCGGCGCACAGACCAAGGTCATGCACTTTGTAGAGAACAAGCACGTCATAAAGGACAATCTGTTCCCCGTTCCTCCGCTGTTCGACATGATACAGCGCGAGAGCGGCACAGACTGGGCCGAGATGTACAAGGTATTCAATATGGGTCACCGTATGGAGATCTATCTATCACCCGAGAAGGCGCAGGCAGTCATTGACATTGCGGCTGAATACGGCATAGAAGGACGTATTGTGGGACGTGTCGAGGATGCCGATTCCAACAAGCTGACCATTATCTCTGAAAAGGGCAGATTTGAATATTGAATCTGCCATTGACCGCAGGGATTGATGAAGATACCTGACCGATTAAAAAACGTATTTCCGGCAAAGTGGCTCCAACACAGGCGCACTGTAGCCGGACTGGCGGTTGCGGGTCTTATAGTCCTTCTCATATTGATATGCCGGGGATGCTCCGGAAAGATTCATCTACATCGGGAGAATGAGTCGCATCCGCTGCCCGATACACTTAGAGTCGCCACTCTCAACAGCCCGACATCCTACTTTATCTACAAGGAAGAACAGATGGGCTACGACTACTCGCTGATAAAGGCATTCGCCAAGGACAAGGACATCGCGCTTGATATCCGTGTGGCGCCCAACCTTCAGGACATGATCGAATGGCTTGACTCCGGCTATGTCGACCTGATAGCCTATGAGGTGCCGATGACGGCTGAGAACAAGGCCTCGGTGGTGGCGTGCGGCCCGCGGTCGGAGAGCTTTCAGGTGCTCGTTCAGCCCCGGAAGAAGAATCAGCCGCTGATTACGGATGAAACACAGCTCGTCGGTCGCGATATTTATGTGGAAGGCGACTCAAAATATTATCATCGTCTCGTCAATCTTGACAACGAGCTCGGCGGTGGCGTCAATATCCACATCGTAGAGCGCGACACTATCATCACCGAGGATCTGATCCGTATGGTATCGACCGGCGAGATCCCGCTGACGGTCGTGGACAACAACATTGCTTTGATAAACAGGACATACTACTCGGATATCGATGTGTCGCTGCCGCTCAGTTTTCCACAGCGTTCGGCCTGGGGAGTGGCTCCGTCCGACCAATGGCTCGCCGACTCTATCGACAGCTGGCTTTCGCTCGAGGAGCCGCGGCACGCCCAGTCGGTACTGATGAAGCGATATTTTGAGCTGAGTAAAGTGGCCAAGCCTACTTTTCAGATAGACTTTACAAAAGGAAATATCTCGCCATACGACAATCTTTTCAGGCAGTATGCCGACTCGATCGGCTATGACTGGCGGCTTCTGGCGGCGCAGGGATATGCCGAAAGCCGTTTTGACTCATCGCTGACCTCATGGGCCGGAGCTAAGGGAATCATGCAGATAATGCCCCGCACGGCTCGCGCCTACGGCTCCGATCCCGACAGGCTTGAGGATCCGGAGGTATCGATAGTCACGGCCACCCGTATGCTGGCCGACCTGCGCGGCAAGCTGAGCCGCCATGTGCCGGACTCGGCCGAGTGTGCCAAGTTTGTGCTCGGAGCCTACAACTGCGGTATTGCCCACATATATGATGCGCTCGCGCTCGCCCGCAAGTATGAATATGACCCTCATGTATGGGACGGCAACGTAGCCGAGTGCATGATTCTTAAATCCAATCCGGAATATTACAATGACCCGGTATGCAAGTACGGCTATGCGCGCGGACTCCAGACCACGGCGTATGTCAGAAAAGTAATGGACTTCTACGAAACAGCAATAGAATATATTCCCAAATAATTAACATTAAGACACATTTCATTATGAAAAAGACAAAACTCAGCGTTGCACTCGTCATCGCGCTTTCAGGCTCTATGCTCTTCACATCATGCATCGGTTCGTTCTCTCTGAGCAACAAGCTTCTGGCATGGAACAAGACTATCGATAATAAATTCGTCAACGAGCTCGTATTCTTCGCATTCTGGGTACTTCCGGTATATGAAGTGTCTTGCCTTGCAGACGTTCTTGTGCTCAACAGCATCGAATTCTGGTCAGGTGAAAATCCCGTGGCAAGCAATCAGAAAGTAGTCGAGGGCAAGGATGGACGCTACCTCGTCGAGTGCGATGAGTCAGGCTACACCATCACGTCCGAGGCTAACGGCGAGGTAGTACGTTTTGACTTTGACAGCGACGAAAACAGCTGGAGTGTCAATGTCGGCGGTGAGTCCTACTCTCTGATGACCTTTGTCGATGCAGATCATGTCAAAATGGCAGCTCCCGGCGGCGAGATGCAGCTTGTGGAACTTTCACAGGCCGGCGTGCTCGCTTATCAGCAGATAGCAACCGGAGCTTTTACAGCCCAGCGTTAATCAGTGAGACGAATATTCCTGAAATATATTGCAGCAGTGACCCTGACGGTCGCTGCTGCTTCAGATATGTCGGCGACTAAGAGAGCTACTCCGTCGCAGGCCAACCTGCGTGTGCCGCTTGACATCCCTCTGCTGCTGAGCGGCAATTTCGGCGAGCTGCGCAACAATCACTTTCACTCCGGGCTCGACTTCAAGACTCAGGGGCAGACCGGTCTGCCGGTCTATTGTGCGGCTGACGGCTATGTGAGTCGCGTGCTGGTCTCTCCGTGGGGTTTCGGGCGAGCGGTCTATGTGACGCATCCCGAGCTGGGTCTCGTCACAGTCTACGGTCATCTGCAGTCGTTTTCGACGCGCATTGACAATCCGACCCGTGCGAGGCAGTATGCCGAAGAGACATTCAGAATAGATATCGAGTATGCCCCCGGCGATATTCCTGTCAGCCGCGGCGAGCTTATCGGGCGCAGCGGCAATGCAGGCTCATCCGGAGGTCCGCATCTCCACATGGATGTGCGCGACGCCGAGACGGAGCATGCCCTCGACCCGATGGACTATTACGCGGGGCATATAAAGGACAATGTCCCTCCCGAGGTCAGGGCTGTGGCGCTCTATCCGCGCGAAGGAGTCGTCAACGGACGTCCGGTACCGGCCTTTCATTCCGGGCCGCATCTCAGGGACTCGTTCACAGCCTGGGGCAGGGTAGTGCCCGGAATCAAAGCCTATGACAAGATGACCGGCACTACCAATATCTATGGCGTAAAGTATATGACCTTTATTGTCGACGGAGACACCGTCTATCGCCGTGTCATCGATGAGTTTGACTTCGACAGGTCGCGTGCGGTCAATACCCTCGTAGAGTATGGCGACGTAGTGCGCGATAAATCGTGGAACATGATTACTGAGCAACCTGAGTCGCGTCCGTTGACCGACATGATATATTCACGTGGCGACGGCTCTCTGATGATCGACCGGGAGCGTACATATAAGTGTGAGTTCATTCTGGAGGATCACCACGGAAACCGTACCCGCGTACCGTTTTCGATCGTAGGCAAGGAGTCGGCTATACCTGATCCGGCCGGCGAGGGGCGTCTGCTGTCTTTTGACCGTCCCTACCGGATAGAGGAGGGTGGAGCCGTGGTCGAAATTCCCGCCGGGATGCTTTATCGCGACTATCTGTTTGCCATGGAGCGCGTAGAGCCTGCGCCTGACGGCACATACTCGGCTCTTTATTCCATAGGCTCTCCCGAAGAGCCGTTGGCCGGCAACATCCGGATATCACTGCCGGTCGGGAATGATGTCATTGCCGACAAGCGAAAATATTGTCTCGTACGCTACAACGGATTGCGCCCGTCGGCAGTCGAGGGCGAATACCGAGGCGGACGGATGGAGGCAAAAGTCAATCGTTTTGGCAACTACTCCGTGATGGCAGATACGGTAGCTCCGAAAGTCGTGGCGCAGCAACCCGAAAAGTGGGGGCAGCGTGGTGCCGTCACATACAAGATTTCCGACAATCTCAGCGGAATCGACACCTATCGCGGAGAGATCGACGGAAAATGGGCACTCATGGAGCTTGACGGGAAGACCGGCACACTGTCATTCAAACTTGATCCCAAGCGTTGGAAAAAGGGTGTCAGACACAAGGTAGTCCTTACGGTGACCGATGCCTGCGGCAACAGCTCCACCGATACGCGCACCTTTACCTGGTAGGCAACCTTAAAGCTGTAATGATTCCCTTATGGTGCGATTGGGGATGAAGATATTCCCGTAAAAAAAGTCCGACCATTGAGGCCGGACTTTTTTATATGGATTTATGTGCTGATTCGGGATCAGAAGGGGAGGTCGTCGTTGGCGTCAGCCGAGGGAGTGAAGGTGGGAGCGGGTGCGGGTGCGGGTGCGCCGAAGTCAGCAGGTGCTGATGCGGGAGCGGCGCTCATGCTTCCGTCGACTTTGTCGGCTTTCCAACCGCGGATAGATGTGAACCAGCGGCCATTGTATTCGTGGCTGTCGATGTCGAAACTGAGCTTGACAACTTCGCCAACCGAGAGAGGATACTGATCGGCTCTTTCACCAAAGAATTCGAAAGCTATTTTTGTGGGGTAGTTATCCTGAGTCTCGAGTACATACTGACGTTTTTTCCACACATTTCCTGCCTTTGATGTGCCGGAGACTTCGGGAAGGGCTACGATGATTTTTCCTGTTACTTCCATTTGTAAATTTTGTTATGATAATATTGTTACAAATTTAAGATTGTTTTTCAAATCTCACAAATCTACAGTCAAATTATCACATTAAAATTTGCAAACAGCAAATCCGCCACAGCGGCCGTCACGATTTATTCCCTTATAAACAGTCCCAAATGCTATCTATATTGGACAGTTGATAAAAAAGAAGCGCCCTGTGCAGGATGCACAGGGCGCTCTGTATTTGAATTGAGTTAATTCAGATTATTTCTCGTTGATAGTTACGCAGCGGTCGAGAGCTACATACTTTTCGCCGAGGTCGCAGAGGTTACCGTTGTTGATGGTAGCTTCGAGCTGAGAAGCGGGAACACCATTGCGAACGAGCTGCTTCTGAACGCTGTTAGCGCGGTTGTGACGGAGCTTAACGTTGTAAGCGTCGGTGCCGGTGTAGTTGTCAGCATAGCCAGTCAGAACGTAAGTCTGGTTGGGGTTGCTCTTCATGATGTTGGCGATAGCACCGAGGACGTTGCGGTCAGAGCGGTTGAGTGTGTAAGAGTTGATGGGGAAGTAGATAGTAGCAAGGGGAGCTTTGGGAGCTTCTACTACAGTCTGAACGGGACGTTCGAGGCAAGCCTTGAGCTGAGCTTCGAGGTCGGCGATGCGAGCGTCAGCAGCCTGGAGACGAGCGCGGAGAGCGTCGCAGTTCTCGGGTTCGGGGCAAACGGGAACAACGGGAGCATTCCATGTAGATTTGCCGAAGTTGTAGTTGAAGCCGATGAGAACCTGACCACCGTAAGACTGACCGTTGTTGGTGTAGTCGATGAGGCTCTTGTCGCTACCGATGATGCGGAGGTCGATGAGGAACTGCCAGTGCTCAGAGAGACGGAATGTGTTCAAAAGACCAACGCGACCTACGATGAGGTTATTGTTTACGTCTTTCCAGTCGCCTGCACCGTTCTTAGCGTAACGAACAGCAACGCCGGCACCAGCGTAGAGAGATGCGTTGTAGACGCGGGTGGGGTTGTAGCCACACCACCAGTTGGTGAGGTTGAGTAATCCGTCAACAGATGCACCGAAGTTGTTCATCTTGTAAGCGGCTTTGCTCTGGAACCATTCGAGGTTAGCACGAACGCCCCATTTGGGAGAGAACCACTTACCAACGCTGAGCTGTACATCGGGAGCGATACGATCCTTGAAGTCAACGTTTTCACCCTTGCGGTTGTTGAGGAAGCTGATGCCACCTTCTACGCCGAGGAACCAGTTGTCGCGGAAGCGATTTTCTAATACGCCCTGAGTGGGATCTTCTACGAGCACTACGACATTGTCGTTCTGTGCTACCATGCTCTGTCCTAAGAACAGTGCGCATGCGATTGCGAAAAATGATTTTTTCATAAACAGGTAAAATATTGAATTTGTAATTTCTTCTAAATAGTTGAAACTTAGATGTTAATGAACTTACTGCTTATTCAGGGGTCAAAATTACAACTATTTTTTTAAATCTACGTTAATTTTCGGGAATTTTTTTGAATTTTTTTTGATTTTAGTCGTTCAGGGTTTTAACTCTGTTTAAAATACTAAATGTTTTGCGTTCAAAAAAGTTCATTTTCCGATAAATTTTAACACTTGGTCGACGATATTCTGAACTGTGAAGCCGAATTTTTCGTCGAGAACTTTGTAGGGAGCTGATGCGCCGAAGTGGTCGAGACCAAATACGGTGCCGTTGTCGCCTACAAGGCCTTTGAGTGTCGAGGGGAGACCGGCTGTCAGACCGAATACGGGAACACCGCAGGGTAGGACTGACTTGCGGTAGTCGGCGGGCTGCTCTTCAAAGAGGCCTATGGAAGGTATCGACACTACATTGCAGGGCACGCCGCCGGCCTGAAGTTCGACAGCAACCTCGCAGAGGAGCGATACCTCGGAACCGTTGCCTAAGAGGATGACCTGCGGATTGGCGACTGACATTACGGTGTAGGCGCCCTTTTCAGCCTTGGTAGCCTCGGCATACCGCTGTCCGGGAGCGGCAGGAAGGTCTTTGATGTTCTGGCGGGAGAGAATGAGCGCGGTGGGGGTGGACTGATTCTCGAGTGCCATCTTCCATGCTACGCTTGTCTCCGCGCTGTCGCCGGGGCGAAGCACGAGTACAGAGGGCTTGCCGGCAAAGTTTTTGAGTTGTTCCATCAGGCGAATCTGTGCTTCCTGCTCGACGGGCTCATGAGTGGGGCCATCCTCGCCTACGCGGAATGCGTCGTGTGTCCAGATGTATTTGACTGGGAGTTCCATGAGTGCGGCAAGACGTACGGCGGGCTTCATATAATCAGAGAATACGAAGAATGTGCCGCAGGCTGCGATGCATCCGCCATGAAGGGCGATACCGTTCATTACCGACGCCATGGTGAGTTCGGCTACACCGGCCTGAAGGAATGCGCCAGAGAAATCACCGCTCTTGAATGCTGTTGTCTTTTTGAGGAATCCGTCGGTCTTGTCGCTGTTGGCAAGGTCGGCGCTGGAGACGATCATGTTGCCGACTTTTTCGGCGAGGACGCTGAGTACGGTGGCTGATGCATTGCGGGTAGCATCGTCGGCTTTGTGGACGATAGCGCTGAAGTCGATCTCGGGGAGACGGCCGGCGATATAGTCGGCGAGCTGAGCGGCCTTTTCGGGATTGGCTGCAGCCCAGGCTTTTTCCTCTGCGTGACGTTTAGCGACGATGGCTTTAAGTTCTTCGTTGCGCTTTGCGTATAGGTCTTTGACGTCATCCCAGATAACCCATGGATTTTCGGGATCGCCGCCGAGATTCTTGACGGTAGCGGCATAGTCGGCGCCGGACTTACTTATGGGCTGGCCGTGGGTAGAGCACTGGCCTTCGAAGTTGGTGCCGTCGGCCTTGACGCAGCCACGCCCCATGATAGTATGGCCTATGATGAGGGTGGGGCGTTCCTTTTCGGCGTGAGCCTGCTCGAGAGCATTAGCGATCGCTACGGGGTCGGTGCCGTCGATCTCGATTACATTCCAGTGCCATGCGCGATATTTTGCAGCGTAGTCTTCACGGTCTACATCTTTTACCATTGTGGAGAGCTGCACTTCGTTGCAGTCGTAGAACATGATGAGGTTGCTCAGACCGAGATGACCGGCGAGACGGCCTGCGCCCTGAGAGATCTCTTCCTGGATGCCGCCGTCGGAGATGAATGCGTAAGTCTTGTGTTCGACTACTGAGCCGAAGCGGGCTGCGAGGAAGCGCTCTGCGATAGCACATCCTACAGCCATCGTATGACCCTGGCCGAGAGGTCCGGAGGTGTTTTCAACGCCACGTTCGGGATCGAGCTCGGGGTGCCCCGGCGTAACGCTTCCCCACTGACGGAACTGCTGGAGCTCGTCGAGGGTGTATTTGCCGGTAAGGGCAAGCACGGAGTAGAGCATCGTCGACATATGGCCGGGATCGAGGAAGAAACGGTCGCGGGCAATCCATGTGGGATTGTCAGGATCGGTCACAAGGAACTTGGAGTAAAGGACGTTGACGAAGTCTGCGCCACCCATAG
This sequence comes from uncultured Bacteroidales bacterium, assembly GCA_947173955.1. GTDB lineage: Bacteria > Bacteroidota > Bacteroidia > Bacteroidales > Muribaculaceae > JAAVFS01. The sequence continues at coordinate 38,795 of CAMWHE010000006.1, read as the reverse complement.
CGCCGCCCGGATGGCCTGATTTAGACTTTTCGACCATTGAGGCAACGAGCACGCGGATATTGTCGGCGGCTCTTGTCAGGAGGTTAGAATCTTGAGTCATAGATTGATTAATAGGGTATTAGTTTTAATGCTTAATGATAATTCCGTTATGTCAGGTTTTTATGATAATATATAGCGTTGTCGGATCGCCCTGAGAGGCGTCCGACAACGTTTGTGGATTTTATATCAGTGTAAGTATATACATTAATATATATTGCATCGATATAACCGGAGCTTGACGAGATTAGAGGTCGCGGAGGTCGAAGGGCTCTTCGTTGACAGGTATGTCTTTGTTGACATTCTTGGAGCCTACGATCGAGTAGTAGAGGATATAGACAAGCATCGCTACCACAAGCCAGTAGCTGTTGACATATCCGAAGTGGCGGCCAAGCCAGTCCTGAATATAGGGCATGATACCACCGCCCACTACCATCATCATAAAGATGCCTGATGCTTTGGCGGTGTATTTACCGAGACCTTCAGTGGCAAGATTGAAGATGCCGCCCCACATGACAGATGTGCAGAGACCGCAGAGGAAGAGGAAGAGACATTTCAGAGGTACTTCGCCACTTGTGATGTTGAGCGCTTCAAGTTTAGGCGATTTGAATGTAACGCTTTCAGGCAGAATGATAGCAATAAGTACAAGGATTATAGCTACTGATGATACAGTCACCATCTGGGTGCGGGTTGAAACCTTACCGCTGATGATTGAACTGAGGAAACGGCCGATGAGCATCATGAGCCAGTAGATGGCTGCCAGAGAGCCGGCGACAGCAGCCGCACCTTCAAAGTTTTCGCGGCTGATCCATGCGTTGAGTTCTCCGGGGATACCGATCTCGATACCTACATAGAAGAAGATGGCTACAACGCCGAGCAGACAGTGACGGAAGGCGAGGGGAGAGTGCTCGTATTTGACGTTGTTGAGGTTAGCCTGAGGCTCTGCGATTTTGATGAACGAGATTACGATAAATGCGAGAACGAAGATAACGATACCGGTAATCACCAGGGGAGCGACGGCTGCCATAGTTGTTTCCTTGGTAAGAGTACCGACAAGTACACCTACAAGCAGAGGGGTCAGAGTACCTGAAAGAGAGTTAAGCGTGCCACCGGTCTGGATAAGCTGATTACCTTTGTTACCGCCACCACCGAGAAGGTTGAGCATGGGGTTGACCACGGTATTGAGCATACATACGCAGCAGCCGCACACAAGAGCGCCGAGCAGGTAGATGAACAGGTTGAGTGTAGTGGGATTCTCACCGTTAATAACAATGATGTTGTCGCCCACAGCGCTTGATAAAAGCTGGATGCCAAGACCGATAGCTCCGACAGCGAGGGCTATGAGCGCAGTCTTTTTGTAACCGTACTTGATGAGCATGTTACCGGCTGGGATGCCCATGAAGAGGTAAGCGGTAAAGTTCATGAGGTTACCTGCCATACCGGCCCATTCATATCTGAATCCCCAGATATTGCCGAAAGGCGCAGCCATGTTGGTAACAAACGATATCATTGCGAAGATGAAGAACATCGTGATAATCGCAACGAAATTGCTGTTTTTCTTTTGTGTTGCCATTGCGTTTTTGATATTGATTGATTATTAGTTTTTTATGGTCTTAAATAGAGAGAGACACGGCGTAAGCGCCTGCTTGTCTTACAAAGGTATAAAAAAAGTTGTGACTGACGGCGCTAATTGTTAAAAAAATGAGTTATTCGATAAAATTTGTGTCATCCGGCTCCGTAATCGCGTATTCCGAAGATATCCGTGCCCACGCGGATCTGTGTGGAGCCTTCGCGGATGGCTATCTCGCGATCGTCGCTCATGCCCATGCTGATCGTGTCGAATCCGCGCAGGTCGGGACACGTCCGGAGGATCTTATCGTAGAGCGAGCGGATAGTCCGGAAGTCAGTCGTGATGCGGCCGGTGTCGTCGGTGTTTGACGCCATCCCCATCAGTCCGCATATATGCGTGGCCTGCAGGGACTCGAACTGCCGGCGGGAGAAATAGTCGAGAATCTCGTCGGGAGTGAATCCGAATTTAGTTTCTTCGCGGGCTACATGTACCTGCATGAGAATGCGCGTGACAACTCCGGCCCGAAGGCTTTCGCGATCGATCGCTTCAAGAAGCCGGAGCGAGTCAACGCTCTCTATCAGATAGCACAGGCCGATGAGCTGGCGCACCTTATTGGTCTGCAGATGGCCGATAAAGTGCCAGTTGATGTCGGCCGGGAGGGCTTTGACTTTCGGGATCAGCTCCTGGACGCGGCTCTCGCCGAAATGGCGCTGTCCGGCCGAGTAAGCCTCGAGGACAGCTTCGGCCGGATGAAACTTGGAGACTGCGAGCAGACGCACATCCGGAGGGAGAGATGCCGCGACGCGGCGGAGATTGTCGGCAATCGTGTCGGACATTATTCAGGTTTATTGTCGACTACTTTCATGCGATAGACATCCATCAGCGGAGTCTCGGTAATGGATACGATCTCAAAGTCGGCCATCGTATCCTTCATTCCGAGCATGAATGCGTCGAGAGCTCCGCGGAAGTCGTTGGCTGCCACAAGAATGAGGGACGTTGTCTTTTTCTCGGCGGCTGTCTTTTCGTCGATTGTGATGAAAGCGACCTTGACAAGATACCACTTGTCGGCGGAATCGTCCCAGAATATTTCGGCTATTTTAGTGCGTTTTACAGCGGAAATGGAGAAGTCGCCGGAGATGAAGGGCGTGATTTCATCGATCATGCGTGCTTCAGCTTCCGTAAAAGAGAGTGCGTCGACGAGATAAGGCTCGTTGACTTTTTTCTGTGCGCCGTTTTCCATTGTCTTGTCATAGCGCACTTTACATTCAAACCAGTTGGCCATAATTATATTTTTTTGTTGTTTTGGATAGCAAAGTTAATCGTTTTATTAAATTTTTTTATAGTTTTGTGTTTAATTAACATGAAAGACTTATCAACACAAAATAGCGGTAATGACAGTCTGCTGAAGCGGGTTGTCGGGCTGTATGTCGATGGATTCCGTTCGATGACGGTAGGCCGAAAACTATGGCTTATTATACTGATTAAGCTGTTTATCATCTTTTTTGTGCTGAAACTGTTTTTCTTTTCCGACACGCTCTCGAGCAGATATGATACGGATGCCGAGCGAGCGGAAGCAGTGAGGAATTCATTAATTAACAGATAAACAAACCTGAAAATTTAAGACTTATGAATGACTTGGTAAGTTTGGTCGACTGGTCGCGTGCGCAGTTCGCGCTGACAGCGATGGTCCACTGGCTGTTTGTCCCCCTGACAATCGGGTTGTCGCTGATAGTGGCGATCATGGAGACAATGTGGTATCGCACGCGCAACGAAAAGTGGCTGCGCATGACAAAGACGTGGATGAAGCTATTCGGAATCAACTTCGCGTGTGGAGTTGCGACCGGCATCATTCTGGAATTTGAATTCGGTACAAACTGGTCAAACTACAGCTGGTTTGTAGGTGATATATTCGGAGCTCCGCTGGCTATCGAAGGTATTTTCGCCTTCTTCCTCGAGTCAACATTTATAGCAGTGATGTTCTTCGGATGGAAGAAAGTCAGCCGCGGATTCCATCTGACAGCTACATGGCTCACGGCTATCGGTGTGGTGCTGTCAGCTCTGTGGATTCTTGTCGCCAACGCATGGATGCAATATCCGGCCGGCATGGAATTTGATCCGGGCGAGATGCGTAATGTGATGGTAAGCTTTACGGATGTAGCGCTTTCTCCTGTGGCTATAAATAAATTTTTCCACACGGTAGCCAGCGGATGGGTACTCGGCGGCGTGTTTGTCGTAGGTGTCAGCTGCTATCTGCTACTGCGTGGCCGCAATCAGGAGTTTGCCAAGAGCTCGATCAAGGTAGGCGGTTGGGTCGGAATGTTCGGTATCATACTGACAATGTGGACCGGCGACGGCTCGGCTGTTCAGGTCGGCAAGGTTCAGCCTATGAAGCTGGCGGCTATGGAAGGCCTCTACCGCGGCGAGTGCGGACAAGGTCTTGTCGGTATCGGCGTGCTGAATCCATCGAAGAAGCCGGGCGATGATCAGAAGGAGATGCTTTTTGAAATAAAGATTCCGAAGGGTCTGTCAATCCTTGCCCGTCATGATGCCAATGCATTCGTGCCCGGTATCGACGATCTGATAGAGGGTATAGAGCTGACAGCAGACGGCGATACGATCCACACTGTATCCTATGCCGATCGGATTGAAGCCGGTAAGCGCGCGCAAGAAGCGCTTGCAGCCTATGGCAAGGCTCAGAAGGCCGGCGACAGCGCCGGAATGGCTGAGGCTACAGAACTTCTGAAAGCCGACTATCAGTATTTTGGCTACGGCTACTTTGACAGTCCGGAGGATGCCGTTCCGCCGGTAGCGCTGACTTTCTACGCCTTCCGCGTGATGGTGATGGCAGGCGGCTATCTGCTGCTGTTCTTCGTGGCCGCACTGTTCATGGTCTACAAGCGTCCAGGATGGCTGGATAAGAAATTAATACTGTGGGGCGGACTCGCCACGATCGCTATCGTATGGATATGCAGCGAGGCAGGATGGATTGTAGCCGAGGTCGGTCGTCAGCCCTGGGTGGTGCAGGATCTGCTTCCCTGTAAGGCTGCGATCTCAGGCGTAAGCTCCGGATCGGTCATGCTGACATTCTGGCTGTTCGCGGCATTGTTCACCTGTCTGCTCGTCGCTGAGGTAAGCATCATGGTAAGACAGATCAGAAAAGAGTCAAAAAGAGATATACTTAACGATAAAAACGATTGATTATGAATGAACTTCAGATATATTGGTGGGCGATAGTCTCGCTGCTGGGCGCTTTGCTCGTATTTCTGCTCTTCGTGCAGGGAGGCCAGACATACATAGGATGCGTGAAGAATGAACAGACACGCAATCTTATAGTAAATTCCCTCGGACGCAAGTGGGAGCTGACATTCACCACGCTGGTGGTCTATGGCGGCGCATTCTTCGCTTCGTTTCCGCTGTTTTATTCTACGAGTTTCGGAGGCGCCTACTGGCTCTGGATGCTCATACTCCTGAGCTTTATCCTTCAGGCAGTCAGCTATGAATTCCGCCGTAAACCGGGCAATATCTTCGGCGAGCGCGTCTATGACATCTTCCTGATGTTCAACGGCTGTGTCGGTTGTGTGCTGCTCGGTGTGGTTGTTGGCACCCTGTTTTTCGGAGCGGATTTCAGCGTGACACGCGGTAACCTGCTTGACGGCTCGGCTCCTGTGATCTCTCAGTGGAACGGCAGCCACGGACTCGAGGCAATCGCTTCCTGGCGAAATCTTCTGCTCGGCTTTATGGTGCTGTTCCTCGCCCGTACGCTTGCCGCACTCTATTTCATCAATTCGATTGATGACGGTGCTGAATTTGCAGCCCGTATGCGTAAGTCAGTTATAGTCAACGGAGGCATCTTCGTAGTGCTATTCCTCGCTTTTGCCGCCGTGCTGCTTACTTCGTCGGGTTACGGTGTCAACGAGTCGGGCGTGATCGAGAAGATGCCATATAAGTATGTCTCTAATCTGACGAATCTGTGGTGGCTCGGCCTGATGCTTCTCGCCGGTGTGCTCTGCGTGCTCTGGGGAATAGTGAGAACCGCACTTCCATGCAAGGGAGTATGGCGTTGCGGTATATGGTGGACCGGTATCGGTACGGTGCTTACCGTCTTCGCCCTTCTGTGTGCGGCCGGATATAACGGCACGGCCTATCTGCCTTCGGTCAGTGATCCGTCAAGCTCTCTGACGATAGCTAACAGTTCTTCCACTCACTTTACCCTTAAGGTGATGGCCTGGGTGTCGGCCTTTGTCCCTGTGGTTGTGGCCTACATCGGCTATGTCTGGTATAAGATGAATGCCCGTCCGCTTACCACTGAAGAAGTGGAGAATGACCATAGCTATTGATTCGTCAATAGCCATATGATAAAAAAGCACCGGAGTAACATAATTGCTCCGGTGTTTTTTTGCCTATTATTCTATAATTGAGACTCCCTCGATATCTGAAAGCCGGCGGTGTAATTCCGGAGCATGGTCGGATCTGAGCGAAATTGACATCGAGCAGCTGTTGTCGAATACCTGTTCAAGTATTTTCAGGTCGCTCCCTTTGACAAGGCGCATGACCGGCTCCATGGCGAGATAGGGGAAGGTGAATGAGATGACGGTCTGGTCATGACATTCGATGATCTCGGTCGCTTCGATGGCAAGACGAGCGGCTTCGCGATAGGCTGAGATGAGTCCAGATGTGCCGAGCTTGATGCCTCCGAAATAGCGGACAACAATAATAACTATATTGGTCAGATTGTGGGAATTGATCTGTCCTAATATAGGTTTGCCGGCTGTACCGGAGGGTTCGCCGTTGTCGCTTGAAAGAAATTCGTCACGCTGCGGACCTATCATGTAGGCCCAGCAGACGTGACGTGCGTCGTGATATTTGTTAGCGTAGCTGCTGACAGAGGATTTGGCCTCGGCTGCTGACGATACGGGGATCGCAAAGGCGATGAATTTGCTCATCTTCTCTTTGTAGATGCCTTCGCCTTCAGATGAAATTGTATAGAAGGTATCGCCCATCAGCGGTCGAAAAACGGATTTTTGCTGGCAATGGCGACCGGAATGGCAAAAACCTGAGTGCAGCCGGGGAGCAGGTCAAGGCGCATCGCACCCATACCGGCCGAGAACATGACGCGGGTGTCTACCTTGCAGTCGGAAGCAGCTGCGCAGGCTGATCCTATGGCGATGCCGACATCAGTGACATTCATGGCGCAGGGAGCTTCCGCCGGTTTTGCGGCACAGGTAGGGAATCCGCAGTGGCCGCAGTTTAGCCCCATGAGCTGGCGATGCGTACCGATGAGTACGATGCACTGCGCCTTGAGTATATTGGCGGCATCGCGCTCATAGACGGGACGTCCGGTGGAGCGGTGCAGGTCAAGCATGGCTTCCGAAAGGCGTGTGATATCGTCGCCGGTAAGAATACACGCTTCGAGAATATCTATGCCGCGCGCCTTGGGAGCAGTGCGAGCCGCGGTAATCATGCGACCGGCTGCCTGCATGGCGCGATCAAGCTGAGAGAGACGTTCGTCGATAATCATGTCGTTGTCAGATTATGAGCATTGCGTCACCGTAAGCTCCGAAGCGGTAGCCCTCTTTGATGGCTACCTCATAGGCTTTCATGATGAGGTCATAGCCACCGAAAGCCGCTACCATCATAAGCATCGTGGAGTAGGGGAGATGGAAATTGGTGACGAGAGCATCCGTTACGGTAAACTCGTAGGGCGGGAAAATGAATTTGTTGGTCCAGCCGGAGCAGACTTTCATATGTCCACCCATGCTGACGGCGCTTGCTATTCCGCGTAGAACGGATGTGCCGACGGCGCATACTTTGTGGCCGCTGTCTTTCGTGGCGTTGACGTTTTTGACGAGTTCTTCAGAAATTTCGATCTGTTCAGAGTCCATGCGGTGCTTGGTCAGATCTTCTACATCGATTTCACGGAAGTTGCCCAGACCGCTGTGAACTGTGATGAATCCTTCCTGAACGCCTTTGATCTCGAGTCGCTTCATAAGCTCGCGGCTGAAGTGTATGCCGGCTGCGGGGGCTACGACGGCTCCTTCGTTGCGTGCAAAGATACACTGATAGTTTTCGGCATCGTCCGGACGTGCATCACGCTTGATGTAGAGAGGGAGCGGGGTCTCGCCGAGGGCGAAGAGGGCGGCCTTGAATTCGTCGTGCGGTCCGTCGTAGAGGAAGCGGAGAGTGCGTCCGCGTGATGTAGTGTTGTCGATGACTTCAGCTACCATCGATTCGTCATCGCCGAAATAGAGCTTATTGCCGATGCGGATCTTTCGGGCGGGTTCCACGAGTACATCCCAAAGCTTATTTTTCTCATCAAGCTCACGGAGCAGAAAGACTTCGATGCGTGCGCCTGTCTTTTCCTTGTTGCCGTTGAGGCGTGCAGGAAAGACTTTAGTGTCATTGAAAATCATCATGTCGCCATCCTCGAAGTAGTTGAGGATGTCTTTAAAGATAGTGTGCTGAATGTCGCCTGTCTTGCGGTTGACAATCATCAGGCGGCACTCGTCGCGTTCGGCCGTAGGCTCAAGAGCGATAAGATCTTCAGGGAGTTTGAATTTAAACTGTGAGAGTTTCATATTATTGACGTGTCTTATGTATTTACCTTATATTGTATTTCTATTTATATTATTCCCGGTCATCAGTGTCCCGGGGCATCTCAATCTGGCAATTACTGAGCAGATCGGCGACGGCATCAATAGAGAGACAGTCTTTGACATCAATGTCGCCGACGCGGGTGCGACGTAGAGCGGTGAGATGTCCACCGGAGCCGAGAGCGGCGCCAATGTCACGGGCAAGAGCCCTTATATAGGTGCCTTTGCTGCACACGACGCGGATGGTGATAGCCTGACGGGAGTATTGGAGAAGTTCGATCTCGTCAATGACAAGAATCTTGGGCTTTAGCTCGACTTCTTCGCCGCGGCGTGCCATTTTGTAGGCGCGGTGTCCGTCGATCTTGCAGGCCGAGAAAGCGGGAGGCACCTGCTCGATACGCCCCTGAAACTGCAGGAGAGTATTCCTGACAAGTTCTTCGGTAATATGGTCGACAGGGTAGGTGGCATCAACGGGGGTCTCAAGGTCAAAGCTTGGTGTCGTAGCTCCCAGGGCAATCGTGGCAATATATTCCTTGACTCCGGCCTGAAGTGTATCGATAAGTTTGGTGGCTTTGCCCGTGCAGACAATCATGACTCCTGTAGCAAGGGGGTCAAGGGTTCCTGCATGACCGACCTTGAGCTTCTTAGTGTGCATTCTGCGGAGCAATATGCTTCGGATCCGCTTGACGACATTGAATGATGTCCATTCAAGCGGTTTGTCCACATATAATATTTCGCCTTCTATGAAGTTCACTGACAGATTGGATTACAGGTTAATGGCAAAGATTCCAGACGATACAAAGCGTACCGGCGCAGGCACAGTAGACGGCGAACCATATAAGCTTGCCTTTTTTGACAAGATTTATCATCCATCTGCACGCAATACATCCTACAACGAATGCGGCGACAAAGCCTATCAGTAGCTGAAACAGACCTACAGAAGCTGTTGTCTCGGCGATACCGGCCTGAGCAACGGTGTCAATAGCTTCTCCTCCCAGTATGTCCTTGACTGAAAGTAATGCTTCGCCGAGTATCGGGATGATGACCATGAAGAATGAGAATTGTGCAAGCTTGTCGCGTCGGTCGCCTAAGAGAATACCGGTGGCGATTGTCGAGCCGGAACGGCTGAGACCCGGAATGACGGCGACAGCCTGAGCGCAACCGATTATGAAAGCGTCAAGCCAGGTGATATCGTGACCTTTTTTGGCGATGGATTTATCTCCGGAGCGGAGGGCGGGCTCGGTACGGGAAAAATATGTGAATGACAGAAGGGCTGCAGTGGCTATTAGAGCAATGCCGACAATGAGCAGATTACCTTCGAACAAGGCGTCAATCTTATCTTTAAAAATCAGGCCTACGACCAGTATGGGAACGCATGAGAGCAGAATCTTCCATACATAATAGAAGTTGGAGTCGCGACGCCATCCGAAGAAGGAGGTGATAAGTGGAACAAATTCGCGCCATAGGACGACTATTGTGCTGAGGACGGTGGCGACGTGAAGCACAAGGTCGAACTCGAGAGATTCAGCACCATCCATTTTCATCCCGAGAATGTCCTTGAATATCTCCAGATGACCCGAACTGCTGATGGGAAGATATTCGGCAAGACCTTGAATGATGCCGAGTATTAGAGCGTGAAGCCAATCCATAGGAATTCAAATGAAGGTTACTGACGGCTTTTGGGTTTGTATATGATGGAAATACCCATTGCGACAAATCCTATGAATGCTATAGTAGGACCGATAATGATGCGACGGGAACTGAAGATGTCGGGATTGAACCCGGAAGTTGTAGAACTACCGCCCAACATCAACAGGAAACCCAAAACGATCAGGGCTGCCGAGCAGGCCATTAAAATAAAATTAATTTTAACGAGGGGCAAAAGTGTAGCCTTCTCAAGTTTGGTGTCTGAACCGCTACTATTCAAGGATTTCTTTACATTAATGCTCATTGTTAGAAAAAATTTTACAGAGTTAATATTCTCGGATTATAAATACGTTTTATTGTTATTGGGAATAAGGTCGAAATTCAAAAAAGGTCGTCGTAATCCATTCGCAGATATCTGTTAGTGGCGAGTATTGAAGCGATGGAGCAGACGGCCATGGCTGCGAGAATTATGGCCGGGAACAGCCACCATAGCGCTGACCAGGGAATACAATCGCTGACGGCTGCGTGTTTGGAATGTGCGAATGATATGAGTCCGGCAAGCAGTCCGGAAGCGATCACACCGGCAGTCAGTCCGCTAAGTATCCCGGAGCGAACAAACGGGCCGCGGATGAAAGAGCCGGTAGCTCCGACCAGTTTCATCGTATGTATGAGGAACCGGCGGGAGTAAACGGTTAGTCGCACGGTGTTGTTGATCAGTACGAACGATATTAACAAAAGCCCTGCCGCAATGACAGTGAGAATCCAGTTTACGGTCGAAATAAAGTGGTGGAGGTTGGAGACGGCACTGGTACTTAGGGTTATTTCGCTGACGCCCGCCATAGCGGCATATCTGTCGCCGAGGGATGCGAGTATATCGGGAGCACTCCAGTCAGGGAAAACACGGACTGTAAAGTCGGCCGGGAATGGATTGACTCCTAATATCTGAAGGACATCTTCTTCATTCTCTCGATTCCATTCGGACATATTTTCTTCTGCGCTCTTAAACGAAAAATAGCGGATGCTATTGTCAGCCGACAGGGCGTGGCTGACGGCTGATATTTCTGAGGGTTGAGCCTCGTCAGTCATTATTATTGTAAAACCGGTGCGCGACTTGAGCATATCTGTCACCCCCTTAGTACCTGCCACAATAGTACCAACGAGGCCAAGGGTAAACATCACGAGCATTACGCTCACTGTGGATGTGAGGTGCTTGGTGAATATAGTCTTGTCAGATAGACTTTTGCGTTTCATCTCTTCTCTACATTATGAAGTTGCACTAATCTGTTAAAGTGCTCATCAGTAGGCGAATAGTAAATGGTTGAAATTTTGTGCAAAAATACAATATGAAAAAGCGGTTGTCAAGAGGAAATAACGATTTTTTTTGTTAAAAAATTGATTATTTCTAAAATATATCAAAGCTGTGGAATTTCTGACCAATAGAAAGTGTAAAACCGGTATGATTAATAAAATATATTGATGTGGAGATGCCACTTATTAAAATTCAGTGTCAATCTGATGGTAATTCTTAAGAGAAGAACCTATAAATAAAAAATGCCACGTCAAAATTATCGAATTTGGCGTGGCATTTATATAGTTAATTTCTCTGACAGGAGTCAGGGGACTATTATCAGCAATATTTAGCGAAGTCGGTATTGCGCATATCGCCAGAATTTGCAAACTCCGTATGGAATGCGAATGCAGCTGCGAGAGAGTGGGGGGTCTGACCGCCCTTACCCATCTTGAGATAGTCAAGAAGCAGAGGACGATAGGCAGGATGAGCGCAGTTGTTGATGATGGCTTCGGCGCGCTGTACGGGGTCTTTGCCGCGGAGATCGGCGATACCCTGGTCGGTGATGATTACGTCGACTGAGTGCTCGCTGTGGTCGGCATGGGCTACCATCGGCACGATATTGCTTATCAGACCACCCTTGGTGACAGAGGGACAGCTGAAAATCGAGATGTAGGCATTGCGTGTGAAGTCACCTGAGCCACCGATACCGTTCATCATCTTTGTGCCGAGTACATGGGTTGAGTTGACATTTCCGAAGATGTCGGCTTCGAGGGCGGTATTCATCGCGATAACTCCGAGTCGGCGTATTACTTCGGGATTGTTTGAAATCTCGGCTGTACGCATCAGGATCTTGTCGTGGAAGAAGTCAAGATCGGCAAAAAGCTGCTCTTCGGTGCGGTCGCTGAAGGTCATCGAGCATGTGCTGGCAAATGTACATTTGCCTTTCTTGAGCAGTTCGAGAACGGCATCCTGGATTACCTCGGTGTACATCATGAACGGAGGAATCTCGGAGCTTTCGCCGAGGTCGTAGAGCACAGCGTTAGCCACATTGCCCACACCGCTCTGGAGGGGGAGAAATTCTTTGGGAATTCTTCCGGAGCGATACTCGCCGAGGAGGAAGCGTACGACATTCGAACCGATCTGCTTGCTGATCTCGTCGGGCTCTGTAAAGGGCTTGACGCCGTCAAGAGAGTGAGTCTTGACGATACCGACGATCTTTTCGGGATCAACTTTGAGCAGGGGAGAGCCTATGCGGTCGTTGGGGCGGAAGATGGGTATCTCGCGGCGGTAGGGGGGGTCGTTGGGAACATAAATATCGTGCATACCGTAGATTGATTTAGGCAGCGCGGTATTGAGCTCGACGAAAATTTTCTTGGCGAGGCGTGCGTAAGTGGGGATATTGCCAAGACCGCAGCCTAAGAGGATTTCGCCCTTTTCGTTGATATCGATAGCTTCGATGATGGCATAGTCGAAATCTCCATAGAAACCGTAGCGAGACTCCTGCGACATCTCGGAGAGATGACGGTCAAAGTAGTGGGTGTCGTGAGCATTGATACGCTTGCGGAGGTCGGGCGTATTCTGATAGGGCGCGCGCATATTGATAGCGTCGTTTCGCGACAGGATGCCATCTACATGGTCGTTGGTGGATGCGCCGGTGAAAATGTTGACCTTGAAGGGTCGCCCTTCTTCGTGCTCTTTGGCGGCTTTGTGGGCTACAGCTTCGAGAATTGCTTTCGGGTTGCCGGGAGCCGTAAATCCTGAGAGACCCAGGGTATCGCCATTCTTAATCTGGGCAGCGGCTTCTTCGGCAGTAATGAAATTGTATGCCATGAAATATAGATTTGTGGTTGATTTCTGAGCCAGTTTTGCTCGTTTTTTGTAATTTTGTGCAAAATTAAGAATATATTACGGATTTAACAAACATTTTCGGTAGAGTATTTTATATGCAACAATATATTAAAGGCACTAATGATGTGTCAGATAAACGACTTTTTATCGAGACTTACGGTTGCCAGATGAATGTGGCGGACAGCGAAGTCGTGGCTTCGATACTCGGTATGGCCGGCTATACTGTTACGGAGAATATCGAGGAGGCTGACGCAGTGCTGCTCAATACCTGCTCGATACGCGATAATGCGGAGCAGAAGATATTGTCACGTCTGGTCTATCTCGCTTCCTTACGCCGAAAGCGGGGCAACAGCCGCAAGCTACTTGTCGGTGTTATAGGCTGTATGGCCGAGCGTGTCCGTGACAATCTTATAGAAAATCATGGAGTCGATATCGTAGCCGGACCGGATGCGTATATGTCGCTGCCGGAACTGTTTGCATCGGCTGAAGCCGGGCACAAAGCTATTAATGTGGAACTTAGTACGACAGAGACCTATCGCGAGGTGATACCTTCGCGCATCACCGGAAACAGGGTAAGCGGCTTCATCAGCATAATGCGCGGTTGCAATAATTTCTGCTCATATTGTATAGTGCCCTATACTCGCGGCCGGGAGCGGAGCCGCGCTGTCGACAGTATTCTTGCGGAGCTGGCCGATCTGCGCCGTCAGGGATTTAAGGAAGTGACGTTGCTTGGGCAGAATGTCAACAGCTATTCATACGCGGACGATGACGGGACTGCCTATACATTTGCATCGCTTCTGGCAAAGGTGGCTGAGGCAGCTCCGGATATGCGTGTAAGGTTTACGACTTCGCATCCCAAGGATATGAGCGACGAGACGATCGCGACGATAGCCGCTTATCCGAATATCTGCCGGCATATCCATCTGCCAGTTCAGTCAGGGAGCAACAGGGTGCTGAAGCTGATGAACAGAAAGTACACCCGCGAGTGGTATCTCGACCGTATAGCTGCGATCCGTAAGGCAATACCCGACTGCGGTATTTCCACCGATATGTTTACGGGTTTTCACGACGAAACTGAGGAGGATTTCCAGGAGACTCTCTCTCTCATGCGCGAGGTCGGATTTGATTCATCGTTTATGTTCAAATACTCGGAACGTCCCGGCACTTATGCCTCCAAGCATCTGCCTGACAATGTGGCGGAGGATGTAAAGATAGAGCGCCTCAACAGAATGATCGAGCTTCAGAATGAGTTGTCGGCGGAATCAAACCGCCGTGATATCGGCAAAGAGTTTGAGGTGCTGGTCGAAGGGGTCTCAAAACGAAGCAAGGAGCAATGGGTAGGCCGCACGTCGCAGAATAAGACAGCTGTGTTTCCCCGTGGCGAGTTCCGGGTAGGCGATCTGGTCAAGGTGAAAGTCAGGGATGCTTCTTCAGCTACTCTGATATGTGATCTCGCATAACGATATTATAGAAATAAAAATGTGACCGGAATATCTCAGAATAGGATTCCGGCCACACATTTTTTATGTCATTGATGTTTATAACAGTCTGTTGAAGACGTAGTCTTTGTCGCCAATCTCACATTTCAGTGAAGTCGAGTTGTTAATGAATTTGATATCATCGACTTTGCCGAAATTGAATACTTCGGTAGGCATGGCCGAGGAGATGGTGGCAGTCAGAGCTTTAATCACAGCCGGCTTAAGTGTCATCAGGGTCTCGGAGTCGTTTTGAGTGACAACATCGTAGTCAAGAGAAACTGCATCGGGGTCAACATTGACCTTGAGTGTTGAAAAATTCCAGTTTACAACGATTTCATCGTCGTCTGTCGCTTCCCATCGGCCTGAAACCGAGGCGGTGCCTTCTGCTGTTATCGATATCGGCTGCACATCAGCGGCCTGGAGCTGAGTGCCTGTAAGTATAGAAAACTTGACAGTGGCATCAACATCTCCACCGGTATTTGAAGACTCGTCGTTGAGGAATGTGAGTGTACGTTCGACGGTCGTAGTTGCGCGGGTGTCGGCAGTGGCAATGCGTTCAGGCGCTGAGCTCCATGTACCGGTCAGAGAGTCAGCAAGTTTAGCTTTCTCATTACATGAGGTAAATGCGATGGCGCCGGCAGCAACGCATAGTGCGGAAATAATGTGTCTCATAGAAGTTGTTTTTATATTATGCTATTATAACATTATATATTAATGTATGGTTTGACATCTTCTGACAATGCCTGTCCAATTTTTTTCTAAAGAGCCGAATAGGCGGGAGAGAATGTATCGCCTCTTCGGGGGTCGCCGGTCTGGAGTCCGAGTTTCAGCCACTTGACACGTTGGCTCGACCTGCCGTGATTGAAAGATTCGGGCATCTCACGTCCGTAGGCTTTGCGCTGGAGGTAGTCGTCGCCTATGCGGGAGGCTGCGTTGATGGCATTTTCGACATCGCCGGGTTCAATAGATCCGAACATCTCATTGTCGTTATAGCCCCATACTCCGGCATAGAAGTCGGCTTGTAGCTCAAGCCGGACACTGATCTGATTGGACTCTGTCTGAGACGAGCGCGACATGGCCTCATGAGCCTCATCGAGTGTGCCGAGCAGATGCTGTACATGGTGGCCTACTTCGTGGGCAATGACATATGCATAGCAAAAGTCGCCTGACGCGCCGATAGTGGAGTCCATATTCTTGAAGAAGTCAAGGTCGATATAGACTGTCTCATCAGCAGAGCAGTAGAAGGGGCCGGTCTGAGCCGATCCATGACCGCATCCTGTCTCGACCGCGCCATGATAGAGCACCATCTGCGGACATTCATACTCGCCCCAACCCTGACGCCTGAACTCGCGCGTCCATACATCCTCCGTACCTGCAAGTACTTTTGACGCAAGGTCATACAGGCGCTGATCCTCAGCATCTTCTACATACTGACCAGACTGTCCGGTTGTTGCATCCGACAATGCCGATGTGAAAACAGAGCCGAGGTCGCCCCCGGACAGAAGTGCGATAACTGCTGCAATGATGACACCGGTAATACCACCGCCTATCAGTTTACCTCCAGACATGCGTCTACGGTCGGATACGTTGCTGCTGGTGCGTCTGCCGTCGAGTTTCATATATAAAAGTTGAAAAGATGTTCAGATGAATTTATAACAAATCAGTTTGATTTTTTGATTGATAGCAGGCGAAAACTATTCAATCATCGACAGGAAGGTGTCTTCGTCAATGATCGGAACTCCCAGCGAGGTGGCTTTCTCGAGTTTAGACGGTCCCATGTTGTCGCCGGCAAGGAGATAGTCGGTCTTTTTGGAAATCGACCCGGAGTTTTTTCCACCGTTGAGTTCGATTAGCTCTTTGTATTTTTCGCGTGAGTTGCGTGTGAATGTTCCGCTGATGACGATAGTCTTCCCGGCGAGCCGGTCGGTGTGAGTGCGGGTATCCTCCGGCATTGACATCTGCAGGCCGGCCTGTCGCAGACGCTCGATTATCTGTCGGTTAAGTGGAACAGCGAAATATTCGACAATACTTTCAGCTATACGCGGACCGATATCGTCAATGGCTGTCAGTTGCTCCGCGTTCATGGACATGAGAGTGTCAATGTCGCGGACGGCGGTCGCGAGTTTTTTAGCCACGGTCTCGCCGACAAAAGGTATGGAGAGGGCGAAAAGAACGCGTTCGAACGGAACGCTGAGCGAACTGCGGATTCCTTCGAGTATGCGCTCTGCGCTACGTTCACCGAAACGGTCGAGGATGGTGAGCTGTTCGGGGCGGAGGTCATAAATGTCAGCGATGTCAGTAACAAGTCCGGCCTCAAACAGCACGCGAGCTGTCTCCTGACCGATACCGTCGATATCCATCATGCGTCGTCCGACGAAATGCTCGATGCGCCCGGCTATCTGAGGGGGACAACCATATTTGTTAGGGCATACCCACGACGCTTCACCCTCGATGCGGACGAGCGGCGTGCCGCAGGCCGGACAGTGGGTGACGAATTCTATCGGAGAGGCGTCCGGGCGACGTGCGGTGGTGTCTACGCCTGTTATCTTCGGAATGATCTCACCTCCTTTTTCCACATAGAGCATATCGTCCTGATGGATGTCGAGTGAGCGGATTATATCTTCATTGTGGAGAGAGGCGCGCTTGACGATTGTGCCGGACAGCAGCACGGGATCAAGGTTGGCCACCGGGGTAATCACACCGGTACGCCCCACTTCGTAACTGACGAAGCGGAGTCGGGTCAGAGCCCGCTCGGCCGGGAATTTATATGCGATAGCCCAGCGCGGAGACTTGGCTGTAAATCCGAGGTTGAGCTGCTGCCGGAGAGAATTTACCTTGAAAACAAGACCGTCGGTAGCAACGGGAAGCTGTTTGCGTGCGGTATCCCAATGGTTGATGAATCTGTCGACTTCTTCTATCGAATTCAGCAGGGAAAGGATGGGCGTGACTTTGAATCCCCATGACTTTACAGCCATCAGATTGTCATAGTGATTGTCGAAAGGGAGATTTTCGCCAAGCAGGTAGTAAAAATAGGCGTCAAGGCCGCGGCGTGCTACTTCGGCAGGATTTAGGAGCTTGAGGGTACCGGAGGCCGCGTTGCGCGGATTGGCGAAGAGCGGTTCTTCATTGAATGCTCTCTCGGTATTGAGCTTTTCAAAAGCCTCCCAGGGCAGGAGCACTTCGCCGCGTATCTCGAACTTATCAGGCCATCCGGTGCCTGTCAGTTGCAGCGGGATTGACTTGATAGTTTTTATATTGTCCGTCACGATATCGCCCTTTTCGCCATCGCCGCGTGTTACGGCTCTAACGAGGCGTCCATGTTCATAGATTAGTGAGATGGATGTACCGTCATACTTCATTTCGCCTACGAGCGTGAATTTCTGATTGTCAAGGCTCTGTCGCACACGGCGGAAGAAATCGTCGACTTCGGAGATCGAGTAGGTGTTGGAGAGCGAAAGCATCGGGTAAATATGCGCGGCCTGACTGAAGCCTGTGCTGATGTCGGAGCCTACGCGATGAGTGGGTGACAGAGGATCATCGAGTTCCGGGTTTTCCTTTTCCAGCCGTTCGAGCTCTTTGAGGAGCATATCGAAGTCATAGTCGGAAACAGTAGGTGCATTCAGTACGTAATAAGCATGGTTGTGCCGGTTGATTTCGTTGCGAAGCTGGCTTATACGCTCGGCGATGGGATTCATGGCTATATGGATTGTGGGATTGTTTTATTGGTGGATAACGCGACGGGCGCCGAGAAATCTCTGCCTGTAATAAGGCGCTGATATCCGGTCATAACGAATTCCGCTTGACGTGGCGGAGTGAATGAATGTGACGTCGCCGGTAGCGGGATCTCTGTCTACGGCAATGCCGACATGTCCGACAGAGCCTTTTGAGCGCCCTTTGAAGAAAACAAGGTCGCCGGGGCGGATCTCATCGGTGGGGACTGAGACGCCATCGCGAGCATATTGGTCGCGTGAGGATGCGCCGAGCCGGTAACCGAATTGTCGGAAGACATATCCTGTAAACCCCGAGCAGTCAAAGCCGGCAGGCGACTTTCCGCCTCGCCGATAGCGGGTGCCAAGATGCGTCTTAGCTTCGGATAGGATATCGTCTAACACCGGAGGGAGTTCTGACGATGTATCGGCTTCGGATAGCGGAGAGTCGAGTGGGGGAGTGTTAGTGAAGTTAAGCTGTTCGGCGAAGTAAAGTGGAGCTCCTGGTGCAGACTGAAACATAAGCGGATATACCGGTTCATATGCGGACGTAGAAAAAGCTATAAAAGCGCCGCACAGCAAAATCGATACTTTCAGTCGGATATTCATAATCAGTTACAAAGATAGCAAAGTCACACGATGTTGACAAAAAAAGTCGCACCGGAATTATTCCGATGCGACGCATTATAGAATTGATAGACTTTCTGTCAGTTGGGAAGATTACATCATGCCGCCCATGCCACCCATACCGCCTGCGGGCATAGCGGGAGCGGGATTGTCTTCTTTCTTGTCGGCGATGACGCACTCTGTGGTGAGAAGCATACCTGCGATAGATGCGGCATTTTCAAGAGCTACGCGAGTAACCTTGGCAGGGTCGATTACACCGGCTGCCATCAGATTTTCATATTCGCCTGTGCGGGCATTGTAACCGAAGTCGGCGTTGCCTTCCTTAACTTTCTGAACAACAACGGCTCCCTCAACACCGGCATTGGCTACAATCTGGCGGAGAGGCTCTTCGATTGCACGGCGGATGATGCTGATACCTGTAAGCTCATCTGCATTATCGGCCTTAAGGTCGGCGAGCTGAGCGATACAGCGGATGTAAGCTACACCACCGCCGGGAACGATGCCTTCGGCGATAGCAGCGCGGGTAGCGCTGAGAGCGTCATCGACACGGTCTTTCTTTTCTTTCATCTCGACTTCGCTGGGTGCGCCGATGTGGAGAACGGCAACACCGCCTGCGAGTTTAGCAAGACGTTCCTGAAGTTTTTCGCGGTCATAGTCGCTCTTGGTCTGCTCGATCTGAGCTTTGATCTGGCCTACGCGGGCTGCGATGGCGTCCTTATTGCCGGCACCACCTACGATGGTGGTGTTCTCCTTGTTGACAGTGACCTTCTCAGCTGTGCCGAGCATATCGGTGGTAGCGCTTTCGAGTTTCATGCCTTTCTCTTCAGAAATAACTGTACCACCGGTAAGGATTGCAATGTCTTCAAGCATTTCCTTGCGACGGTCACCGAAGCCGGGAGCCTTGACTGCACAAACCTTGAGCGAACCGCGGAGACGGTTGACAACGAGTGTGGCAAGAGCTTCCTGATCGACGTCTTCAGCGATGATCAAGAGGTGGCGACCACTCTGAGCTACCGGCTCAAGGATGGGGAGCAGATCTTTGAAGTTAGAGATTTTTTTGTCGTAGAGGAGGATGAAGGGTGAATCCATATCGGCTTCCATCTTCTCGGTGTTGGTGACGAAATAGGGAGAAATGTAGCCGCGGTCAAACTGCATACCTTCGACGATATCGACAGTAGTCTCGGTGCCTTTAGCCTCATCAACGGTAATGACGCCTTCTTTCTTGACTTTCTTCATGGCCTCGGCAATGAGAGCACCGATCTTTTCATCGTTGTTGGCTGATACGCGTGCTACGTCCTCAATCTTCTTGAAGTCGTCGCCCACTTCTACAGAAATTTCGCGGATGGTTTCGACTACTTTAGCAACAGCCTTATCGATACCGCGCTTGAGATCCATGGGGTTTGCACCGGCCGCTACATTCTTAAGACCTTCGTTAATGATGGCCTGAGCAAGAACGGTTGCGGTAGTTGTGCCGTCACCGGCATCATCGCCTGTCTTGGAAGCTACTTCCTTGACGAGTTGTGCACCCATATTCTGGAAAGCGTCCTCGAGCTCGATTTCGCGGGCTACGCTTACGCCGTCCTTAGTGATATGGGGAGCGCCGAATTTCTTTTCGATGATAACGGTGCGGCCTTTGGGGCCGAGGGTTACTTTAACGGCATCGGCAAGGGTGTCGACGCCTTTTTTGAGCTCTTCGCGAGCTTTGATATCAAATTTTATTTCTTTAGCCATAGTTAGTAGGAGTTAAAGGTTATCGTCGTTTATTGGCAGATAGCAAGAATGTCGCTCTGTCGCATGATGAGATATTTCTCAGCGTCGACCTCGATTTCGGTGCCGGCATATTTTCCGTAGAGTACGGTGTCGCCTACTTTGACGACCATCGCTTCGTCTTTGGTTCCATCGCCGACAGCGAGGACTTTCCCTTTGAGAGGTTTCTCTTTAGCTGAGTCGGGGATGATGATACCTGAAGCTGTAACTTCTTCAGCAGCTGAGGGCTGAATCAGTACGCGATCTGCTAATGGTTTGATGTTCATATCGTGAATAGATTTAATGGTTATGATATAATGTTGTTCTGATAATTTTAAGCTGCAATATTCGTGCCAATCGGTTTCAAACAATCAGGTGTGACAGATTGTCACATCCAATCTGTCACACCTTAAACATTTAAAGGTCGCCGGATGTTCAGCGGAATCGCTCCGGCAGGGCTTCCCGGATAGTCCGGGCGGTCTGTTCCATAGCCTTGTCACGCTCATCGGCAGATGCAGAAGACTGAACCGGGCGATGGATTGTCAGGATGATATGACCCGGTCGCGGCAGGCGAGCCGTACGGGGCATTACATCAAACGAGCCGTCGACCGACACGGGTACCAAGGGAAGATTGAACTCCATGGCAAGCTGAAAAGCACCTTTCTTGAACTGACGCATATGACCGTCCCATGTGCGCGCACCTTCGGGGAACACGACAAGCGAGGCTCCTCCTTTCAGGCGTTTTTCAGCATCTTCCATCGTGCGGCGCACGGCTGCGGCTGAAGAGCGGTCGACGAAGATATGTCCGGCGCGATAGCAGGTATAACCTACAAGCGGAATCTTGCGAAGACTAACCTTCATCATCCATTTGAAATCATGGCCGAGGAAGCCATATATCGAAAAGATGTCGAAAGCCCCCTGATGATTGGCTACGAATACGTAAGATGTCTTTTTATCTACATTCTGATGACCCCTGACAGTGACCTTCACGAAGTTGAGCCAGCACCATAGTTTGGCCCAGATATGGGCAGGATAGTAGCTCCCCGCTTTTATGCCGAGCATGACAGCTATTATTGTCACTAATGACGCCATAATGGTGGCGACCAATAGCAGTGGCAATGCTATTAATATCTGGTAGACTCTGTAGAAGATCATCATATCAGTAAAAGCTCTTAGTAAGCGAACATGGGGTAATCGGCCATCATTGTGTTGACCTTTTCGCGCACGCTGTCTATTGTCTTCTGATCTTCAGGATTTGATAGTACGGTATCGATCATTTCTACGATGTCGCCCATGGAGTCTTCCTTGACGCCACGTGTTGTGATGGCGGCTGTACCGAGGCGGATGCCTGACGTGAGGAACGGTGAGCGGGAATCGAAAGGTACCATGTTCTTGTTGGCTGTGATATCGGCTTCTACGAGAACTTTTTCTGCGACCTTACCTGTGAGTTCAGGGAATTTTGTGCGGAGATCGACGAGCATGCAGTGGTTGTCGGTACCTCCGGAGATGATCTTATAGCCTTTGTCGGTCAGAGCGGCGGCCATTGTGGCTGCGTTCTTCTTAACCTGTTTCTGATAGTCTACGTATTCTGGCTGAAGAGCTTCTCCGAATGCCACAGCTTTAGCCGCGATCACATGTTCAAGCGGGCCTCCCTGAGTGCCGGGGAACACGGCGGAATCGATAAGTGATGACATTTTGCGGATCTCGCCCTTTTTGGTGGTTTTTCCCCATGGATTCTCAAAGTCCTGACCCAGAAGGATTATACCACCACGCGGACCGCGGAGGGTCTTGTGAGTGGTCGAGGTAACGATGTGGGCATGGCGGAGAGGGTTGTCGAGAAGTCCGGCTGCAATCAGTCCGGCGGGATGAGCCATATCGATCATGAGGATTGCTCCAATCTCGTCGGCAAGACGACGCATCCGGGCGTAGTCCCATTCGCGGGAGTATGCGCTGGCTCCGCCGATGATAAGCTTCGGACGCTCGCGGCGGGCTACTTCTTCCATCTGGTCGTAGTCTATAAGCCCGGTATCTTCTTTTACGTTATATTCCAGCGCCTGATACATCAGACCGGAGAAATTGACGGGGCTGCCATGAGAAAGGTGACCTCCGTGGGCAAGATTCAGACCGAGGAATTTATCACCGGGATTAAGTACTGTCATGAATACAGCCATATTCGCCTGTGCGCCGGAGTGAGGCTGTACGTTGGCATATTCCGCACCATATATCTTTTTCAGACGGTCAATAGCGAGCTGTTCCATTTCGTCGACTACCTGGCAGCCGCCATAATAGCGATGGCCGGGATAGCCTTCGGCATATTTGTTGGTAAGGCAGGAGCCCATGGCTGCCATGACCTGGTCGCTGACAAAGTTTTCGGAGGCGATGAGTTCGATACCTTTTTTCTGGCGGAGGTGTTCGCGGTTGATGATGTCGAAGACGAGATTGTCGTGAGTCATTGTGTCTATTATATAATAATGTAAAATGATTGATTATTTCTTTTTTTTCACTGTCCATCCGAAGTGGCCGATTTCGTCACCCTGACGATAGTAATGTCCGTGAGAATAGTTGATGAGTCCGGCGGCACCCAGATCAAATGCTCCGGTTACCGGATTAATAAGTGACTCGTCGGCTCTGACATTGAGGACGGATGCTATAAACATATGATGACTTCCAAGAGGAACGATTTCTTTTACGCGGCACTCTATGGAGAGGGGAGATTCAGCAATTGAAGGAGCCGCGACCATGACACCAGGTTCGGGTGTCAGACCTGTGGCAGCCCACTTGTCGTAGTCGCGTCCGGAACGTACTCCGCACCAGTCGGTGGCTTGAGCCATGGCCTGTGTGGTGAGATTGATGGTAAATTCCATCGATTCTTTGATCATCCGGTAGCTGTGCCGTTCGGGTCGGACAGAGATGAAGCACATAGCCGGATCGGTGCAAATCGTACCTGTCCAGGCTACAGTGATCAGATTGGAATTGCCTTTTAGGTCAGCACAGCTGACTATTACCGCCGGAAGGGGATAGATCATTGTGCCGGGTTTCCAATTCTGTTTCATCGCGTATCAGAGTATAGTTGCTTTGGAGGCTTTAACTGTGTGACTGCAGTAGTGGCATCGGATTACTGCCGGGTCGCGGCTGATGACAGTGAAGCGCGTCGTCATCGGCTCATTGTTCGTTATGCATTTGGGATTGTCGCATTTTACGATTCCGACGATGTTGTCAGGCAAAACTACATGACGTTTTTCGGTGACTTCAAAATTCTTGATGGTGTTGACAACCGCAGTAGGTGCAATAAGAGCTATTCGATTGAGTGTCTGCTCTGGGAAGTCCACATCGGCAACCTTAATGATGCCTTTGGTCTCGAGTTTGGAACTGTGGAGATTGTTCCCGATAGTGAGCTGGGAATTGATCGCGTCAAGTCCGAGGATTTTGACACATTTGAACAGGGCGTCGGACGGGATGTGGTCTATGACTATGCCATTGCGGAGAGCGGCTACTGCGAGTTCTTTTTTTGATGTCATGATGCTTGTCCTTAAAGATGTGTCATTTGCGGATTTGAATGTCTTTGAGCGGGTCGATGCCAAGTGCATTGCATATCAGAGCCTGACGGGTATAAAGACCGTTTTTGGCCTGGGTAAAGTAGTATGCCTTAGGGTTGTCGTCGACATCGCGGTCTATCTCGTTGACGCGGGGGAGCGGATGAAGTATGCGGAGGTTGGGACGCGAGTTGTCGAGCATCGAATTGCGCAGAGTATAGAGATCCTTGACGCGTTCATATTCCATGATATCGGTAAAGCGCTCGCGCTGTACGCGTGTCATATATATGATGTCCGAGCTGTTGATGACCTCGGGCGAGAAGTCAGTATGTTCTGTGTATTTGATCCCGTGTTCCTCACAGAATGTCTTGTATTCCTGAGGCATCTTGAGTTCTTCGCAGGCTACAAACCGGAATGTGGGATTGAAATGCTGCATAGCCATTATAAGCGAATGTACCGTGCGCCCGTATTTTAGATCCCCCACGAGTGTGATCGTCAGATTGTCAAGCCGACCTTGGGTCTTATAAATAGAGTAGAGATCAAGCATGGTCTGCGAGGGATGCTGATGGGCTCCGTCGCCGGCATTGATGATGGGCGTGTCAGTCACTTCCGTTGCATAGCGGGCAGCTCCCTCAAGATAGTGACGCATGATAATAAGGTCGGCGTAGTTGCTGACCATGATAATCGTGTCTTTCAGGGTCTCTCCCTTGGAGGAACTTGTTGTCGAAGCATCGGAAAATCCGATAATCCGTCCCCCCAGACGGTTGACTGCTGTTTCAAAACTAAGACGCGTGCGGGTCGAGGGCTCAAAGAAGAGGGTTGCGACTACACGCCCGTCCAGGATCTTGTGATTGGGATTTTCCTCAAAGAAGCGAGCGTGTTCCAGGAGTCGGAGCATCTGCTCTTTGGAAAGGTCAGAAATGGAGACGAGACTGTTTGGGTTCATCATTGCTGATTTTTTTGCAAAATTAGCGAAAATTTCAGCAATGATGAATGTTCCGGTTATATTTTTATAAAATTATTACGGATAGTCTATTTTTTATTCGGCGATTGAGTTCAACCACCCTCTGAGCCGGCGGTCGGTCAGTTCCGGATGATTTACATCGTCAAGGAGCAGTCCTACAGCCTTACCGTCGCGTACCGCGTCCGAATGGCTGAATGTATAGCCGTCGGTGTCGTATTCGCCGATTACCTTTGCGCCGGTCTCTGATACGGCGTCATAGAGTTTTCCTACTGCATTGCAGAATGTATCGGACATGGTCTCGTCGCCAAGGCCGAATATGGCTACTTTGTGGTCGGGCAGACTTAAGGCTTTGAGACCATCAAGGAAGTCATACCAATCGTCCTGCAGATCACCGTTGCCCCATGTGCTTGATCCAAATATCAGAGTCTCGTAATCGCCCACAGCCGATGGTGCGGTAGCATTTACGTTGTGTATGTCGGCACTGCCGATTCCGAGTATTTTTGCAATTTTTTCAGCTATATCGGCAGTCGTGCCGGTGGATGAACCATAGAAAATACCAACTTTTTTCATAATAAGAATAGATAAGATAGTTGTGTTAATCAGATTAAAGTTTGTAATCTTAACAAGTATAAGGGAGATTTGGTTTGAAATGCTGATACTAATTGACCGGTTCGGATATAATAAAAGTCGTTTTCATCCGCTGAGGAGTGAAAACGACAGTAATCTGACTTACTTAAGCTTAATCGATTCTGGTCATGCTTAGATGGCGGCGAGTCTCTGAGCGTCAGGATTGACAGCGAGAATACGTCCGGTCGGATCGATAAGGAACGATTTCAGGTTTTTGTTCAGACGATAGACTTCGTGAATCTTGGCAGCCTGAGTTCCTTCCATGTGGAATTGCGATTCTGTATTAAGTCCGTCGCGCTTGACAATCTCACGATAAAGCGCACTGCTACTGTCGAGGTTGACAGAGATGAGACTTAAGTTATCCTTATCTGACGTAATATCATCGTAGAAATTACATTTCATACGAGAGTCTGCGTCCGAGGTTGTCCAGAAGTTGAGGAGCACGTATTTCCCTTTGAAGCTTGAAAGAGTCATCGCCTGATTGTCCTGCTGGAGGACGAGTTCAGGTGCTTTGTAACCAATTACCGGTGCCGATGCTTTATCAGTGAATGCCGACAGGGAAATGATAAGGATGGCGAAGCTCGCAATAAATAAAATTGCCTTCTTCATACAATAAAATTTAGTTACTCATTAGAACTGCATTCAATGGCTGCAATCTCGCAGGCAGAGTTGACGAACGCAAGTTCTTGCCGATTTTCGGCGATTGGCCATCTCTATGGCCACTTATGTCGTGTCAGACTCTGCAAAAGTACAATTATTCAGCCAATTCACAAAATCAACACGTCGGCGGGATGTTTTGTTCGGCTGAATCTGAACTTTTTTTCGCTTTGTTGGAGCGGAAAGTCTGTATTTTAGTTAAATAAAGTTAAATAACACTCTGGGCGTCGAATTTTGCTTCGATAAGACGGGTCTGAGCCTGCTGAAAAAAATCCGGAGAAAGGAGATAAGTCTGGGTTACGGAGGGATTATTGGCGACGTAGCTTTTGACTATATGCCATCCTAATATCGGTCCTGAGTATGGCGGGAAATCTGGATTCGGCAGACGAGAGAATAATTGGCTTACAGCTTTTGTATCAGTTGAGTAGAGTAGACCGGAAGAGGAAAGGTCGTTCCATGTCAGGGGAATGGATTTTACTGAATTCATGTAAACGTCCTGGCTCAATCCGAAAATGTATTCCCGGCCGGAATCGGGGAATAGCGTAGACAGCGCTGTCGCTACCGCCCCTTCATAGAGCATCCGCTCAAGCATGGTCGGATTATCAGAAGCTAGGAAGGGATAGTTGACGCGGATCATGGCCTCCGCAATGTCAATCGGAATGCGATCCGGGGTCTTAAGCAGGCGGAGAGGTTCAGGTATGGCGGAATAGGCTTCATAAGAGCTTCCCATGTAGTGATTGAGCGCTACAAGAACTGTGGAGTCAGCCACGATTACCGACTGGTTATATGGGCTTATTACTCCGAAAACTCTGTCGAGATGTATGGTCGGGAGTGTGTCGGCGAGAACCTGTGAGATACGTCCGAGCTCTAATTCAATCGAGTCGGCAGACGGGAAGCGGTCGCGGACCTCCACTCCGAAAGTGGCTGTCAACGGTGATTCGTAGATAGCAGGTAATGCTGATTGCACACTGTCGGCAGAGAAGCCGAGAACAGGCAGATAGATATCCAGCCCGGACTTCATGGAGTCAAGGAGCTGCGCGGAAGATGACGGCAGATCAGTTATAGCCAGATCCAGGCGTTCTACTTTGACCGGATCATAGCCGGGAGTTAAGGTGCTGACGTTTTTTGGATCTTTATTGCAGGCTTCTAATGAAAGAAGAATCAGAATTGATATTAGGGTGAAATGGAATTGCTTCATGGTTACGTCGTAATAAGATATTTATACTTGGTCAGGTTTGCAAAGATAGTGTTTTGAGCTACAAAAGTGGTATATTTAGCAATAATTAAAAACTAAATTGCGTCTACTATATCAGTATTTATTATTTTTGCAGAAAATATACGAACGACCTTGAGACGCACGGTATTCATATTATTGACAATTGTTTCCTGCTTATTGTTTTCGCTGACTGCGGATGCACGCGATTTCGTGCTTATAATCGACGCGGGGCATGGCGGGAAAGATGTGGGTGCCAAGGGTGCGAGATATAAGGAAAAGGATGTTAATCTTGCAGTTGCAAAGCGGTTGGCCGAACGCATAAAAAAAGAATGTAAGGATGTAAAGGTCGTCATGACCCGCGACAATGATACGTTTGTCTCGCTCAGAGACCGTGCGAAGAAGGCTAATGACGCTGATGGAGACCTGTTCATCTCCATACATGTGAACTCGCTTCCGCTCAAGTCGAAGAAGCGTAAGACGTTCCACGGTTCGGAAGTATATACTTTAGGACTGGGAAAAAGTGAGGAGAATCTTGCTGTCGCGATGCGCGAGAACAGCGTGATGTCGCTTGAGTCCGATTATTCGGAAGTATATCAGGGCTTTGATCCTGATTCTACGGAATCCTATATAATATTCGAACTGAGTCAGAGCGCGGATATGGAGCAGAGTATCGACATGGCGGATCTCGTCCAGCAGGCTCTGGTAGCTAAGGCCGGGCGTCGCGATATCGGTGTGAAGCAAAGTGGATTCTGGGTGCTATGGGCCACATCAATGCCGTCGATACTGATCGAACTTGACTTTATCAGCAATCCTACGCAGGAACAGTTTCTCGGCTCGGCGGAAGGCCAGAAAAAGCTTGCCGATGCAATCTTTGACGCGTTTCAGAAATATCGGAAACTCTATCCCGTCACAGATTCCAAGCCAATTTCATCAAATAATTAATAGCAGACAAATACTATAAATAAAGTATATGAAGAAGAATTTTATCATAGGACTATGCGTAGCCATCGCTTTAGTAATATTGTTTTTTGGTATTGAATTTCTTAAGGGTGTCAATATCTTCAAGGCATCCAACAACTACTACTCTATATATACTAATGTAGAGGGGTTGTCGGTCTCCGCGCCTGTCACTGTCAACGGCTTCAAAGTAGGACAGGTAAGTGAAATTTCCTATATGTATGACAATCCCGGTCATGTGAGGGTTGATATGAGTCTCGATAAGGATCTGGTCATTACGGAAGGAACGGCGGCTGTCATAAAAGTAGCTCTTCTTGGAACTGCTTCTGTCGAACTCTCGATGGGAGACTCCGACCGGCGTCTTGAGTCGGGTAGCGAATTGCTGGCGAAGGTCAATCCCGGAATGATGGATGCCGTGACGTCAGATCTGCTGCCCGGAATAAATTCTGTTGTTCCTCATGTTGACGCACTGCTTTCCAATGTAAATGGTATTGTCACTGATCCGGCGCTTGCTGCTACAATAAAAAATCTGGAATCGATAACAAGCACTCTATCCACGACTATGAGTGCGGTAAACAACATCGTCAAAGGGGTACCCTCAATCTTGAGCGATGTCAATGAAATATCATCGCAACTGAAGGGCGTTGCAGCAAATATGAATTCCTTTACAGCGCAGCTGTCCGAGCTACCGCTTGATTCAACTTTGAATAATGTAAGATCTATTACGGAGAATCTTGTTAAAGTTACCGATGCTCTCAATAATACGGAATCTACCGTTGGCAAGCTGCTCAATGAGGACGGATTCTATGATAATCTGAATAGCGTTGCGCGTAGTCTTGATAGTCTTTTGACGGATATCAAGCGCAATCCCAAAAGGTACATATCTATTAAATTGCTGTAAGGATTTAATTCGTAGCTATTGTTGTGATAATGTTAGACTGAGTCTAAATTTCGACTGGTCGAGAAATATTATGTAACTCCACATTGTCAGTAGGTTTCGAAGGTTAAACAGAGCTCTAATGTTAATAACTTTTCCGATGACCGCTTAAGTGTAATGTGATTGTTTTAAATGTATTAGGGTTTGGTGATTCGAGTGAAAGTTTAATTAATTCGTTTGAATCTCAATAATTAGTTGAACATCAGGGTAGTTGTATTGATTATATAAAATCCAAATAAAAAAGCTATTGTTTTTGAAGTTTTTTATTTTGAATTTTGTAGTACGAAAAATCAATCTATGTCATCCGATCAGTTACATATTGCCAAGTGGGAAGAGTGTCTGACAATCTTCCGTGACAATGTCAGTACCGAGCAATTCGAGTCTTGGTTCAAACCTGTCACGGCAGTGAGTTTTGAAGATGGCAGACTGACCGTAGCAGTTCCTTCATCCTACTTTGTCGAGCACCTTGAAGAGAAGTATCTTCCTTTGATAGTAAAGGTGCTTAGAAGGGTCTTTGGAGCCGGCATAGAGCTGTTCTATCAGTATGAGCAGGTCAAGAATGAGCCGGAAACAAAGATCAACCTTAAGTCGGATAAAAAGAGCTATGCTATCAAAGATGAGCCGGTAAAGGCAAATCCGTTCCAGGCTCCTGTAAATACCCTTTTTGATTCTCAACTTAACCCGAGATATACATTTGAAAACTATTGCGGCAGTATCAGCAACCGTCTGGCTCGATCGATAGGCGAGACAATTGCCAATGATCCGTCGAGCACGACGTTCAATCCGCTGTTTGTTTTCGGTCCGTCCGGAGTTGGCAAGACTCACCTTGTTCATGCCATTGGGGTCAGAATCAAGGAGCGTCAGCCTCAGGCTCGCGTGCTTTACACGAATGCCCGCTTGTTTGAGAGTCAGTTTACGGTGGCCAGCCGAAATGGTAAGATCAATGATTTCATTGCGTTCTTCCAGTCAATTGATGTCCTGATAATAGATGATATTCAGGATCTGATTGATAAGGAGAAGACGCAGGTGGCATTCTTCCATATATTCAATCATCTCCACCTCAACAACAAGCGGATAATCCTGACGAGCGACTGCCGTCCTTCGCAGCTTAAGGGTATGCCCGAACGCTTGCTGACCCGATTCAAGTGGGGCATGACTGTGGAGCTTGAGCGTCCTGATCTTGAGTTGCGCAAAGAAGTGCTTCAGCTCAAGGCTGAGATCGAGGGTCTGGATATAAGCCGGGATGTGCTTACCTTTATAGCGGAGAATGTGACGAGCAGCATCCGTGAGCTTGAAGGCATTATCGTCTCTCTCCTCGCGCATGCCACAGTGCTTTCAAAGGACATAACCGTTGAACTGGCGCGTAGTGTGCTTAGCAATGCGGTCAAAGTATCGCGTAAGCAGCTGAATTTTGAGATGATCACCGAGAGCGTCAGCTCCTACTATAATATCGAGCCTGACGATATTTTTTCCAAGACACGCAAGCGCGAGATTTCAGATGCGCGCCAGATGGTGATGTATATGGCTAAAAAGCACGCGAAGATGCCGCTGACGGCTATCGGTACACGCCTGTCACGCACCCATGCGACAGTGCTGTATGCCTGCAAGAACATCGAGGAGCGTCTTCCTCTGGAGAAGCAGCTTCAGGATGATGTAAGCAAGATTGAGGCAGCCTTGTTGAAATAAGGCCGCCTCATACTCATTCAGATCTTTATTCCGATGGAGTTCAGATACTCGATGAATGTTGTCGAGAAGTGTTCATTGTTGCTTCTTGGATAGCGCACGTCGGCAAATACCTGAGCCAATGTCTCTTTATCGTTTTCTTCAACAAAACGTTTTGAGTCCTCGCGTGCCTCTTTTTCGCTGTAAAGCTTGTCAATCGATTCGGGTGTATAATCGTTGTAGCGGCCGTTGTGGATAAATGCTTCCACCGGCAGGCGTCCGCAATCCTCCGGACTTTCAGCCGGATAACCCACAGTAAGGGTTATTACAGGAACTACCAGAGAGGGTAAACCGAGTGCTTTTGCAATCTGGGGCGCATTGTAAGTCGTGGTCCCCAGCATACATACCCCAAGTCCGTTTTGCTCGGCGATGGTGTTGAATTGCTGGGCAATCAGCGACGTGTCGAGTATAGCGGCAATAAGCGACTGCAGATTGTCAAATCCCGGATCGGCTTTCCTGACCTGGCACCATCGGGTCATTCGGTTGAGGTCGGCGCAAAAAGTCAGGACTGCGGAACAGCCTTCTACCTGCGGCTGGTTGAAGTGGGCTGCCGCGAGAGCGTGTTTTTCCTCGGCAGTTCTGGAAATAATGACGCTGTAAAGCTGCATATTGCCGGTTGTGGGCGCATGAGCGGCTTTTTGCAACATATCTTTTAAAAGTGCATCGCTTACCGGGCGATCTGAATAGCGCCTGATTGTACGCCGGTCAGTCCAGTAACTTTCATTTTTCATCTGTCAGAAATGTTATATTAGTGAAGCGAATTTACAGAAATATTATGAGTGTGACAAATTTGAATTGTCTAAAGTTATTTAAATGGAAAACATTGATAAAATGTTGATAACTTTATCTTGCTTTCAGTCAACATGATAATGTTTTAAAATGGGAAACTTTGCCTAAAAACACTATATAAACGAAAAACATTTTTGTGTTACCGGGATATTTTTTTAATCTTTGCAATCGCATTTATCGCTTATTAAAAACCAATAACATATTATCACAGTGGAAAAAGAAAAATATGACTACGATACGGTCTATGACGCCACGCTTAAGTATTTTGGCGGAGACGGTCTGGCTGCTCGTGTCTGGGCAAGTAAATATGCCCTGAAGGATTCTTACGGTAACTTTTTTGAGTTGACTCCTGACGATATGCATCATCGTATTGCAACCGAGATCGCACGTATCGAGTCGAAGTATCCTAATCCAATGTCGCATGAGGAAATCTTTTCTTATCTTAAGGATTTCCGCTACATAGTCCCTCAGGGAAGCCCCATGTCGGGTATCGGTAATGACTATCAGGTAGGATCGCTGAGCAACTGCTTTGTTATCGGTCTGGACGGTACGCCTGACTCCTACGGAGGCGTTATCCGTATTGACGAAGAGCAGGTACAGCTGATGAAACGCCGCGGAGGCGTAGGCCATGACCTGTCACACATCCGTCCCAAGGGTACACCGGTGAAGAACTCGGCTCTGACTTCGACCGGCCTCGTGCCGTTCATGGAAAGATACTCGAATTCAACCCGCGAAGTGGCTCAGGACGGTCGCCGTGGCGCACTGATGCTGACTGTCAGCATCAAGCATCCGGATGCCGAGAAGTTTATTGACGCCAAGCTTACTGAGGGAAAGATTACCGGTGCGAATGTGTCTGTAAGAATCGACGACGACTTCATGAAAGCAGCAACAGAGGGTATTCCGTACGTTCAGCAGTTCCCTGTGGATTCCTCCGAGCCGTCTATCACACAGGAGATTGATGCAGCTGCTCTGTGGAACAAGATCATACATAATGCATGGAAGTCGGCTGAGCCCGGAGTGTTGTTCTGGGATACTATTACCCGAGAAGCAGTTCCCGACTGTTACGCTGATCTGGGTTTCCGCACAATTTCCACCAACCCGTGCGGCGAGATTCCTCTGTGTCCCTATGACAGCTGCCGACTGCTGGCTATCAACTTATATTCTTATGTAAAGAATCCGTTTACACCTCAGGCCGAATTTGATTTTGATCTCTTCCGCAAGCATGTAGCCAAGGCTCAGCGCATCATGGACGACATCATCGATCTTGAGATGGAGAAGATTGACAAAATCCTTGAAAAGATTGATTCCGATCCCGAGACAGAAGAAGTGAAGAGCACTGAGCGCAATCTCTGGCTTAAAATTAAGGCAAAGACTCTTAAAGGTCGCCGTACCGGTGTCGGAACGACAGCCGAAGGCGATATGCTTGCCGCTCTCGGTCTGAAGTATGGTACTAAGGAAGCTACCGATTTTTCTGAGCGCGTTCATAAGGCATTGGCTCTTGCTGCATACCACTCGTCGGTCGAGATGGCGAAAGAACGCGGCGCTTTTGAAATCTATGACGCTGAACGCGAAAAAAGCAACCCGTATATCAATCGTCTGAAAGCAGAAGATCCGGAGCTGTATGACCTTATGACCAAATATGGCCGTCGCAACATAGCCTGTCTTACAATTGCTCCCACAGGTACTACCAGCCTCATGACCCGGACGACCTCGGGAATCGAACCCGTATTCCTTCCGGTCTATAAGCGCCGCCGTAAGGTCAATCCCAATGACACCTCTGTGCGAGTCGACTTTACCGACGAGAATGGTGACTCATTTGAGGAATATATCGTCTACCACCCGAAATTTATTGACTGGATGAATATCAACGGAATCGAGGTGAAGGATGACTACACACAGGAAGAACTTAACGAACTTGTAGCCCGTTCGCCATATGCAGGGGCTACGAGCAATGACGTTGACTGGATAGAGAAAGTCAAGATGCAGGGCCGTGTACAGAAATGGGTGGATCACTCGATTTCAGTTACGATCAATCTGCCGGCCGATGTTTCCGAGGAGCTTGTCAACCGTCTCTATGTCGAGGCATGGAAATCGGGATGCAAAGGATGTACAGTATATCGCGACGGTTCCCGCTCCGGTGTGCTTGTCGCGCTTGAGAAGAAGCCTTCGGCTACTGCTCCGGAGCCAATCCATATCGGCAAGCGTCCTATTGAGCTGGAGGCTGACGTCGTTCGCTTCCAGAACAACAAGGAAAAGTGGATCGCTTTTGTCGGTCTCGTTGATGGGAAACCCTATGAGATTTTCACAGGTCTTGCAGATGATGAGGATGGTATATTCTGTCCCAAGTCAGTAACTCACGGCAAGATTATCAAGGCTGTGGATGCCGAAGGCAACAAGCGTTATGACTTCCAGTTCGTCAACAAACGCGGTTACAAGACTACGATCGAAGGTCTGAGCGACAAGTTCAACCCCGAATACTGGAATTATGCCAAGCTCATCTCCGGGGTGCTCCGTTATCAGATGCCTATTGATCAGGTTCTCAAACTTGTAGGAGGTCTTGAACTCGACAGTCAGTCGATCAATACATGGAAAATGGGTGTCGAACGTGCCCTCAAGAAATATCTCCCCAACGGAACGAAGGCTTCCGGACAGTGCTGTCCTAATTGCGGCCAGGAGACACTTATTTATCAGGAGGGATGCCTGATATGCACTTCGTGCGGCACTTCAAAGTGTGGATAATCCGTTTGTTCTGACTATAAATATGATTGGTTATGACTATACATTTTGCAATTGATTATCGCACACAGTGGGGTGAGAGTCTGTATCTGCGACTCCTTGCACCTGACGCCGACTGCCGGGAAATGATGCTGACCGGCACCTCAAAATGGGTGCTGACAGTCGAGACTGAAGCGAATACGCTTGAATATACTTATGAGGTAAAGCGCGGAGAACGCATAGTAAGGAGCGAGTGGGGGAGTCCCCACACATTTGTGGCCGGTAAGTCGGCATCAGAATATGAGGTGTACGACAGATGGCAGGATGTCCCTTATGACAAGCCATTTTTCTCGCAGGCTTTTACCGAATGTATAAATCGCAGATCCGGCCACTCTCAACGCCTGTCTCTGCGCGCACGCTATCTGATGCTTTCTGTCGAGGCTCCGAAGATTGATTCAGAGTGTGAACTGGTTGTATGCGGTGATTGTCCTGAACTCGGCGGTTGGGATCCGCAGAAAGCGCAGGCGATGAATGATGCCTGTTTCCCGGTCTGGACCGTTAATATTCCGTTCAGTCGTCTGCCGGAGCGGGTTGAGTACAAATTGGTCAAGGTCGAGAAAGATAGCCGGAAGGTAGTCGCATGGGAAAGCGGACACAACCGGGTGCTTGATCTGGGCAGTGTCGACCGTCGCGCGGCTGTCAGGATCAATATTCGTCCGTATGAAGATGACACCCGGAGGTGGCGCGGTGCCGGTGTGGCAATTCCTGTATTCTCACTCAGAAGTGAAGATGACTTTGGCGTCGGCGATTTTTACGACCTGAAAAAGATGGTCGACTGGGCTGTCCTCACCGATCAGCGCTTTATCCAGATTCTGCCCATCAACGATACGACAATGACCCACACCTGGACCGACTCGTATCCCTACAATGCCAATTCGACTTTCGCCCTCCATCCGATGTATCTCCGCCTTGAGGCGCTCGGTCTGCTTGCCGATAAGTCGCGGATGGCATATTACGAAGAAAAGCGTAAGGAACTGAACGCGCTTAAGGAGGTTGACTATGAGGCGGTCAATAATCTGAAAACAGCCTACACCCGTGAAATCTTTGAGCAGGAAGGTGCTAAAGTGATTAAGAGCAAAGATTTTGCTGATTTTATGTCGGCCAATTCCGACTGGCTCTTGCCTTATGCGGCTTTCTGCGTGCTAAGAGATAAATATCGCACACCGGATTTCTCCAACTGGGATGTCTATGCCGTGTATGATCAGACACGCGTGGAGCGTTTTATCAAAGATAATAAGAAAGAGATTGACTTTGTATGCTATCAACAGTATAATCTTGACCGACAGCTCCGTCATGTCAGGGAGTATGCACACAGCAAGGGTGTGGCTATAAAAGGCGATATTCCGATCGGCATCTCGCGCACAAGCGTCGATGCATGGATTTCACCGCGACTTTTCAATCTGGACTGTCAGGCCGGTGCGCCGCCGGATGACTTCTCCGTGCTGGGACAGAACTGGGGCTTCCCGACCTATAACTGGGAAGAGATGGCCCGCGACGGGTTTGCATGGTGGAAGGCCCGCTTCAGAAAGATGTCTGAATACTTCGATGCCTACCGAATCGACCATGTACTCGGATTTTTCCGTATATGGCAGATCCCGATGGATGCGATACACGGATTGCTCGGAGTATTCAATCCGGCATTGCCCCTCTCTCCTGTTGAGATGATGCGTGACTTTGATTTCCATATGGATGTTGACGTGTACACCCATCCCTATATCATGGACTGGATGCTCGGCGACGTGTTCGGAGATCTGACCGATGAAGTAAAAGGCCGCTACCTGAATCACACCGGATATGGCCGCTATGAGTTGAAGCCTGAAGTCGCTACCCAGCGTAAGGTTGCCGCCCTGTTTGCCGAGTTGCCTAAGGACGAGCGGAACACCCGTATATGCAACGGGCTGATGTGCCTGATTGACGATGTCCTGTTTATCGAGGATCCTTATGAGAAATCCAAATACCATCCGCGTATCTCTGCTTCATCTACATTCCAGTATCGGGCGCTCAATGATTATCAGCGCTGGTGCTTCGACCGGATGTACAACGATTTCTACTATCACCGCCATGACGATTTCTGGTATCACAAGGCTATGTGGAAACTGCCTCCGCTGATTGATGCTACGCGCATGCTGACCTGTGCGGAGGATCTGGGTATGATACCTCACTGTGTGCCGGCTGTGATGAATGATCTGAAGATTCTGACACTCGATATCCAGCGTATGCCCAAGGATCCCAACTGCCGGTTTGGCAATCCGGCCGATTATCCGTACCACACTGTATGCACTACGTCTACCCATGACATGGGCGGCATACGCCAGTGGTGGGAGGAAGACCGGAATACAACCGAAGCGTATTATCATCAGGTTCTACATGAACATGGCGAAGCTCCATATTTTGCAGAGCCGTGGATCTGCGAGAAAATTGTCAGCCAGCATCTCGCCTCGCCTGCGATGTTGTGCATTATGCCTCTCCAGGACTGGCTCTCGATCGACGGAACAATTCGACGCCAGAATCCGCTTGAAGAGCAGATCAATGTTCCGGCCAACTCACGTCACTACTGGCGCTACCGAATGCATCTGACTCTTGAGCAACTCAATGACGAAACGCTCTTGAACAAGAGAATCAAAGGCCTGATTGACGACAACGGCCGCTAAAATTCAGAGTGCCGACGGATAGTCTCTGTCGGCACTCATTCTATTATCTTGTTAGTAAATCAGGACTATTCTTCCCGATCCATCTCCTCAAGTTCGGCTTTCATCCGACGGATGATCTGTCGGATCTGCCGGTCTTTTATGGCTCCGATTATTCCTCCGAATATACCTCCCAGAAGTCCGCTCCAGATCATATCCTTGTCAATAGTCCCGAATACATAAAAGCCATAGGTCAGCACCGGTATCGTCAGCGTAATAAAAATTATCTGCAGGCGGCTTCTGCTCTTTTGCAGGTGAATGACCCGGGTAAGAGCCTCACGCGTAGTCTGTGAAGTGAAATCTATGTCCTTAAGTAGCTTCAGAATATATCCGTTCGCAATGGATTCAAGGGCGAACAGCAGAGCGAACGATACCGTCATCATCCATGGAAAGTCGCAGAGAGGAAATGTGCTGAATGTGATCGGTACGAGTATTATGGATACAAAGAGAAATATCTTATAGTCACGTATCAGCTTGTCACGCAGCGTCATGTTTGATGATGATGACAGCTTGTGCCGCAGTTTTTCGTTCTGAGCCTCCAATCGCTCTATACGTGCCGATTGTTCAGCCCATTGGCGTTTTAATTGTTCGAAATCTATATCCATAGAACCAAATTATTAGCTATTGCTGAATTTTACGAGACGCTCTTTGATGCGTCGTATTCTCGATGCGACAGTATTGCGTGTCATGCCTGTCACTTCGCTTATCTCGTCATAACTGTTTTCGTCAAGCCACATCATGATTATCGCCTTGTCGATATCTCCGAGCATTCCTATCAGACGATACAGCTCTTTGAGGTCATCCGGTCGTGACGATTCGTCGGCGGTCATTGTGATAGCCTGGTCGAGGGGTAGGGTGGAGCTGTGCTTGCTGTGACGGCGAAACGAGGTAACACACGTATTGATGCAGGCACGGTAGAGCCACGTTGACAGCTTGGCGTCTCCGCGGAAGTTTCGTAGACCCTGCCAGATGTTAAGCATACATTCCTGATAGAGATCCTTCCGCTGGTCTTCCGAATTATTGCTGTACATATAGCATATACGGTCGACCATTCCGGAATATTCATTCAGGATCTGATCAAAGAGCCGTTGTCGTGTCGCATCGTTATTCATACACTTATATGTAGCTGATTCAGCTTGAAAGTTGCATAAAAATAAAAAAACTATATGTATTCGTAGTATGAGAGTCTGCATATAAATCAAAATTCTCACAGAAATAAAAAAAGAGACAAAAATATTTGCATAGTTTCAAAAGACTCTCTACCTTTGCACCCGTAATCGCGACCAAACTTGTCGATATACAAAAGGAGAGATGGCAGAGTGGTCGATTGCGGCGGTCTTGAAAACCGTTGAGGGTAACACCTCCGGGGGTTCGAATCCCTCTCTCTCCGC